>NVVJ01000005.1 GCA_002402175.1 SAR86 cluster bacterium
TGATTATAATGGTGGCAGTCCGATATTGTTCCAGCATCTGTTCTGGTTCTTTGGTCACCCGGAAGTATACATAGTAGCGCTTCCTGCCTTTGGCCTGGTATCGGACGTGCTTAGCACCCATGCCAGAAAAAATATTTTCGGCTATCGTATGATGGTATGGGCGATCATTGCCATCGGCGGACTGAGTTTTATCGTGTGGGCTCACCACATGTATGTCAGTGGAATGAATCCCTATTTTGGCTTCTTCTTCGCCACTACTACCCTGATTATTGCTGTACCTACAGCACTGAAAGTCTACAACTGGGTTTTAACTTTGTGGGAAGGCGACATTCGCATGAATGTGCCAATGTACTTTGCAATCGGCTTCATTTTCACCTTTATCCATGGCGGCCTGACGGGCCTGTTTCTGGGCAATGTGGTGATTGACATGCCGCTTTCTGATACCTATTTCGTAGTTGCTCACTTCCATATGGTAATGGGTGTTTCACCAGTACTTGTGTTATTTGCGGCTCTGTATCACTGGTACCCGAAAGTCACTGGTCGTATGTTTCATGAAGGTCTGGCGAAGGCGCATTTTTGGCTTACTTTCCTTGGCACCTACGCGATATACCTGCCTATGCATTATCTGGGTTTCCTCGGTGTTCCACGTCGTTACTATGCAATGGGTAGCACAGACTTTATTCCTGACTCTGCGCAAGATCTCAATGCAGCGATTACGATTGCGGCTTTGGTGGTTGGTGCTTCGCAAATACTGTTCTTTGTTAATATTTTCTGGAGCCTGCGACACGGCAAGAAAGCGGGTCAAAATCCATGGGGTTCTGCCTCACTGGAATGGCAAACACCAGACACGCCTCCTATACACGGAAACTGGGGTGATGAATTACCTACCGTTTATCGCTGGCCCTATGATTACAGCGTTCCCGGTGCTCATCAGGACTTTATTCCTCAGAACACACCTGAGAGTGAAGAACCGACTGTTGATGACGAACACTTCGACCCGGACCATGATGCATCAAAGGCTGATACATGAGTTTGTTTAAAGCCCTTACGGTAAAGCCGTGGGAGCACAAAGGTGTTATTGGCGACCTTGATGCTGAGGCCGTATTCGATACGGCTTCGGAAAAGGTTGCTCTGGTTGTTTTTCTGGTCATAGCATCCGTGATTTTTTCAATGTTCACGGTTAGTTATTTCATTCGCATGGAATTACCAGACTGGACACCGTTGTCCGAGCCTTCACAGCTTTGGATTAACACAGGCTTACTTGTAATCAGCAGTGTTCTGTTTCAGGTGGCGAGAAATATAGTCTCCACAGGCAATCGAAAGAACATTACAGCGGCGTTTATAGGCGGCGGGATATTCGCCATACTCTTTATTGCCGGTCAAATGCTGACCTGGCAAAGCCTGCAGGCATCTGGATATTACGTAGCGTCCAATCCGGCAAATTCGTTTTTCTACCTACTGACCGGATTGCACGCATTGCATTTGCTTGGTGGTTTATGGGTTTGGAGTAAAAGCTCTATTCGATTGCTTTCGGGTGGAAAACCGGAAGACCTTCGCCTTAGTATTGAACTTTGTACTTTGTATTGGCACTTCTTGTTAATTGTGTGGTTGCTGATGTTTGCAGTTTTGTCGAATACATAAATACTATAAAAATTTTAGATCAAGTTAATGGGAATTACGAATGAGTGAAGCAGCGGTAAACACAGCGGATAGTCGTGGCATAGAAAGCCTGGTTGACGACTGGTCTGCGGATAAACAGGCTTATCATGTGCCCTGGGGCAAGGCCATGATGTGGATATTTCTGGTGAGTGATACGTTTATTTTCACTTGTTTCCTTACCAGTTATTTGAGTGTACGTCTGTCTACAACACAGCCGTGGCCACCACAGAGTGAAATTTTTGCTCTATCTTTTGGCGGAGATCCTATTCCGTTAATCCTGATTGCAATCATGACGTTTATCTTGATAACCAGTTCAGGAACGATGGTATTGGCGGTGAATTATGGTTACCGCAAAGACAAGATAAGAACCTTCTGGTTGATGGTTGTTACTGCTTTGTTTGGTATGTCCTTCGTTGGCATGCAGGCTTTTGAGTGGACCAAGTTAATCGTCGAAGAGGGTGTGCGGCCCTGGGGTAACCCGTTTGGAGCGGCACAGTTTGGATCAGTATTTTTTATGATCACCGGTTTCCACGGATTACACGTATCTGCCGGAGTCATCTATTTGCTGACGATTGCCTTTAAGGTTAGGGCAGGGCATTACGACAAAAAAGGTTATGAGGTTGTAGAGATTGCCGGTTTGTATTGGCACTTTGTGGATCTTGTTTGGGTATTTATTTTCGCATTTTTCTATTTATTGTAAGAGGAGACAGAGATGTCATCTGAAGCAGGTCAACAACATCCTCTTGGGGTTTACTACAAGGTTTGGGCACTACTTTTCGTACTGAGTGCATGCTCTTATATGGTCGATTTCTTTGAAGTGCAAGGTGCTATGCGTTGGACCTTGGTACTCCTTTTCATGGTCTTAAAGGCCGGCTTTATTGTCGCGATCTTTATGCATGTTGTATGGGAAAGAATGGCTTTGGTTCTCACCATTTTGGGGCCGCCAGTAGCACTTCTACTTCTAATCGGACTTATGACAATAGAAGGGAACTACGTGGCGGGCACACGCTATCAGTATATGGGCCACGACCGTGATGCGGTTGCGCTTGGGCCGGATGATCTTCACGGAGAAGAGCACGGCGAAGCCGTAGAACACTAACTCTTTTCTGTAGTTATAAGATTAGTTACAAGAGTAGTTACAAAAAAGGCTATCGGCTAAACCGATGGCCTTTTTTTATGCCTTCAAGTTTCTGAGCTGAGAGATAACAGGAGCAGTGTCTGGATTGGTTCCGTGCCAAATCGTAAAAGCAACCGCGGCTTGTTCTACCAGCATGCCTAGTCCATCAAGGGAAAGTGTTGCGCCATTTTGTTTGGACCAGCTTACGAATGCTGTATCACTGTCGCCATACATCATGTCATAACAACAGCAATCGGTTGCAATTAGCTCTGCTGAAACAGGAGGAACCTCTCCCGTAAGCCCCATGGAAGTGCCATTAATAATCAAATCAAACTGCTGTTTACCAATATCTTCGTAGGTATGAGCGCTCATTTTAGTGAACTGTCCGAACTCCTGGCAAAGTTGCTTTGCTCGTGAAAGTGTTCGGTTTGCAATTGATACTGTAGCAGCGCGTTCTTCAACCAGAGCGGCCAATGCTCCGCGCACGGCACCGCCAGCTCCAAGTATAAGTATGCGTTTGTCTTTAATATCGAAACTATGATTAACTTTTATGTCGGTGACAAGGCCGGGGCCATCGGTATTGTCTCCACACAGTTTATTTTTATCATCAAGAAATAAGGTATTAACGGCTTTGGCCATAGCGGCTCGGGGGGAACACTCAAGCGCCAGTGCAAACGCTTTTTCTTTGTAAGGCACGGTAATGTTTAATCCCGCGCCTTCACCTGCGAAAAATGTCTCCACAAAAGTTTCGACATTTTCCTCTTCTACCTCAATTGCCTCGTAGCTTATTTCCTGCCCGAATTGTTGGGCAAACAAGGAATGTATTTGCGGTGATTTGCTGTGCTTGACCGGCTTGCCGATGACAGCATAGTGAGAACGAGTATGAGGCACAGTTTTAAATCCAATCTTTTGGTTTTAGAAAATGAGTATAGAGTTTTTCTTCTTCACTTCCAGGTTCGGGTTTCCAATCGTAAGTCCAACGAACAACGGGTGGTAAGGACATGAGAATTGATTCAATACGCCCAACACCTGACTGAAGACCAAACAGGGTGCCGCGATCATAAACCAGATTAAACTCTGCGTATCTACCGCGTCGATACTCCTGGAACTGTTTGTTTTGCTGTGAAAATTCTATGTCTTTACGACGAGAAACTATCGGCGAATAGGCTTTAACATAACTATCGGCCATAGATTGTACAAAGGCAAAACTGCGCTCGAACCCAAGTTCATTAAAATCATCGAAGAACAAACCTCCGATTCCTCGTGGCTCGTTTCTGTGTTTTATATGGAAGTAATCATCGCACTGCTGTTTGAACAAGGGGTAATATTTGTCACCAAATCCCTCACAGGCCTGTTTGGCTTGTTGATGCCAATGAATGCAATCTTCATCGAATCCGTAATAGGGAGTTAGGTCATAGCCGCCACCAAACCACCAAACGGGCTCTTCGTTTTCTTTTTCTGCAACAAACAATCTGAAGTTCGCATGGGAAGTTGGAACAAAAGGATTTACCGGGTGTATGACCAACGATACCCCCATAGCCTGATAAGCCCTGCCGGCCAACTCTGGCCTTGCTGCAGTTGCAGACGCTGGCATGGAGTCGCCAAACACATGTGAAAAATTGACGCCGCCCTTTTCAAATACGCGGCCATTACTAATTACCCTGCTTATGCCGGAGCCACCTTTTTCTCGATCCCATTCATCTGTCTGGAAACTGGCGGTTGGGTCTAACTCTTCAAGGTTGCTACAAATGCTGGTCTGTAGATCAAGAAGAAATCTTTTAACATCATCAGTACTAATTGCGGTCAAAACTACATCCTCATGTTGTACCCAAAAGAGAGATTGCCCTACTGTCGAAATACTTTTCCTGAAGCAATATCGCGTATTTCAGAAACCTGAGATTGACCCCCAAGCTCACCGGCAACAATGTAATCAATACTACTGGCAAACTGCTCTTCAAGTATTGATCTAGATATGATTTCTGGCTGGCCGGCCTTATTTGCCGAGGTAGAAACTATCGGGCCATTAAACTCCAAACATAGTTGCCGTATTACTGGATGGGCGCTGACTCTGACTGCTACCGACTTGTGATCCCCCTTAATCCAGGCGGGAATTAATTCTTTTGGATCAGGGATTACCCAAGTTATGGGGCCAGGCCAGCTATTTTGTAATTTATCTAATTGATTCTGGTTTAGCTCCTGAAGCAAGGGTGCCAATTGACCCATATTTGCGGCTACCAGAATAAGACCTTTTTCGACTTCGCGATCTTTTAACCGCAGTATTCGCATAACAGCGGCACGGTTGTCAGGATCACAGCCTAGCCCCCAAACGGCTTCAGTAGGATACGCTATCACTTTGCCCTGTTTCAGGTAATCACAAGCTAGGTGAAGTTTTAGCTCGTTCACTGAGTTTTCCTGTCGCTAGAAATTACTGAATTGAAGATTGCAGTGCTTGATCCTGGGCCTGAACTTTCTCGGCATTGGCGGCACGCTCGGCCTTAACTCTATCTGCTAGATCAGCATCACCTAGTGACAGTATCTGCGCTGCCAAATACGCAGCATTCTTGGCACCAGTTTTACCAATTGCCACGGTGGCAACGGGTATTCCGCCCGGCATTTGCACCGTCGATAGAAGCGCATCCAGTCCATTTAGAGGCCCTGAATTGATAGGAACACCTATTACCGGTTTTGTCGTGTGGGCCGCTGTAGCACCGGCTAGGTGGGCTGCCAATCCAGCCCCGGCAATAAATACCTGACAGCCGCGAGATTCAGCATCGGTAATATAATTTTGGGTAATAGCAGGGGTTCGGTGAGCCGACGTGATTTTAATCTCGTACTGAATTTGCAGTGTTTTGAGCACATCTGCAGCAGCTTGCATGATGCTAAGGTCAGACTCTGACCCCATAAGGATGGCAACAAATGGCTTGCTCATAATCATTAAATTCCGGAAATTCGCAAAACGGGAAAACTACATCAGACAGCCTGTGTATGCAAGAGAACTTGAGGGCTATGATTTAACAATACAGTATTTGCCTAATTTTGCCTAAGTCACGCGGAAGTACCTCCCTCCTTCGACCAGAACCTTTCCCTGCATTTCCAACTCAAGTAAACACGTACTTAACTGCTGGTATTCCAGCCCTGTCTCGTTAGAAATTACCTGTATTACGCAGCCTTGATAACCTATGGCGTCCAGAATTGCCTGAATCTGCGGCGCTGACAAGGCGTCGTCAGAAGCAGGATTTTTGCTATCTGGTTTAAAGCTATCGGGAGTTTGTTGAAGACTAACCCCTAGCTCTTCAAGTATGTCATCTGGGCTTTCTACCAGCTTTGCACCTTCCTTTATGAGCCGATGACAACCGTGGCTGGATTGCTTGGAAATTGGACCTGGAAACGCGAACACATCTCTGTTTTGCTCCAGGGCATAACGGGACGTAATTAGAGAACCACTTTTATGGGTAGCTTCAACGACCAGAGTGCCCAAACTCATTCCACTGATAATTCGATTTCTGCGAGGAAAGTTATAGGCGTGGGGTGGTGTTCCCAATGGAAACTCAGATACCAGAGCCCCATTTAGTTTTATCTGCTGCGCTAGTGAGTCGTTACAGGCAGGATAGACTCGGTCTGCTCCTGTTCCCATAACGGCGATAGTTGGACATTGCGCGTCTAGTGCTCCCTGATGGGCATAGGAGTCTATACCTTTTGCCATGCCGCTACTGATCGTTAAGCCTGCCTGACTTAGCTCGTTCGCCATCCAGTAAGCATTGCGTCGGCCATCTATGCTGGCTTTACGACTACCAACAATAGCGAATTGAGGGGTACGAAGATGTGTCTTGTCGCCGACGACATACAATACTGGGGGAGCACATGAGACTTCTTTGAGTAATGTAGGATAGTGGCTAGATTCGTAGCAAATGATGGAATGTTGCGAATTTTCTGCCCAGTTCATGTCTTTTTCAAGAAGTTGTGCAACTCGAGCATTTTTCTGTGGCATTTTCAGCTGGGCAATTTTGCCTTCATCGAAACCAAGGTCTTGTAACTGTTCAGCAGGTAGGGACTGTATACGCTCGAGGGTTCCGAACTCCTTAAGTAAACGAGAGAATACAAGCACGCTAATTGAGCGTGAATGATACAGGCACAGGTAAAGAGAGAGTTTTTCAGCGTCCATAGTTCATCCTTGATCAATGGCTCAGCGGTTTCTGATAATAAGGTTTTACTAGCAGTTAATAATTATTCATTCCTTTTAGTAGTCAGTGTGGCCTGGTGGCTCTAAGGGCTAACCACTTCATTGAATAGCTCTGCGGGTTCCGTGCTGGCAAGAATTACGGCATAACTTAATTGTTCAAAGGTTTTGTACACCAACAATGTGCCTATTTCCTTGCCTGGAATGCGGAGTCGGCTCTGATTAAAAAATGTTCGAAACTTTTCTTTGAATGACATACGGCTTCTTTCTACTTCATCGGTTGTGTAAGTGCCTTCATGTTGAATTGACAATATATCACCAATTTCTAGCTCATCTCTAATCCCCAAATTGATAACTACTGTATCCAGTTGTGATGCCAGTGACTCTGCGCTTAGAAAAGCAATGATCTGACCACTCATCTGCGACGACGGCTCGGTGGGGAATATTGTTGTATTAATTCGTGTTTCTTCGCGGATTAGTAAGCGGTCACCAACCCGTATCTCCAGAGCACTGTTGTTTACTAGCATTTTCCTTACATCTGGTGCCACATTCTCGGTAATGCTGGCAAAGCCAAGGTATTCCAGCTCAAGGCCAAGAATTTCATTCTTTTTGTCACCCTCATATACACGGCCCTGGCGATATATTTCAAACAGGCTGGTACCAACAGGGAAGGAGCCACGCGCATATATTTCATCGCCGGTGCTAATAATCAGGTTGTCACCAATATTGGATACAATATAGGGAGCGGCATCGTACATTTGCTGGGTAACGATTCTGTTTCTGGAAAAGCTGTTCTCTATGGCTTCCAGAGGAATAGCAGGAATCGCGCTGGTAAGGGGTATTTCGCGGATTTCCGGCTCAATATTGACCACAGCTCGATCACCTCTGAGCACCAGTATTCTAGGACTTCCCCCAGCAGTACTGAGCCTCAAAGTATCACCAGGATAAAGTAGGTCAGGATTATCCAGAAAATCATCAGGGGCCCATATCTCCGGCCAACGTTCAGGATCTTGCAGGAATTTACCGGCAATTTCCCATAAAGTGTCGTCTTCGCTAACAGTATAGCTTGCCGGGTAGTCCTCCAGCAGGAGGTTAGATTGAGCTGATACAGACATCACTGATATCAAGGCAAAGGTGCCAAGTACTAAAGTGATCAAGCTATGTTTGATTCCCAAATTCTTCATTATTAAAATTCCGCGCTAAAAAGCGTTGATATGTTAGCAATACGGTATAATTATCACTAGAAGCAGTTCACATTCTGCACTTTATACCTTTTCATCAGGCCTGCGAGACTATGTCTATTTTACAGATTCTGGAATTTCCAGACCCCAGACTAAGAAAAACAGCTTCGCCCGTAACTGTTTTCGACGCGAAACTCGAAGTCTTGATCGAAGATATGCTCGAAACCATGTATGAGGCCGATGGAATTGGGCTCGCCGCCACACAAGTGAACGTACATAAGAGGCTACTTGTCATAGATGTCTCAGAAAACAAGGATAGCCCTCAAACGTTTATTAATCCAAGTTTTGAGATAATTGAAGACGAACTCGTTGAATATGATGAGGGCTGTCTTTCTGTTCCGGGATTCTATGAAACAGTTTCCAGGCCTGCGATAGGTAAGGTGAGCGCGCAAGACCTCACTGGCGAGGCATTTGAATTGGATGCCTATGGAATACTTTCAACCTGTGTACAGCATGAAATTGATCATCTCAATGGCAAGCTCTTTGTTGATTATATTAGTGCTCTCAAGCGGCAACGCATTCGCAACAAGCTCGAGAAAGAGCATAAAAAGTCTGCCTGATATCTCATGGGAAAATTAAAAATATGTTTTGCAGGTACGCCTGCTTTTGCGGCCATTCATTTAACAGCCTTGTTAGAAAATGGGCACGATGTAGTTGCTGTGTATACTCAGCCGGATCGACCATCAGGTCGTGGCAAAAAACTACAGGCGAGTGCGGTTAAACAAATTGCTTTAGCCCATGACATTCCTCTGCACCAGCCGATCAGCCTTAAAGCATCTGAACAGGAATCAATTTTATCGGAACTGAATCCTGACCTACTAGTGGTAGTTGCCTATGGGTTGATTCTTCCTAAAGCGATTCTTGAAATTCCAAAATATGGATGTATCAATGTTCATGCGTCACTACTTCCAAGATGGCGAGGAGCAGCGCCTATTGAGCGCGCATTGCTAGCAGGCGACAAAGAGTCAGGTGTCACCATAATGCAAATGGACGAAGGCCTGGACACTGGCGATATGCTCTGTTCAGAAGCAGTAGGGATTGAACGCTATGATACTAGAGTAATGCTTGAGAACAAATTAGCAGAAGCAGGTTGTAGAGCATTGTTATCAACACTGTCTAATTTTGAAGATTGCCAGAAGCATGCGGTAAAACAAGATGATTCTGAATCAACATACGCGAAGAAGCTGGAAAAATCTGAGGCACTAATTAACTGGACATCATCGGCTAGTTTAATCGACCGGCAGATACGAGCTGGCATTGGCCGAAGCCCAGCCTATACTTTTTTGGACAGGCAGAGGTTGCGAATTATCTCTGCCAAAGTTCTAAGCGAAAGCCATGAGTTTGAACCAGGCACTATTGTTTCACTCGAGAAAAATTGTTTTACCGTGGCCTGTGATAATTCAGTGCTTGAGATTTCACAAGTACAACTGGCGGGGAAGAAAGCTACATCGGTTCGTGATGTGATTAATTCTCGCCCGGCCTATTTCGAAACCGGCAAGCAGTTCTGCGCAACTGACAACAGCGAAAAATGAACCCTCCAAACAGTAGAGCCATTGTTGCAAATATTTTAAGTGAGCTTCTTTCCGGTCACGGGTCCCTGACAACACATCTAGCAAAACACAAAGAGCAGGATGAATTCAGTCTTATTCAGGAATCCTGCTATGGCGTGTGTCGTTGGTTCAATGTACTTGAGCATATACTTTCAGGTCTACTGAACAAGCCACTTAAAACCAGCGAGCAAAATCTTAAGTGCTTATTAATCTGTGGCCTTTACCAGTTGCGGGAACTTGATGTCGCAGAATATGCCGTAATCAATGAAACGGTTTCCGCCGCGACGGTTTTAAAAAAGCCCTGGGCTAAAGGCTTGGTGAACGCGGTACTTCGAAATTATTTACGCAAGAAGGACGAAATAGAGCAGGCACTAGTTGATAGCGCTCCTGCTGTCTTACAGGCTCATCCACAGTGGCTGCAAAATCAGCTGAACAAGCAATGGCCTGATGACGCTGGTCTGATTATGCAAAACAACAATTTAAGGCCGCCGATGACGCTAAGAGTCAATCAGGTGCATAAGTCTCGAAAAGACTATTTGGAGGTATTGGCTGATTCAAGTATTCAGGCAAAGCCAGGAGAGCTTGCAGAGTCGGCGATCTATTTGGAGAAGCCATGCCCAGTAAGCGATATTCCAGGCTTTGCTGAAGGCTGGGTCAGCGTTCAGGATGAAGCCTCTCAATTGATTCCACCCTTGCTACAATTGTCTGCTGGGCAGCGTGTTCTAGATGCATGCGCCTCCCCAGGTGGGAAAACATGCCATATTCTTGAAAGTGAGCACTCACTAACGGAATGTCTGGCTATAGACTTGACTGAAACCAAATTGGTACGAATTAAGGAAAACCTGGAGAGACTGGGGCTAAAAGCAACACTACTCGCAGCAGACGCGTCAGAAGTAAGCAGCTGGTGGGACGGGAAAATGTTTGATCGTATTCTTCTTGATGCACCCTGTTCAGCAACAGGGATAATCCGCCGTCATCCGGATATTAAACTTTTACGTAAGCCAGAAGACGTTAAAGCACTGCAACATATACAACTAAATCTGCTTAGTGCTCTGTGGCAATGTCTGGAACCGGGAGGCCTGTTGCTGTATTCAACTTGCTCAATATTGCGCCCGGAAAACGAAGAGCTGATTGGGCGCTTCCTCGAATCCTCTGATAACGCTAAATATGAGGGCATCGCGGCCGATTGGGGAGTAGAATGTCGCTTTGGCAGGCAACTTTTGCCAGGCGGTAATCAAGGCCCAGACGGGTTCTTCTTTTCCTTGCTACGGAAAACATAGGTAAGAATCCAGAAGCCCCAAGGACGATTCATTAACGCAGGCTAGCATGAAAATAATAATCCTCGGTGCCAATCAGGTAGGTAGTTCTCTAGCCGAAACCTTAGCAAACGAAGCCAACGATATTACGGTTGTCGACAGCGACGCTGAGAAACTTCGTGAATTAAAAGATCATATTGATATTGGCACTGTCGTTGGCCATGCATCATTGCCCGACGTACTTGAAAGAGCCGGCGGTCAGGACGCCGACATGATAATTGCTGTTACTGAAAGCGATGAAATCAATATGGTTGCTTGCCGTGTTGCCTATTCATTGTTTCAGACGCCAAAAAAGATTTGCCGCATACGTTCCTCATCTTATTTGCATACTGACAAATTATTCGGCAAACAAGGAATTGCTGTAGACGTTGTAGTAAGCCCTGAGCTTATTGTGTCTAGCGCCATTAGTCGTTTGATCGATCTGCCGGGCTCATTACAAGTGCTAGATTTCGCCGATGGCAAAGTTCAGCTGGTAGCAGTTAAAGCCTACTACGGTGGCCCGTTGGTTGGTCAGGAAATTCGACTCCTACGCCAACATATGCCCTCGGTTGATACGCGGGTCGCCGCGATATTTCGCAAAGACCGTCCAATTATCCCCGAAGGATCAACAGTTATTGAGGCCGATGACGAAGTATTTTTTATAGCGGCACAGCAAAATATTCGCGCTTGTATGAGTGAACTGCGAAGAATGGATAAGCCTTACAAAAGGCTAATGATCGCCGGCGGTGGAAATATTGGTATGCGCCTTGCCGAAAACCTTGAACAGCGCTATCAGGTGAAAATAATAGAGAGGAGCCTTGAAAGGTGTGAATTTCTATCAGAAAACCTGGATAAAGCCATCGTTCTAAATGGCGAAGCGTCGCAACAAGATTTGTTAATAGAGGAAAATATTGAAGACACAGATCTTTTTATTGCCCTGACTAATGATGACGAAGCAAATATTATGTCGTCGCTATTGGCAAAAAAACTAGGGGCCAAGAAAGTGATGGCGCTGATAAACAATCCTGCCTATGTTGACCTGGTGCAAGGTGGTGAAATCGATATTGCTATTTCTCCCCAACAGGCAACTATTGGTAGCCTTCTGACTCATGTGCGGCGTGGCGATGTGGTGAAGGTTCATTCTCTGCGTCGCGGGGCAGCAGAGGCCATTGAAGCGATTGCCCATGGCGATCAAGCTTCGTCAAAAGTTGTAGGTCGTGCCATTCGTGATATAGACCTTCCAGAAGGCACTACAATCGGCGCGATAGTCAGAAATGACGAAGTGCTAATCGCACATGATAGTACAGTTGTAGAATCGGATGATCATGTGATTCTATTTTTAGTGGACCGAAAACGTATTCCAGAAGTTGAACGACTATTCCAAGTCGGCTTTAGCTTCTTCTAATTGCCATGCATGTATCCATAATAATTAAAATTCTCGGTATTCTACTCATGCTATTTAGCATATTGAGTAATCTCTTGCCGGTAATAGTTTCCATTCTCTATCAGGATGGAATGGTGGGTGTGTTTTTTAAATCATTCCTATTTGTATTCATTACCGGGCTGCTAATGTGGCTCCCAACTTCACGTTCGCGCAAGGAATTAAGCACTCGAGATGGTTTTCTTATAGTAACTTTGTTCTGGGTAGTTCTTGGAACAGCGGGCTGCTTACCCTTTATCCTTTCGCCCGCAGTGGAGTTGTCATTTACAGACGCTGTGTTTGAGTCGCTTTCTGGGCTTACAACTACCGGGGCAACAGTTATTTCTGGCCTCGATAGCCTGCCAAAATCTATATTGTTTTACCGACAGCAACTTCAGTGGCTAGGAGGAATGGGAATAATTGTATTGGCGATGGCTTTGCTTCCAATGCTCGGCATAGGAGGCATGCAATTATACCGTGCGGAAAGCCCAGGGCCGGTAAAAGATAATAAACTGGTACCTCGACTAGCAGAAACAGCAAAAGCACTTTGGTATATTTATTTAACATTGACCGTTATCTGCGCGCTAGCTTACTGGCTAGTGGGCATGGACCTTTTTGATGCCATTAGCCACAGCTTTACCACAGTTGCCATAGGTGGTTTTTCAACACATGACCTAAGTATAGGGTTTTTTGATAATCCAGCCGTTGAACTGGTTGCAATTATTTTTATGTTTATTGCAGGAATTAATTTTGCGCTTCACTTTACCGCCTGGCAGAAACGAAGCGGCAGTCATTACGCCCTAGATCCTGAATTTATTTTTTACACATTCATTCTAGTATCTGTTTCGGTTGTTACGGTTGCTGTTCTGTATTTTTCTAGTATCTATACAAGCTTGTTTGAGTCTACGATCAAAGGCGTTTTCCAGGTCGTTTCTTTTGCGACAACTACAGGCTTTGCTACGGCTGATTTTAATTCCTGGCCATTGTTTCTACCCTATATGTTGTTGTATGCGGCCATCATTGGAGCATGCGCTGGTTCCACCGGTGGTGGCATGAAAGTAATTCGTATATTGCTAATTTTTAAACAGGGGTTTAGAGAAGTTCAGCGATTGATTCACCCACGCGCAATCATTCCAATTAAACTTGGGCATAAAGCGGTACCCAATCGAGTCATTGAATCGGTGTGGGGTTTTTTCGCCGTTTACGTAATGGCTTTCATGGTGATGCTGCTAGCATTGCTTGCAACAGGGTTGGATATCATCACCGCTTTTAGTGCGGTTGGTGCTTGCATTAACAATCTTGGCCCTGGTCTGTCTGGTGTCGCGGAAACCTATGAACATTTGCCGGCTACTGCAAAATGGATTCTCTGCTTTGCCATGTTATTGGGGCGACTTGAAGTGTTTACCTTGTTAGTGCTTTTTACGCCGATGTTCTGGAAACGATAGGCGCGGTTGCTTCTTTAACTTTTCAACTTTGTAAATTATTCACGCTCATTGCTCAGACTTTTCGCTGGACTCTTTGTTGAACTCTTTGCTGGACTCTTCCGCAGTAGTTAACCATTGGCTAAGTTTGTTGCGGGCATCTTCTACGCCGGACTTCTTAAGCGAGGAGAACAGCTGTACAGTAATATTGCCTCGGTCCTCTAGCTCTTTCTGCACAGTTAATAATGTGTTTGTTGCAGCGCCTCTTTTTAGCTTGTCTGACTTGGTAAGTAATATATGCAAAGGCAGGCCGGATTGAGTTGCCCAGTCGATCATCATTCGATCAAACTCTTTTAGGGGATGACGAATATCGCTAAGCAGAATTAGGCCAACCAGGGCATTGCGCTTTCGTAAGTATTTCTCAAGCTCTCTTTGCCATTTTTCTTTTACTGCAAGGGGGACTTTGGCAAAGCCGTAGCCGGGTAAGTCCACCAGATGTTTATTGTTACCCAGGCTAAAAAAGTTAATTAATTGCGTTCGGCCAGGTGTTTTACTAATTCGTGCTAGCCGTGAATGGCCTGTTATAGTGTTTATTGCGCTTGATTTGCCCGCGTTCGAGCGGCCAGCAAAAGCTACTTCAGCATCGCTATCCTGAGGACAGGCGCTCAGCGTAGCGGCACTGGTTACGAATTCGGCTTGGTTAAAATTCATCTTATTAAGTGGAGTCCTTTGCTTATTAGTAGCTACCGACTAAACCAAATGCACCAATATTTTAAATATTGAGGCCTGATTTGACGTTCAATTAGAGTCGATGCCTGTTTTGCGTTATAATTCGCGACCGTGATTTGCTGAGTTATGCCATGGTTGAGTTTGGTGATGCGCAAGTCAGAATAGCACTGTATCTGAAGTAATATTTTATCAGTAGTAATACCGGGAAAACCCATGAATAAATTTGTAATTGCTCTTATATCGGCTGTTGTTAGCGGCTTTATACCGAACCTGGTTCTTGCACAGGGCGATGCGGCGGCTGGCCAGGCAAAATCGGCCCTTTGTGCCTCCTGTCACGGCGCTGACGGCAATAGCCAGCTGACCATTAATCCTAAACTAGCGGGTCAGAACGCCAGCTACATGGTGAAACAGTTAAAAGATTTTAAATCAGGCGCAAGACCTGGCGCAACCATGGCTGCAATGGTCCTGTCCTTAGACGAGCAGGACATGGAGGATATTGCTGCCTGGTATTCTTCCCAGGAAGTTACCATAGGGGGTGCTGATCCTGAATTACTCGAACTGGCACAGTCCCTGTACAGATCGGGCAATAGCGAGATTGGTGTTGCTGCGTGTTCGGCTTGTCATTCGCCTACAGGCAAGGGCAATGCTCCTGCAGGTTTTCCGGCGCTTAGCGGTCAGCACTCTGCTTACACTTTGCTGCAGCTAAAAGATTTTCGCGCAGGAGTTCGACAAAATGACCAAAGTGGCATGATGCAAACTGTAGTCGAGCGTTTGACGGATAAAGAGTTAGAAGCACTTGCTAATTATGTTTCCGGCCTAAACTAGGCTATATCAGCAGGCAGATAGGCATATTTACCTATCTTTTTAGTGCATATTAGTGAGCTAGTAACAATAATTGCGCTGAACAGGCCAACTATTGCACTAAGTAGCATGGCTAGCCGCAACTTGCTGTGATAATGTTTTTTAATCAGGGTCTCCTGAATCAGACCGAATATAGACGGAGTTAAAAATGATGAAGCGAACAATGCAGATTTTTACTTTTGCCCTATTAATGCCACTGGCGTTTTCCAGCTTTGGGCAGATCGAAAAATACGTGGCAGGCACTCATTACACTGAGCTTCGAGCTCCGGTAAATACTAATGACTCATCCAAAGTTGAGGTGCTTGAGGCCTTCTGGTACGGATGCTCTCATTGCTTCAGGTTCGAGCCTTTGTTAGCCGATTTTGAATCTTCACTGGGCGATGATGTTGAATTTGTGCGCTTTCCTGCTATGTGGAATGGCCTTATGAAAATTCATGCCCAGGTCTACTATGCTGCCGAAGCTCTGGATGCGCTGGATGTGTTGCATGACCCAGTATTTGCCGCGATCAATGTTGAAGGCAATAGACTACAGAGCGAACGACAAATTGGTGAATTATTTGCTAAACACGGTATTGAGGAAGCGGCCTTTGCGGCAGCGTTTAACTCATTTTCCGTTAAAACCAAGGTTAATCAGGCCGAGGCGCGAATGCAGGATTATGAAATCCGAAGCACGCCTAACATGATCGTTAATGGCAAGTATCTGGTAACTACCGGCGAAAATGTTCGAACTCAGGCAGCAATGCTGGAAGTTGTTAGTTTTCTGGTAGAGAAAGAGCGCCGTTTACTGCCTACTTCCGGTGAGTAAGCACTAACTAACAATCTAAAAACTCCGGTCAAAAGGCTAGGACAGAGTTAGATTGTAGGTAATTAATTTAGAAGCCACCTCGGGTATTCCTCAGGTGGCTTTTTATTGCCTCCAAATGCGATGGCGCGACGTAAGGGAATACATCCCTCTTCTAGCTGGCATCAGCTTCAATATTTAATCCTTCATACAGGATTGGCTGTGCTGGATAGAACTATTTTGCCGACATAACAGTCTTACGCAGAGAATTAATAATTTATTCAATAGATTAGCTTGTCCCCAGGGGTGTCTTCGTAACAAGCCATTGGGAGTGGAAGGGCTATTTCACCGGTAGTTTTTACCAGTGTCAGCCCAATAATATTCGAACTTTAACTATGTCTAGCTTGGCTATTAATAACTCGCAGTGGCGCGCACAGCTACTCAGCTCACTTCCAGTTGCGGTGAGGACCCTAATACAGGGTGCTTCCGGTCGTGACTTAATTAAGAATATAAGCATTACCTTGCTGGTTCACGATGGGCATCTTCTCCATATAGAGTCAGAAAGAAGCGTCAAACTATCCGGAGATGATGTCCAGTCATTGGCTATTGCCAGCCGCTCTGTGATCAATGAAGAACAAAGAGAAAATCCTGTTTTGCTTCTGCTGCCACCTGGCGAGTTTGTAACCACCACTATTCAGATGCCGGGCATTGCAAAGGAGAATCTGGCGGCGGCATTGCAAATTCAGTCCGAGACTGTCTTGCCAAGCTTTGAAGAAACGCTCGCCCTGGCAATAAACCCAAAATCCGCCGATCACAACACCGAACACACGGCGCTGTGGATAACGCAGAATAGATTGTCTGAATTGTTTTCAGCCTTTGCAGATCAGGGCCTTTTTCTGGCAGCCATAAAACCACGCTTGTTAAATATTAGTTCTAACAATACAAATGAAATCGGTATTAGCAATATTATAGACAGCGACGCGAACACCGTGACTTATGCAGTCTTAGATAATGGCGTTTTGCAAAAATGGCTTCATATTAATAAGAGTGACCTTGAGCAAGAGGTATTCAGTGAACAATGGGAAAAGGCAATAGCGTCTGACAAAGTAAATACAAACAACTTAGAACTAAGTATCGAAAAAGATTATTTTGGCCTTACAGGCAAAAACTTCAATCAAGAATACTGTTTCTTCCCTAGGGGGGCATTGCTGGCTAAAAGGCGAAATGAAACAGGTAAACGCTATATTGTCGCAGCAGTAGTAGTAGCTGCCATGTTATTTATTGGCGCAATGCCATTCATAGCCCAGTCTTTAGAATTTCGTTCATTAGCCGCAACTTTAGAATCCCAACGACAAATGGCGAGCACGGCACGAGAAGACCAGTCGGTGGTAGTTAGTTTTGAAAATGAATGGGGACTAATAAACGATTTTCCACAGCAAAGAATTCGAGATGCGATGTTCACTTTGCAGAACATACTTAGCCCCGATGTTCTAAGTTCTTTGGAAGTGTCCGAGGGTTTAATCAAAATACAAGGTACAAGCACAGAGCCTCAGGCGATTTTGCAGAGACTAGAACAGGACCCAATGTTTACTGAAGTTATTTTTTCCAGAGCAACAAATAATAGTCGTTACTACATAGACCTGCGATTAAGCACAGTAAATTTCGATGCCTATATGGTGAGACACTTTCCTGATGAATAGACGCGGCAAACAATAAAAATGCAGATATCAAATCGCGAGCGGAACATTCTAATTATGGCAGCTGTAGTGGCGCTGCTATTTGTTAGTACCAGCATTTTTCCAGCTATACAAAATTTGCATGCGGCCAGGGCTGAAGCCATTGATGGAATTCAACTCGATATCGAGCGCGAACAGCGACTAATTGAGAACACAGCTATGTGGCGAGAAAGGCGTGTGGAAGTCGAATCAATGGTTGCCGAGCTGGGATATCAAATATTTGGTGGAGAGACAATCCCTATAGTAGAAGCAAATATTCAAAGAATACTCTCCCTGCATGCCAGAAATTCTGGAATTACAATTAGTTCTACCAGGCTAGCGGAAAGCATGGAATCTCCTAACTGGTTGCTTATAAGGCAGGAAATGTCATTCCGAACGAATGACGCGGCGAACACCGTAAGTTTTTTGCAAGAGATACAAAATTCTGTGCCACGTCTGCGAGTGACTGAATTCAATGTGAGTCGCAGTAGAAGCCAGTACAGCGGATCAATTACAGTCGTTGGTTTTGCGCGCAGCAATGGCTTGATAGACGACGCAGAGCCTGATCGATAACGCCTGACCTATAGCACTTAATTTATAACACTTGATTTATAGCACTTGATATAACAACAGAGAAACAAAGTGAATTCACAAAGTATGACATTGCCAATTTTTAGTCAGCTGCTAGAGCCAGAAGGAATTGCTCCAGCGCAGGACTTTGCCGAAAGTGGCCGACTCATTTGTGATCAGGTGCCAGGCATTGAATTGCGGGCAAAAGTTCGATTCATTCTAAATGAGATGGTCAGCTTTGATATTGGCAGTGAAGGCGAAGTTCGTCGACTCCTGCGGCATTGGCGCGCAGAACTATCGCCGCAAATAGATAGCGCCGATGAAGAAATATTCGTGTCAGGATTTGAAGACGATGAAGCACTTACCGATCTTGCATCGGAGGCGCCAATCATACGACTGGTAAATCATCTATTTGCCAGAGCACTGGATCTGGATTCAAGTGACATTCATTTTGAACCAAACGAAAACTATCTTGATATTCGATGTCGTGTTGATGGCATTATGACGAGAATCGAACGCCTGCCAATAAAAATTCATACTGCTGTAGCTTCTCGTTTGAAACTAATGGCGAAACTCGATATCGGTGAGAAACGCCTGCCACAAGATGGCCGTATTGATTATCAGATAGGTACCAGGCAGTTAGATATGCGCGTTTCAACCTTGCCCGGTGTTCACGGGGAATCTGTAGTTCTTCGAATTCTGGACAGAAGTGACACGGCGGTTAGCCTGCAACAACTGGGAATGCCCGAGGAAATTCTGAAACAGTATCAAAATATTGTTACTCAGCCTCATGGCATGGTTTTGATAACCGGCCCAACCGGTAGCGGAAAAACAACAACGCTATACGCCACGCTTGAAAAAATCAGCAGTGAAAAGCAAAAAATTATCACAGTAGAGGACCCAGTCGAATATCAGCTTGATGGCATTACGCAAATTCAGGCAAATGCGAGTATTGGATTGAGCTTTGCTAAAGGACTTCGCTCTATTGTCAGGCAAGATCCCGATGTGCTCATGGTCGGAGAAATTCGCGATCATGAGACGGCTGAAATTGCTATTGAGTCTGCGCTAACAGGACATCTAGTTTTTTCAACTTTACACACTAACGACGCAGCGGGTGCAGTTACTCGACTCCAGGACATGGGTGTTGAAGGTTACCTTATTAGTTCGAGCCTGTTAGCAATCCAGGCACAACGCCTGGTAAGGCGCGTGTGTAAGGAATGCGTCGAAACTCGTCCGCTAACGGAAGATGAAGCGATGGTGCTCGAGATCGAGCAATCGAGTTGTGCAGAAATTAAATATGGAAAAGGGTGTGAGCGCTGTGGCCAAACAGGCTATCGGGGCCGGATTGGTCTGTATGAGCTATTGGTGATGAGCGATGCCATTCGGCATCATATTGCCACCGGTGCCGATGCAAATGTTATTCGCAATGAAGCCATAAAAGAAGGCATGAAAACGTTACGGCAGGACGCTCTGGAAAAACTTAAAGACGGACTAACAACGCCGGAAGAAGTCGTGCGGGTAACTAGAGCGCTATGAGTACTATGCATTTCAAATATCAGGCATTCGATGCTGAAGGCAAGGTACTGAACGGCGAGATAAACGCTGGGTCTGAACGCGAGGTGGTGAAACTATTACAGGGAAAGAGCCTAACGCCGGTTAAAATTCAGGAATCGAAAGAAGCATCCTCTCGTTTGCGAGGCAAGAAAGTCTCCCACACAGATGTACTGGATTTCACCAATGGACTTTGTACTTTAGTTGAAGCACGGGTACCTATAGATCGATCGTTGCGACTTCTGGAAGGAATCACCGAATCTCCAGCTATGCGAGAGCTGGTGGTTAGCCTTTTGCGAGAAGTTAAAGAAGGCCAGAGCCTGGCTGGCGCAATGGAAAGCCACGGCAATGTCTTTAGCAAAATGTATATCAATATTGTACGAGCAGGAGAAGAAGGTGGAATTCTTCACGAACTACTACCGGATCTTGCTGAATATCTTGATACCAGTGCCCGTACTCGGCAGGCTATCGTGTCAGCAATGATCTATCCCATTGTATTGCTGATCACTGGTGTTATATCAGTTGTTCTATTGTTGGTGTTTGTTATTCCGCAGTTTGCGGCTATGTTTGAAGATGCCGGTACCGACATTCCGGCCTCAGCTGCGTTTCTACTTTCTCTTAGTTCAGGCATACAACAATATGGCTATCTAGTACTGGTTGCTATCGCTGGGTTAATTTTCGCCTGGAAGAGGATGGATAAAACCCCGGTATCAAAACTAAAAAAGGATGGGTTCCTATTGTCGTTACCCATGATTGGCACGCTCATTTTGTATAAAGACTGTGCAGTGTTTTCCAGAACTCTGGGCGCCTTATTGGGTGCAGGGATTCCACTAATTCGGGCCTTAAGAGTTTCCAGAGAAGTAATAGTTAACACTGTGCTGGTAACTCATCTTCTACAAGTTGAGGAGGATGTCAGAGGTGGTGCAGGACTCGGGGCTTCGCTAGAGAAGACTAATCAGTTTCCTACTCTGCTACATCAGCTAATCGCTGTCGGTGAAGAGTCTGGCCGCACGGCAAGTATATTACTTAAAACTGCCTCGACATTTGATACTTATGTACGTAATCAAATTTCCAGTCTGGTTGCCGCCTTACAACCTGCTTTAATTATCATTCTTGCCATCGCAGTTGGTGGCATAACTATTACTATGTTATCAGCCGTGTTCAGTATGAACTCGGTGGAATTTTAGATTTCGGAGATTATTGTGAAACTTAAGCACAATCTATTGGTTAAAAAACCACTATGCCTTCTTGCTATTGGTTTGCTAATGTCCTCATGCTCGATTCTTGATGCCTCGTCGAGGGGCAACACTCAGAACACATCGCCTGCAAGTGCTGCCAACACAGCAAGAAGTGTTTTATCTGAGTCTAGCCAGACTGAGATTCCGGTGATCAGCAATGCTGTTTCGAGTGAGCAACAAGCCCTGATCGATGCGATCAATCGCGATGGCGACGCACTTCAATTTGGTGGCTATCAAGACTCAGTGCCAGCTCCAGAGCAAGTTGCTGGCGATGATGTGGTCGAGCTGAACTATGAGCAGGCCGATCTAAGATTGATATTGGAAGAGCTGGCAGATGCGCTGGATATAAGCATTGTTATTGATCCAAGTATTGATAACAAAATAAGCATACGTACTTCCGAGGCCAGGCCACTTAGAAGAGATGACATATGGCCCCTTATACGAATGTTAACCAGAGATGCAGGCGTAGTTCTTGATCGAGTTGGCAATATTTATAATGCACGAAAAATTCCAAGCAGCCTGCCAGTTGAGATCGTAACTCCCGATACGTTAGGACAAGGCACGGCAGCAAGAATCATGCAAATTACGCCTTTAACTTATGTGTCTTCTGAGGCGGCGCTCCAGGTAATAGAGCCATTGCTTGCACCGGATGGAAATGTCAGAACGCTTACCACAAATAATACTTTGGCAATCTCTGCTAGTGAGTCACAGCTACAACGTATTAATGAGATATTGTTCCTGATTGATTCCGATCCTTTTTCCAATCAGGGCATTCACCTTTATCAGTTGTTTAACGCCAGTGCAGTTGAAGTGGCAGATGAATTAGCTGAAATTTTACAGCTGATAGAAGGCACAACACCTGCTTATCAGGTAAAGGGCATAGAACGCATTAATGCAATTCTGGTTACGGCTCCTGCTACCCGTGGTTTTGAAGAAATTTCTCGTTGGGTGCAGATACTGGATGCTGATGGACAGGAACAGGTTGAGCAGCTTTTCTATTACAAGGTTAAAAACCTGATAGCCGCAGACCTGGCAGAAACATTGTCGAATGTGTTTGAAGACGATGACGATGATGCATCGGCGGGTATAGTTGCTCGAGACAATTCAAACCCCGTAGCTATCGGTAACAGTATTTTTGAAGACGACACAGATACTGATGGCTCAGGCGGAAATTCACCTCAGGCTAGCGTTAACTCCAATACCATTGCGGCGCCAGTTTCTGCAAATCTAAGGGTAAAAATTGTCGCAGACGAAGCAACCAACAGTTTGTTAATTCGAAGTACTGCCAGAGACTACCGACAACTACTTACTACAATTAATCAACTTGATGCGGTGCCATTGCAAGTCATGATTAATGCGGTAATAGCTCAAATCACGTTGACCGATGCTACTCAATTTGGTGTTGACTGGTCTCGAGTCGCCGCTAACAGTGCAGTGAATAATATCTCAACGGTTACTGAAACAGCATTTCTGCCAGGTGGTGGGCTTGGTGGCCTGATGTTTAGCAAGGCATTTATTGATGGAGCGGCACGGGTTGAGGCAACACTCGAAGCAATATCAACCAATAACGAGGTCGAGCTTTTGGCCAGGCCTTCACTCACCGTGGCGAATAATCAAGAAGGCGAAATACAGATTGGTTCTCAGGTGCCATTTCAGCAAGGGGAGTCTATTGGAGTGGGTGGAATATCCACGACTAACATCGGCTACCGTGATACAGGTATCGTGCTATCAATAACGCCGCAGATAAACAATGACGGTATTGTGAATTTAGTCATTCGTCAGGAATTGTCTTCTGTTGATAATAGTGCTGCGGGAGTAAATGGTAATCCAGTGTTTAATAATCAGGAGATCAATACTACGGTGGTTGTTCGCGATGGCGAAAACGTTGTACTTGGTGGCCTTATTCAAACTAACAAAGAGAGCTTGAATACAGGCGTGCCAGGTTTAAACCGCGTGCCATTACTGGGGAAATTATTTTCCTATCAGCAAGAGACAATCGAAAGGCGGGAGTTGTTTATCGTGTTAAGACCGGAGATCATCAATTTGAACTCGCAAACAGGGTTACAATACGAAGATATTCTAGATCGATTTGATATGGCGTCAGAGTTACTTGAAGCTGCTGGTATTTAGTTAGGAAAGCGATTGGCGTATTAGACATTCAATAGGTAAAGACAGGCAGGAATATGAAACAGACAACAGGCGTTCTAAGAACACAAAGCAATTGTGGTAAACATGCCGGTTTTACCCTGATTGAAATACTTGTAGTTATGGCAATTATTGCAATGCTTGCTGTTATGGTGGCTCCGAATATATTCAATCAACGAGCTGGGGCGATGCGTGACGCTACTTTGTCGCAGATTTCAGCATTGGAAACAGCATTAGATACTCATCTTTTAGATGTGGGTGAATACCCCGATAGCCTCGATGGATTGATGGAAAATGATGTTGACCGTGCCGCCTGGAACGGGCCTTATTTAAGAAGAGAAGTCCCCCGCGACCCCTGGGGCAATGAGTATGTCTATGAGCGTGATGGCCGTGGTTTTACATTGATCTCCTATGGTGCCGATGGCGCTCAGGGCGGCGAAGAAGATGACGCTGATATCGGGCTCTAGCCCAGTCATAAATCTAAATCCAGGCCTAAACCCAGGCTCTAGCCGAGGGTTTACCTTACTCGAAATTTTACTAGTGCTAACTATTATAGGCATGGCCAGCGTTCTGGTAGTGCCGAACCTCACTGGGTTGGAATCCCGCACATTCAGCGCCCAGCTTCGACAGGCCAATTCCCTGCTTAACTACGCCCGACGAATTGCCGTGGTATCCGGCCAGACTAGTACTGTTAGCCTAAATGTAAACACTGCAATAAATCCAGAGGATTATCTCTCAGCCGGGCAGAAGAATATTGTTGGCCGCTGGGATAGCGCTGGCATTGATATCCGTTTTCGAGACAGTACAGACCGAGAGATAGATGTTGAAGAAAGAATCGATATTACTTTCTACCCAGAGGGCGGTAGCAGTGGTGGCACCTTGCTTTTCAGGCAGGATGAGCGTGAAGCTTTTATAGCTATTGATCCTTTTACGGGAAGAATTACTTCTGGAGAGGAAGAAGACTAACCCACTATGAATAAAAATTTCTCAAGACAATCCGGTTTTACCTTATTAGAAGTGATAGTGGCGCTCACCATCACGGGCTTTGTATTAGGCGGGATGTTTTCATTGGTTGGCGGCAGCAAGCAGTTGTCATGGCGTTCCCAGGAAAGCCTTGTTCGCGTAAATCGCGCTCGGGCTGCAGCGAATTTTGCCCTGTTAGAGAATGACTACAACGAAGTCGAATTAATTCTGCAAGACACAAATTATGAAATACGAGCGCTTGAAATATTGGAAGAGCCCGAGCGCAGAACCCAGGCAAGTGTTTACACGTTGCAGGCTTATGAAATTGTCAACGATGACCGCGATGAAGTACTTACCGGCAGTCGTTGGATGCGACAGGAACTACCACAATAGTATTTATGGCTAAACTCTATAAACAGCGAGGCTTTACTCTGGTTGAGGTCATTCTGGCTCTGGCCTTAACGGCTATGCTGTTAGCGTTGTTGAGCACAGGGGTTTATATAGCTACACAGGACTGGAACCGCAATTCAGCTGTACTGGACGAAAGTCTGGACGAAGCATTGGTGATTTTGCAAATTGATCGAGCATTGCACGGCGCGTTTCCTCACAGCTACACTAATGAAGAGACACTCGCGCGGGAGATATATTTCCTGGGAGAAGATGACTACATTAGCTGGGTTTCTTCAGTGTCGCCACAAAGAAACCCTGGGCTGACAGTGTGGGAAATGTATTCGGTGGCAGACGAAGGCGTGTACCTCACACTGGTTCCTGCGTTTAGTGACAACCCTACTGAACGATTGAGTCTTACGGAGCCCAGACTAATTCTAAAAAACTATACACTGGAAATAAACTACCTGTACGAAGACATTAACGAAAGTAAGTTGTGGGCGGATGAATGGATCGGCGAGGAAGAATTGAGCTTGCCTCTGGCGGTGTATGTGCATTTTATTCCGGTGGATGGACTTGAAGAAGACAAACAAGAGCTTGAAGTAGTCGCGCGTATAAAAAGCAATCAACATCGCAGTATTCGTCCCAGGCAAGCCGCCGCAGGCCTTAGATAGCAATGATAAAAAATAAGCAACAAGGCTCTGTCATTATAATTGTTCTATGGACAGCCGTGCTTTTGACTGTGTTGGTCACCGCGATGGCAAGTAAGGTGCGTTTGTCTGCGAAAACCGTGGTGCATAATCAGTTGGCAACCGATAACTGGGTGCAGGTGATGGAGGCAATCAATTTCGCGGAAATGGAATTAATGATGGAGCGCATGCCCAGGCCTATTGGTGAAGAGCTGGAACGGTCAGAAGAAGGTGAATTACTCACACCAGCCTACAGGTTCAATGGACAAGCTCTAAATCTAGAATACGAAACAGCAGAGAACATTGTCGTTCGAATTTATGACCATGCCGGAAAAATTAATCTCAATCGTATTCCGCGACGAAACATGCAGCTTCTAATTGAAACAAGACTAGGAGGAATTGATGCAGACCCTGAAGAGGTACAGGATTTATTAGCGGCATGGACCGACTGGACTGATCTAAACGACCTTGCAGGTGTTTTAAATGGTGCAGAGAAAGACTACTACCTTGGCCTGGAGCAGCCCTATGTTCCGCGAAATAATCCTGAGCTCGATACGGTTGAAGAAATTCTTCATGTTCGTGGATTTGCTGAGCTGTTCGAAGGGGTGAACATGGAAGCCGCATTTACAATTTACGGTAATGCTCGAAATATCAATTTAAATGTTGCCACCCGAGAAGCAATGCAACTCTTGCCGGGGCTTGACGATGAATTAATTGAAACAATCATTGCCTATCGGGAGCTGGAAGACATTAGCGGACAAGCTGAGATGGCAGAGATAATCCCTTTTGAGAATTTGCAACAGCTATCAATTTGGGTAGGGAATGGCACATCTAACATCTACTCCATATTTGCCTACCCTCGATTGGAAACTGAAGAGGCAGAAACCGATGAAACATTCGAGAACCCTGATCTGATACGCCAGGCCTATATGGAAATTGTGGAAGTGCGTAGTTTTAACGCGCTGCCGAGAGTCTATAAGATTGACCCTTATGGCGTTTTGCCAGATTCGGCGCCCGCTCGAGTCGAAGAGTATGGCATTGAGTTATAACTGTTGTTTTGGTTATAAAACGATCAGCTAATTTTATTCAACGTCCATTGAGACTTCATTAACATTGGCCCCACGCCTTTATTGGCTTCCATAGCGAGCAGCTTGCTGAACTTGGTTTCATACCAAAGCAATCCGCTTTTGTCTGCTAAACCACCTAACGCATAAAACTCACCTACGCGCATTGCGACACTTTTAACAGTGAGCGATACAGTAAACACATCCCCTTTGCTGAAACTGCCAATCTCAACCTCGTCGGCGTTGGTAGTAAGAAAGGAGGCAATAGGTTCTTCCGCGGACTTCATAAACGCAAAGCCAAAATGGCCTTGCATATTATCAACCAGAACTTCCACTTCCATTTCCAGAACAACATCACTTAGAGGCTTTATTGTAGTCAGCTCCTCACCGCTTAAAGATTTCACTGACAAGGAATTAATCTTGCAGTCCTGTAATTCGTTCTCGCTTTCAGCCTGGGCGGTAGCCTTTTTATCGCCTGGAATATCTTCTCGTATATTGTTGTAGGTTTTTTTGTTGTTACAGAAAGCCTCATACATGCCAACAACCTTGTCGCTGTCGCCAATTTCCTGAATCTTGCCTTTGTCCAGCCAAATGGCAATATCACACAGCTCCTGCACGTGAAACATTGAATGTGAGCAGAACACCATTGTCTTGTGTTGCTCGCGAAACTCATTCATGCGTTGCACGCATTTTTTCTGAAAAGCCATGTCACCAACAGACAGTGCTTCGTCGATGACAAGAATGTCCGGCCTAACCATGGTTGCAATAGAAAAAGCGAGTCGTACATACATGCCTGATGAATAAGTTTTTACCGGTCGATCGATAAAGTCCTCGAGTTCTGAAAATTGAATGATGTCGTTTTCAAGCTCGGCAATGTTGTCATCGGGTACACCAAGCAGTGCCGCATTCAGATAAATATTTTTACGCCCGGTAAATTCAGGGTGAAAACCTGCACCAAGCTCCAGTAGTGCGGCTACTTGCCCACGAATTGCAATGTCACCACTGGTAGGCTGCAAGGTGCCTACTAAAATTTTAAGCAGAGTAGATTTTCCAGCACCGTTGTCACCAATAATGCCCAGGCTTTTGCCGTCGGGAACGGAAAAAGAAATATCACTAAGCACATGGCAGATTTCATGTTTTGGCTTGCGCAGGATAACTTCAATCAACCGATCTTGAGGTCGCTTGTAGATTTTAAAATCCTTGCTAAGGTTTTGTACTGATACTCGGGGCAAGATGTAATCCTTATCTCAATTATCCAATTTTTCTACTATTTAGAGAGCACTAACTACAGAACATCGCCAAAGGCTTGCTTGATCTTCATAAATACCCAGCCACCAAAAAAATAACTCAGCAATGAAACCGGGACAATAATCTGTACATTAATCATGGAAACGGTACCTTGTAATATCAACTCTCGATACAGGTTTACAAAGCTGTGCATCGGGTTCAGTAAAAACATAGCCTTCACTGTTTCGCTTTCGACCATTGTAATTGGATAAATTATTGGAGTAAGAAAAAACCAGATAGTAACAACCAAGGCGATAAGCTGCTGTAGGTCTCGAAGAAACACACACAGCGCCGACAAAAGCGCGACCAAACCCAGGGCAAAAAGAAACTGGAAAAAGAATATGACCGGCAGCCATAGCCATAACCAATTCAGATAACCCTGGGTAGCCAGGTATAAGAGTAATAAGCCAAAACCGATAGCATGTGTCAGGTAAGGAATAACGGTTCCTACTACTGGAATAACCTGAACAGGAAATTTAACTTTGGTAATGAGCGGTGCCTTTTCAATCAATAGCCCAGTTGACCTACTGATAGCATCCGCAAAAGCAAACCATGGCAAATAACCTATCATCATCCAGATAACGAAGGTTGTTTCGCCGAACCCTTCAACGGCCCGAATTTGAAATATATAACTGAATACAAAATAGTAAATTGTTATGTGAATTACTGGCGTTAGAATCAGCCACAGAAATCCACCAATAGAGGCCGTGAATTGCGCGAGAAAATCTTGTTTGGTGAAGTTATGAAAGAGTCGGTAATTGGTAAAAGGGGTTAACACCCATTCACGAAGCAGTGTAAATAACATTCCCGATCCAGTTATAGTGTGATTACAAGCAAGCAGGCTGTGAATTTAACCATGAATCGCCTAAAAAAACTAAAAAAAACAAGGCCAAGCCCTTATAATTCAAAGCCAACTCATATTCCTTTCGTTTAATTAGGAAATCGAAACTTCATGCTAAATCCTGAACACAGTCTAATCCCCTACCAGGTTTCAGCCGTACCTGAAGGCCCGTGGCTGGTGTTTGCACCCCATGCCGACGATGAGACTTATGGCATGGGTGGCAGCCTGCTTAAAGCCAGTGATGAAGGCGTGGCCACGCATCTGGTTGTGCTGACCGACGGTGCTTTGGGAGGAGACTCCGAAAACCTTACCGATATTCGCAAGAAAGAGGTGCAGCGTGCGGCTGACGTGCTTGGTATAGCCAGTGTGCAATGCTGGGACGAGCCCGATCGCGGCTTAAATCAAAGCGAGAAACTACTCAGCAAGGTAGTGCATACAATAGAAGATTTGAAACCTGCTAGCGTTTTTTTCCCAGGGCCGTTGGAAATACACCCCGACCATAGAGCTGCTGCTCAACTTATATGGGCAGCACTACAAAGTATGGCGAATGCCGACAAACCGCGGGCATACGCCTATGAGATTAGTGTGCAAAACCCGGTGAATATATTTATCGACATTACGTCTCAGCGAGAGTGCAAGGAGCAGGCGATGGCTGCATATGCCAGCCAAAACTCCGAGAATAATTATGAAGAGCTGGTGTTGTCGCTGGATAAGGGGCGTACTTTTTCACTTCCTACAGAGGTAAGCCACGCTGAAGGGTTTTATCATTTTTCTGAAGCTGATCTTGGTTTGTCTTTACGGGAAGTGACGCATCGTATTATTGATTTGTATTTTTGAGTGGGGCTATAGCGAATAGAATTCGGTCAATTATTAGTTAAGTAGCTAACTTGATTAAAATTTATTCGTTACGACCCCTTTAACGCGCTGTCGGCATTTGCTATCTAGTAGGCGCTTCCAGCCAACTTCCAACTTCCAACATATCTTCGGCGCTGAGTATGCCAGTTTCTTGCTTAAGCAATAATAGATATTTAATGTGTTCATAGCGTGTTTGCTGTAAATCTCGTTGCGCGCGAAATTGATCTCGAAGTGAATTAAGTACATCTACGCTGGTAACCGTGCCAAGCTCAAAACCGCGCTGCATTGCAGTCGCAGAAAGTGTTGCGGATTCTACAAATTTTTCTGCGGCGGCTGTTCGAGTTTCACTGGACTGAATTTTAAGGTAGGCCGAGCGAACTCGTTCAATGACTTCGCGCTGTACTTGCTGTAATTCATAGTCTGCAATTCTTTGCAGGCTGTGTGCCTCGCTCACGGCCGCTCTGTTACTTCCTCCGGCATACAGAGGAATAGTAAAATCCAGACCAAAATATGTATTGTCTGATTTTGTGACGAGTGCATTTTCAAAGCCAACATTTGAATTTTGTTTCTGCAAAACTAGAGATACTTTAGGCATATAGGCGCCACGTTTTTCAGAAATGCGCTCTTCTGCCGCACGCAGAGCAAACTCTTGTGCAACAATTCTATGATTTTCTTTCAGTGCTTGCTGTACCCAAAAGTTTATGCTGTTTTCAAGCAATGGAATTTCCGCATCTTCTTGCAGACGAAACAATAAGCCGGCAGAAATACCAGTAGCCGAGCGCAGTATTTCTCGCTGTACCGCTAGTTCTGTTTCCAATTGTAGTCGCTGCGATTCTACGGAGGCCATGGCAGCCTGAGCCTGATACAGGTCTGTGATTTGCACTAACTGGCGGTCGTAAAAGCTTTGAATCTGAGCTAACTGATTGCTTACGGCAGTTAATTCAGCATCGATAGAATCAAGAGCATCTTCTGCCTGCAATACATTAAAATATTTTTCTGCTACAGAGGCCAACAATATTGCCAGCTCGCCAAAGTATTCTGATTCCAGTTGATCTTCTATAAGACTGGCTTGATTGCGTTGCGAAAATGTTTGCCAGTCGAACAACACTTGCCGCAATTGAAGAGAGTATCTTTCACCTGTAAAATTTTGTACTTGAGCAGTAGAGTCGCGCTGATTGTCTGAAAGATTTGCAGTCGCATTAATTTGTGGAAACAATCGACCGAGTGCCCCTCTTTTACGTGCTGAGCCAATATTCAAACTTTCCTCGGCTATTTTTAGGCGGGGGCTATAATCGATTGCTGCGGTAAAAAAGTCTTCCAGAGTTGAGCCATCGAGTTCAGCACCGGAAGCCACTGAAGACCAGATACAGATAAGACTAAAGCCAACTGTAGAAAAAAGAGTGGACAAAACGACCGAAAGATTAAGGTTTTTTTTCATAGCCGTTAATCTTCGTTCATGCTGCGTGCCAGTGAGTTTGATAGCGGCTTGTATATATATTGCAAGAATGTACGAGAGCCGCTGTTGATGAACACTTCTGCAGGCATGCCTGGAACCAACGAAAGATTACCTAAATCTTCCATTCCCTGAGGGCTCACCTCTATGCGTGCCAAGTAGTAGGACATTCCCGTGAACTCATCAATAAAGGCATCAGCTGAAAGGCTTAACACACTACCAAAAAGCGTAGGCACAGTTTTACTGCTGAAGGTGGAAAAGCGAATCATTGCTTTCTGCCCTTCGAAGACTCGATCAATATCCAGTGGTGATACTTTGGCTTCGATAATTAAATCTTCAAATTGCGGAACAATCTCAGCAATTGTTGTAGCTGGCGCTATAACGCCGCTAACTGTGTGAAACTGCATGCCATTTACCACGCCATCAACAGGAGCTCTGATTACCGTTCTGGCGACAACATCTTTTAGTGCATTAACTCTTTCCCGGCTATCTTTTAATCTGGTTTGAGTATCGGCAAGCTGTCCTATTACGTCGTTTCTGAATTCATTTTTTTGTTGCAATATTTGCAATCGAGTTTCCCCAATTTGAATTTCAGTTGAGGCAATACTGGCCGTCAGCTCCGCCGCTTCCCCTCGAAGAGATTCATGACTACGCTCAGCATTTCTGAGGTGGGTAATATCAGAGAAGCCATCGGCAAGCAGAGCCTTCACGTCTTCTAGCTCTTCAAGATAGGAGCCCGCTAGCCGTTCTTTACTAATTTTTAGAGCCTTTTGTCCCAGGACAATAGACTGTAGCTGCTCGATTCGTTGTTCCAGTACATCTACACTGCCTTTCTGGGCAGTTTTTCGAGCCTGGAATATCTGGTTCTGAGCACTGATTTCGATTGCTGTATCAAATTCGCTATTTAGCAATTCGGGTGAGTAAGCTATTGCGTCTAGATTGTCTCGCTCTGCAGTTAAACGCGCCTCAAGTGTAGCTAGTGCTGCGAATGTTGCATTGGCGATTTCAAGCTGAGCCAGAGGTTGCGTATTATCCAATGTTAACAGCGCTTGTCCTTCAGAGACAAAGTCCCCATTTTTAACGCTTATTTCACTAATGATGCCGCCCTCTAAATGCTGCACAATTTTCTTATAGGATTTTACAGTGACAGTTCCTGTGGCGTGAGCGTTACTATCCAGTGGTGCGATTGTGGCCCAAATCCCAAAAACGCCAAAGATGAGAAACAGCAACACAAGCCCAACCCGCCTAGGGCCATCCATACTGGTCTGGATCTCGGTGAGTGTGTTGACAGGCAACTGTGCGAGTATGCTTTTTGAATCTATCACAATTATTTGTCCGTTAAGAATGCACAAATAGTTATTTGCGCAGAGACTATCAGAGCTTTTTTCTGAATAACTAATTTTACTTTATGTTTGTTATTCATGCCGCATTGTTGCTTGTAGCATCAGACTCACGCTCGGTGTTTGTCTGGGACTGCTCTACCAATTTCGCCATTACTTGTTCTCGAGGGCCCATCATTAGGGCGACTCCAGCCTTCATTACCAAAATGTTGTCAACACTACCTAAAATCAGCGGTCGATGAGTAATTACAATCACCGTGCAGCCTTTTAACTTAACTCGCTGGATACTCTCGACCAACTCTTTTTCACCGTGGTCATCAAGGTTTGAATTCGGCTCGTCCAGAATTAGAAGGCATGGGTCACCATATAAGGCACGCGCCAATCCAATGCGCTGTCGTTGGCCGCCGGAAAGGATGCCCCCTGCACCGCCAATAACCGTGTCATAACCTTCTGGCAATCGCAGAATCAAGTCATGTACGCCTGCCAATCTGGCTGCGGCAACAATTTTGTCGGGATCTACCAGGCCAAAACGACATATATTTTCTGACACAGAACCATCAAACAATTCGATGTCCTGCGGTAGGTAACCCAAATGTGGTCCGAGCTTAACTCTGTCCCATGAAGCAATATCGGCGCCGTCTAAACGCACCTTGCCGCTAACCGATGGCCAGATTCCTAGCATTGCTCTGGCCAGGCTAGATTTACCCGAGGCACTAGGACCAATAATGCCCAGGGAGTCGCCGGCCCTTAGGCCCAGAGAAATATTTTTGACCACTGGCACTTTTCCACCAGGCGGTATGACTGACACCTGTTCAACAGTGAGCTCTCCTTTAGGTGGAGGCAGGTCCATGGTTTTCTCATTGGCTGGAATTTGCTCCAGTAATTGCCCAAGACGATCATACTGCGCTCGAGCAACAGAGAATCCTTTCCAGGTTCCGACCAACAAGTCTATAGGTGCGAGGGCACGGCCCAATAAAAGTGAGCCGGCAATCATCATGCCGGGAGAAATTTCCTGCTGTAGCGCAAGTAATGCACCAAGGCCGAGTAGCATCGACTGCATAATCATGCGGAAACTTTTGGTCACACTGGTAAGCAAGCCGCCAGCTCGGCTGGCATCGGTTTGTAATCGCAGCACTTCGTCCGAACGTTGTTCCTGCCGCTTGCGAATATCGGCGGTCATTCCCATCGCTGCGATTACCTCGGCATTTCGCAGGCTACCAATGATCTGGTTTGACACCAGATTTGCCTGGGAATTAGCGTCTTTTAGACGCTGATTGGTCACTTTTTCGTTTATGTAGGCCAAGATAACCATTACAACCCCGGCGAATATTGCAGCAACGCCAAACCAGGGATGAAACAAAAACATAACCCCGACATAAATTGGAAACCAGGGGGCATCAAAAAAGGCAAACAAACCATTGCCGGTTAGAAACTGACGCAGCCCAGTAAGATCCGAAATCGGTTGCGAGTTACTAGTCTGCCCGCCTGATAACAGCGCTCTTTTGAAAGTGGCATCGAACACCCGCTCTCGCAGGTCTCTTTCTATGCGGTTGCTGGCACTGATAAGAATCATCGACCGTACCCATTCAAAACCGCCTATGGCGCTAAGCAAACACAGCAGCAATAAAGTTAACATGGTCAGAGTAGACATACTGCCACTACCAATCACGCGGTCATAAACCTGGAGCATATAAATGACAGGTGCAAGCAATAAAATATTTATCGCGGCACTAAACAAGCCCGCGTAAATAAAATAGCTCTTAATTGACTTCAGAGCGCTCGACAGCTCCTTGTATTGTGGTTTTTCGTTGCTTGCTGCCATCTTAGTTACTTCGAATTAGTACTCTTGTTCAATTGAGTTTGGTCTATGTTGATATTGCAGCCGTCGAACAACCGCAGTAATACAACTGTGACGTATAAATGGGTATCGGCAGACATTTTTCAACCCTGATTAGCAAAACGAACAATCACCAGCGTGCAATTGAGTTGATTCAGGGCAATATCGTGTTGTAGTAAATTACAGTTCTTTTTTGCCTTCAGCAAAAGCTTTAAGCGTATTAACGTCTGTTACCAAAAGGAGAGCAGTTCCATCTCGTCGCACTACTTTTTGATTTTGTAGTTTTTGAAACACCCGAGTAACCGTTTCTCGACTCACATTTAGCATAATCGCAATTTCCAGATGGGTGGGCGGGTTATCAATCCGGGGTGTTGCTTCATCTTCTTGATGAGCATCGCGAACTAATGACCAGAGTTGGCAACAAACACGCTGGGAAACATTAGGCAGGCCTAGCAGGGTTCGTTGACTAATCATTTGGCGCATTCTAGTGGCAAGTTTAGTGCCCARCATATTGACCAGGCCCGAGTTCTGYTGCATCAGGCTGCGCATGTTCTCCACAGGTATATTGATTACCACGGCTGGKGTCAGMGCAATTATATATTCAGGCTGWGGYCCYTGATCGAACAGGCTCAACTCTCCACAAAAMCCGCCAGGCTCCACAAAGAAAAGCCCTACTTCTCGYCCATCAATGGTAAAATCAACMGCCTGAAGRCGYCCYTCGAAACAGAAGCAAATRTAGCCTTCATGCTCTCCTGCGTTGAGTACAATTTCTCTTCGRGCAAATTTTTTCAGCGTYGCTTGYTGGGCCAATTGACTCAAYACYGSTTGAGGCAAAGGCTTTAGAATAGGAAAAGTGCTTAAGAGTTCGGGRGTTACCGCCATGAACTTTTGATCCYGACGCCGATGTGGARACTGCTATTTTTACAGATGAACGGCATTATAAGTACCTGAAACTTAATAGCAAAGATGAATATTTCAGCTTCATGTGATTAGAATCACGTGGCAATTGGGCGTGTTGAGGTACTTTATTAATTATCTGATTATGGGCTAGTTGAACACCAAACAGATGCTCGCAGCTTGAGAAGCATAAGCTGTTGGACGAATCACCAATAAACGCCGTGTATTCGGGCATGCTAGCTACCAAAAATCATCATTTATTAGGCGAACAAAATTGAATACCCAAGCAACAAAGCTTTTCGTCAAATGCACAGCAATCTTTAATTGCTGCGCATTTGCTGTTGTTGCCATGTTGGTGAGTTTTTCAGTGCAAGCCGCGAGTGACTCAATGATTCTCAGTAACAGTGAGCATGAGCTTGTGCCAGTCGGCGAAGTAAGCCTGGTGCTAGGTAAAGCTTATTTGCTTTCATCTGATGATTCTAGGCAATTGATAAAACAAGGCACTCAAATTAAGGCAACGGACCGGATATTAACCGGTGTCAATGGTCATGTGCATATTCGGTTTATTGATCACGCTTTGGTCAGCGTGCGGCCAAACAGCCAGTTGGAGATAGTTCGCTACCAATATAATGCCCAAAAACCCGAACAATCCACGATAAAGTTTTACCTGCTGGAAGGTGTTACTCGCTCTGTGTCCGGGGCGGGAGCGAAAGCAGCAAGAGAGCGCTTTCGGCTTAACACCCCAATTGCAGCCATTGGAGTGCGGGGAACTGATTTCGTAGTACGTGCTACATCGCAGACAACGCGGGCCCTTGTTAACCAAGGGGCAATTGTTGTCGCGCCCTATTCTGACGATTGCACGGCAGCGGCCTTTGGCCCTTGTGCTAGCAATGCCGTGGAATTGACTGATAATTCCCTTCAATTTATCGAGATGGATGGCAGTGGTACTTCAACAAGACTAATACCTGCTTCTCTTGAAAGAGAGCCCGGAGCTATGCGTCAGGAAGTTCAGTTGGCGCTGAATAGTGCTGCGGATACTGCTGACGACACAACAATCGCCGCCGATGTTTATCTGGATAATGTGGCATCGCAAAGAGCAGATGAGCGAGTTGCCGCCACTTTGCCAGACTTTACGCCAGGCAGCGCACTATCCGTGCAGGCGTTAACCAACCCACAGCTGGTTTGGGGGCGCTGGGCTGATGGCCTGGGTGAGATGGAAAAGATTACCCTCAGTAATAATGAGGCCAAAGATGGGCGGAAACTCACGGTAGGCAATACTGACTATGTGCTCTACCGTACCGAAGGTGCCTGGCCACAGGTTGATAGCGGCTTAGGTTTGGTAAGTTTTTCTCTTAATAGCGCTCAGGCTTTTTACAATTCAAGCAACGGTATTGTCGCCATGCAAGTTAACGGCGGAAGCCTCGATATCGATTTTGAGCAAAGCCTGTTTTCCACAGAGCTGAATCTCAACCACATTGATACAGGGCTCATTGACTTTGTTGCCAATGGCAGCATTTCAGATCGTGGTTACTTCAACTCCCGCTCACCCTCGCAACGAATTGCCGGGTCAGTAAGTCAGGACGGCAGTGAAGCAGGTTACTTTTTTCAGCAGCAGCTGGAGAGTGGCAGTATCCAGGGCTTAACCCTGTGGGATAACCGCTAGCCATGTCAGCCTCATCATTATCAACTTTTCTTAGGAACCCACTGCAGCTTGCGCTAAATTTGGCGCCAGTCTGGGGTCGCCTTAGCGTGTTGTTGCTTGCGGGCGTACTAAGCATTTTGCTTGTATTAATTTTCAGTAATCCCTTGCGCACAGTGGAAGAACGCCTGGGTGCAATGGGCTGGACTTTAACTACCAACGATTATGTAGAGCAAAGAATTACTCTGGTTACCATCGACGAAAAAAGTATAGCCGAAATAGGCCCCTGGCCCTGGCCCCGACAACAAATGGCTGAGCTAGTGAATGCCCTGGATGATGCAGGTGCTCAGCTTCAGATTCATGATATTTATTATTCTGAAGCCAGAGCAGGAGATATTGAATTGCTGGCTGCTCTGCAAGCTGCCCAGTCAGTGGTACTGTCACAGGTGCCTGTGCTGCAATCAAACCAAACAGTCAGTGTAGGTGCAATGTCTCACCCACTTACGGGTTTAAACTGTAATGCCTCTACTAGTGCCGGCGGTTCCGCAATTAATGTCGCCAGTACACAAAGTTTTGTCGCCAACCATGCCGGCTTTGCGGCTATCGCTACGGGTCATATCGCCCCGATTGTAGCCAGTGACGGTGCTATTCGACATATTCCCGCCGTTGTTTGTGTTGATGGGGCTGCTTATCCGGCATTAGCTATTAGTGCTCTTCTGGAAGCAATCAACAGCACCGACAGGGGTGCCAGTATAGTTGCAGGCAAAACATTATTTGGCCCAGCCTGGAATCTTCAATTTGATGCCTATCCTGGCCTCGATATTCCTCTGGACCGACAAGGCAATATGCGTATTTCCTATAAAGAGTCGCCCGAAAGCTACCGGGCTATTTCCGCGGCAGATATTATTACCGGCAACTTCGACCCGGCCATGTTGGAGAACTCCTGGGTACTGTTAGGAGAAACGGCTCTCGGCATGGGTGATGTTGTTCCCACGCCATACAGTGGCGCAACACCTGGAGTAGAGCTTCAAGCCCGAATTTTAGGCAGTTTACTGGATGCCCAAATTCCCTATACGCCGCGTTTAGCTAACGGGATGCTTGCTTTGTTGAGCCTGGTTTTTGCGGCGGTGCTGTTAAAACTGGCGGCAGCCTCTGGTCGTGTATCAGCGTATGGCCTTCCGGTGGCCGCAGTGGTCTTGCCTGTACTCGCTTTGACACTGCATATGCAGCAACTCAGTAGCAACGAAATCTGGATAGGCTGGTTATATCCAGCTCTTTATAGTGTATTGGCCAGCAGTTTATTAATGCTGTTGGAACTTAGCCGTGTTCGAGGTGAGCGTAGCCGAGTATTTGGCAATTTAAGCAGTTACTTACCCAGTGATATCGCTAAGGAAATCGCCTATAGCTTGCCCAGCTCTGCGATTAATGCAAAACGTTGTGATGTCACCTTGCTCAGTGCAGACTTGCGCAATTTTGCCGCCTTTGGTGAAGCCAGGCCTCCTGAAGAATCAGCAGCAATGCTACATTTCTTTTTTGTTCGGGCTACCGAAATCATTGAACAAAATGGCGGTAGGGTTCATGAATTTAAAGGCGATAGCCTGCTTGCCGTATGGGATGGGCAGGATAAAAAGGCAGCGCAGCAGGCCTTACAGGCCGCAAAGCAAATGCAGAGAGCCATCGATCAGAACCGCTTTTCGCCAGACGTGCCTTCGGGTATAGAGCCGCTGGCATTAGGCATTGGAATCGAACAGGGGCCGGCTTTGATTGGTTCTATTGGGCCGGCACATCGTCGTAGTCACGCTATGTTGGGCGACACTGTAACTATTACATTACGCATACAGGAAATGACAGCGGAACTCGCACAACCAATTTTGGTCGGTGAATGTGCTGCACGACAACTCGGCGATTTTAAACTGGAATCTCAGGGCAGCTATTTACTAAATGGACTGAGAATACCTCATACATTGTTTGCGCCATCGTTCTCCGAATCGCCTTCTTTACCTAATAAGCAAGGCAAGCCAAACCTCAGAGTGATATCAGCGAGCGGCAAATAGCTGTTCTATTTTCATTGAGAATCAAAAGCTGCCTCGCCTCTGACCCGTTAAACCACCCGGCTTCGTTGCATCCACCAGGGCAATCCAAGATAATCAGACATGCTTAGTAATCGGTTTGTACTTGGCAAATTTAATGTTTTAGCTCGGTTGCTCAGGTATATGCCTCGAATCCAGACATTTCTTGCCCATGGAATTTTGCCCATCGCCCTCTTTCTTGTTGCCCCGCATGTGTGGGCGCAGGAAGCATGCCCTGATCTGAGACCTTTCTATCCAGTTAATGAGACTAATTGGCCGGCTCTGAGTCAGCGTCTGGAAGTTATTCTGCCGCAATGCCTTGAAAGTTCGGAATTCTTTGCTTTATACGGAGCGGCCCAGCTCAATAGCGGCAATATTGACGAGGCTTCAGAGTCCTTAGAGTTAGCCTTATTGCTGGAACCTGATAATGGTGCCGCGAGGGTTGATTATGCCCAGGCACTTTTTCTTCAAGGCCAGTTGTTCTCTGCACTGGAGCTAAATGAGCAATTGTTGGCAAGAGCGGACATCCCAGCAAATCTACAGCTTGGGCTGCAGAATAGGCAACAAACCTGGCGAGCGTTGACCCGAGAAAAAAGCGGCCAAATAGACCTGCTGGCAGGCTACGATGACAATCTCAATGGGGCGCCAGGTTCTAGCCTAATCACCCTCACACTCTCTGGCGAGCCAGTATTGTTAGCGTTGAACCCCGAGTTTCGCCCTAACAGCGGCCCCTATCTAAATTTTAGACTGGCAGGGCAATATCGCCAGCTCGCACCCGAGCATCAACATAACTTCTTAACTGAAGTTAGGGCAAGAGCCAGCGAAGATACCAATTCAGATGTTCTGCAATTTGATAGCCGTTATGCCTTTATTAAGCCTGGCTCCAAGCAGAGCTGGCAGTTCAATACTGGCTTTAGTCACCTATTATTTGGCGGTAGTTCGCTGTATACCGCTACCGATGCAAGAGTGCGATATCAGAAGGCTAGCAGCTTGAGTTGCAAGCCTTACTTCGGCTTGGCTGTACAACACCAGTTATTTCATAACCAGGGCCATCTAAATGCTGTTGAGAGCAAGGGCAGCGCTGGATTTAACTGCCCACTGGAAACCAGCTATGGTAGACATCAAATAGATGCCGAATTTAGCCTGTTAAGTAATATTGCGATCAAATCCGGGCGGCCAGGCAGTGACAGAGAGGGTTGGCAAGTAAACCTGAACTGGAGATTTGAGGCATTGGGGGGAGAGGTTCGCAGCCAGATAAGCCACACCCAGTGGAGGGATTCCGAAGGGTACAGTGCTTTGCTGGACAATGGGGCGCAGCGATGGCTTAACCGAAGCTATGTGTTGTTGCAGTATCGTAAGCCCATCAATAGAAATATGACCCTCATGGTGAACTTGTACCAACAAAAGCAACAGAGCAACCTTGAACTATTTCGCAGTGATGACAGCACCATAGAAATAGGCATTAGCATGGCGCTCTAGCTAGTTATTCCCGTGAGAATTGATTTTGTAAGAAAATGTCTTCAAAAATAGGTGCTTAGCAGACTACATCTAGCTGAATAAGTTGTAAAACCTACCAATCGAAGGTAATATCCGCGAGTTAATTGTACTGCTGCCGACATAATGTGCCGCAAGTACGTTATTTAAAGGCAGTAATTGGGGTAATTTCCTTTGATGTGATTAGAATCACAAGCTGAGGGAGCTGCCTTAAGTATGCTTGCAATACCGATATGCGGTCATCTGCTGTTAATAGCATGTCTCGATCGGAACTAACAATTTAGAAATAATCAAGGAGTCGTAAATGGCTATAACAGCTGAACAACAAACATCCATAGTACAACTGGTCGTAGGTATGGTTGGTATCGCACCTCGCCCAGAAGATCTCGCAGCTCTTGCCGCAGAATTAGAAGCAGGTTCAAGCCTGGTTCAAATCGCGCAAAATATTGTTGATCTCGCTGCTTACAGCGGTGACACAGGGCTTTTCCCAAACTTTTTGCCAAATGGAATATGGGCAGATAACTATCTAACTTTGATTCTTGGCGATGAAGTATCCGCAACTACTTTAGCTGCAGCGATTGCACAGGCAACTGCTGATCTAAACGCCGGAGCAACTCGCGCAGAAGTTTCCGTAGCAACAATCGCAGCCCTTTCCGCTGATACACCAGCTACGGGCTATGCAGATGCGGCCGCTGCTCTAGCTAACAAAACAACTGTTGCAGAATACTATGCAGTTAACTCTACTGCAGTAGATGCGAATATTACTGCTATGACAGCTGCTATTGCTGACGTTGATAGCGTTACGGCTTCTGTAGCCGCTGGTACTGCTGCTGTTGATGACGTTGTCGCTGCTGCTGCACCGGTTCAAAGCCTGATTGATAACCTTACTTCCGCAAATGCTGCCAAGAAAACATTCCTGGTTGAGGCTGATGGTGATGGCAAAGCAACAACATCAACTACTGATGCCGCACTAGGCGGTGCTTTAGCCGGTGCTGAAGGTACTGTTGATGGTTTGGTTGGCGGTGCTGCTTATGCTGGTGCTTCCGATGCATTGAAGGCTGGTTTGTTATCCGACCAACAAGTTCTTGATGCAGGTGTTCTAACTGGCGCCAACACTGCTTTAGCTACAGCATTAAACAAAACTGCTGGTACTGGTAGTGTAACTGGCCTTGATGCTGCAGTTGCGGCTCTTACTGCGTCTATTACAGCAAGCGATGCAGCTATTGAGGCTGCGGCTTTGACTGACGTAGCTTTGACTGAAGCCGAAGGTAACTACGATGTACTTAATGGCAACGGTGTCGGTACTACTGTTGCTACTGGTACTGGTACAGTTGCTGGTTTGATTGTTGTTTCCGGTACTACACTGGTTCTAGATGCTGGTGTTACTGAAGCGCTTAATCCAGGTGTTACTGCGTTATTGGCAGCTTCTCTTGCCAACGAAGGCGCTGACGCTGCGGCGGCTGGTGCACTTACTGCGGCTAACAGTGCCAACGACAATGTTGAAAATCTTGACACTACTGGTGCTAGAGATACTGAACTGCTTCTCGTTGAAGCGATCATGGCTTTCATTACTCCAGCTACAGCTACTGCTCCAACTGTAGCTGAAATGACAGCTGAACAATCTGCTCTTAATGCAGGCATTGCTCAGCTAAATGCTGATCTTGCTGCCGTAGCATTCGACACTGATGATGCGACTACTACAGCCGCTCATGATGCGTTGACTGCCGCAGCGGTTACTGCCGGTTTTATTACTGCTGGCCAGAAAGTCACTATTGATGGCGTATTTGCTACACCGGTACTAACAGATCAGGCAACTACCGATGCTGCTGCTGTTCTTTCTCAAGGGTCATTGGCTACTAATAGCATCGGCGTTGATTTTGCTGCTGCTGTTGTTGCTTATAATGGAGTTGGTACTGCGGTTACTGGCGGCATGACTGTTGCCACGGCCTTAGGTCTTGCTCCATTGGCATTAGCTGCTAATGGTTTTGCTACTGCTGTTGGTGTAGCTCAGAAAACTATTTCTGATCTTGCTAAAGCTGTTACTGCTGAAGATACTCTGGAAGCACTTATTGCTGCCGGTGCTGTTCTTGATAAGGCAGTTACTGCCGCCGTTACCGCTTTTACTGATGCAGGCTTCGCAGCTCCAGTTACTCTGGACTCAGCTGTTAAAGCGGCTACTACGGCTGATGACTTGTTCACAACTGGTGGTATCGATTCGCAGATTATCTCTTTCAGTGGTGATGACACTCTATACATTGGTGCTGGTCTGACTCTGAATGCTGATACTACTCCCGCTAAAAATGGCGATAATGCTGTTCTTGAAGTATGGATTACAGGTACTACAAGTACGGTAATTACTATTGAATCTAGTGTGTTTGGTTCAGAAGCAGCTGACCCTGAAGTTTATACAATCACCTTAACAGGTGTTGCAGCGGCTGATGTCTCATTCGCTGATGGCTTCGTTACAATTGGGTAACACACAGTAAATAGGTGAACCATAGCCTGTTAGCCAGGCTGCTAAGTAGCCTTGGTATCTGATTTAAGATACTAAAAAATTGAAAACCCTCAGTTCGTTTCGGACTGAGGGTTTTTCTTTTTCAGAGATCTAATTCCATGAGGCGGCTTTATACATAGTGGTATATCGCATGGTAACTATAAGCAGTCGACTTACATGATTTAGTCGCCTAGACTCTTCTGAGTTGTAAGGCAAACTAAATGACGTGATTCATCGACTAATATTTCAGGTTGGAATGCTAATTTACTCTCTCACAGGAAGATGCGGGAAGACCATGAATCAACACTCTAGAACACAATGGAAGAAGGGTTTGAGCTCTCGCACATTAAGTACATTTGTCCTCACAATTTGCCTGAGTACAGCCGTGGTAGCACAAGATCAGAACCCGCTAGAAAACGATAATGTAGATGCCAGCGTCACGCAGGGTTTTGCCTTGTTTGAAAGTGTCGAAAATGCTGAAAACAGAACCGGAGCGCAGGCGCGAAGAAACAACCGTGAATCACGAGCGACAATTGCCGAACCCGAGTTCACCCTCATAGGGACCTCAAGAATTGGCGGCAAATATTCGGCAACAATTCAACATCGAAGCGGGGAGACTTTGATAGTTCGAGCTGACCCAGGTGCTTTCACTGCAATACCAGAGCATTTCGGCTATTCAATTGTAAATATAGGCGCAGGTGAGGTTTCGATTCGCTATCCAGCTAGCAGTGCCTGCATAGCCTTTAGCGAGCAAGGGGTAGAGTGCAATGAAGCCGGCAATACGGCAGAACTTGCCCTGACTACAGCAGAACCATTGGCTTCTACTGCCTTTCGTCCAGGCTCAGATCTACAGGTAGATGAAGGCCAAACCATAGACCCGGATGCAGCGCTGGATGAACAGGTGCCAGTAGCGGCTAATCCCTTTGAAGCCCTGCGCGCACAACGAGATCAGAGAGGAGTTGCTAATCCCGCCGCTAGCAATGGCAACACAGCAGGAGGTCGCTTTACTCCCAGAAGGATTTCCGACGAAGATGTACCGCCAGGTATGCGACGAGTTCGGACTCCTTTTGGTGATCGACTAGTTGATCAGTAGACGTCACGTAGTAAACTACATCGGTGCAGGATAAAACCAACATCTCTCTCTCTATTGGCATTGTTTGCTTTAATTCGAATGAATTAGAGTTATGTAAGCTTATTGCCTCAATACTCGATTCCGTTGAGTATCTGAAAGAAACGCACAAGCTGTCAGTTTTGCCAATTTACTTGATTGACAATTCCCCAGAAGAGAACTTATCCCTAAAAATATTTGAAGGCTATCAACAGCGAGCACATGAGCTTGATGTCGAGTTACGGCTGCTTCATGGCCATGGGAATATTGGTTATGGTCGAGCACATAACTTACCATTGGAAAATCTTGAGAGTGACTATCACCTGATACTCAATCCCGATTTAAAAATCGAACGTGAGTGCCTGATGTCTGGCATTACTTATTTGAATGATAATTCTGAAGTTATTGCATGTAGCCCTTATGCTAAGTATGAGAACGGGAATAAACAATATCTATGTAAGCGATATCCTTCGGTGATGACATTTCTGGTGCGAGGTTTTCTTCCAGGTCCACTAAAAAAATTATTTGCAAAAAGACTTTCCGATTTTGAAATGCGAAAGCTTTCGGAAACAGCAGCCAGCAAGAATATACCGATAATAAGTGGTTGTTTCATGTTATGTCGTACGGCCGCGCTTAAGCAGCTTAACGGCTTCGATGAAAACTACTTTCTCTATTTTGAAGATTTCGATCTATCCCTACGTTTGAGAAAGCTTGGCAAGATAGCTTATGTTCCCGCAATGCGTATCACGCATGCTGGCGGGTATGCCGCAAAGAAGGGAATCGCTCATCTGGGAATGTTTGCAAAGTCAGGCATTCGCTTTTTTAGTAGTCATGGTTGGAGACTATTCCGTCAGGAAAAACAAGGAGCTTCAGACCTGTCTGAATTTCAATAGATCAGGCCGAATCCCTCAATGCAAAGTCCAATATCGAAAATACTAATTACAGGAACAACAGGGTTTGTTGGCCAAGCTTTATGCCGTCAGTTAGTTAAAGAAAATTATTCGATAAGAATACTATTACGTGACATCAGTCAGGCCGGATTGCTACCAGCCAACTTAGAAGCAGAATACGTTGTAGGTGACATAACTGATATAGATAGCATGCAATCTGCTTGCGCCAATATGGATGCGGTAATCCACCTTGCCGGCGTTGCACATGTTAGCAATGATTCGAGTGAGCTAAGTAATAAAGTCAATGTCGAAGGAATGGGAAATCTTATTAAGATGGCGAATGAGCAGAAGCTTAAACGTTTTGTTTTTCTTAGTAGCAGCCTTGCCGAGGCCGCCGAAAATGAAAAAGGCGATGTTACTCACTACGGAAAAGAGAAAAGAGCCGCTGAGAAATTATTACAGAAAATTGAGAATACTTTTGACTACATCATACTGCGTTCAGTCAATGTGTATGGTCGAGGAATGAAAGGAAATATTGCAGGGATGATTTCTCTAATATACAGAGGGCGTCTGCCACGCCTTCCGCAATTGCGTAGCAAGATATCATTGTTGGGCGTTGATGACCTGGCACGAGGGCTATTGCTCTCACTGAAAGCAGAAGACATAGTCAACAAAACCTACGCTATAACCGATGGTCAGGCGTATTCAATTTCAGACATAGAAGAGGCAATCTATAACGCGCTAGGCAAGAGATTGCCAAGGTGGCGAACACCAGCTGTGGTATTATATTTAGCTTCAGCAGCGGCAGGATTGCTGTCAAAAGTTCGCGGCCGTAGCGGTAGTATCAGTAGTAGAACCTATCGAAACCTTACTACGGACAATTTGTTTGAGAACGAAAAGATTTGCAAGGATTTGGCATTTGAGCCAGGCATGACTTTGTACCAAGCTTTGCCGGGTATTGTGGAAGAAATAAAAAATAGATAGAAAGCAGGCAAGAGATAAACAAGACAGCCTTAGAATAAAATTGATCAAGAAAATAGAACATAGAGAGAGCAGATGACTAAAGGAATAATTTTGGCAGGAGGTAGCGGTAGTCGCTTGCACCCCATGACGCTGTCAGTGAGCAAACAAATGCTTCCAGTGTACGATAAGCCAATGATCTACTACCCGCTTTCCACTTTAATGCAGGCGGGTATCAGGGAGATACTGATTATTACCACGCCTGCCGATGCGGCGGTGTACGAGGCGTTATTAGGCGACGGATCAAAATGGGGGCTTGAGATAATCTATGAGCAACAGCCCAAACCCGAAGGTCTGGCTCAGGCGTTTTTGATAGGTGAAGACTTCATTGGTGATAGTCGTGTTTGCCTGGTTCTTGGTGACAATATTTTTTATGGCAATAGAATTGAAGAAACCCTGCTCAACGCAGTGAATCAAGAGCAGGGTGCTAGCGTGTTTGCTTACTATGTTAATGATCCTGAGCGCTATGGTGTGGTTGAGCTGGACGAAAATAAAAATGCTATCGGTTTGGAAGAAAAACCGAAGCAGCCAAAATCGCACTACGCCGTTACCGGCTTGTATATGTACGACAATGACGTAATAGAAATAGCCAAGTCGATAAAACCTTCAGACAGAGGCGAATTGGAAATTACCGATGTAAACAAAGTGTACCTGGAACGTAAATCCTTGCGGGTGGAACTTTTTGATCGCGGTACGGCATGGCTAGATACAGGAACCATACAGTCGCTGTTGGATGCGGCGAATTTTATTCGGGTGTTAGAAGAGCGGCAAGGATTGAAAATAGGTTGTCCCGAAGAGATTGCATTTCGACAAAAGTATATCGACGAAACGCAACTGGCAGTGCTCGCAGAATCTTTAAAGAATAGTGGATACGGCCAATATCTATTGCAACTGTTACAAGAACGTTGATGTTGAATCAACTAAAAATTGCTGCGCAATTATTAATAGAAACCCCTTACATAGATTGAATCACCTACGCCCATGAAAATAATCAGTACCGCTATTCCTGATGTGTTAATACTTGAACCTACGGTTCATGGAGACGAACGAGGCTATTTCATGGAAACTTTCCGTGAATCTTTTTTTTCAGATAACGGTCTCGATCTAAAATTTGTTCAGGACAATCAGAGCCGGTCAACTCAAGGCACTCTTCGGGGGCTGCACTATCAACTTAAACACCCACAGGGGAAACTGGCACGCATAGTATCTGGCGAGGTGTTTGATGTGGCCGTTGATATGCGCAAGAATTCAGAATTTTTTGGAAAATCGGTTGGTGTCATATTGTCTGCCGAGAATAAAAAACAGCTATGGATTCCACCCGGTTTTGCACATGGTTTTTATGTTCTTAGCGAATCAGCTGAATTGCTTTATAAATGCACCGACTATTACTGTCCTCAAGACGATAACAGCTTGTGTTGGAGTGATCCCACACTGGAGATCGCATGGCCTCTTATAGAGACAGAGCCGCTACTTTCTGAAAAAGACAGGAATGCGGTTAACCTTGCCGACGCACCAGTTTACTCGTGAATAAGCCCAACATAGTACTGTGTGGAGCGGCGGGTCAGTTGGGTCAAACCCTTCAAGCTCTGTGGCCAGCATCAGTGCTTTGTCAGCATTTTAATCTTGTCGCCCTAAGTCGTGAAGACCTGGATATCTGTAACAAGGGTGATGTTAGGGCAAAGCTCTCATCACTGAACTGCAAACTGTTAATCAACGCGGCGGCTTATACTGCTGTTGATCAGGCCGAGGAAGAACAGGATAACGCCTTCGCTATTAATGATACGGGCGTCGAGAACCTCGCTACCTGGGCAGCAGAAAACCACGCGTGGCTAATACATATTTCTACAGATTTTGTATTCGATGGAAACGGCAGCAGCCCCTATTTACCAGACAGTGAGACGAAGCCTATTGGTGCGTATGGCCGCAGCAAACTTGCAGGAGAGCAGCAAATACAACGTCTGCTTCCCGATTCAGGAGTGATTATTCGTACTTCCTGGTTGTATTCAGAATATGGCAATAATTTTGTTAAAACCATGTTGCGTTTAATGAAGGAGCGTCCTGAGCTGAAGGTTGTAAACGACCAGATAGGCTCTCCAAGCTCGACTCATTCATTGGCTGAATTAATCTTTGCCATGATCTGCAAAGCACACGACTGTGGAGAACAAGTGTCGGGTATTTATCATTGGAGTGATGGTGGCAACATAAGCTGGTTTGATTTTGCATTGGCTATTCAAAAGCAAGCTTTGCAACAGGGGTTGTTAAGTACACAAATACCAGTTCAGCCAATTACTAGTAATGAATACCCAACCCCCGCAAAGCGACCGGCTTATAGCGTTCTAGATAGAAGCCTGACATTATCAACCATTGATTGTTCAAATTTAAACTGGGAACAACAGCTGCAAATTGTAATCAATAAAATTGCGGCCTTTGATAGTAGTAGCTAGAGTATTTTTGGGATCATCCGACCAGGCAATAGTAACAATATAAATTTAAGTGAGATTGATTGATGGCGAAGTTATTAGTAACAGGTGGGGCTGGATTTATCGGCGCAAATTTTCTACAATTTTGGCAGCAGAATAATCCCGACGACATTATAGTGACTCTCGATGCGCTAACCTACGCAGGAAATAAAAATAATCTGGCATCGATTCTCAATGAAAGCTGGTTCACCTTTGTTCATGGGTCAATCTGCGACCAGGCTCTGGTTGAATCACTTCTGCTTGAGCACGATATTGATACGCTGGTGCATTTTGCGGCAGAGAGTCATGTGGATCGGTCGATCACCGGACCAGACGCTTTTATTGAAACCAATATAGTTGGTACACATACATTGCTAAAGGCAGCAAAAAAAATCTGGATTAATGAAAATAAAAAGCAGCATCATCTCTTTCACCATGTTTCCACCGATGAAGTATATGGAACATTAGCAGCTGACGACCCAGCCTTTAACGAAGACACGCCGTATGCACCCAACTCTCCTTATGCGGCAAGCAAGGCGGCTTCTGATCACCTTGTACGCTCTTATCATCATACCTATGGGCTACGCGTAACCACTAGCAATTGCTCTAACAACTATGGTCCTTATCAATTTCCAGAAAAACTTCTGCCGCTGTGCATGCTGAATATACTCTCTGGCAAGGCGCTGCCAATTTATGGCGATGGCACACAGATTCGAGACTGGTTGTATGTTGATGACCATAATCGCGGTATTGAGCTGGTTATAAAAAAAGGTCGTCTTGGAGAAACCTATAACGTAGGTGGTAATAATGAGCGGGCCAATATTGATGTAGTCAATTTACTCTGTGAGTTATTTGATTCACGGTTTGCTGCTGACACGGAACTAGCCAGCCGATTCCCAGACTCGCCCTGCGCTAAGGGTATTTCAGCCAAGACATTAATTACTTATGTGACGGATCGCCCAGGGCACGACACTCGTTATGCGATCAATGCCACAAAAATAATGAATGAGCTGGGGTATGCTCCAGTGGAAGATTTTAACTCGGGTTTGAACAAAACTATCGACTGGTATCTAAATAACGAGTCCTGGTGGCGTTCTATCCTGGATGGCAGTTATCAACAATAAGCTGTTGCCTGAATGGATGATTAATTGGAATTCCCGGTCTTTTTGTAAGTGCAGATGTAAACTGAAACGATAGATACGCGTTATAGAATTAAGTAGAAGTATTTCGGGTCGAGCCCATAGGTATTAAACGGCAAATGATATTCACAAGAAAATATTTCAATCGAAGCCTTGCCTGGAGAAGCTGCCTGGGTTTGTTTCAGATCTGCCTACTTCATGGTTTTTCCTCGCAGGTTTTCGCTTTTGAATTAGATGGACCAAAGTGGTTAGGCGCTGAGACCGAGTTCTATGTTGAGCTGACAGGAATATCTGATACAGGTATTAGCTGGAACAGCGCGTTCATTGCTGCCATGAATGACTGGAACAATGAAACCCCTTTCAATTTTATTCTAAGAGAAGAAGCAAAGGACCCCTGTATAAGAGATGGATTAAATGGCGTGGATTTTAAACCAGACCTTTGTGGTTCAAACTTTGGCAGCAGCACTCTGGCGGTAACGTTCAGGCGACAACTCGAGCAACAGATACTTGGTGAGCCACTGATTATCGAAACCGACATAGTTATTAATCAGGACGTGGAATTCAATGTTTTCGACGGAAAATTGGTTCAATTTGGTATACAGGGCTTAGACCTTCGGCGCATAGCCTTGCACGAATTAGGTCATGTAATAGGCCTGGATCATGAGTCGGCAAATCTCGCAATAATGGCTTCCTCCATTGGTAACATAGATCGCCTGCGAGAGGATGATATTGCAGGAGTAGAGGCATTGTATGGCGGCTTATCCAATTGCACGATTAAGAATCTGAATTTTGGAATTATCAACGCAGCACTTGATTCCAATGACTGCACTGTGCAGGAGCTCACGTCAGGAGGCAGCGACACTAGCTTTGTTGAAATCTATCGGTTTGATTTGAGCAGTGAAACCTCAGTTGCATTTACCATGACATCTCCATCCCTTGACTCTGTGCTTATTCTAGCGGACACAGAGTTGCAGTTTCTTGGCTTTGACACTAAATCCAGCAATAGCTGTGATTCTTCTTTGAGTCAGGTTTTACCCCCGGGCAGCTATTTTTTAGTCGCCAACACCTACGACGTACCTGTGAAGGAAGGCTGTGGAAATCAGGGTAGCTATCAGATAACAGCGTCTTTCAGCAGTGGTGGGCTAACGGCATTGGGGTCAGGTATAAGCCTAAGTGGTGGAGAATCTAGCGCTGTATTTCGAGGTGGAATTACTCGCGACAACGGTGCGAGTTTTGGGAATCAGTTTAACTCAGGCGATTCGCTGGATATAAGTGCAGAAATAGACATTGATCCACTGCATCAGGGCCAGGCAGGGTTTCTGGTAGTGGCTGCAATGGTAGGTGAGCAAACCCTATTGCTTAATCAACAGGGTCAGTTTGTAGACTCGGCGGAGAACCCCGGCTTTATCGAGAAGGCCGCCAATAGGACGCTCTCCGCGGTTGAATCGTTAAGTATTGCCACAAATCTTGTTCCTGAGGCATTGAATATTAACGAAATTGTTGTAGATTTTTATGTGGGTTATGGCCTTTCCAGCAATCCAGGAGAGGTATATTTCCACCAAACCCCATTAAACCTAACGGTTTCGCCCTAATCTCGCTTTTCGCTCTCGGTATAATCCTTATAGTTTTCCTTGCTGCGCTGAATTACTGAAAATCAGTTGTAAAACTCATATTCCAGACAGGGGCAATTAACGGTATACTGCGCCTGCATTTTTTCTGGTGTATGCAGGCAAGTCCTCAAAACTGACTATTGAGGGTTGCCAGAGCCAGTGATAATCAGTATATCCAGCAGATTTAATCAGTATTTGTTAATCAACTAAGGAGCGTGTCTGTGTTATCAGAGACAGCAAAATTTTGTCGGACTCTACTATCCCTGAGCAGCCTAACGTTCTTGCTATTAGGCAGTAGCAGCGGTTTGGCACAGCAATCAGTAGAAGAGAATGTTCAGCCAGCAGGACAGGTATGTCTTACCGGTCAGGCCTGTGTTGGCACTACAAGTGCAAGCAATACTGGGTCAAATATGGTTCAGCCAGCCGCTGCTCCTGTCGTAGTAGTGGAGAGCACTCCAGAGCCAGAACCTGTGGTAACGGTTGAGGTTGAGCCTGCTGTAGTTGAAACGGCTGTAGCAGCATTCGACGCGGCTGCAACGTATCAGATGAGTTGTTTTGCCTGCCACGGAACCGGAGCCGCCGGTGCGCCAGTGCTGGGTGATCAGGAAGCCTGGTCGGAACGTATGGAAAAAGGCATAGACAGTGTTATGGCCAATGTCATGAATGGGCTTAATGCTATGCCAGCAAAGGGACTGTGTTTTACCTGTAGCGACGATGACCTGCTAGCACTGGTCGAATACATGGCAAGCCAATAGCGCCCGCCATCAAGAGATTTAATTTAAATGAGTTAAGGAGCACAACGTGTTTAGTATCAAGAAAGTAGTTACCGTAGTTTTAAATACAGTTTTCGTAATGTCGGCTGCCCTGTTTGCGTCCACAATTTCAGCAGATAATGGCCAGCAAGAATTGCAACTGGCACAGCTGAGCGATGGCTTTAACGCAGAAACAACCTATATGGCATCATGCTTTGCTTGTCATAGCACTGGCGCAGCTAATGCACCCAAAGTAGGCGAAGGCAATGCCGACGCATGGGCGCCACGTTTGGAAAAAGGCATGGACGCAGTTGTACAAAATGCCATCAATGGATTGGGTGCTATGCCGCCAAAAGGGCTTTGCTTCACTTGCACCGACGATGACTTACGTGCAGTTGTTCAATACATGGTAGATAGCAGTACATAAATTCACCTTAAAAGTCGAATTTAACTAATAAAAAATGAGCTTGCGAAACAGCTCATTTTTTTTGCCTTAAATTTAGTCTTGTGCCAGAAATTGATCTATTTTTAATATTGGATTAATTAACGGATCAGCACAGCTAATGTCATTAGCAACTATAAATTCTCGCGCTCTGTTAGGTGTGGATACAATCGAAGTGACCGTGGAGACTCATCTGTCTAATGGCCTGCCAGGTTTTGCTATTGTTGGTTTGCCCGAAACCGCTGTAAAGGAAAGTAAGGAGCGAGTAAGAAGCGCTATCATAAACTCTGGCCTGGACTTCCCTTCCCGGCGCATTACCGTAAACCTCGCACCGGCGGACTTGCCTAAGGCGGGTGGCCGATATGATCTTGCCATTGCGCTCAGCATCCTTGCGGCGTCGGGGCAACTGGATAAAGACTCACTGGGTGAAATTGAAGTACTTGGAGAGCTGGCGCTTGATGGATCAGTTCGTGAAGTTCACGGTGCAGTGTCGGCGATTATTGGCGCTAAAGCGAAAAACAACAAAATTATTCTACCCTTGGCGAATTCTAATGAACTCGCTTTGGTTGCTTATTCTAAGGGCTATTGTGTAAAAAGCCTGCTGCAATTGATAGACCATCTTACAAACAAAACTAGCCTGATCAACTACCAGAATCTTCCTCGCCGACAAAAACCGATGCTTTGTTCCGTGCATGGGTTTTCAGAAGTACGAGGGCAGGCGGGGGCAAAACGTGCGGTGCAAATTGCCGCAGCGGGCAGACATAATTTATTAATGATTGGTCCACCAGGCAGTGGCAAAACGCTGCTGGCAAATATTCTGATTGGTTTGCTTCCAAACCTGAATGAAGCTGAGGCGCTTGAAGTTGCTATGGTAAAGTCAGCCGCTAAACTTCAACTTAATGGCGCAAACTGGCAGCAGCGACCAATTCGAACACCCCATCATTCCGCTACAGCAGTCTCACTAGTTGGTGGTGGTAGTAAAGCAAATCCGGGTGAAATCAGTCTCGCTCATTGTGGTGTTTTATTTCTCGATGAACTAACTCAGTTCAAGCCGAGTGCGCTCGATGCACTACGCGAGCCATTGGAGTCAGGTGAAATCACGGTGAGTCGAGCTAATTACAGAATTAAATACCCGGCTAATTTTCAGCTACTGGCAGCAATGAATCCTTGCCCCTGTGGTTACGCCAGTGACCCAACACATGAATGTCGTTGCTCGGAGGACAAGGTTACGCGTTACCTGGGTAAGCTTTCAGGGCCACTGTTGGACAGGCTCGATCTAATTATCGAAGTACCCAGTTTGTCTCAGGCTGAGTTGTTGCAGCATAGTAATGAAACGACAGACTGGGCAGACATTCGAAACAAGATAGAACAGTGTCGAGAGCTTCAAACACAACGAAACGGAAAGTTGAATTCCGAATTAAAAATAGGTGAAATTGAACAATACTGCCAGCTTAGTACATCACTTAGAAAATTGCTGGCAAACACCATGGACAAATTGTCCATGTCTGCCAGAGCTACTCATCGAGTAATTAAAATGGCCAGAACAATTGCTGATTTTGAGAACAGTGCGCAGATTAGGAAAAGGGATATTCTGGAAGCAATAAGCTATAGGCGTTGTCAGTTTCTGAAATCAGTGATCCGGTGAAGATTTCTCAAACTCATCGAGTCTCTTGCCCAATTCGAGAATAGTCGCCTCCAGATCCTCAATGCGTTGTTCCGCTCGCTTCAGTGTATCGCTGTGCTGGTCGAATTCTTCACGGCCCATAAGATCCAGTACCGCAAAGCTTTTTTTGAGCTGTTGCTCTATTTTGGTGCGCATTTCCTCCTGAACATCTTTTGCCATAGGCACTAACTTAGGCACTAAAGAGGATAGTCGATTGCTAAGTTCTTCCAGGAAATTCTTATCGAGCATTCGTAATCAGTCTCGTTACAGTAATTAATCTGAGATCCATTCTAACATTAAACTTTCCCGTCGCCAGAGAGGCTTTATATATAGCCAATTGTAAGCACCTCAATTAAATGCACCTTCATAGTGCGTGCGCAGCAACGGTGCACTGCCAGTGCCCAAATTTCTCCTACATCTACTGCCATCTCTGTCGTGAAAATAGCTAACTTATTGTATTTGCGACAATAAATACAACTGGCACGACCCCTGCATATGCATTACGAGTCATAAGAATTCGAACGGGCAAAGTAAAAACAGCTTTAAGGAGCAACGCAATGAAATTAGTCACGGCTATTATTAAGCCATTCAAGTTGGACGATGTCCGCGAAGCATTATCGGATATTGGTGTGCAGGGCATTACTGTTACAGAAGTAAAAGGCTTTGGCCGGCAGAAAGGCCATACCGAACTGTATCGGGGTGCTGAGTATGTAGTTGATTTTCTACCGAAGGTAAAACTCGAAGTCGCCATTGGTGACAGCTTGCTTGAGCAAACAATTGAGGCAGTTACCAAGGCCGCGAATACTGGAAAAATCGGCGACGGCAAAATTTTTGTCACGGAACTGTCGCAGATTATTCGCATCCGCACCGGTGAAACCGGGGAAGAAGCAGTTTAGAGCTGGAAGTTACGCAGCGAATAAAATTAATTAACTATCGGCCACTAACAATGCTTGAGATAGGGCCAATATTGGAGGTACAAAGTGGAAAATCAAATTTTTGAATTGCAGTATGCAATGGATACATTCTATTTTCTTATTTGCGGTGCGCTTGTCATGTGGATGGCGGCAGGATTTACCATGCTAGAGGCTGGCCTGGTTCGCTCTAAAAATACGACTGAAATTTTAACCAAAAATGTCGCGTTGTATGCGATTTCCTGCATTATGTATTTAGTGTGCGGTTACATGATTATGTACGATGGTGCTCTGTTTCTGACAGGTATTGCCGGTGGTGAAGACCTGGTTGCAAATGCTCTGGCAGCATCGGCAGAAGAAGGGTTTGATGGTGGCGCTGTCTATGCAGATGCTTCTGATTTCTTCTTTCAAGTTGTGTTTGTAGCAACGGCAATGTCAATTGTGTCTGGTGCGGTTGCTGAAAGAATGAAGCTCTGGTCATTTTTGATCTTCGCCGTATTTATGACTGGGTTCATCTATCCGATGGAAGGTTCATGGACCTGGAATGGTGCTGATGTATTCGGCATGTACAGTCTGGGAGACCTTGGGTTTCTTGATTTTGCTGGCTCAGGCATTGTTCACCTCGCGGGTGCAGCGGCTGCAATCTCAGGTGTTCTACTGCTTGGCGCACGAAAAGGTAAATACGCGTCAGATGGTTCCGTAAGGCCAATACCTGGTGCGAACTTGCCAATGGCTGCATTAGGTACTTTCATTCTTTGGATGGGCTGGTTTGGGTTTAACGGCGGTTCAGTTCTAAAGCTTGGTGATATCTCCAGCGCTAACTCTGTGGCAATGGTATTTCTAAATACAAATGCAGCAGCAGCGGGTGGCCTAGTTGCCGCATTAATTCTTGCCCGTGTATTGTTTGGCAAGGCTGATTTAACTATGGCACTCAATGGCGCGCTAGCTGGTTTAGTCGCAATTACTGCTGAGCCTTCTACGCCTACACCGTTATTGGCTACATTGTTTGGCGCCATAGGCGGCTGTTTGGTGGTATTCAGTATTATCACTTTAGACAAGTTAAAAATAGACGATCCGGTTGGTGCAATTTCCGTACACGGTAGTTGTGGTCTTTTAGGTCTGATGCTTGTGCCAATTACAAATAGTGATTCAACTTTCGTTGGTCAGATTGTAGGAGCATTAACAATTTTTATCTGGGTCTTTGTTACTAGCGGAATTGTCTGGTATGTAATCAAAATGACCATGGGCCTTCGTGTCACCGAAGAAGAAGAAGTGCTAGGTGTAGACATGGCGGAATGTGGAATGGAAGCTTATCCAGAGTTTGTATCCCAGTAGTTAATAATTAGCAGATCTCTCCTTACGTAGTATTTACGTGAAAGCGCCTTTTTTCAAAAGGCGCTTTTTTTTTGCTTCTCACTCCATAGCGTGCTCACAATTGTGAAATAACTCACAAGCTGAACTTAAAAAGCCGAGTATGCTCGGGGTATGGAAATATCAAAGTTTAAAAATTCACCAAATCGCTTAGCCTCTAATTCCGTGCTTAAGGTGAAGCATAGCGACATACTATTGGGAATGTTTATCTGTGAGCTAGATCGCCCCTGGTCACAAACTCCCTTTCCAGTTGGCGGGTTTCATTTAAGAACAGCAGAGGATATAGAGGGGATTGCCAAATTTTGTAAATTTGTATTTATTGACACCAATAAAGGCGCACTACCTCGAACAGAAAAGCTAAACCAGCTCACCATATTAAGCAGTGCTCGCCGTGCTGTGCCGGCATCAGCGTCGCTAAAAATTAAACGCGATACTTATCCTGTTTCCCATTCTGTGAAACAACAGATTGATAGTGCTCATAAGCTTTATTCAAATCTAAAACAAGAATTCTATAGCCAGGCACAGGAAGTAAGGTCAGGTAAGGAAATGGACCTTTCCTGTTTTAGTAAATCCATCGATGGCTTAATAGAGGCAATCGTAGCAAACCCACAAACGCTAATATGGATATTGAATACTGATACTGACGATTGTAGTGAAACCGCTTATTGTGTACGAGCTTCAGTCTGGGCAACAATTCTTGCTCGCCAGATCGGCATGAGAAAAAGCGATATGCACACTCTTTTTCTTGGAACATTATTAGCCGATATAGGAATGCAACTATTACCTGAGAGGCTGGTGAATAAACGAGGCCCTTTTAGAAGAAAGGAATTCCTAGCCTATCGAAAACACGTAGAGCTTGGATTACAAGTAGTAGCTAAGTATCCGCAACTGGATGGCCGTGTGGCGAGTATTATTCGCTGTCATCACGAACGTCACGATGGTCTGGGCTTTCCCAGAGCTTTACGCGGTGAGCAGATTCCAGTGTTGGCCCGGTTTGCAAATCTTGCTTATTGTTTTGAGCGATTACTGAAGTCTGATTCAAAAGGCTCGCCAACATCAGCACTTAACCGACTGTATAAGCAGCGTGTACTTAAATTTCCTGAACAACTTATTGTCGAGTTTATTCATGTAATGGGAATGTATTCCATAGGCTCGTTGGTTGAGCTTTCCAGCGGTGAAGTTGCTCTGGTTCTCGAACAAAATCAAGTGCAGAAACTATCTCCCAAGATTGCAATACTCACGGACAAGAATAAATCGCCATTAAATAGTTGTGAAATTGTTGAATTGGGAAATGAAAAAGACAAACTGGTGCGCTCTATTCGAAGTAGTTTTACGAACAATGAATCAGAGAAAAACTCAAGGCAAGGCAAAGTTTTAGATCCGGCCAACTACACTTTTAGTTTCTGCGGAAAAAGAATTGGAATTGGTTCAATCGGTTTACGATTCTAGCCCATGTCTCCATACAAATTCTGCAAAATTGCCAGTGCGGCAACAGGCGCAGTTTCAGTACGTAGGATACGGGGGCCTAGATTAACGACAGAGAAATCATGACTACGGGCAAAGGCAATTTCTTTTTCTGAAAACCCACCTTCGGGGCCTATAAGCAGACTAATCTGATTGATTGGCATTTTGTTAGAGTGATCAGTTAAAAACCCTTCACCTGATGGGTCAAGCATAAGACTAAGGTCAGCGGTAAGAGTTTGTTGCCAGACATCCACAGTGCAAGGTGCATTGATTACTGGTATATCGAGCCTTCCACTTTGCTCACTGGCACTGATGGCTATCTTGCGCCAGTGCTGCAGTTTTTTTTCTACTCTGTCGGCTTTCAATCTAACTTCGCCGTGCTCTGTATATAAAGGCGTGATCTGGCTGGCCCCAAGCTCGGTAGATTTTTGCACAGCAAAATCCATGCGATCACCACGAGAAAGCCCAAGGCCGAGGTGAATTGCTAATTTGGGTTGGGATGCAGCGTCAGGGGGGCCAACGATCAGCTTCTCAACTATAACCGCCACTTCGCCTTTTTTTACTAGCGTGATGCGAGTAAGGAACTCGCCATCAGTCTCATTAAATAGATGAATAACATCATCAATGCGAAGACGAAGCACGTGGCTAAGATAATGCGAGGCGTAAGTAGGCAGGTGAATGTTTTCACCAAGCTTTAACTGATTTTCGAAATACAGGCGAGAGATACGCATTATCGTCGTACTCAGTTCTTATTTATTTCTGACTCGTTAGAAAGGGACAGATTATTCCAGATTTGACTGACATTCTTGCTTAGATTCATTGAGTAAAAATGAAGACCGGGTGCCCCGCCCGCCAGTAAGTCGTCACAGAGTTCGCTAACAACATCAATGCCAAAATTTCGTAGTCCGTCTATGTCATCACCAAAGCCTTGTAAGCGCTTGGCTAGCCATCTAGGGATTTCTGCGCCGCAGCTAGCGCTAAACCGTGTCAAATTTTCATAATTTGTGATTGGCATAATGCCAGGCACTATTGGAATATCAATATTCGCGGCAGCGCAATAGTCAATAAAGCGAAAATAAGCATCAGGGTTATAGAAATATTGAGTGATGGCTGAGTTCGCACCGGCATCTACTTTCTGTTTAAAGAATTCGATGTCGCTAGCATAGCTTTTGGACTCAGGGTGTACTTCTGGATAACAGGCAACATCAATATTGAAATAATCACCGGTTTCACTGCGAATGAATTTCACCAATTCATTTGCGTAGCGATGCTGGGCAGCATTTCCCGTGCCTGAAGGCAGATCGCCTCTAAGTGCGACCAATCGCTTGATGCCTGCTGTTTTATAGCTTTCCAGCAGTTGGCGAATCTCGTCTTCGTCGGTGCCACCAAAGGACAAATGAGGAGCAAGTTCAGAACCAGCTTGCTGATATCTCAATACAGTTTTCTTAGTACCGGATTTTGTTGAGCCACCAGCACCATAGGTTACGGAAAAAAAATCCGGACCTAGCGCTGACAATTCAGCGTGCACAATATCCAGTTTTGCCTCTCCCGCCTCAGTTCGAGGCGGGAAAAACTCTATACTGAACTTAACATCATTTGCTGGACTGGATGATTCCATAGGTCCTTCTTTCCTGTTCAAGAAACTTACTTGATTAATAGTCTGAATCTAATATTTGTAGCTATCAGGCTTATATGGCCCGCCAACATCAACGTTAATATAACTGGCTTGTTCAGCTGTTAGTTTAGTTAACACGGCGCCGAAACCAGACACCATCAAGGCAGCTACTTCTTCATCAAGATATTTTGGTAAAACTTCAACTGTTAAACTGTCTTGCTTAGATGCATCTGACATATCTGCAAATTTGCGCTCATATAGAAACATTTGTGCAAGAACCTGATTTGCAAAAGAGCCATCCATAATACGTGAGGGATGACCGGTCGCATTACCAAGATTTATCAGGCGGCCTTCCGAGAGCAATATTAAATAGTCGCTCGTGTTGTCAGTTCCGCTACGATAGATTTTATGAACCTGTGGTTTTATTTCTTCCCAATCCCAGTTTTCGCGCATATAAGCTGTATCGATTTCGTTATCAAAGTGGCCGATATTGCAAATAACTGCTCCAGCTTTAACTTGTTGAAGCATGTACTTGTCACAGACATCAACATTTCCTGTGGTAGTAACAATTAAATCAAGCTTGCTTAAAAGGGCAGTATTAATTCCTTCGCTGGTGCCGGAGTTAACGCCATCGTTGTATGGAGAAACAACTTCATAGCCATCCATGCAAGCTTGCATTGCGCAGATAGGGTCTATTTCCGCAATTCTTACGATCATCCCTTCCTGGCTTAGGCTCTGGGCTGAACCCTTGCCTACATCGCCGTAGCCAACAACAAGTGCTTGCTTTCCAGCCAACAACATATCCGTGCCACGTTTAATGCCGTCATTCAAACTGTGACGACAGCCGTACTTATTGTCGTTTTTCGATTTAGTGACAGAATCATTAACATTGATAGCGGGGACTTTAAGAGAGCCTTCTTCCAGCATTTCTATCAGGCGATGCACGCCCGTGGTCGTCTCTTCGGTAATGCCATGAATACGACCTAGCAGCTGAGGATATTTTTCATGCACCATGGCAGTAAGATCTCCACCATCGTCCAGAATCATATTTACCGGCCAGGGTTCACCATCTTTTAGAATTGTTTGTTCGATACACCATTCGCCTTCATCTTCGGTTTGACCTTTCCATGCATACACAGCAACACCTGCTGCTGCGATGCAGGCAGCCGCGTGATCCTGTGTTGAAAAAATATTACATGAAGACCAACGTACATCGGCGCCTAGCGCTACTAATGTTTCAATTAGTACGGCTGTCTGTACTGTCATGTGAATACAACCAAGAATTTTTGCATTAGCCAGAGGTTTTGACTCTGAATACCGGCTTCGCAGTGACATTAGCGCCGGCATTTCTGCTTCTGCAAGAGTTACTTCACGTCGACCGAAATCGGCAAGGCTTATGTCGGCTACTTTGTAGTCCTGAGTCGTAGCGTTGTTTTCTGATTCAGATGAATTGCTCATTATTTTCTCCGTATGAATTTTGTTATAGGCCAGCGTCGCTTCGAAGCGCGTCAGCTTTGTCTGTTTTTTCCCAACTTAGGTCCAGGTCTTCTCTTCCGAAATGGCCATAAGCAGCGGTTGATCGATAGATAGGTTTGATCAGGTCAAGCATCTCGATCAATCCTTTTGGTCGTAGCTCAAAATGATCGCGAATTAGCGCCACAATTCTTTCGTTACTGATTTTATTGGTACCAAAAGTTTCTATACTTATAGAGGTAGGTTCTGCTACACCAATAGCGTAGGACAATTGAATTTCGAGGCGATCAGCAATGCCAGCGGATACCAGGTTCTTGGCAACATAGCGCGCGGCGTAAGCGGCTGAGCGGTCTACTTTTGAAGGGTCTTTGCCAGAAAATGCACCACCGCCGTGACGTGCCATTCCGCCATAGGTATCGACTATAATTTTACGTCCTGTTAGCCCGCAATCGCCGTAAGGGCCGCCTATGACGAAGCGCCCGGTTGGATTGATAAAATATTTAGTGTCTTTATTTATCCAGTTACTCGGAAGTACCGGCTTAATAATTTCCTCCATCACAGCTTCTTGCAAATCTTTCAGTGAAATTTCGTCACGATGTTGTGTAGATAAAACAACTGCATCGATGGCAACGGGCTTGCCGTCTTCGTAACGGAAGGTGATTTGGCTTTTTGCGTCGGGCTCCAGCCAGGGCAGCGCGCCGCTTTTTCTAACTTCAGCTTGTTTTTTTACAAGCAAGTGAGAATAGGTAATAGGAGCCGGCATGAGGACATCGGTTTCGTTCGTTGCATAACCAAACATTAAGCCTTGATCGCCCGCACCCTGTTCATGGTCGGCGGAATCATCAACACCCATGGCAATATCAGGTGACTGCTTGCCTATGGCGTTAAGAACGGCACATGTATTACTGTCAAATCCACTTTCAGAGTTGTTATAGCCTATGTCGTTAACTACTTCACGAACAAGGCCCTCAACATCAACGTAGGCATTCGTTGTGATTTCGCCAGCTACTACCACCATGCCGGTTTTAATCATGGTTTCACATGCCACGCGCGAAGATTTATCTTGTTCTAACAATGAGTCCAGTATCGCATCCGAAATCTGGTCGGCCATTTTGTCTGGATGCCCTTCAGATACAGATTCAGATGTGAATAGTGTTGATTCGGTCATTATTTCTTCCTCTATCTAAAATATTAAATTTATTAGTAACGCCTAATTAGTATTAAGTGCCATTTGCCACATTTACAAATGTACGCATCTGGATTTGAAAACCGTTTCTTAATCCAAGGTAAGAGCTTTGACGAGTTTCCAGACCTGCTTTACTTGCCCAGTGGTCAAGGTCACCCTCATCGAAACCCAGCCATAAGTCGCCGCAAGACTTTCGTACCCAGTCCTGATCATGATTACAAAGATCAACTACAAGTAAAAAGCCTGAAGGGTTCAATAAAGCGGCTACATCTTTGAATGTTTTTGCTGGTGAAGAAATATGATGCAACACCATGTTAAAAATTATCAGATCGCTGTGGATGTTTTCGTTTCGTGCTACAGCAGTGTCGCCAAGCACAAAATCTACGTGATCGTATCCAGCTTCAGCGATGGCTGATCTGGATTTTTCCAGCATGTCTTTAGAATTGTCCAATGCTGTAAGTTTGCTAAATCGTGAAGCAAGTTCCACCAATAACTGACCTTCACCGGGGCCAACTTCAAGCACGCTTGACTTCGGTTTTAGGCCTAAACTTGTTATTACACTTTGAAGACTAGTAGCGTAATGAGAGTGTTCAACAATCAAGCCCTGTTTTTCGCGGAATTTGTCAGCGTTACGATTGAAAAAGCTCAATGACAGCTGTGCGCGTTCCAGGTGAATCTGTTTGATTTTCTGTTGCTGAGCAATAGAAACTGGAAGTGATTCAATACTTTCAAAAACGCTTCTTTTGATATCACTAAAGCAATCTTCTTTAGACAAAAAAGCTCGACGATAAAATATTGAGTTTCCTTCTCTTCGGGTAGAAACTAGATTTGCAGTGAAAAGTATTTTTAGATGATGACTTAAAGCTGGCTGGCGAATGTCCAGTATTCGACAGAGTTCTAATACACCAAAAGACTCATTTTTTAGTAGCCTCAAGATTTGCAAGCGCAAACTATCGGCCAGTGCTTTATGCAGACCGGCTAGAGAGGGAGCAGAATCAGTCGATTCCGGGATGATTGTTTTTAACGCTGAGCCTGCCATGGAGTAGTTAATTGAGTCTTGGGGTAGAAGAAAAGCGCTAATCTAACAGTAAATTCGGGCGAGATCAAACCTATATCAATATATATTGATATAGGTTTGATCTCTGTAGGACTTTTACTCCTGAAACCTTTCGACCTAATGAAGATCAATTTAATTCTCGTGTATGTAGCATATTAGGTTCAGGTGCGGGAAAATAGAGACCTTCTTCTGCTGCAAATTCATCCTTTGCTGTGCCGCCGGAAACAAGCCCTGAAACAGGTGCTTAAGAAAGGGCTGGATGGATTTTTTGGTAATATAAACAACAAGAACGGGAGTTCGATTGATGGCGGATAACGCTGTGTCACGTAAACAATGCGCCAATGCAATTCGTGCATTGAGCATGGATGCCGTACAAAAAGCACGTTCAGGCCACCCAGGCGCGCCTATGGGAATGGCAGATATAGCCGAAGTGCTCTGGAACGATTTTTATCAACACAATCCCAGTAACCCTAAGTGGTTTAATCGGGACCGTTTTGTGCTCTCGAACGGTCATGGATCGATGTTGATGTACTCCCTGCTGCATCTGTCTGGATACGACCTGCCTATTGAGGAATTGCAGCAATTCCGGCAGCTAGGCTCAAGAACCCCTGGTCATCCCGAATATGGCTATACCCCTGGCGTTGAAACCACTACCGGACCATTGGGTCAGGGATTGGCTAACGGTGTAGGTATGGCTGTTGCTGAAAAGACGCTGGCGGCACAATTTAATCGCGAAGGGCATGAGGTAGTTAATCATTTTACCTATGTATTTGCTGGCGATGGCTGCCTGATGGAAGGTATTTCCCATGAGGTGTGCTCACTTGCCGGAACTCTGGGTCTGGGTAAGCTGATTGTTTTTTATGACGATAATGGTATTTCCATTGACGGTGAAATTGATCAGTGGTTTTCAGATGACACTAGCAAACGCTTTGATGCCTATGGTTGGCAGGTTATATCAGTAGACGGCCATGACTCGGCGGCTATTGCTGCGGCTATTGAACAATCGAAAGAAGAAACAGACCGCCCTAGTTTAATATGTTGTAAAACAATTATTGGATACGGCTCTCCGAACAAACAAGGTACTGCTGCAACTCATGGCGCACCTTTAGGAGACGATGAAATAGCGGCGACTCGTGAAGCACTAGATTGGCCACATGCGCCTTTTGTTATACCCCAGGAAATCAAGCAATGCTGGGATGCGACAGAAAAAGGCTTCACAGCAGAGTCTGCCTGGAAGGAAAAGCTGGTTATCTATGAGGAAGAGTATCCTGAATTGGCATTGGAGTTGGTCCGCCGTCTAAAGGGTGAGCTTCCTGGCTATTTTAGTGGCAAAGCCGATGAGTACATCGCTCAGTGCCAGAAAGCAGCTGATGACATTCCAAGTCGCAAAGCTTCGCAAAATTGCATTGAGACTTTTGCCGCGCTACTACCAGAAATGATTGGTGGCTCCGCTGATTTAACCGGTTCCAATTTAACTAACTGGTCCGGCAGTTCTGCTATCACTGAGAAAGCCGATGGCAACTACATCTACTACGGTGTTCGAGAATTTGGTATGACAGCTATGGCATCTGGCATGGCCTTGCACGGCGGATTTATACCCTACACAGCCACGTTCCTTATTTTTATGGAATATGCGCGCAATGCCGTACGTATGGCAGCGCTGATGAAGCAACAGAGTATTTACGTTTATACCCATGACTCCATTGGGCAAGGTGAAGACGGGCCAACACATCAACCTATAGAGCAGTTATCCAATTTGCGCACCACGCCTAATATGTCGGTTTGGCGCCCCTGCGATAACGTAGAATCAGCCGTTGCCTGGAAAATGGCAATCGAAAGACAGGATGGACCTACCGCTTTAGTCTTTTCAAGACAGGCTTTGAAACACCAGGCACGTAGCGATCAGCAACTGAACGACATTTCTCGTGGGGCCTATATATTGAAAGATTGCGAGGGTGAGCCAACGGTGATTATCCTGGCAACTGGCTCTGAAGTGGCAATCTGCATGGACGCTGTTGATACATTGCAACAACAGGGTGTAAAAGCCCGAATGGTGTCTTTGCCTAGCATCGATCTGTTTGACGCTCAGGACGCAGAATATCGTGAGCAGGTGCTACCTTCGTCAGTTCGTAATCGAGTAGCGGTAGAAGCCGCGGCAGCTGATTACTGGTGGAAGCTGGTGGGTCTGGATGGAAAGATAATCGGCATGACCAGCTTCGGTGAATCCGCTCCTGGCCCAGTGCTAATGGAACATTTTGGATTTACTGCTGAAAATATTGTCGACACTGCCAAATCGTTTAATTAGATAATGGGCGACCTGGCTTCAGTGCAACTTCTCTATTTATTAAAGCGGTAGACAATCATGGCCTATCGTATTGCAATCAATGGCTATGGCCGAATTGGCCGCTGTGTGCTGCGTGCACTCTACGAGTCTAGTAACTACACAGACCTTAGAATTGTTGCAATCAATGATCTGGCCAGTATCAACAATCTTGCTCACCTGACTCGATACGACAGTACCCATGGTCGTTTTCTTGGGTCAGTGCAGGAAGAGGAAAATGAATTAATTATTAATGGCGATAGAATTCGTGTTTTCAATAATGAGAATATCTCTGACTTGCCCTGGGGCGAACTGAAAGTAGATCTTGTGCTGGAATGCAGCGGTGTTTTTAAAGATCGAAAAACCGCACAACAACATATAGACAATGGCGCCAGTAAAGTGCTTTTTTCTCAACCTGGGGAAAACGATGTTGATGCCACATTGGTGTATGGCATTAATCACGAAACCTTAGATGCAAGTGCAGAAATTATTTCGAATGCGTCCTGCACAACTAACTGTATTGTGCCGGTTTTGAAAACCTTAGATGATTCATTCAAGATTGAATCTGGTGTCATAACAACAATTCATTCTGCAATGAATGATCAGCCAGTGATCGATAGTTATCACAATACTGATCTTAGAAAAACCAGAAGCGCCATGCAGTCAATTATTCCGGTTGATACAGCATTGGCAAAAGGTATAGAACGAATATTGCCTGATTTAACGGGTTTGTTAGAAGCGCAGGCCATTCGGGTTCCCACCGTTAATGTTTCCGTAATGGACTTGGCTATAGTGGTTAAACAGGCAACTGACGCGAGTAGCATCAATGACTCGATTCGTGAGGCTAGCAAGAATTTGCTACCAAATATTTTGGGATTTACTGATGAGCCTCTGGCATCCTGTGATTTTAATCATGACCCAAGGTCAGCAATAGTAGACTTGAATCAAACCAGGGTAGCAAATAAAAAACTGGTAAAATTACTGGTCTGGTTTGACAACGAGTGGGCGTATGCGAATCGTATGCTTGATGTAGCTCAATATATCCACTCTATGAATTGAATGACATAAGACGGAATTTTTTGAATGACCTTTTTGCGCATGAATCAGATAGACCTTTCAGGCAAGCGAGTTTTGATTCGTGAGGATTTAAACGTGCCAATACGAAATGGTGTTGTAGAAAACGACACTAGAATTCGCGCGGCATTGCCTACAATAAAATTAGCGCTCTCATCGGGTGCCAAAATAATTCTTATGTCTCATCTTGGCCGACCGAAAGAAGGTGTAGCCATTACTGAACAGGCAGAGTTTTCATTACAAGCTGTAGCAGACAAGCTTAGCGATCTACTTGGCTGTGAAGTGAAGCTGATACAAGGCTATCTTGAAAATTCGGACGTCATCAATGATGATGCTAGTGTGCTGCTGTTAGAGAATGTACGTATAAACATAGGGGAGAAAGCCAACGATGATGAGTTGGCAAAGCATTACGCCTCACTGTGTGAAGTATTTGTTATGGATGCCTTTGGAACCGCTCATCGCGCCCAGGCCAGTACCCACGGAGTAGCAAAATACGCAGATGTCGCCTGTGCAGGCCCATTGCTTGCAAGTGAACTTGATGCTCTTGAGCGTTCTTTACAGAATCCCGAAAGACCAATGCTCGCGGTGGTAGGAGGGGCAAAAGTCTCAAGTAAGCTGGAGGTTTTGAAAAACCTTTCAACCAAGGTAGATCAGCTTATAGTTGGAGGAGGAATTGCAAACACATTTCTGGCAGCCAATGGCGTGAATGTTGGACGGTCGCTCTTCGAGCCTGATCTGGTTCCTCTGGCGGCTGAGTTAATGTTGCAAACTTCTATACCGCTGCCTACCGATGTAGTTGTTGCGAAAGAGTTCAGTGCAACAGCACAGGCAAGTACTAAATTCGTAGCAGATATTGAAGACGACGATATGATATTAGATATAGGCCCAGAAACAGCGACTGTTTTTGCAAATCTGGTTAGTAAAATGAAAACCATTATCTGGAATGGCCCGCTAGGTGTTTTTGAGTTTGATCAATTTGCAAACGGAACACAGACGATAGCAAGAGCTATCGCTGATAATCACGGGTTTTCAATTGCCGGCGGCGGAGAAACAATATCCGCGATCGACAAATTTTCCGTAACTCAAGACATCTCTTATATATCAACCGGCGGCGGCGCGTTTCTTGAATACGTCCAAGGCGCAGTTTTGCCAGCCGTGCAGATTCTGGAAGACAGAGCAAGTGCCGAGAAAACGGTATAATCAAACAATATTTAACAAGACTATAAGATTAGCTTTATACGAATGAGGATTAGACATGGCACTAATTAGTTTAAGACAGTTACTGGATCATGCCGCCGAGCATGGATATGGCGTACCCGCTTTCAACGTGAATAACCTGGAACAAATTCGCGCAATAATGGAGGCCGCCGATGAGTGTAATAGCCCGGTAATTTTGCAAGCGTCCGCCGGGGCTCGAAAATATGCAGGTTCGAATTTCCTTAAGCATCTAATTCAGGCAGCCATCGAAGAGTTTCCACATATTCCGATTGTTATGCATCAAGATCACGGTGTATCACCGGCGATTTGCCAGCGATCTATTCAGCTTGGGTTTTCTTCAGTAATGATGGATGGCTCACTTGCTTCAGATGGTAAAACGCCAACTGATTTTGATTACAACGTTGATGTAACAAAAACTGTAGTGGCTATGTCTCATGCTTGCGGGGTTTCTGTAGAAGGCGAAATAGGTTGCCTTGGGTCACTGGAAACCGGTATGGCGGGAGAAGAAGACGGCATTGGGGCGGAAGGTAAATTAACCATGGCGCAAATGCTAACTGATCCACAGGAAGCTGTAGACTTTGTCGAAGCAACCAATGTGGACGCGCTTGCTATAGCCGTGGGCACTAGTCACGGAGCATACAAATTTAGCAGGCCTCCCACGGGAGATATCCTTGCGATTAGTCGAATCAAGGAAATACACGCCAGGCTTCCAAACACACATCTGGTCATGCATGGATCGTCTTCTGTTCCACAGGAATGGCTTGCAGTTATCAATAAATATGGCGGCGAAATTCCGGAAACCTATGGCGTGCCGGTTGAAGAAATCCAGGAAGGAATTAAGCACGGCGTGCGCAAAGTTAATATCGATACTGACTTACGTTTGGCATCTACTGGAGCAGCTAGAAAATTTCTCGCCGAAAACAAATCAGAGTTTGATCCGCGAAAATTTCTTATTCCAACCATGGTTGCTATGAAAGAAATTGTGAAGTCTCGACTGGAGGCATTTGGTACTAGCGGACAAATTTCAAACATCAAGAAAGTTTATAGCTTAGAAGAGATGTCTGATCGTTATAACTAACCTGATTATTTGCGATTAGACTATTTTTCCAGGGACTGATGTTTAGTGTTTAGTAGAGCCAATGCCGATACCTTAAGGGAAGGCCTCGCGCCCATCGATTTCAACGATGTTGCTGCGGTTGACCCCAGTGTACAAAATCTGGTGAAAAATTATTGCACGCACTATGGCCTCGATTTTGAGCATTCATTATCCATACAGCATCACATAGGCCTTGTTCAAAGCGGGTCCTATACTGTTGTTTGCCAGTACTTCACCTCTACTGCGTCAAACGGGGAAAGCAAAGGAACGATTTTTTTACTGCATGGGTATTTCGATCACAGTGGAATCTATAGGCATCTCATTAGACATTGCCTTCAGTTGGGATTCTGCGTTGTAATATTTGATTTTCCAGGACATGGTTTGTCCAGCGGTACAGTTGCCAGTATCGAATCCTTTCGCGAATACAATAAGGTCTTCTTTGATTGCTTGTCGGTAGCTCAGAGCCAGGGTCTCGCTACGCCCTGGATTGCAATCGGTCAAAGTACGGGTGGCGCAATCATTGTTGACTCGATACTGGATAGCAAGCTGGCGGATAAATTCAGCTTTGAGAAATATCTACTACTTGCTCCATTGCTGCGCCCAAAGCATTGGTATAGAAGTAAGCTACTTTTTTCAATTAGTCGCTGGTTCTGGCCAACGAGTCCGAGAAAATTTTCAATCAATAGCCATGACAAAGATTTTCTACAGTTTCTCGCGAAGAAGGACTCATTACAAAGTAAGGTGTTATCGGGGAGCTGGGTTCTGGCAATGATCGATTATCAAAAACGATTTGATGAGGCCAGATGCTCAGGTGAAAAGCTGCACATCATTCAGGGTACTGGAGATGGAACGGTAGACTGGAAATTCAATGTTCCACAGTTCATGAAAAAATTCCCGAACTCGAAACTCTATGTAATTGATGATGCACGCCATCAACTAGTCAATGAATCTACAAAATACAGAGACAAAGTATTTTCTCAGATAGATCAGATTATGAGCCGAGCTGATTAGGTTGCCGTAGAAATTTCTCTAAAACAAAACCCGACATCGAATAGTGCCACTCACCTGATTCAGCTTTTCTAGAGCCAGTTTGCTGTATTGTTGGTCAATATCAATGACTACATAGCCAACATGCTCATTGGTTTGCAAATACTGAGAGCTGATATTGATTCCCGTACTTGAGAAAATATTGTTTATTTCGCTTAGCACTCCAGGGGCGTTCTGATGAATATGCAGTAAACGATGTTTACCTGGATGAGCAGGCAGAGTAACTTCTGGAAAATTGACAGAGGTAAAACTGGAACCATTGTCACTGTATTTAATTAGCTTTTCACTCACCTCCACGCCAATATTTTCCTGCGCCTCCATTGTGCTGCCGCCAATATGTGGCGTAATAATACAGTTATCAAATTTTCTCAACGGAGATAAAAATTCTTCATCGTTAGACTTAGGTTCCACGGGGAATACGTCAATAGCCGCACCAGCAATTTTGGAATTCTCTAGCGCCTCAGCCAATGCATCGATGTCGACTACTGAGCCACGGGAAGCATTGATAAGAATAGAGCCAGGCTTCATCCAGGACAGCTGCTCGCCCGAGATCATATTTTTAGTCTGTGAGTTTTCTGGCACATGTAAGCTAACGACATCACATTCATTCATTAGTTTTTCCAGTGAATCAAGCTGCGTCGCGTTTCCCAGTGGAAGTTTGGTTACTACATCGTATATGAATACCTTCATACCCATGGACTCGGCAAGCACACTTAATTGTGAGCCAATGTTTCCGTAGCCAACGATTCCAAGACTTTTCCCTCGTACTTCAAAGGAGCCGCTAGCGGCTTTTTTCCATACACCTCGATGCAATAGGGCATTTTTCTCAGGGATACCTCGTAGCAACAGAATTGCCTGCCCGATAACCAGTTCGGCAACACTTCTTGTGTTTGAGAATGGTGCGTTAAATATAGGTATTCCGCGAACCAGGGATGAAGTGAGGTCAACCTGATTAGTGCCAATGCAGAAACAACCAACAGCCTGGAGTTTCCTGGCAGCGTCAAATACGGATTCAGTTAATTGTGTGCGAGAGCGAATACCCAGAAAATGTACATCGGCTATTCTTTCCGCCAGCTCATCTCCTTCAAGGGATGTCTTCACATATTCTATATTCTCGTAACCTGATCTTTTCAGAGTATCGACAGCGCTGGTATGCACAGCTTCCAGTAACAGGAATTTAATTTTCCGCTTTTCTAAAGAGGTTGGATTCATGGTTTAAAACTTCGATTTGAGGTTAAGGAACAAGCAGCTGTTCTCTGGGCATTAGCAGGTAGAGCGATGATCATAGAGCTGGCGCATGTTACCATAATCTTCAGAAGTATTGGTTGCTGGAAATGAACGAACCGGAGTTTCTCCAGCGCAAACCAATTAGATACGCGTTGCAGCCTTAAAGGAAAGTCAGAATATGAATTGCAGTGAATCCGAGCTGTTTAGTGAACTTACGGCAATAGTTGGTGAGCAATGGCTTAAGACAAGTCCGGCAGACCTGACTAACTTTGGTAGCGATTGGACAAAAGCGTATGAAGCGAAGCCAATAGCAATAGTATTTCCCGGAGATATCGACAGTGTGGTAGCGATAGTAAAGCTGGCTAACCTTCAACAAATAGCGCTAGTTCCTTCGGGCGGACGTACGGGTTTAAGCGGCGGAGCTGTCGCGGCCAACGGTGAACTGGTTGTCGCCTTTGACAGGATGAACAAGATACTAGACTTTGATCCTGCTGATCGTCAGGCTGTCTGTGAACCCGGTGTTATTACGGAGCAGTTACAACAGTTCGCAGATGATAAAGGATTGTTCTACCCGGTGGATTTTGCCTCCTCAGGATCAAGTCAGCTTGGGGGAAATGCCTCGACTAATGCAGGAGGAATAAAAGTTATTCGCTATGGCATGACCAGAGATTGGGTTAAAGGTTTAAAAGTGGTTACCGGTGCGGGTGATGTGCTGAACTTGAATAGAGGGCTTGCCAAGAATGCGACTGGATATGACCTTCGTCATTTATTTGTTGGATCAGAAGGCACACTGGGTTTTATTGTTGAGCTGACTCTGGGTCTTGAAAGCAAACCGCACGATCCCACTGTTCTAGTTCTCGGCGTGGAAGATATGAGTGCGACTATGCATGTATTGAAGGCATTTCAGGAAGGTCTGACGCTAACAGCCTTTGAGTTTTTTTCGGATAAAGCCCTTAAGCATGTGATGTCTGAGAAAGGTCTGCAAGCACCTTTTGAAACAGAGTGTGAGTATTACACTCTGATCGAATTTGAAAGCTTATCCGAAAATGATCTTGATACAGCAATGACACTTTTCGAATCTTGCATGGAGTCAGGATGGATTGTCGATGGCACCATTAGTCAAAATAGTAGTCAGGCAAAAAACCTGTGGCGTTTACGTGAAGATATCTCCGAAACTATTTCCCGGTACACGCCTTACAAGAATGACATTTCGGTAAAGGTATCCAGAGTTCCTGATTTCCTGAAAGAAGTTGATGAATTGGTTAGCGCTGCTTATCCAGATTTTGAAATAATTTGGTTTGGACATATAGGTGATGGCAATGTTCATTTGAACATACTCAAGCCTGAAGAATTGGCAGCCAAAAGTTTTTTTGAAAAATGTGCGAAGGTATCTGACCTGGTGTTTACTATCGTTCAAAAATACGGTGGAAGTATCTCTGCTGAACATGGTGTCGGCCTACTGAAAAAACCATTTCTACACTACTCTTGTTCACCGGCGGAAATCGCGTATATGAAAGCTATTAAGAAAACCTTCGACCCTAATAGCATTATGAATCCCGGCAAACTCTTCGATCAATAAAATCTCAACAGCACAGTAAAGCTAGCCTGCTTCTCTAGCGCCGCAGCAATAGTCTAGTCGTTTCAGGACCGTTACAATTTGAAACATTTGGGGTTTCCATCTGCCAATTTATAGGCGTACACTGCTGGTTCGGTCGATTTTTAATCAATGAGTTTTATTGATTAATACTTCGATTTTTTATACATTTTTTATAGCACGAGATCAATATGTCAGACTTAGTTGAGGGTACCGTTAAGTGGTTTAACGACGAGAAAGGATTCGGATTCATTGAGCAGGAAGGCGGCAAGGATGTGTTTGTACATTTCAGTGCCATCAATGGCTCTGGAAGAAAAACACTCCAGGAAGGTCAAAAAGTCACTATGGAAGTTACCCAAGGACAGAAAGGTCCGCAGGCAGAAAACGTCAATCCGCTCTAAACCGGGCGTTTGATCAATAGAACTTGCACGAATAATAAAAGCTAGCGAACACCGGCTCTGATTGTCTATGACTGTTTTATAAGTCTGGGAGTCATGAGTTCTTTGCCATTTTTTATTATTCCAGGCACTTGGCTGCAAGGTTTTCTTCAGGGCAGATATGTCTTGACCCCTTCGCTTGTGCCTAACAATAAGCGATCGGCCCCTCTTTCAGCAAATAGCCCATTGGTAACTACTCCTGTAACCTGGTTGATCTGTTGTTCTAGTTTTCTGGGGTCCAGAATTTCAAGATTATAAATATCCAGAATATGATTGCCGTTATCGGTAACGCAGTTTTCTCGATATACAGGATCTCCACCTAACTTAACCATTTCTCGAGCCACATAACTTCGTGCCATTGGTATAACTTCTACCGGCAAAGGAAAATTTCCCAATATTGGAACCAGCTTTGATTCGTCTGCGATGCATACAAACTCTTCAGACGCGGCTGCAATTATTTTTTCTCTAGTGAGAGCAGCACCTCCTCCCTTGATAAGTTGTAAATGCTTATTCGTTTCATCCGCACCATCAACATAAACTCGAAGCGTTCCTGCGCTATTCAAATCAAGCACTGGAATACCAAGAGCCTTCAGCTGATTAGCGGACTCTTCAGAACTGGCAACAGTGGCATAGATTTTACTTTTTATTTTTCCCAGCTCGGCTATAAATAAATTTGCAGTTGAGCCCGTACCGACACCAATAATAGTATCGTCTTCAAGCAGCGATTCAACATACTCAAAAGCAGCCTGAGCTACTGCAAGTTTTAGTTCATCCTGTGTCATGTTTATTCCTCGTTGTCTCTTTAACTAATATTAATTATTAGGATCGCCGGTTGCCATTTTGCCAAGTGATTGCCCCATCGATACGGATGAGTTTGCTTCCAAAGAAGGCTCCAGGTCTATTGAGCCATGGCCAAATAATACGATGGCTGTCGAGCCTAACCGGAACCTGCCCATTTCAGCGCCTGTTGCAAGTGTGACTGGAGGCGTGTGGCCTGAATAATCAGTTGTTTGAATATTGCGCAGGCCTTTACCAGGGCAAACTTGTCCAGACCAGACAGTGTCGATGCCAGCTACTATCATTGCGCCAACTAGAATTAGCGCCATGGGCCCAGCTTCTGTTTGAAACAAGCAAATCAGCCGTTCATTTCTTGCGAACAAATTAGGAACAGCGTTGGCGGTGGTTTGATTAACAGAAAAAAGATCACCGGGCACATAGACCGTTTTCTGTAAGACCCCACCCAAAGGCATATGCACTCGATGATAGTCGCGAGGCGATAAGTAAATAGTAGCGAAATCACCTTCGTGAAAGAGCGTTGCCAACTCTTCGTCTCCACCGAGCAAATCGTCCAGATTATAATGCCGCCCCTTCGCCTGTAAGAGTTGATTCTGGGTAATGGATCCGAGTTGACTGACGGCACCATCGGCGGGGCAAATTATTGCACCGGGCTGATCTTCCAGAGGGCGTGCATTAGCCTTTAATTCTCGAGTAAAGAACGCATTGAAGTTTTTGAATGCGTCAGGATCCTGAATAATAGCTTCACTCAAATCAACTTTATATCGTTTGATAAAAATTCTGATAAAAGGTTTTTTGAATAATGCACTCTCTGCAATCTTTCCCACGATTCGAGACAGAAAATGCTGAGGTATCAAATATTGTAAAGCGACAAAAAGTCGTGACATTGTTATTTACTTATTTTTCAATTGGAGTGTCTGGATGATTTCCCCATTCAGACCAGGAGCCATCATAGGCTTTGATGTCAAAGTTGAGCGCCTTACCAACCAAATAACTCAAACCAGAACGGTGATGTGTATGACAGTGAGTAATTATTTTTTTATCTTTACTAATGCCGATAGACTTTAAGCGATTTTCAATTTCCGATAAAGGTCGAAGTCGCAAATCATTATCTCGATCCATCAATTCAAGCCAGTCGAAGTTTATTGCCCCGGGAATATGTCCGTTACGCCGCGCCGTAACTTTTGAGCCATTATACTCGCCTTCTGCTCGAGCATCCCAGACTACAGCGTTTGGATCATCAATTTGATTCAGTATTGAATTAACATCGACGATCAGGATTTGATCGAGAGTTGCTTCGAAGTTTGTTGTAGCAGATTCTGAGGCAGCGTTTGCTGAGCCTGTTTCAATGGGCAATCCAAGTTTTAACCAGGCAGGCAGTCCACCGTTTAGATAGGAATAGTTGCGGTGGCCAAGAACATCCAGAGTCCAGATCAGCCGACCTGCCCAACCACCACCCTCATCGTCATAGACGATAACGTGCACATCATCACGCAAACCCACTCTCGAAAAAACAGCACTTAGTTTTTCAGCTTCAGGCAGCTTACCAACGCCTGGTTGAATACCACAAATCAATTCCGAGGGTTCTATTAGCACAGATCCTGGAATGTGATACGAGGCAAAAACGTTTGCCTGCACCACAGCAATAATTAACAGCGACTGCGAAGGAATAATCTTTTCCAGCGCACTGGGTTCCAGTATTAAAGGTAGTGATTGTGGGCTCATAAAATTAAATGTCTGTGGGGTTTAGTTGAATAGACCTGATTTAGTGTTCTGGGTTTTCTATGGAATCAACAATTCGGAAGTAACTTTCAACTCTTGCGTGGCTGATATCCCCTTTTTCGCGTGCGAGCTGAACGGCGCAACCGGGCTCGATTCGATGGGAGCAGTCTCGAAACTTACAATGTCCGGATAATGGCTTCAATTCTATGAAGCCATCAAACACTTGCTGCTGATCGATATGTCCAAGGCCAAATTCTCGAATACCAGGGGAGTCGATCAAGTCACAGCTTCTTAGATGAAATAGCCTAGAAGTTGTTGTGGTGTGAGTGCCTGTGTCTCTGGTTTGAGACAATGGCCCAACTTCGGCGATAGCATCAAGCCCCAAACGATTAATCAATGAAGACTTACCTACTCCAGACTGACCTACTAATATAGTCGTTTTTCCTGCTAATGACTGCTCTAGCTGATCTATACCGTTACCGTCCTCGGCAGAAACTTTATGCAGTGCGTAGCCGATTTTCTCATAGTTCGACAACATATTGTCCATATCGATCACATCCTCCTCTTTTAGAAGATCCGATTTGTTCAATATCAGCATAGCCTGTAGCTGCAAATTCTCAATAGCAACCAGATAGCGATCGATCAAACTCACGTGGGGCATAGGAGAAGAAGCGAATACCACTAAAACCAGGTCTATATTTGCTGCCACAGGTTTAAAAACGCCACTTGAATTCGGGCGGCCAAATAAATTGCGTCTTGCTCCTAGGGCCAGAACAACGCCTGAATCAACGCCTTCTTCTTCCCATACAACCAGGTCCCCAGTGACTAATCGAGGAAGATTAGCTCGCTGATGACAGCGAACAATTCTACCATTCTGTTTTGGGTCCATAGACTCAACATCTACCTGCTTACCAAAATGGCTGATAACACGACCATTGCACTTTTCTAGCGAAGTAGCATCATCTGACGCCGACAGGCCAGCACTACCGACAAGTTCTTTTTGCTGGTTCTCAGATATTCGAGCGAGCTGGTGTTTGCTTAGTCTTCTTTTGGTCATGATTCAGGAAAATGCCGCTCTCGATATTGGATGAAATGTGCCATGTGCTGCATAAGGTACGCAAATATTATTGCATACTCCAGATTGGGAAGCTTTGCTACAATCCGAAACTTACAGATTAATGTTTACGGGAATGAAAATGGATAAAAGTTTGAACCTCATTTGGCTCGACCTGGAAATGACAGGTCTGATTCCTGAATCTGATCTAATAATTGAAATTGCCACTCTGGTTACCGATGCTGATCTGAATGTACTTGCCGAGGGGCCAATACTGGCAATTAAACAAGAAGACTCAGCGCTTGAAGCAATGGACGACTGGAATCAAAAACATCATGGCGCGTCGGGGCTAATAGATCGAGTAAAGAATAGCGACATCAATGAAGCCGAAGCTACACGGCAGACTCTGGAATTCCTGGCGAAATACTCAGAAAAGAACGCTTCTCCAATGTGCGGAAATAGCATATGTCAGGATCGCCGATTTATGGCCCGGTACATGCCAGAGTTGGAAAGCTTTTTTCATTACAGAAATCTTGATGTGAGTACTGTTAAAGAACTGGCAAGAAGGTGGAAACCAGAAATACTCAAGGGCCTGGTTAAGCAGGGAAGTCATCAGGCCATGGATGATGTTAAGGACTCAGTTGCTGAGCTCCAGTATTATCGAGAGCATTTTATTGATGCCTAGTTAATGTTCTTAGCCAGCCCATGGTTTCTATAGCTGATGGTTTTGGTGACTGACGCGAATGCAGTATTGCCTCCATAGACACGCCGTAAACCCATCCCTGGGGGCTCGATTCGGCATCCCTGCCTCATTACGGTCTACTCCGGCAACACTGCATCCTCGCCCCACAGACCAACGAAGCATCAACTTCAGAGAACAAAATTAAAAGACAAGCCAAAGAACATTTCGACTATTTGTCAGCGTATACAAAATTGAGCATTTGGTACGGGGACGTATTTCGCAGAAGTGTGTGAGGCAGGGATGCCGAGCCCAAGCCCCCAGGGATGGGATTTCGGCGGCTTCGGAGAAATACGTCCCCGTACCGAAGGCGGAAAAGGACACTAGAAAAGGACACTACATGTCCAGTCATCCAATGTCGAAGACGAAAAAAAGCATCTAGCCCACAAGCTACCCCATACACCCCCATATACAGTATTATCGCGGTCTATGATAAGCCTCAATCAATTTTACTCATTCAAAGCTCTGGCACTAACCGGGGTTCTGTTCATTGTGTTTTTTGTCCAGTTACAGCCCAGCTCAGCACTGCCCATGAGTGGTCTTTACAGTCAGAAAATTACCGTTACCAATGAGAACGATTCAGAGCGTAGCCGGGCATTTACCGATGCGCTGGCTGCAGTAATCGTGAAGGTTACGGGCGAGCGGCAGTGGCTGGAAACACCGTCTATAGAAAGAGCTATTGCCAATGCGCAGAGTTATGTGGAAGGGTTTAGTTATGGTAGTGAGCAAATTGAGTTACCCATAGAGAATAACCTGCTTGATGAGGACTCTGATGGTGGCGCCTTTTACACAGTTGATCAAAGGTACATAACAGTAAATTTTGCCTCTGCGCTAATCGATGAATTGCTAGCTGATGCTGACATTCCGGTGTGGGATAGTAATCGACCTAGTGTATTAGTGTGGATGGTGTTGCAAAATACTGCAGGCGAGCGAAGCTTCCTGACAGCCGACGCGCGGCCCGATATTGTTGCGATCATCCAGGATTTTGCTGAAGAGCGGGGGTTGCCAATTATATTCCCTGTATTGGACTTTGAAGACCGTAGAAATCTGTCGGAAAACACGGTTTGGAACCTAGATGAAGAGGCGATTAGCCTTGCTAGTCAGCGCTATGGCGCAGACAGCATATTATCTGGGCGCTTGTTTTTTGCTGATAGTGGAGAGCTGGTAGGGGTGTGGCAATTCATTTTTCAGGGTGAGCCGGACATTTTCGATGGTGTTTATACTGACCTTGAATCTTATTTATATAGCCCTCTTGATCGAATCACCAATCAGCTGGCCAGCCATTTTGCTATTGACCCAGAATCCTCAAATCAGCAACGTGTAAAACTTACTGTCGAAGGAATTAAAAACCTGTCGGCGTATTCATCACTGTTGAGTTATGTTCAGAATCTTGCCCTGGTTAACAGTGTGACCACGGCTGAGCTGGATGGGGATCATATAGAACTTTACCTGGGGTTGCTGGGCGACGGTCAACAGTTGTTCGAGCAAATTTCTCTTGATCGAGACTTGCTGCCAATCGAAAGCTCGCAGCTTTTTTTACACTATCGCTGGACTCGCTGACTTATGCTGCCCGCACATACAGGTCAGTTAACTCTGGGTATCGGCCTTGACGACGACGCCCGTTTCGAAAATTATTTTGTCAGCAGCCATAATCAGCAAGCCATTACGCATCTTCAGGATGCTAGTGAGCGATTCATTTATGTGTGGGGAAATGGATCTCCTGGCTTAACTCATATTCTTCAGGCGGCATGTCATCAACTGGCATCGCGTAATGAGAGTGCGTTGTATTTGCCTCTTAAAGATAAATCACAATTCTCGTCGCAAATACTTACTGGTATATCTTCGCTGGCGTTGGTTTGCCTAGATGATATTGATGAAATTTCTGGTGACGAAAATTGGGAGTCGGCCTTGTTTACAGCCTTCAATGAAATCAAAGACAGTAATGCGCGGCTCATTATTGTTGGTAAGAGTGCGCCACAGAACCTTCAAATTCAATTGCCAGATTTGAAGTCGCGATTGCAATCTGGGCTGATTTTACAAATACAGAAACTTTCTGACGAAGATAAACTACTCGCCTTGCAGTTGCGTGCGAAAAAAAGAGGAATAGAGTTAACAGATTCTGTGGCGGAGTTTATTTTAATAAGAGCAGAAAGAAGCTTGTCAGCGTTAATCCATATACTGGACGAGCTTGATGAAAGTTCCCTGATACAAAAACGCAAACTTACCATTCCGTTGGTGAAATCTACGCTCGGGTGGTGACTGTTCGCTGTTACTAAAGAGGCACTTTATAGCGTTCTTTGTACTGTCGAATAAAAATAATCAGCAATACAAATAACACAGTACTTAAGGCGGCTTCGACAACGCCAAACCATAAGCGCCCAGGCTGAAATGCCGCTAACACGCCATGGGAAAAATACAGCAGTACTACAAAACATAGCCAGCCATACGTCCTCAAGTGTGCTCGGTGCAAACCTACTACAAAAATCAGCAGAGGGATTGTCTGAATTGCCCAGACAATCAGGCTGGCTATTCTTATATCATCGAAAATGAATGCGACATTGACTGCAAAATAAGCCAGCAAGGCATAGTACGTTACGAGTGTTGCTACCCGAGTCCGTTGTATGTTTAGTGGCAGTGCATGTTTCTCATTAGTCATGGGCAATAGTTACACATTTAGTTTAAGGGCTAGCTCGGCCATTCGTTTGCCAAGCGCTAGGCAAAGTGTTTTCTCATCTTCGCTTATTGAATTTTTGTTGTCGGCACCAGCTAGATGGCTGGCACCATACGGCGTGCCACCGCTGCTTGTAGTGTTCAATGCAGATTCAGAATACGGAATGCCACAGTAAACCATGCCATGATGCAGCAACGGTATGGCCATGGTCAGCAGAGTAGATTCCTGCCCACCGTGTAGTGATGAAGTCGAGGTAAAGGCTGCAAAGGGCTTATTAATCAGGGCGCCGGAGGCCCAGATTCCACCCGTGCCATCAATGAAATATTTCAATGCAGAAGCCATATTGCCAAAGCGAGTAGGGCTGCCGATTAGCAACCCAGTGCAATTTCTCAGATCTTCATCGGTGCAATATATAGCTCCATCTGCAGGTACTTCAGGCTCAACGGCTTCGGTAGTCGCCGACACCGATGGGACCGTTCTTATTCGAGCTTCGATATTTTGAGTTTGTTCAACGCCACGTGCTATTAACTGCGCCATTTTTTCTGTGGCGCCATAGCGACTGTAATAAACAATTAGTATGTAGGGGAGTTCCATAATCTTAATCTCCAAGCAAGCTCAGCACATTTTCAGGAGGTCGACCGATGACAGCTTTATCGCCGCGCACTACAATCGGACGTTGTAGCAGTTTTGGATGCTTGCTAACAAAGTCAAACAGTATGTCATCGCTGAGTGAGTCATTATCCAGTCCTAGCTCTTCGTATTCATTTTCTGATTTGCGCAGAATATCACGGATGTTCATGTCTAGTTTCTGCAATAAGCTTTTTAATTCAGCAACCTCTGGCGGAGTTTCCAGATAGTAAATAATTTTAGGTTTGACTTCATTTTCCTCGAGTAATGCCAGACTTGCTCGAGACTTTGAACAATGAGGGTTGTGATAAATTATAATAGTGTCCACATCGTTCTCCTACATAATGGTTATGAGTTACTTGGGTCTGTAAATTTCTTGTGCCCCAGTTCTCGTTCAATAATAGTATCAATTTCAGATTGAAATTCTTTCACTTTATTCAAGTCATTTGAAGCGTTAGCGCGCCCTCGTGACTTTGTATTATAAAGGCGCAATGCTCTCCATATTTCGACCAGTGTGCAATCATTTACTGACTTGGTAGGGAGATATTTAACCGGGGAGTCCCCGGCTTTACTGATGAGCCCAATTTCTTCCAAAGCTAATAGTGAATGCTCAATCACCAACGGGTCGTAACCTAACGTTTCAACTAACTCATTTTCACTTAAAGCATTCTTGCCTTCGTTAAAGCGATTGATTATGACAAAGGCAACAGTGAGGCCATATTCTTCCTGCTGTACGATACTGAATTTAGATATTTCACGACCGGAGCGAGCCTTAGCCGGGTTTTGATGATAAAAAGCAATGCTGCTTCCTATCAGTGCCACCAGCCAGCCAATGTAGGCAAAAAACATCACTGCGACAACTGTAGCAAAAGCCAGGTAAATGGATTCTCGAGCAGCGGCAATAAAAATTCCCTGGAAAACAGTGCCCATCAACTTCCAGATAATAGTTGTAACCAGCCCGCCAATAAAGGCTGAACTAAACTGGACTTTTGTGTTGGGTAAAAAGCTGTAGGCAAACGCAAAGGCCAGAGACATTAACAATACCGGAACAAGAAATGCCACGAACCCAATTATCAGGCTACCGTAGGTTAAATTTTCGAGGAATTGTTCAAACAGGCTGGTGTTGACAGAGGAGGTGATGCTGATGGACATGAACAACAGCAGTGGGCTTACTATTACGGCGAACAGATATTCACTAATCCTGTTTGACCAGGACCGCCCCTGCTTAACCGCCCATATATAGTTAAAGGAAGACTCGATTTTGCGCATCATGCCCATAACGATATACAGCAACAGCCCAACACTGGTAATGCCAATCAGCTCTACCTGCATGGCATCAACGTAGTTGAGAATATCAGTGGTGAACTCATTGGCGCGCTCTCCCAGTGGTTGCAAAAGGGCGAGTAGGGTAGGTTCGAGCGCATTGTGAACGCCGAGCCCTTTTAACACAGCAAAAGTGAGGGCTAATAACGGGAAGAAGCCAATTACCGTGGTGAACACCAGGCTCATAGCGCGTAAAGAGAGTTGTCCTTGAAGTAAATCGCGACCAACGGCGACAACAATCTGGCAGCTACGAATTACTGTGCGCTGCCAAAAGGGGAGCGTCGAGGTGTTTTGCTCCCACAGAAATCGACTGAAAGCAGATTGAATTTGATTAAAGCGGTTTTGCAAACGAGAAGATTGCATGGTCATGTGAACTTTCTTCAGGTTGTTAAGGGCGTATTATACCTGCTTTGCTCGCCACCTGACTCAGGAATTCAGCAATAGATTCCTTATTGATCATTTGCTTTTCACCATCTTTTCGGTGTTTGTATTCAACGTTGCCATCCGCCAAAGTTCGAGGGGACACCACTATCCGGTGGGTAATACCCATTAGTTCGGAATCTGCAAACTTGACCCCGGGGCTGGTTTTCTTGTCTCTGTCGTCCAGCAAAACCTCCATGCCTAGAGATAAAGCTGTGGTGTAAAGCGATTCAGCAACATCGACTACCTGCTCTGACTTATGTGCATCAATTTGTACGATAATTAGCTGAAAGGGTGCAATATTATCTGGCCAAGTTATGCCATGGGCATCGTTATTTTGCTCGATACAGGCGGCCACTACTCTTGTTACTCCAATGCCATAGCAGCCCATTAGCATAGTTACTGCCTTGCCGTTTTTATCAAGTACGTTGGCCTTTAATGCTTCGCTGTATTTCTTGCCTAGCTGAAAAATATGCCCAACTTCGATGCCGCGTTTAATCTGTAATGTTCCAAGTCCATCTGGACTCCCGTCGCCTTCCTGTACCTTGCGAATATCGGCAACAACATCGTATTTACAATTGTCGTCCCAATTTGCGTTTATCAGGTGTTTGCCGTTCTGGTTTGCGCCGCAAACAAAGTTCTGTAAGTCGATTACGCTTTTGTCAGCAACAACTTTGAGTGCGAGTTGATAAGGCCCAAGGCAGCCGACCTTGCAGCCAACCGTACTTTCTATCGCATCATCGTCAGCAAATTCCAGTGGAGAGGCTACGCCATCAATGTTTTGTGCTTTCGTCTCGTTAAGTTCCTGATCTCCCCTTAACAGTAGGGCAACCAGCTCGTCTGTTCTTTTTCCTGTTTTGTCTGCTGCGTGCACAATCAGGGTTTTAACGATGCATTCAGGCTTTGTCTGCAAAAAAGCCGATACTTCTTCAATCGTGCAGGCCGCACCGGTGTCAACGATTTCATGAGAGTGCTTGCCATTGTCATCGACATGAGCCGGCGGAGACAAAATTCCCTCGGCCAGCTCTATGTTGGCGGCGTAGTCACCTTCGCTGCTAAATACAATTTCATCTTCTCCAGAATCAGCAAGTACATGAAATTCATGAGAGGTGCTGCCACCAATATTTCCCGAATCGGCGATAACAGGTCGGAAGTCCAGGCCTAGTCGATTAAAAATATTGCAGTAGGTTTCGTGCATTACCTGATAGGTTTTATCCAGAGATTCCTGATTAATATGAAATGAGTAAGCATCTTTCATAATAAATTCGCGGGCGCGCATAACGCCGAAGCGGGGACGTCTTTCGTCTCTGAATTTGGTTTGAATCTGGTAAAAAGTAGCAGGGAGTTGTCGATAGCTGCTGTACTCATTGCGAACTATATCGGTGATAACCTCTTCATGAGTTGGTCCCAGACAAAAATCGCGGCCGTGACGGTCGGTAAAGCGCAGTAACTCAGGCCCCATGGTCTGCCAACGACCTGACTCTTCCCATAGTTCGGCATGTTGCACGACCGGCATTGATACTTCCATGGCGCCAGATTTGTCCATTTCTTCGCGAATAATTTGGCTAACTTTATGCAGAACCCGCAATCCCACTGGTAACCAGGTATACAGGCCGCTGGCAAGTTTCCTTATCAGCCCAGCTCTCAGCATTAATTGATGACTAACAATCTCAGCATCTGAGGGGGTTTCTTTGACCGTTGCAATTAGGTATTGGCTTGCTCGCATGAATTTATCCGCAGTAACTCAGTTAGTAGTAACTCAATTAATAGATGAGTTTATGGGTGAAGGGCAAGCGCAGGATGCTTTTCATTAGCAAGCGCTCAGTTGAGTGATGATTTTATAGAAATTAATCCTGAGAATAAAGAAAGGCAGCCATGGGCTGCCTTTCTTTATTACGTATATTGCTTGTCTGGGTTCAAACCAGAGCATTTTAGCTGCGGCCTGCCTGCCAATAGGCTCGCAGTGTCAAATGCCAGAATTAAACTCTATAGAGCAAATTCTTTTAACTTCTTCAGAGGAAGAACCTTAACTCGAATAGACGCTGCTTTTCGAGGAATGTCCATCATTTCGCCTGGGCGGAAAGGATTAGGAACATTCTTGCGCGCTGGTCGAGCGGGGCGAGCTACTGATTTAATTTTCAATAAGCCAGGTAAAGTAAACTCACCTACGGCGCGCTTCTTAACGTGACGCTCTATCAGTACGCCAAGCTCTTCCAGCACAGCGGCAACTTCTTTCTTGCTTAGTGAAGTGTTTTCAGAAATTTCGTTTAGAATTTCAGTTTTAGTGAATTTCTTTTGAATAGCTGGAGTCTTGCGTTTCACTACCGCGCTCGCTTTGGATTTTGTTGCAGCTTTCTTTGATGCTTTTTTAACAGCCATGCCCGCTCTCTTTTTTAACAATGTTAGTTACAAGTTTAGTTATCTTTCTGCTTTGTGTTTCCGGTTTATTTTGCGAGCCTGGAGTTGCTATATTTTTCTTATTAGGCCAACTTTAAACAAGCTTTTCCGGAGGAGAAACGCTATTGAGGAAGCAAAATTTCGTGTTACTTTGAAACAGATTCCAGTACCGCCTCTCAGGGGGTGTATTTATAAATCATTCACCTAAAGCTAGCAAGTAATTATGTCAATTTAGCGGCAATAGTTTGCATTATTATTTGTGTGCATCGGTTGTCGAGCCCTATTCGGTTTTTAGTCGAGTAAATTAGTAACCATTTTCTAAAACATGTGGAGTTTTCTGTATTAAAACGGTGCCTTTCTTAAAGTGTTTTCGGGGCCGAAAACTGCTCCACGAGAGGTTGCGGTTTTCACTAATTTAGATCATCTAGTGAATGCAGTAAGCTATGGGTTGCACGTCTGCAAAGTATGCATTCACAATCTATCTTAAGAGCAAAAATATTCGTCCTCAGAAAACCATATAAGGTATAATCGCCGGCTTTTAGCTGCCTGTCTGCGTGAAGATTAAAATATTTCAGGTCGAACCACTTCCCAATGGTGGTTATATATGATGGAAAAGGGTTGAATTGAATGCCTATTTACGAATATCAGTGCACAAATTGTGAGCATCAACTGGAAGCGCTGCAGAAAATTAGTGATGGTCCGTTAAAAGATTGTCCGGCTTGTGAAAAACCAAAATTAGAAAAATTGGTTTCAGCCGCGAGTTTTCGCCTGAAAGGTAGTGGTTGGTACGAGACCGATTTTAAGACAGGTAACAAGAAACAACTGGCAGAATCTGACTCGAAGGCACCAAAAGAGGCTAGCACGGAAAAGTCTGGTAACTCGGATAGCTCTGGTAATAAAGAGGCCTCTTCTTCGTCGGGCACTGAAAAAGCGAAAAGTAAGACGGGTAAGACGGATAGTTCAGTAAAAGGAAGTGGGGCAGGAAAATCAAAAGATTCATCGAGCGGATCATCGAGTAAAACAAGTTAGATTATAGTGTGATATTAAGATATCAGCTGATACAGCCAACTAATATACATAGGAATATAACAGGACAAAACTATGCGCAGTAACTATTGCGGTGAGTTAAACGAATCATTTGTGGACCAGGAAGTTGTGCTTTGTGGATGGGTTCATCGTCGGCGGGATCACGGCGGCGTAATTTTTCTTGATGTGAGAGACAGAGAAGGAATTTCGCAGGTCGTTTACGACCCTGATACCGTTGAAAGCTTTGCTGCCGCCGAAGGCGTGCGCAACGAGTTTGTTATAAAGGTTACGGGCATTGTCCGTATGCGTCCTGACGGAACCTTTAATAAAGATATGGCAACTGGAAAAATCGAAGTGTTGGGCAAGCAGCTCGAAGTATTAAATGCTGCTAATACGCCACCCATTCAGCTTGATGAACACGCTGAAGTTGGGGAAGAGATCAGACTTCGTTATCGATATATAGACCTTAGGCGTCCGGAAATGGCGGATCGTCTTCGCTTTCGTTCGAAGGTAACAAACACGGTACGAAACTTTCTCGATGAACGTGGGTTTCTCGATATAGAGACGCCGCTACTAACCAAGGCGACGCCAGAGGGAGCGCGCGACTACCTGGTGCCAAGCAGAACCCATCCCAACAGGTTTTTTGCATTGCCGCAGTCACCACAGCTGTTTAAGCAGATTCTTATGGCCGCTGGTATGGATCGCTATTATCAAATAGCCAAATGTTTCAGAGATGAAGATTTGCGTGCCGACAGGCAACCCGAGTTCACTCAAATAGACGTTGAAACTTCATTTATGAATGAAGAACAAATCATGTCCATTATGGAAGAGATGATCAGCGGTATCTTTAAAACGCATCTCAATGTTGACCTGGGTGAGTTTCCTCAGATGACCCATGCCGAAGCCATGCGACGCTTTGGTTCCGACAAGCCTGATTTGCGTATTGACCTGGAGTTAGTTGATATAGCTGAGCTAATGAAAGGGGTCGATTTCAAAGTATTCAACGGGCCAGCCAATGATGCGGATAGTCGTGTTGTGGCTTTAAAGGTACCAAATGGCGCTAGCCTCTCACGTAAGGTGATTGACTCTTATACGGAATTTGTAGGGATTTATGGTGCGAAAGGTCTGGCCTGGATTAAAGTGAATGATATATCCGCTGGCATAGAAGGTTTGCAATCTCCAATTTTAAAATTTATGTCAGCTGAGGTAATTGCCTCACTTATGGACATGCTTAAAGCAGAAACCGGTGACATTATTTTCTTTGGAGCTGACAAAATCAAAGTCGTTAATGAAGCTATCGGTGCACTCCGAATTAAAGTGGCTGAAGATTTAGGCCAAATAAAAGACGGCTGGGCGCCACTATGGGTGATAGATTTTCCGATGTTTGAAACCACCAGCGATGGCGGCCTGACGTCTTTGCACCATCCTTTTACCGCTCCTAGCTGCGATGTGCAGCAGTTGGCCGCAGATCCGATTAATGCGCTTTCTCGTGCATACGACATGGTGCTTAATGGCACCGAGTTGGGTGGCGGCTCGATTCGTATTCACAATTCAGAAATGCAGCAGTCAGTATTTAAGGTGCTGGGAATTAGCGAAGAGGAGGCTGAAGAGAAATTTGGTTTCCTGCTAAAGGCTCTGAGTTATGGCTGTCCGCCACACGGCGGCATCGCCTTTGGGCTGGATCGATTAATTATGTTAATGACTGGGGCGACCTCTATTCGTGATGTAATCGCATTTCCAAAGACTCAGTCTGCGGCGTGTCCACTAACAGATGCGCCGGGAGAAGTGTCGAGTAAGCAGCTTAGAGAGTTAAATATTCGACTACGCGAGCAGCCACAACCGCAGCAATAGAATTTTTTAGTTACTCAAATAACTTAGTCACTCAAACAACAAAGGTAGAGTGTTATGGCGGGTCATAGTAAGTGGGCCAATATCAAGCACCGTAAGGCAGGGCAAGATGCCAAACGGGGCAAGGTGTTTACTAAAATTATTAGAGAATTAACCGTTGCAGCGAAAGCAGGTGGCGGCGATGTTGCCGACAATCCTAGACTGCGTGCGGTAGTCGATAAAGCTCTTGGCTCTAATATGACTCGTGACACTATCGACAGGGCTGTCGCTCGCGGTGCTGGAACTGCCGAAAGTGATAATCTTGAAGAACTGTCTTATGAGGGATATGGCCCCGGCGGAGTCGCTATTCTGGTAGAAACTCTGACTGATAATAAAAACCGAACCGTAGCAGAAGTAAGACATGCTTTTACCAAATATGGTGGAACACTGGGCACCAATGGCTCGGTTGCTTATCTGTTTAATCGAACTGGAATTATAGGCTTTTCAGCAGATAACGATGAAGAGCGCATCATGGAAGTGGCTCTCGAGGCTGGAGCTCATGACGTGGTGAGTAGCGACGATGGCAGCATCGATGTTATGACTAGTCTGGAAACTTTTGGAGCCGTGCAGGATGCTTTAAAATCAGCCGAACTAGAGCCGCTCAGAGCAGAAATGACGATGCTGGCTTCTACCGAGGCTGACCTGGACCTTCAAAGTGCGGAGACATTGTTGAAGCTGCTTGAAGCAATGGAGGACCTGGATGATGTTCAGGATGTCCACTCTAATGCGAATATCTCCGATGAAATAGCGGCGCAGCTTTAGCACTCACTAGCGCTTCATTAACGATACTTACTAAGCTCGCCGCCTGAAACTCAAATTTAAGGCGGTTGGCACAATCTTAAAATAGGAAAAGCAATGGCCATTATCCTGGGCATTGATCCTGGCTCCAGAGTGACCGGCTTCGGTTTAATTAATTCCGTTGGGAACAAACTGGAATATATTTCCTGTGGTTGTATTCGCACTGATACGCCTTCTCAGCCTGAGCGATTGAAGAAAATCTTCGATGGTATATGTGAGGTTATAGAAAAATACTCACCGCAGCAGAGTGCAATAGAAGAAGTATTTATGGGCAAAAATGCATCGTCTGCTCTCAAGCTGGGCCAGGCGCGAGGCAGTGCCATGGTGGCCTGCCTGCATCACAACCTTTCGGTTGGCGAATACTCTGCTCGAAAGGTTAAACAGGCAGTAACCGGTTCTGGAGCGGCAGACAAAATACAGATGCAACACATGGTTAAAGCCTTGTTATCCTTAAGTGGTACCATTGCCGAAGATGCAGCGGACGCTCTAGGCGTTGCAATATGTCATGCCAATACTGAGGCGAGTTTAATTCGAATGGCCGGAGCAAAATCATTTAGCAGGAAGCGATTAAAATGATAGGGCGAATACGAGGTGTTCTGGTTGGGAAGAACCCACCCGAAATTCAAATAGATGTTTCTGGAATTACCTATGAGATTCAGGTGCCCATGAGCACTGCGTACAAGTTGCCAGACATAGGTCAAGAGCTGGTTTTGCACACGCATTTTGTTGTTCGCGAAGATGCGCAGCTGCTATACGGTTTCTTCGATGTAAAAGACAAAACCATGTTTCGATCTCTAATCAAAGTCAATGGCGTTGGGCCAAAGATGGCGCTAGGTATTCTCTCGGGAATGGAGGCGGATGACTTTGTCAGAACTGTACGAGCAAATGATATAAATGCACTGGTTAAGATGCCGGGTATTGGTAAAAAGACCGCTGAGCGTCTGCTAATTGAAATGCGCGACAGGCTTGGTGACTGGGATGTACCTAATAGTGCTACAACCGAATCTGGTTCATCACCTTCATTTATGAGCAAAGACGCCGAAACTGCATTGATAAGCCTGGGATACAAACCACAGCAAGCTGCTCATGCAATTGCCCAGGTAATGAAAAACAACCCTGACATCGGCGATAGCGAAGAGCTGATTCGTCAGGCTTTAAAGAGTATGGTTTAGGCTAGAAGAATGCGAGCAGACAGGTAATGGAAGAAGAAAGGCTTATAACAGCAGACGCAGTACCCATGGAAGATTCTCAGGACAGGGCGATACGTCCGCTGTATCTGAAAGATTATATTGGGCAGAGCGTAGTTAAAGAGCAGATGGATATATTTATTACTGCTGCTCGTAAACGTGGGGAACCACTGGATCATACGCTGGTGTTTGGGCCGCCTGGCTTAGGCAAAACCACGCTTGCCAATATTATTGCCAATGAGCTGAAAGTTTCGATTAAAACCACATCGGGTCCGGTATTGGAAAAGGCTGGAGATCTGGCGGCAATGCTCACTAATCTCGATGAAGGTGATGTGCTGTTCATTGACGAGATTCATCGGCTGAGTCCCGTTATAGAGGAAATCCTCTATCCGGCAATGGAAGATTACCAACTGGATATAATGATTGGTGAAGGACCCGCAGCAAGGTCTATCAAACTGGACTTGCCTGCTTTCACTCTGGTTGGGGCAACCACTCGCGCCGGACTTCTGACTTCGCCCTTGCGTGATCGATTTGGCATTATTCAACGGTTGGAGTTTTACTCGGTAGATGAATTAACCAGCATCGTTAGCAGGTCGGCTGAGATTTTGGGTACTCGTGTCGATAAGCCCGGCGCTATCGAAATAGCTAAACGTTCACGCGGTACGCCACGAATTGCAAATCGCTTACTGCGGCGCGTAAGAGACTATTCAGAAGTTAAAGCGGATGGCACTGTCGATATTAAAATAGCAGGGCTGGCGCTGGACATGCTTAGTATCGATAAGAATGGTTTTGACCATATGGATCGACGGCTGCTAATGACCATGATTGAAAAGTTCGACGGTGGCCCTGTAGGTATCGACAGCCTGGCCGCTGCTATCAGCGAAGAGCGTGACACTATCGAAGATGTGTTGGAGCCGTATTTAATTCAACAGGGATTCATTATGAGAACTCCAAGAGGAAGGGTAGTGACACAGTTTGCCTATCGCCACTTTGGGTTAAAACCACCTCAGCAGGTAAATGATCCTGAGATATCCCCACAAAACAATTAATTCAGTGAATTAGATCTATTAAAGCGTGTACATTGCACGAAATTAGATGGGAGCTGCGAGCGCTGGGTTAGGGAAGGGGGTACTGTTTTTCCGTTCCATTGGGCCATCCCTGGCCCTCCCGCGCTCCATCCCTGGGCGCTAGTCACTACAAAACAGCACCCCTTCCCAAGCCCCTTATCGAATTCAGTATTCTTCTCAACTACAGGGTTTTCGGAATCCTAGCCGGAGGAGTCAATTAATTATTTTGTGGGGATACCTCAAGCTATGCACCCTTTTAGACTGTAACTAAAGTTCTATCAGAAGCGATTCAGAGGAACCTATAAAAGACAAAGAGTAAATCTGTCCATCTTTTTCTATATTTACCAGATTCGCCTGATCTGGCCAGACATCTCGAAGCGCCATATTTACAACTCTAAGCGCTTGCATGCCATCGAAAATTTTTGCTTCTTGATATACCCAAAGAAACTGACCATCGATTTCCTCGCCAATATAAGCTAAGTCTAGTTCAGTACTCTTTTGGTTTTCATCAATAGTCGCTATGGAAAAACGATTAACCACATAGCTACCAAACAATGCTCTGGAATCGGCCGATTCCAGAAGTTTTTGTCCAGCACCAAATATCACACCCGCTGCATGTTCTGCATCGTGCACTAAAAAGCGGTGCATGACTTCGATGTTCCCCGTATTGGGGTTGAACAGAATTCGTGTGACCGCCGTTTTTTGTTCGTGAGCAAAGCTACTCGGTGCGCTAACAAGTAATAACATAGCCAACGCGAAACAAGTACTCACATATTGCTTGCTTCGCGAGCTTTGAAGATACTGCCTGTTTCTAGTTATCCTCATCTTCGTCATCTTCAGTTTTTAACTCAGTCTTGATGTCCTGCATAATATCTCTTCCAAGAAGGCCACCGCGTCCTTCGGACTTAAAGCTCTCAATACGAGATGGGATAATGCGCCTTGGATAGTAATTATTCTCAATATCCGCATCAGATGTTTCCTGTTGTGGATCTACAATAATATTAATAATTTCGTTTTCAACAACTAATAGCTTTTTAACCTGATGAGGCGAGCGCCGCCAAATTTCGGCAGGCAGACGAATCTCTTCTTTGCTGCCGTTTGCATATTCAACTTCAAGAATAATTGGCATCACCAGGCCACCCACATTTGAAAACTCAAGAATGTAGTAGTTCAAGTCTTCACTAACGGCTCTATCCAGAGCTGCTCGTTCCCAATCCTCTAAACCTTCAAGAAAACTGTTATAGCTATTGCGCTCTTTGTTGGTAACAGTAAATTGGTCGTTATCATCATAGAAATCTCTTACGTCAGTATTACGATCAACCCAAGTAAGTCTTCCTTCGTTACGATTGCGTTCAATATATAACGATGGTGGTAATGCTTTGTCGATTTCTCGCTGTCTGGAGTAATCAATATCTGGATTCTCGGTATCGATCTGCATTTGATAAACCCGATCCAGAGAAATATCTACGTGGTCGGTTGTATAAAACCAGCCTCTAAAAAACCAGTCCAGATCTACTCCTGATGCTTCCTCCATAATTCGAAAAAAGTCGGACGGTGTTGGCCGTTTAAATTTCCACTGTTTTGAGTATTCCTTGAAAGCAAAGTCAAACAACTCTCTGCCCATGATTGTTTCTCGAAGGATATTCAGCGCGGTTGCCGGTTTTGCGTAGGCATTCGAGCCAAGTCGCAGCACGCTATCCGACTGCGTCATTATGGGCACCTGGTTTTGCGAAACCATATAATCAACAATAAACTTGGGCTCTACGCCCCAAGGAATTTCGGCATCCCACTCCCGCCCTGCTACCGAGTCCAGGTAACTATTAATGCCTTCATCCATCCAGGTCCATTGTCGTTCATCAGAATTAACAATCATCGGAAAATAAAAATGTCCAACCTCGTGAATCACCACTCCAATCAGAAAACGTTTTTCTGACAGGGAGTAAGTTCGAGTGCCGTCATCCTGCAATGTCGTCCGCGGACCGTTAAAGGTCATCATCGGATACTCCATACCGCCAAGAAATCCCGCGTTTAAAGACTGAGCAGTTGGATAAGGGAAATCAAAAGAAAAGCGGCTGTAAACTTCTAGAGTATGAATAACGACTTCGGTGGAGTAATCAGACCAGAGTGTTCCCCCTTCTCTTGGGTAGAACGACATCGCCATAACCAGTTCTCGTTCAGCGCCAGGTTGATGGTGTCCTTTGGCGTCCCAGATAAATTTTCGTGATGAACCCCAGGCGAAATCTCGTACATTTTCAGCGGCGAAGCGCCAGGTCTTTGTGTCATCCACACCTTCGCGTTCGTTCTCTAGCGCTTCTTCGGGAGTTACGATAAAAACCGGACGATCAGCCGTTTCAGCTTCCTGCAAACGATCGCGCTGCTCACGGCTTAATACCTGATTAGCATTCTGTAACTCTCCAGTCGCCGCTACAATGTGATCTGAGGGCACAGTAATGGCAACTTCATAATCACCAAATTCTAATGTGAATTCACCAGAGCCCAAAAATTCCCTGTTAGTCCAACCCTCATAGTCGGTATAGGCTACCAATCGTGGGAACCACTGACTTACTGCGAATAGATAATTACCGCCTTCTTTTTCATCGTCGGGAAAATACTCATAACCGCCGCGTGGGCTTAATACTTCGCCATCGACCATATTGAACGCGTAATCCACAACAAATTCCACGTCTTGCCCGGAACGTAACGGCCTTTCTAGGTCCAGACGCAACAGAGTGCCGACTACAGTGTAAGACAGGTCATTTCCACGGACATCTCTAATAGAACGAATTTCATAGCCATGATCTGCATCTTCCATGTATTGAAGACGTCGTAGCTGGTTCAGGCTCAGCCTTGCGGGGCTGCCAGGTTCAGGACTAGCACTATTAAAGGTGCTACTCATCTGACCCATTGAATCAGCTCTGAATCGGTTTTGATCGAGTTGTAACCACAAATAAGACAGGGTATCTGGGGAGTTATTCTGATAGGTAATAGTTTCAGTGCCTGAAATGCGCTGAGTGTTTTCGTCAAGAGTTACATCAATGTTGTAATCAACTTCTTGCTGCCAGTATTGATGTCCAGGCTGACCAGAAGCGGTACGATATACATTAGGCGTTGGAAGCACTTCGTCTAGCTGTCTGAACTTATCCTCAAACGAGCCTTTAGTTTGCTGAATTCCCTGGGCAAATGAGACTGAACTACCAAAAAATAGCGTGGCGGCAAGAGTCGCCAAGCCTGAAATCAAGGCTAATTTCTTCATTGTTCCCTACTCCTGAAAAGCTTTGTTCTGAAAAACGATGGCGAATGATAGCCTGTTTTAAGTTATTTGTGGTTATCCTTTTAAAATCAGTTCAAACTGCCCACTAAATATATTTCAGGGTGGTTTTTCAATGAATCTTTTACTCTACGCAGTACCAATGTTCTTTTTGGCTATGGGCCTGGAGCTTGTCTATGGACTAGTGATCAAGAAAAACACTTTTAGAATCAACGACACAATAAACAGTCTATCTATGGGCACCCTCAGCAGCCTACAGGGATTGGTAATTCTTGGGTTTTCAGCCTCTATATTCGAACTGATTGTTAGAAAATATCAGCTGACACAGCTTCCTGACAACGAGACCTGGGTATGGGTAAGTTGTTTTGTTCTATATGACCTCGCGTATTACTGGAAGCACAGACTGGGCCATGAAGTCGCACTATTTTGGGGTTCACACGTGTCCCACCATCAAAGTGAAGACTATAATCTAGGCACAGCGCTTCGCCAGACTAGCATCGATTTCCACGGTTTCCTGTTCTACATTCCGTTTTTCGCCGTAGGATATCCCACCGAAGTTCTATTTACCGTGGCAAGCCTTAATCTGATTTATCAATTCTTCGTACACACTGAGCACGTTCCCAAACTGGGACCTATCGAATGGGTTTTTGTAACACCTTCTAATCATCGTGCACACCATGCCAGAAACAAAATTTATGTAGATAGAAACTATGGCGGCGTTTTTATTATTTGGGACAGAATATTCGGCAGCTACCAGGAAGAGCTGGATGACGAAAAGGCTGTTTTCGGATTGCGCAAGCCACTCAATAGCTGGAATCCAGTGTGGGCAAATATTCATGTGTACTGGCGTTTAATTCAGGATGTTATGAAAGTCCCAGGCATCAGCAATAAAATCAAAATTTGCTTTAAGCCGCCGGGTTGGCAACCTGAAGAAATGGAAAGCGCGTGTACCTTACAGCAGCCAGAGGTTGACCTGTCGTCAAGGTTCAATCCCGAAATATCAAGCTTTAGTAAGTTCTACACATTTGCGCAATTTATTTTTACCGTGGCGCTCAGCCTGTATGTCATGGTTAATGTTGGCTCTATTGATTATTCTGTCACGGTGGCTAGCGTTGCGTTCCTGACATATTCATTTTATGTACATGGAGCATGTATGGAAGGTCGTTCCAATGCGCTTTTACTGGAAACATGCAGATTAGTTATGTTGACGATAGGCCTGCTGCTGGTAGATTTTAATGCCACATTAACTAGCATCCTGCTAGTTAATGCAGGCGTATCAATAGTTACTCTGCTAACAGTTGGCAGAAGCCAGCTTGCAACACCGGAAGCAGCGGCAATTCAGAGTGCGTAATTGGTAACCGTGCACTGAGGGTCGACTGGGTAGAGCTACAGGGTTCGTTCGACGGGAAACATTAACAGCAGCCCACCTGTTTCTGGTTCCCGTAATTCGATTTGCACTTGCTTAGCGCGAGAAAGCGCCTCAGTAAATGAGGCGCCATCTTCCAGGTTGCTAATAACGAACACCACTTTCCCTACGACGCTTCTACCTGGAGGCAGGTCAATCGGATTGAATTCATATTCCGCATTTCGGCTCAACATTCCACGAACAGTTGCCTCCACACTCAAGCTAGCACCCGGTATGTGAGAGCGAACAGCTCTATACAGAGACGTTTCATCACTTGCATCTAGCATTCGCAGAAATACATTTACCTGGCGGGTAAACAGTTCATGGTTGCTTATTGAAAGAGTGGGCGTATAGATCGGGTAGCTAAAGCCAACTTCGATGATGCCATTACTAGAGCTGTCAGTAATCAGTTGGTTTTGTAGTTGTTCGGCGGACAGCCCTTCACCTGCTTGTGAGGGAAGAAAAAACAAATAGTATATAAATACTGGAACCACCGCAGGCAAGCATACAACCGCTCCATAGGGGCCAGGTCTGCCTTTAAACAGCGGATTAAAAGGATAGACAGCAACCAATGCCGCTATAATTGCAATGCCCAAAATCAGGGACCTGACAATTAACGACTCACTTCCAAAGCGGGCAGGATTTTCAGAAATAGCCACTACGACTACAACGGCAACAAATAAGGCCAAGATAGACCCAACTACTTGTCGTAGACTAACTTTCATGACGTATAGGGTATAGGGCGAGCAATTGAATTGATCAAAGGCTCAAGGCAATTCAATTTGCTCACCTTGTGCCTGTTTGTCCGCATGATAGGAGGATCTAACCAGAGGACCACTAGCTATATGCTTAAACCCAAGTGACTCGCCATACTCTCGCAATTCTTCGAATTCATCTGGGTGAACGAAGCGCTCCACTTTGAGGTGGTCTTTGCTGGGCTGTAAGTACTGACCCAGAGTTACCATGTCTATATTGTGCTGATATAAGTCTACCAACACCTGCTTAACTTCTTCTATGGTTTCACCCAGGCCCAACATCAGCCCAGATTTCGTTACCACATTGCCGCAGACAGATTTATAGGCTTTAAGTAAATCCAGAGACCATTGATAGTCCGCACCCGGTCTGGCTTTTTTATACAATCTTGGCACAGTTTCGAGATTGTGATTAAACACATTGGGCGGTGTGTTTTTAAGAATATCCAGGGCAATTTGCATACGGCCACGAAAGTCAGGAACCAGAACTTCAATCTGAATTGATGGGTTCAGCCGACGAACTTCGCTAATACAATTAGCAAAATGTTGTGCGCCGCTATCTTTCAAGTCATCTCGGTCAACCGAAGTAATTACTACGTAGTTCAATTCCATTTCGCGAATAGCCGTAGCTAATTCTGTTGGCTCATTCTCGTTTAGAGGTTTTGGTTTTCCATGAGCTACATCACAAAATGGGCAGCGACGAGTGCATATATCGCCCATAATCATAAACGTTGCCGTGCCATTGCTGAAACACTCGCCTAAATTTGGGCACGATGCTTCCTCACAAACAGATGCTAGTTTGTGCTCTCTAAGTTTTTGTTTAATTGAATTGATTCTAGGGGAGACAGGGATTTTTACACGAATCCAGCTAGGCTTACTAAGCAGTTCGGTAGTAGGAATAACCTTAACCGGGATGCGCCGAACTTTATCGGCACCCCGCAGCTTTTCACCTTCCACCAATGTATTTCGTCGTTTACGTTCTTCCATATGACTGTTTAAACCATCCTGCTCTGCTAAGACTCTACTGAGTACCCGAGTTTAAGTAATAATTTATTACTCACTACCTTGCTTACTTTCTGCATCAACCTTTCTGAATCATTCTGTTCATCTGCAATTTGAGTAATAGCCAGACTTTCAAATCCACAGGGGTTAATACGAGAAAAGGGTTCCAGATTCATGTCTACATTAAGGCTTAAGCCGTGATAACTCCAACCGTTTTTAATACGTAAGCCCAAGGCCGCTATTTTAGCATCATTCACATACACACCGGGAGCTTTTGGCCTGGTAGATGCTGTAATTCCAAATTCTTCAAGCGTTTCAATCAAAGACATTTCGATTATATCTACCAGATTACGTACTCCAAACTTCCGGCGCTTAACATTTAACACCAGATAAACAACCAGTTGGCCAGGCCCATGGTAGGTAACCTGGCCACCCCGATCGATTTGTACCAAAGGTATATCGCCTGGATTTAATACGTGCTCGGGCTTTCCTGCCTGGCCTTGGGTAAAGACTGGTTTATGACTAAGTAGCCAAATCTCATCGTCTCGTTGATCACCACCGTTCTCAACCAGATACCGCATCGACTTCCAGATTGGCACATAATCTTGCAGGCCTAGCCTACGCACTTTCAAATTGGGTAATTTTTCTTGCTTGTCGGAAGGGGTTTTTGCGTAAAACCATTTGTAATTGCTCAACAGCACGCTACAGTACCAATTTTACGTTTTCGATGGTTTTAAGATCAGTGAATAGCTCGCGTATTTGATCTTCCCCGGTGGCGGTAATAGTGACCCTTACAGATACATAGTTCTGCTGCTTACTTTCTCGAAGTTCAATCTGGTCAGCTGATATTTTTTCGGTGTATTTTTCAACAGTCGCTATAACGTCGTCTTGAAAACTCTCACTGGCGATTCCGATAATCTTTATAGGATAAAGACAGGGAAACTCTATTTTAGGCATTTCCTGTTCGGTTGAATTGTTATCCATAGATTTCCCGGCGACACATGTTTTTGATTGCTGGCTTCACAATCTAGCCCGAAAACATATTACTGAATATTAGAGTGACCCAGTCAACAAACCGTTTCAGCATTCCACCTTGCTCAACAGGTTCCAGCGTAACTACATTGCCCGAATAGAGAATGTCATTGTTCAACACAACATTAACCACACCCATGATTTGACGATTTTCCAAAGGTGCCTGTATTATTTCATCTACATCTACTGTTGCCGTCATCGATTCAGCCTGGCCTCTAGGAATAGTGATATACACTTCATCCTCAATTACAAGATCGACTGAATTTTGTGCGCCTGACCAAACTTGAACATTCGTTAACACCTGATTTGCATCATACAACTTGTGAGTTTCGTAATAGCGAAAACCATAGGTTAATAACTTCTGGGTTTCTATTGCTCTCGCCTCTTCGCTGGCGGTACCCATAACGACAGAGATCAAACGCATGCCATCTCTTTCCGCTGAAGCCACAAGGCAGTATCCTGCCGCATCTGTCCAACCGGTTTTCAATCCATCGACATTTCTATCTCGAAACAACAGGCGGTTGCGATTGGTTTGTCGTATATCGTTGTAAGTAAATTCTCGCTCAGCATACATTGGATAAAATTCTGCATGCCTGGTTATAGTAGCTCTTGTTAGCAGGGATAAATCTCGAGCCGACATGGTGTTGTAGTACATTTCAGTGTCCAGGCCGCTAGCGTTCATGTAGAACGTTCCGCTCATTCCCAACACTTCCGCATATTGGTTCATCATATCTGCGAATGCTTCTTCACTGCCGGCAATATGTTCAGCCATTGCCACGCTAGCGTCGTTACCTGATTGAATGATGATACCGCGTAGTAAATCTTCGACTTCAACCTGAGTATTTACGCCGACAAACATTTTGGAGCCTTCCATTCTCCAGGCTTTTTCACTGATATGCACTTCATCACGCAGACTAAGGTTACCATTGAGAATTTCTTCAACGGTGATATAGGCAGTCATTATTTTAGTTAAGCTTGCAGGCGGAAGCGCCTCGTCGGCGTTTTCCTGTACCAGAATCTGGCCAGTTTTCGCGTCAATAAGAATGTAACTTGTTGCGGCTATTTCTGGAGCGCGAGGAATAATTGCAGGAGCGGCAATCGATAATTCGACCGAGGCCATCGTCGCTAAGAATAAAAATACTCTAGAAATTCCACGCAGAAATGGCGAATGGCTAAATGTGATCTTTGATGACATACGGAAATCCGTCTAAATTAATAAATTATTGATAAGAGAAGTGACGAATCGATAGATATTTTAGAGTTGCTCAACGTGCGGCTACTCAGTAACAGTGTACGGACTTCCCAAGTTTGCGGCAACTACGCTTTGTGTAATCTGCCTGATTTTACCCGGGTCCGAAACAGGCCCCACTCTCACTCGATGCAACACCTGGTTACTTGAAGTGTTTATAGAACGAATAATTACCGGAATATCTGTCAATTGCCCTACCCGATTAGAAACTTCTCGAGCTCTGTTCATATCAGAAAACGCGCCTATTTGTATAAATTTACTAACGGGCGAACTCAATCTTAATGTCTCAGAGTTTGCAGATAACGACCTTCTGCCAACTTGATCAGCGCTTGCGCCTGTGGCAACTATCGAATCTAGCTGAACTCTTGCTGTTCCTGAGTTTGCATAGCCTAATTTCATGGCTGCCGCATAAGACAGGTCGATCAATCGATCGCCATGAAAAGGACCACGATCATTCACGCGCACTACGATGCTGCGATTGTTATCCAGATTGGTTACTCGCAGAAAGCTAGGTATAGGAAGCGACTTATGTGCTGCAGAGGCTAGGTACATATCAAAAACCTCACCATTGGAGGTCTTGTGTCCATGAAATTTTTCGCCGTACCAGGAGGCAACCCCTCGCTCGCTATAGCCTTCTTCCGTAGCTAATACGTTGTAGCTTTTTCCCAGAACCGAATAAGGACTTCTATTACCGGCCATTGTTCGGCTTATAGGCACAGGAGTAACTTCAGGTATCGTTGCAATATTGAGATCTCTCGTCGGTGCACGATCCTGCGAAATACTATAGCGGCCGGCATTCGGATTCGATGGCGCCGTTGTAGTTGTAGTAGCGCTACATGCAACCAGCACCAGTAAGCCAGCGCTGATAGTTAAATTCTTAAGCGGATATCGATCCATTTTTCACCTTGCTTGAAAAGATTTTCATATTTCAGGTTCTACGACTTGTCAGTATGGAATATCGCTAGATTTTGATAACCCTTGAGCAATAACGTCCAAAGAAATAATTGTTTTAACAATCTCATCACCTAGTTGGCAATGACAGGCTCTACTAATATCTGGCCGATACTAGCCCAGGCGTAAAAAATAAGAATAAGCCATATCTATCAATAAGTTAAAGAGGCCTGGCTTGCCCGTGAGTCTGAATCGACATCAATAAGCCAAACCCAATAAAAAGTGTCACTATTGATGTACCGCCTCGGCTCATCAAGGGAAGAGGTAGTCCAATAACTGGCAATAGTCCTGACACCATGGCCATATTGACAAATACATAGAAGAAAAAGGTCAGGGTAATACTTCCTGCCAGCAAACGGCTAAACGTATCGTTGGCTGCAATCGCTATATAACAACCTCTGAGTAACACGAATAAATACAAACAAATAAGAAACAGAATACCTAACAGACCAAACTCTTCAGCCAATACCGCCATGATGAAATCTGTATTGCTTTCAGGAATAAAGTCCAGATGCGACTGCGCACCCATTTCATAACCCTTGCCATAAATACCACCAGAACCAATCGCAATTTGAGATTGAATGATGTTGTATCCGGCGCCTGTTGGGTCACGATAAGGATTTAGAAAGGTCAGAATTCGATTCTTTTGATGCTCTTGCGCAAGAAAAAGATACCAGGCTGGAGAAGCTAACAATAAAGCGACGAAACCACCGATAATCAGCCGCCAACGTATGCCGGCAAGAAACACAACGAAAACACCTGACATTGCTACCATTATTGCTGTGCCAGTATCGTTCTGTACGATAATCAGGCCCACTGGCACAAGAATCATAATTACCGACCAGAACAAATGTTTAAATCGCGGCGGCAAGGGACGACTTGCCAGATACCAGGCCATAAGCAACGGTACAATAAACTTCATCAGCTCTGAAGGCTGAAAACTAGGCAAGCCCGGCAAATCCAGCCAGCTTTTGGCACCATTGGCTTCGACTCCAATTAACAACACCACGCCCAATAAAGCGAGCCCAGCTGCATAGATAGATGGCGCCCATTGACGGAAAAAATGCACATTAAACTGCGCCACAATAACCATAACCACCAGACCCACTACCATGGTCAACGCCTGCCTCTGTACTACCGCGTGGTCTCCACCGCTTGCACTAAACAAGACAAACAGACCAAAGCCGCTAAGCAGGGAAATTCCAACAAGCAAAGGAGGATCGATGTGCGTGAGTCGCCAAATCGATTTTGGGCGCGAGGTTTTTGAACCGAGTCCGTCGGATTGGCGAACGAAGTCCTGGTTATTCATCGGCCAGAGATATCAGTGTGTTGCCCGCCGCTTCTTCCAGCGCTGCAAAGTCAATCTGCAAAATATCTAGCAAGTAAGCATCGATTACCTGCTTCGCAATTGGGCCTGCCACGCTACTTCCATGCTCTCCATTCTCGACAAAGACAGCGATTGCAATTTTAGGTTCGATGTTTGGGTTTTCAGCAGGAGCAAAAGAAATAAACAATCCATGATCCTTATTCAAATCAGAAACAATAATGTCCGTACTTTGCAGTATTTCCTGACTTATACCCACAACCTGTGCCGACCCTGATTTTCCTGCCATTTTGTAGGGCATATCGCGATCAGCCATAGCTATTGCTTCGAAGGCAGTACCATAATCTCTAAATACATCGGTATAAGGACGATGCACTACCATAGTCATAGCCTCTTCCATATAACGCCAATAGTCAGGATCGTTCAACAATACGTCAGGCACCGCATTCTCGATAACGGGCTGGAATGGTTCACCATCCACTTCTTTTAACATGCGCGGCTGCACAACCTTTCCCTTATTGGCAACTATTGATACTGCCGTAGCAAGTTGCAATGGAGTTGCCCACATATATCCCTGTCCTATAGAGGAATTAATTGTGTCACCTGGATACCAGGGCTCTCCTTTGCTTGCTCTTTTCCAATCTCTTGACGGAAGTACCCCAGTCCTGGCATAGCTAATATCAAGCGCGAAGTTTTGCCCAAATCCAAACAGTGACATAAATCCATGAATGGTATCTATGCCCATACGATTACCTAAATCATAGAAAAAAGTATCACAGGATTGATAGATAGCTTTCTGTAAGTCTGTATGCCCATGCCCGCCGCCAATTGCTGTTCGCAATGTGTAGTCACCCCATCGATAACTAACACCAGGCAATCTGAAATAACCCGGATCCTCAATGGCAAAGTCATAATCCACAAGACCATGATGTAAACCACCTAAACCCAGAAAAGGTTTTACAGTCGAGCCAGGCGGATAGGGATTAGTTGATCGGTCGAATAGCGGGGTGTTTATATTGTCGGTCACAAGAACACTGTAGTCCTTGCTGCTTATGCCTGTCACAAACAGATTAGGGTCGAAACCAGGCTTACTCACCATTGCCAATATGCCACCGGTCGAAGGGTCAATGGCAACTACGGCGCCACGAAAATCTCCAAGCGCTTTTTCTGCTGCTATTTGTAACTGACTATCAAGGTACAAGGTTATATTTTTGCCA
>NVVJ01000006.1 GCA_002402175.1 SAR86 cluster bacterium
AGAGACTTTGTTCACTACGCCAGCAGGGTCATCAATAAGATGGAGTATGTTGAGCGCCAACACAACATCGAAGGAAGCGGGGTCTGCTTTCAAATTCTGCACAGTAACTTGTTGAAACGTAACATTCTCAACACCAGCTTCGCTTGCACGGCGTCTTCCGATGTCCAACATACTATTTGAAATATCGGTCGCGAGGATATGCTTCACCGCAGGCGCATGATGGATCGAAGTGGTGCCCGTGCCACAACCTAACTCAAGAACTACAGATTCCGCATTGAAATACCTTTGCGTAGCTTCGAGCTTTTCCTGATAGAGCGCCTCATTTCCTACTGACGATTTGGCGTATTTTTCTGCAGCCTTGTCCCAGAATTTTTCTGCATCCATTGGTAGACTCTTTAATAATAAGTGGCAACTTTGGTGATCATCTCGTAGGAAAGGCGTAAAACTATAGGATTAGTTACTCTGGAAGAAACAGGGTAACGGAATCACCCTCTAACTTTTCGTTCCTTCTAATTCATATCTTTATTACTTAAAGGGTTAAGTTCCGGATATAAACGAGGCAGACATTCCTGGCAAATCGTATGAGAAAATTCAAGGTGAGACTTTCCTGCAAAGTAAGTTTCAACTGTCCGAAAATAACCATCATCATCTCTAATAGACTTGCAAGAAGCACATATCGGAAGTAATCCTTTGAGCTCCTTAACCTCCCTCAGGGCTTTTTCCAGATCATCTATGTGCATCTGCACTGACGAAGCCATGAGATTGAAACGATCTGCTAGCACAGAAAATTCATCATCTGACACAATATCCACTCTGGCGCTGTAGTCTCCATCAACAATCTTCTTCGCAGCAGCCAGGAGTTGGCTCATAGGCCGCACTACACAGAGTCTCAACGCAGCATTGGATACAAACGCAATTAACATAAGTGTCAGGGCGAGCACCAACGCCGTGCTGACCGCAAGAGAATTTGCTGGCGCTGAAAATTCATCAATATCTATTTCAGCCAGCATACCCCAGTTCAATCCTTCAATATTCAGCGGCTTGTAACGAGACAATACTTCTACGCCACGATAGTCTTCGATAATGCCGGACCCGGCATGGCCTGCCGCTAGTTGTCTGCCAGCAACTGTATCGACTTCCTGTTGCAACATGCTCGAACTACTTGTAAATCGACTGGCAGTTCTCATTAGTAAGTCATCACCAATAATATATGTTTCTCCACTTGTACCAAGACCTTGGTAATCGGCAATGACTTGATTCAACTGAGTTGCACTAAGTTGAAAAACAAGAACCCCGAGCCTGTTCGCGTTTTCAAATATTGGCGATGCTATGAAAGCTGAAGGCTCATGGTAACTGGGCTCATAATTGCTAAAATCTACAATAGAGAAACCCTGCCTGGGCTGAGTCATCGCCCGGTTATATGCATCACCAAGTCCAGATTCTGCATAAACACCCGCGTCCAGATTAGTTCCCAGGTCTAGCTCTTTACGAGTGGAGTAGATCAAGTTTCCCTGCGTGTCCAAAAGCAGAACATCATGCAGCTCGAACGCGTTGAGGAAATAGTTAAACTCCGGATGGTAGATTTGGTGGCTAAGGTTATACGACGATTCAACACTACTAGAGAACATCTCATTCATTGTAGTCACTGAATTGGGATTATTGGCTATGTACAACCAATGCAGTAACCGACCTGACTCAGAGACAGGTAAATAGGACTCCGGACTTGCAGCCTGGTTCAAGCCACTTATGTGAGGCATTTCTTGCTTATAGTATTCAATTAGCTCCACATAAGAACTTGAATCGAGTTCCATATTAATATCCACCTCATTGGGTAGATTTACAAATCCTGCGGAAAGAGCCTTGGTAGCATGTACTACTGTTTCGTTCTGAGCGAGATACCTGATTTGATTCTGATGAGCCGCGATATAATTTTCAACCAAAATAGCACGAGAATTTAAAACAGCCTCCAGATTTTCATTGCCCTGATCTAACATCGAATTGGTAATTAGTCGGTATGATAGCCATCCGCCTATGGATCCACCCAACAGAAAAAGAGCTATCGTAATTATGGTGAGTCGCGTGAATGTGTACTGAGCAAATTTCATCATTCCTGCTCCATGTTGGGAAGTTTTTGAACTATTAATTCTTTAATCGAGTTTTTGGGATTCGATTCCTTGTTCCAGGCCGCCGAAAATAACTTCCACCAACCAATCAGCATGCTGCTCGCAAAGTCCAGGAACATTAAAGTCAACGGAATAAATGGATTCGGACACTGACTGCGTGGAAAAAAAATTAGTCACTGTGCCAAAAATGAATGCGCCTAGAAACTCGTGCCGGCACGGCCTAATTTGACCCTGAGCTTCAGCTTCCTTTGCAACACTTGAGATAACCTCGTATGCCGGCAACAGGTGATGTTCAATGAGGTAGCGGGATTGCCCAGTATCAGATCCCTGCTCCTGACGCAGAATGTCAATGTGACGTGGATGCCGGAACGAAAAGCGGTTGAGCGTACGCACCAAAAGTTTCAACACGTTGATGGGGGACATATCTGTGCTAGCGTCACGCACTGTATCAAAGGCGATGTGCAGCTCAACGAGGCCGAAGTCAACTGCCGCCTGCCAGAGCTTTTCCTTCGATTTAAAATGGTAGTACAGCAAGGGCTGTTTGGTTGCAGCTGCTTTTGCTATCTCTAATGTTGAGGCTCCAGCGAACCCTCTGAGAGCAAATTCAGATACTGCGGCGTCGAGAATGTCTTTCTTGGTACTCGAGGTCAAAATAGTATTTTATAGCTCTATAAAATTAATTGATAATATTATAAACTATTTATTCTGACAATCAACAGGCAGGCCATTCGCCACTCTTAGGCCTATTTAGGCCAAGGCCCCTCTATACTCTACTACTTCATTGCGCTGTCTAATATCTGTTAATGAATATTCGCTAACCCATAACAGGGTCTTCACGTTTAAAGAACAAATCCTTTTCCTTATAAATTACAATAATACAAACTATCAGCAACAATACGGTCTGAATAACTTTGCTGTCTGGGTGCGTGGCAAAAATTTCATTGAAAAAATTGGCGCCCCCAGGTGATGGTCACTCTAATAAGTTATCTTGCTTCGCTGCCTAAAGAAACTGCCCAATTGGCATCGAGCCTGCCGAGCGCTATTTGCGTTATCCCGAACTAAGTAATTTGTATGCGATGAAGCTCAAAGATGGAAATGCTTATGCATCTAGCCTCTTGTTTTTTTGTGATGCACTCGTAGCTCATACCAGCGGGGAAGATATTCAGCAAGTTTATGAGAAAAGCCTCGGTCTTATTTTAAGGCATATAAGATAAAACCCTGCCGAGAATATTTTTGAATAAACGGTCATCTGAGAAACATATTATCAGAAACTCTACTGTAGCGTCTGATCAGTTAGCTGTTTTATAAACTCATCAATTGCTGTCAAGACTTCCTGTTCATGGGAAAGGAAAACCCAATGATAACCGTCTTCAAGTATAAGAACTTCGGAGTCGGGAATCTCGGTATCGAATAACTCGATAGCCGCTACTTTGCCCCGCTCTATTTGATAGAGCTCCTGTACTGCTTGCTGAATCACCGGATCATTTTCGTCATACCAGGACTCCATCATGAATTCAGGTGAACCTGCTAAGGCATAGACTCCAAGCGCTGGCACCGCAATATTCTTATAGTCTGGTGCTTGCAGACCCATCATGACTGCATCCAGATATAAAGAATTGTGCTTTATCTGGCCGGAGGTCAAATCATAGCTGGCAATGATTTCACCTTCCGGGATATTGCGCGGCCGGCCACGACGTTCAGCGTATTGCTGCATAGCCTGGTAAGAGGTTCCCTCCTGGGGCCGCATCGGCAAACTCCCTGGCAGCAACAGATTCAGGTCGCGGTATTTTTTGTTGGCGGGAAGGGTTCGGTCATAGGCCGCATCCAGATAAACCAAGCCACTAAACCGATCAGGAAAATTCGCGCCGAGATAGCTGAGTTCTTCGCCGGCAATGGACATGCCTACCAATATAGGAGATTCAATTTCCAATGTATCTAACACTTCGAGAACATCCTGGCTCAGTCGTGCAATATCATAACCATGATCTGGCGTGCTTGAAGCGCCGGCTCCCCGGCGCGTCATTCCAACTACGTTATACTTTTCTGCCAACTTAGGTGCTACTTCATCAAAGGAATGCACAGTGGCACCAAGACCAGGCAGGAGAAATATATTTGGCGCGTCCTTGGTTTCGCCATTACGCCAGTCCAGAACTTCGACACGAACACCACGATCAACAGCAACCGAGCTTACCTCGTGAGGGGATTTGTCACTCCAGTTAGAGCGTTCAATCGCTGCAAACTGCTCGTCACCCGGAAGCGAGCAAATGTCGAGGGATTCACCTAGCATGCCTTCGGACGTAATTTCTTTGTGCACTATTCTTTCGACATTGTACGCAATCAACATCACCGATGTACTATCAACCAAGTCTGGTGATTCAAGAGTAAGTTTGCTTTGCGTACGACCAAACACTTCTAACCAATCCGCTGTGAAGTTAGACCAATTTGCGCTATCCACTCGACTGTCGTCCAAACCAATTAACTGCGCCGACATCAACTCTGGACGCGTTCCTGCCTTCACACATTCCACTTCTATAGAGTTAGCATTCTCATCAATTTCTGCCTTACAACTTCCGAGTTCCGGAAAGTCGTAACGATTGCCATCGGTTTTCAACTCATAAGGCTTGGGAGACAATATTGCCATATCGTATTCTATTGTCAGCCGAGTGCTGGAATCATTGGCAAGGACATTCACCAACTCTGGAGGAATGAGCCAGTAATCGGTTTGTGTCGAATCCATTGGAGCATATCGATTGACTGCCGTTGGCGAACGTCTCAGTATCACATCTTCATTCAGAGAATCCGCTGAGTAACGGGCTTTGCTATACAGGTGATCGATGCGCCAATCTATAGGTAGCTCACTGTTTCTGGTAATAGATTGATGCCAACTAACAAGGCTATTTCTGGCTCTCACTGTCGTGGCAAACGTGAGCCCACCCGCGTCAGACATATTTCGTAACTTATCGAACCAGAACGCTTGTGCAAGGACCAAATCATTCTGACCAGAGTTTGCATTGTTGCCACCGATAGCGGCAGGAAAACAAGCTTGTGTAAATTTCAGTACCAACGCGTCTTCCAGAGACTCATCTTTGCCGTTATACATGAACTCATGCAGTGCGATTGCTTTATTCCAATTGTATAGCGAAGAAGGCGGAAATACCGTAAAGAAGAATATAGCTATGCTGGCGCAGAACACAAAATATGCACGCCGCACATCACGCCGACAATAGAAGAACCAATAAATCAGCAACGATCCCGAAATCCCCGCCGCTAACATAGGCATCGATTGCACCCAGCCCATGCCAGTAAATTCGGCGCTGCCTAGATTAATACCTATCTTTTCCAGCAGCGGCCGAGTTGCACTCCAGGCAGGTATTAAAAAAACGAATAAGACTAGCATGACGAGAAAAATTGCTTTTCGAAGGCTGGGTGTTAACAAAGCAATAGCAAAGAAAAGTGGAATCGGCAAAACCCCGGGGAGTTTCTCTATACCCAGGGCATAGCTCATCGACAAGCCAAAATCATAGCCGCTACTAAGGTTGATTAGAAAACGTGACAGAACCACCGGGATACATATGGTGAGCATCAGAAACAATAACTTTGCCAGCAACCAATCTCGACGCGCAATTGGCCGTGTTAACCAATCGTGATTCAGGCTAGCAGCCGGGTCTTGCTGCAACACCGAAACCATTAATAAAGTGCCAAGGAAATAGCCAATCCAGTAAAAGTTAGCCTGCAGGGTCGCCCAGAAATCTGCATCTCCCTCGTAGTTCGTCACGGCGATAATTGATTGAAGCAAAAAAGCCACAATGGTAATTATCACCAACGGTAATAATTCGAGGACATCTTTCTTCACGATGGCCGAAATAGCTCGCAAATGAATATTCACGCTGCTTTCCTCAATCTCGCATCCCTCGATGATTTGATCATGGCCTTACTTATCTCGCGCAAGCTCATGGGTTCTTCATCGAATTGGATAGCGCCAAAAATCTGGCTTAACTTTTGATACATAGCGTCGTGGTTCTGATAATCGGACTCAATCAGGCTTAATGAATGACCATTGATCTCGGGCGCCAACCAGCTATCGGGATAGTTATCCGGAAGCTCTTTCTGTGAAGATAAGATCACGTGTACTTCCCTAAACCGTGAACGCAAAGATTCTATAGACTCCTGAAAATGAAGAACGCCTTGATCCATGAAGGCGATATGACTGGTGAAATTTTCAATTTCTGCCAGCTCATGGGAAGAGATAAGAATTGTGGTTTCGTCGGCTTGCTCTAACAAACCTTCTACGACCTCGTCACGGATTAGAGTGTCCATACCACTGAGCGGCTCATCCAGAATCAATAATTTTGGACGAAAGGCGAGGCCAGCCACCAGCACCGCTTTCATGCGCATACCATGGGAAAGTTTGCTCAGACTCCTGTCGGGAGGCAAATCCATTCTGCGACGTAAATCTTTTTCCAGTCCTCGATCCCAGCTAGGATACAGCGCCCGCAGGTAATTGAAATACTGTTCGATTGTAAGTCGTTCTGGCAGCATCTGATTCTCTGATACATAACCAATTTGAGTAAAGTCCTGTGGTGACAATCGCCTCGAATCGGTTCCTAGAACTGTAACCGTTCCAGAAGTCGGCTGAATGATGTTAACGAGTGTGCGCAGGGTGGTAGTTTTACCGGCGCCGTTGGTGCCAACTAATGCGAACGCCGAGCCTTCTGGTACTTGCAAGTTGAGGTCTTGCAATACCTGCACGCGACCATAACGTTTGTTAAGGTTTTGCGTGTTAACTATCACCGGAAACCACCTTTAGTTGATCAAGGCTTTTCCAGTGTCTCTCAACCGAATCTGTTACTTCTTTAAGTGAAGCCCCCACTCTTCTCGCCTCTACTACCAGCTCCTCAACCTCCTGACTTAATAGCTTTTGGCGATCACCGCTTCTCGCCTTTGGTGGTATTGCGACTACAGTACCTTTGCCGGGACTAGCAATAATCCAGCGTTCCTGGATTAGATGCTGCACCACTTTGTGGGCTGTATTGGGGTGAATCTTCAAGTCCAAAGCGAGGCGACGAACCGAAGGAAACGGATCTCCGGGCTTGAGAGCCCCGCCTAATATGGCCTTAGTAGCCGAAAAAACTACCTGATCGAAGATTGACTGGCTGGAGTTGAGCTTAATTTTGAATGGTGTCATATGTGTAGTGTGACACTAAGAACAGGCATGTCAAGTCAAAATTGTAATCATGGGGTCAGATTACTTGATTCTTCTTATATAATTCTGGGTGTGATTTCCAAAGTAAGAAACTGACCATCGCCTGTTGCAGATTTAATTAAAGCGGCTTCCCCATCTGGCGTTTGCAAGATTGGCCTTCCAACACGGATGTATTCTTCCCCTTGAAGCCTCATAAGGATGACTTCCAATCTGACATCTCCATTGCCGGCAATAGTTGGTGTTATAGTTATTCGGTGATCACCTGTGATCTGAACCTGTACTTCCTCTCCCTCTTCACTTGTCACGCTAGCCCTAGTCTCGTTCTCTTCACCACTTGTGGCTTCAATATCCAGCTGTATCTGATCTGCTGTAATCGATTGGCCCATCAAAAATAGTAACAGAGCAACAATAGAGGAGAGTGCCAACGAAATTCTTCGCAATAATACGTGTTTGACCTTGCTCGATTGAACTGGCAATTCATCGTGAAGAGCGAAATCAGAAACAGCTAAGTCTAGAACCGCCGCTATTGCTTGTGCAGACTCGTAAGAAGCGAATCCAGTTTTTTCAATCCGTTGCACAGTCCTACGACCAAGACCAGCTACGTGCGCCAAATGCTCCTGGCTCCAGGCTCTGTCTTTACGAAGTGTGCGTATCTTTTCCGCGTTAATGCGCAAGTCCATTTTGGGAAACCTCTTGATTGAGTTTACGAAAGTTAACCGAGCTCAAGAATATCGGTTCCAATGGTTTTATGCTGCGCCACTTAAGCGCCAAAGATGCTTTTTCTCCAAGTCACCACTGGCGGTTCATCTTCTGCTCCCATCAGGCTAAGTTGTTATAGGTAAGCTTAAGGTAGCCACACTTCCTTGTACATCCTGACGATTCGCGAGGGACAAAAAACCTTCATGAGCCTCAATCACCTGCTGACAGAACACTAGACCAATTCCAGAACCGGTTGCTTTAGTTGTGTAATAGGGAGTGAACAAATTTTCAGGGTTTTGAATGCCGATTCCGTTGTCTTTGATACTAACCACTAGACGTGACCTCTGAACCCTCCAGTCCACTTGAACAGGCTCTCCATCAGCTCCGGCTTCTATCGCGTTCTTTATCAGGTTTATCATTACCTGTTCTATCTGTGACGCATCTATCGACAAAGTAATTGCATCGCCATTTAGGCTAATCAAATTTTTAGGAAACAGTTTCGTTATATTCATCAGACACTGTTGAAAGTCAACAACCTTGCGGTCGGGTTCCGGGAGCTTCGCTATCTTTTGATAGCTTTGCACAAACTGAGCAAGCGACTCGGCTCGATTTCCAATAACATTCATTCCTTCAATAAGTTCCTGCTTTAGATCCATATCAGTTTCTCGTTTCTCAATCTGAGATTTAAGAGTGGTGCTGAATGACTTTAAGGGTGACAGCGAATTGTTAATTTCATGACTTAACACCCGCACAAGATTGCGCCATGCGCGTCGCTCTTCTAGTCGCAAAATGGAAGAAAGATTCGTCAGAAATAAGAGATTGTGCGTATTACCATCCGCAATAAAACGTTCAAGGAGCAGCCGAAAACGCCCGCTTAATTCTGGAAACTGTAGGCTCTTAACCTGCATTTCACCGACCCTCAACTCATTGGCAAAAGCCAGAATCTTTGGCAAAGTTTGATCGCATTGTTGCACTTCTTCCAGATTTAAAACCTTTCGCGCTGCCGGATTAATCAACCGAATCGTCTGACTCTGATCCCAGGCAATAATTGCCACATCAATCTGGTCTACAACTTTCTGTACTAGTAGTTGGCTTTCCTCCGATTGTACTCGCTGTCGATGAAGAGTCTTTGCCAACGCATTGATCGTTAAATTCAGCTCACCAAGTGCGCCATCGCCGGCCTGATGCGAGCCACGAAAAGAATAGTCTCCACGAACAATAGCATCCAATAGACTATGTACACTGCGAAACTGGTATTGAGATCGGCGCCAAACCGTGGAAACGCTGAATAGGGTTAAGAACAAAAGCACGACAGCAACTATCCCTACCAGATATATAGATATTTGGAAGTACCAGAGAACTACAAGCAAAAGTAAGGAAGGAAATAGATTGGAAAGTAGAGTGATTAGCGCTAACTGATTTTCTACAGGGCCTTTTACGCCCAGGACAGAGTCTGTTGTCTTTTTATTGAACAAGGCCACTCCCCGGTAGTGCTATAGTATGTAAAACCACTAGAACTACAGCCAAAAATTACTTCAGCCCGTGCTTTTTCAAGTGCCTATAGAATGCACTTTTAGACAACCCTAGTGAATCAGCAACCCGAAAACTGTCCCCTTGATGCTGATGTATCCGATTTTGGATCGCCTGTTTTTCTATCTGCTCCAGAGTTAGTTCTTTTCGAGCGGAATCGACTCCATCATTTTGCGAATCAGGGCTTTCGGCTACACCTGTAACTTGCGGCTCGATTATATCCTGTGCAAGAATTGCCGACCTTTCTACCACGTGTACCAGTTCCCGCACATTACCGGGCCAACAATAACTTTGCAAAGCCTGCCTTGTGGCTGCACTGAATATCAGATTAGGTTTATTGTATTTACGTTTCAGTGATTCTAACAGCAATTCTGCAAAAGGAAGGATATCTTCCTTGCGATTACGCAGAGGTGGCACTTCGATAACAACAGTATTGATTCTATAGAGTAAGTCTTTTCTAAAGCTTCCATCGGAAACCGCAGCTTCCAGATTAGTATTAGTGGCACAGATCAATCGGCAATCGGACACCTGAGTTTGGGAAGAGCCCACCTTCTCATAATGATAATCCTCCAGTACGCGCAATAACTTCGCTTGCTGCGAATACGGAGTATTACCAATCTCGTCAAGAAATAAAGTGCCACCATCAGCCAATTCGATGCGACCAATACGTGTCTCGTGTGCATCGGTGAATGATCCCTTTAGATGCCCGAACATCTCGCTTTCGAACAACGTGTCCGTGATAGTTCCCATATTGACTTTAATAAGTGGATGTTCGCGCCGTTCTGACAGTTCGTGAATACGATTAACCAGAAAACTTTTACCAGTACCGTTTTCACCTGTCAGCAACATACTGGCATCACTTCGAGCGACCTGCTCTATTTTCGCCATTGCTTCCCGCATGGCAGCCGAGCGGCAAAAAACATCGTCCCCAACTGGCGTTAATTCGTTACGCAGAATCTTATTTTCTTCAGACAACTTGCAGGTTTTTTGTTCTGCTTTCGCTAAACGTATCTGGTTAGCCAATATCGATAGCAGCCGCGCATTTTCCCAAGGTTTTTGCACAAAATCTCGAGCCCCCGCCTGCATCGCCTTGACCGCCGTGTCTATACTGCCCCAGGCTGTCATGGCGACTATGGGCAGACTTGCATCCCGGTCATGCAACTGCTGAATCAACTGCAGCCCTTCTTGCCCTGAAGTCGTATCCTTGCTGTAGTTCAGATCCATCAGAATAGCGCTAAATCTCTGCGTATTAGTAGCCTCCAACAGCTCTTGTGGCGAACCAGCTGTAGTCACATCAAAACCTTCTGTCAGCAGTAAATAACGTAGTGCTGACACGACATCCGGATCATCGTCGGCAATAAGCAAGTGTTCTTTCATAACATCCTTCTAACTTTTACTCAGCACAATGAATTACTCATATCTAAGGCGCCTCGCTAGGTACCATTTTCATATTCGGCGAACTGGATAATAAATAGCTAACAAGATAGTGGTGTATAACGGATATCAGATTTCGAAATCATGATTCAACCTAATCCTTGGTACCAGCATTCAATCGATAGTTTATTGATAACGCAACAAATCACTTGGCTCTTTTCGCAGCAATGGCTGTATTGGTGAGTATATAGCGAAAAGTACTGCTACGAAAAAGAACGCCAAAGCAATCACAGCAACCATCAAACCAGGCAAAATGTAAATCCACCCTGCCATATTGCCGATCAGAAAGGAAAATGGGGCACAGATGAGAAAAGCAATCAGGATTCCCATAAGCGCCTGTTTAGCACCTTGAAGAGTAAAGGAACGACTTATCATGCTGTCTGTTGCACCCAAGGCTCGACGAGTTCCGATTTCCTGTGTACGCAAAACAATTGAATTTTTGGTGAGACCGAACACCCCGGCGATAGATATCAGAAAGGCGAAAGTGCCAATGGCAGAAAAAATGGAGATCGCTGCAAGAATAACGAAGCTGGTAACCTGCCGGCTTTGCACCCAACTAAGAATGTTAAATGTAACACCGGAGTTCAAACTTAATACGGTATCTCCAAGAATCTTGGTCGCGGCCTGTCCCGATACAGGGCTACGAATAATGGCGGTAATATCCTGTGAGTCCATTTGTCCTAGAGGCAGATAGACCATATCAAATTCTTGCTTGAACATATTGTCCCCATCGATTGGCGAATCGCTAACCATACCAACTACTGTAAAAGCCCGACTTTGACCACGCTGGTCGGAAATCCCTATCCGTAAAGTTTTCCCCACCGGTGATTCGTCGGGCCAGAATTTATCTGCCAGCGAGCGGCTAACCATCGCCGCTGGAATACTGCTCTGGCTATCTCTATCACCCAGCAATCGACCCTCCAATAAATACGCGCCAATAAAACCAATATCTCCAGAAATTATTTGTACCGGCGCCGTCGGCTTGTCTTGCTCCGTTAAATAGGTAACGCCATCTATCTCCAGTGTTTGATTACCGGTCATGCCTGCTAGTAATACTTCGGTAGTATCCGGGTGCAGCTCCAGACGCGTTTCCAACGCTTGAAAAAACTGCAATCGCGCAGTGGAGTTAGCGAATTGATCGCCGGTATCAATTTCAGTGCTATATATTCCTTCCGGTTCTATCATTCGAAAAGTATTTCCCATAGACCATATCACGGTGCCGAAAACAATAAAGCTGTAGAGCACAATTGAGATTAACGCGACTGCAACAACAACCAATGATTTACTAAAGCGGCTAGCACTAAGACCAAGGGCCCCGCGCGTGCCATCCTGCATCACCGAATTAAAATTACCGTTGATCAACTTCCACGACGGCAAAGCACTGGTAAATAACACGGTAAAAGATGCGAACAGAATTGCCAAAACTATGGTGAAGCCATCAACACCAAAGTGCATCCAGAACTCCAATCCGTCTTCGCTTAACAATGTCACCAGGAATATATTCAACGCCTCCAGCCAGAGCCCCGCAAGACATACAGCGAGAAGTGTGCCGACCATGGCAATGACAATACTTTCGCCCATGGTCTGCACAAGCAAACGTATTCTTGGTGCGCCCAGAGCAACTCTGATAGAGACGTCTTTCAAGCGCTCGTTGGTGCGCGCCAGCAACAATGTTCCTACATTGATACATGCCAGAAGAAAGAGGATAAATGAAAGAATAGCCATGATGGAAAACACCAACTGATTGCCAATATTGTGAAAATTTTTCATTGGCAAGCTGGTAACAAACCCTGCATCCACCTGATTGATCATACGCTGATTGTTCGTGTACTGATCAGAATCCACGAACGGGTATTGTTGTCGCATCCGATTCAGCAAATTGGATATTTCCTGATTTGCCTGACTCACCGACACACCTACTTTTATAAGTGCATAGGGAGAAATAAGAGTCATTGCATTGGTTACAGGATTGATAATCTCTGGTGCGGCAGGCACCCAGATATCACTCCAACGGGGAAACGTAAACCCTGGCGGCATAATTCCAACAACCCGAGTTGGGATTCCACTAAGTTCGATATAGTTATTAACTATTGCCGGGTCACTATCGAAAGCCAACTCCCAGAAATCATGTGCCATTACTGCCACCGACTCTGCTTGCGGATTCTGGTCAGACTCCTGCAATACTCGACCCAATATTGCCCCAGTCTCCGCAAACTGAAACATATTCCATTCGGTTTGAGAAATCACAGCTTCATGAAATACTTCGTCGGACTGTACGTATACCCGATTCTTCATGTTGTAGACGCCAATGTTTTCCAATGAATCTATGTCGTCTCTTATTGCTGCAAACTCGAATGCTTTGAGCGGCATACAACCGCCAAACTGCCTTGCGCCGCAAATTTCTACTATGCGCTCACCATTGGGAAGATCCACTGGCTTAAACGCCATGGTGTAGATAAAAGAAAAGGTAAACAGACTCAGACCCAAGCCGCCGGCGAGTACGATAATAGACAATAGAGCAAAGCCCGGGCTCTTTGCTAACTGGCGAAACGTATACTTCAGATCAGATTTTGAGAAGAGCAAGTTAGTCACCGCGTAATTAGATTAGGAATAGGAATTGCCTATTATTGATTAACGATTGACGACTCAGGTCAGCGCCGTTTCTGTTGATCCGCGCTCTGTAGTTGTTTCGTCAGAGACCACCTGTCCATCGAAAAGTTCTATAGACCGATCCGCTCTTTTGGCCGACTGAGGGTCATGGGTCACCATGCAAATAGTGGCCCCTTTGGCATGTAGTTTTTCCAACAAGCACATCACCGACTCCGCGTTTTTCGAGTCGAGATTTCCGCAGGGTTCATCCGCTAAAATCATAGAGGGGTTTCCGCCAATGGCTCGCGCCACCGCGACACGTTGTTGTTGGCCTCCGGAAAGCTGTGAAGGAAAGTGTTCCTTTCGCGAAATCATGTCTACTGTTTCCAGAGATTGCAGAACAATCTCTTTAATTTCCTTATCCGTAAGGTCTGTACGATAGGTCAATGGCAACTCAATATTCTCGTACACTGTTAGATCACTGATCAGGTTGAAGGACTGAAATATAAAACCGATCTCCTTATTCCTCAAACGCGCTCGTTCGTCGCGGTCCAGGCTTGAAGCATCATGACCGGCAAGAAAATATTCACCGGAAGACGCCACATCTAATAGGCCAATTATGGACAACAAGGTGGATTTTCCGCAGCCTGAAGCGCCGGATATAGACACAAACTCACCCTTGTTAATTTGCAGATTAATGTTTTGCAGCGCATGAGTTTCCAATGTCTCAATAGAATACACTTTGCTGATTTTCTTTAGTTCGATAAGTCTGGATTCAGACATGGCTATGTACCTACCTGATAAATATGCGGTCATGGGTATTAAATGAATCGGGATCAGACACGATGATGCGGTCTCCGACGCCCAGTCCTTCGAGTACTTCTATGAAATTGGTTGATGCCTCACCGTAGCGGACGCTGATGCGTTCGGCGATATCGCCGCTTTCGTTGAGTCGGTAAACTGTTGCCGTAGTGTTCGGTCGGGCGAATACCGGACGACGAACTGAGATCGTATCGGCGACATGGGCAACATTGATATTGGCTTCAATATTGAGATCTGGGCGGACTTCCTGTGGCAGCACGCCCAGCAATTCAATTTCCACTAGTACCGAGCCATCGATTACGGTCGGGTCAATACGCGAAACGACACCATCTATTTCGCTGGTGCGAGTATCTACTTTGGCGAGCATGCCAATTTGAATGTCATTTACCTGCAATTCCTGAATCTGCACTTCAGCCACTAACTGATCCGGACGCGCGATGCGGGTGATATTTTCACCCCGTGAAATCTGCTGACCTAACTCCAAATTCATTTCCTGTACGATACCTTCCACACGGGCTCTTACCTTTAAATTGTCTACCTGATCGAGAACTTTTTGCAGCTCATTTTCAGTTTGTGAAAGTCTTGCCTGTTCGGCTTCCTGAGTTGCGAGCATGGCTTCTCTGCTCTGGACTACTCGTTGCAGTTGCATTTCCCAGCGTTGCTTAAATTTTTGCACTGACAATTGAGTGCTTTCGTAATCAAGCCGGGAAATAATCTGCATTCCCTTCGACATCAAATCAGTTTTAGCATCCAGATCCATCTTGGCAGTCTGATGATCGATCTCGGCATTCGCCGCTTCCGTTTTTAAATCCAATTGTTGGGTTTCTCGGGCAACCTGACTGGCACGTACATCGGCCTTACGTGCTGCGAATTCCAGTTCAGCGTCTTTAAGGTCTTGCAGCAACTGGGGATTTACCAGCTCTACTAAAACATCACCCGCCGTAACCTGGTCACCGGGTTTGGTAAGAATTCGACTGACCCTGCCCCGAGTCTCCGCACCTATCCAGTGAACATCTCTGGAAGCCAATTGTCCGTAGCCTCGTACGGAAACCGAGAGATCACCGGCCACAACTGCATCGATAAGCAAGCTGTCGCTGGAGGCTAGATAACTAACGTTACGGTATTTACTAGCAATCAACGTTGTTGCAATAACTACAGTAACAAGCAAGGGCGCATACCAATAACGACGATAAAGTGGTATCTGTTTCGGTGTTTTTACTATATCCACGCAGTTCCTATAGCAGCAATCATGCCACTTTTCTAACTCATTGATATTTAAATTATTTATTTTCTACGACGACTTCTTGACTGGCGAATTTCCCAATTATGGGAGAGATTTTTACCAGCTATTTCCCATTAACGGGAATAATCAACGCTTCAGCCTCAACAAGCGACTATGTGAATTCAATGACTCAGGCGTTCTTCAATATTACGAAGATCGCTATTGATCTCTCGTAGTATCAGCGCCTGCATATTGACCATTGAGCTATTCGAGTCTGCCAGTTCTCGTGCTCGAATAAGCTGATCTCTTGCAGCCTCATAATTGCCTTCACGAATTAATCCTCCAGCAAAGAAGTAATTGTTGGACATGTTCTGGTCATCTATAGCCATAGCCTCTTTCAGCAATTCAAGCCCTTTGTCTTTATCGCCAAAACTCATCGGCCAACCCGGTAGTCCAACATAGAGATATCCCAGTAAGGCCTTGGGCGTACCGCTAAGTAGCTCTTCGTCTATTTTTAGTGCCTGTTCAATAAGTTCTTTTGATACACGCATGGCGCGGCGAACGCCAAACACACTCTGATTCGTTGAAGAACCATAGGTAATTCGAGCAAGCAAGTAAATCGACTCGGGACTACCACTGGTATCTCGCAGAACCGTAGCCTTTTCGAGTAAATATCCAAGTCGCTGCTTCAGCTCACTCTTATCTTCAATATTTAACATAGCATCGGCATAATCTTCGGAAAGAAATTCGAATGTATCAGTTGATTCCGAGGACGCGGCTACTACAGGGAGGAAAAGATAGACAACTAGAACGAACAGTAAAATACATGCCCTCGTTCCTGCAGTACTACTATCCAAGGTTTTTAAGTGTTTCATTTGAAGCCTCCGATTAGTTTTGATCGCACTATTGATAATGTTTGTGGTGCCAAGTGCTAATACATAAAGCAAAGACTATGCCATCTAGGCCAAAGCTCTGAAGGGCGCATGAATATTGACTAGCGGTAATATGAGAGGGTATATGGTTGGAATATTAATCAATAATGGGAATCTAAATTCCATTACTGGGAAGGTTTTAATTGATAGTATTTCATCTGGCAGTGCAGAACACACCAACAAGTCAAAGGGTTAGATTATTTAATCCCTGCGTAGAACACTTTAATTTCGTATTTTTTAATTCACTGAACTGATTTCAAATACCTTCAATCCAACTGTTCTATAAACTCATCAATTGCAGTCAAGGTTTGCCGTTCAAGGGAAAGGAAAACCCACTGATATCCGCCTTCAAGTATAGGAACTTCGGAATCGGGAATTTCGATGTTGAATTACTCAACAAGAAACATTATTTCTATAAACCCCGAGCCCATTCTTTCAGTGCTTGGTCGAAGCGCGGTGGGTCGTCATCATGCATTGCATGAGCAGCATCTGGTAGAGACTTGTAGGTAAATGGGGATCCTGTCACTTCAATAATTTCGCGAACTTTCTGCGCTTGTAAATCCGACATCGCACCAGATAGCATACCCGTCGAGGAATCGACTCGACGAGCGTGATGAGTCAGCTGTACAGGAACTTTAACCTTAGAAAGCATAATGTGATGTGGGCAGCTTGCCGCTACGGTTCCTTCCCAGAACGCACGGCCCCATTCCGGATCATATTCGAGAAGGTTCTGCGGTGGCTCGCCAGATGAATTGATACCGACGGCGCGCATGCGTGCCTCCCAGTCTCCAATTTTCCATTGGTCGCCCAAATAAATCGTATTCAAATGGAAAACTTCGCCAACACGGCTCTGACGAATAGATTGCCCGTAAAACGGGCTAAGTTCTGAAGAAAACAAAGGAGGGTCTTCGTACATAGCCCCACGGATCTGACCCGGCTTCGCATACGCGGAAAGCCAGGCCGAGAGCACACCTCCTGAAGAACAGCCGCTAACAACAACCGGTCGTCCAATTACTTCATCGATGAATCGAACTAGGTCGTTACCCATGTTGTCGAGCGTGTAGCGTCCAGGTGTCCAGGTGGATCTGCCTTGGCCTCGCAAGTCGACGGCATAGCATTGGAAATCTGTGGAGAGAAGTTCCAACACGTCTTCATAGCCCCACCAGCTTTCAGTTTGCCCGGGTATAAGAAGTAGTGCAGGCTTGTCGGGCGAACCCACTACTACATAGTTCATCTCCATCTCACCAAGGTCTATTTTCTGTTCTTCATATTTGTGAGAAACGAACACATTACGCTCAGCAGGGTTCCGTTGAGCCTGCGCTCGTGCTGCCATACTAAATCCCACGGCCACGGCAGCAGGTACCGCTAACGTAGCCTTGAGAATTGTTCGACGGCTGGTACCTGTCGGCTTTCTCAATTCGCCATTTTCATTTTTTGATGCTGTCATTCTCTTTTTCCTTCGGGATGATTTATCAGCAACTTGAAATCAAAATAAACACTGTATTAACTTTTAATCGCTGACCGCACATAGCAGTCCCTTGATTATTAAGATCTAGGTACCCAGAAGAAAACCTCCCAGTCACGAAGTGGCTCAGACCCTTCGTAGAGTGGCTCGTCTAGAGTTCTGCCTGTTTTTGCAGCCCACTTCTCCATCATGGCAAGTCGCTCATCGCCGAACTTCTCCACAGCTTCCATCATGTAAGTTGAGTCACCTATGCGCAACCAACCATCACCACCACGCTCTCGAACACGCTTCGCCCAAAGCCCTCCGTCCGGACGAGTAGCTGTGATTACACCTTCTGGCGTACCTACCCACGACAGGTGGTTAACGAACGGTGGGAAGCCAGTTTGCTTCATGAGCAAAGGTCCCTGAATAGCACCGTTAAGTGGTGAAAAGTCATCCAGGGCAGAAGTAGCTGTTCCTCCAAGTATTACGCCAGGCACACGGCCGATTCCCTGGTTGCTGAGATACGGAGCCGTAAACATCCAAGTCAAAATTCCAACCAGAAGTACCACTCCGGTAGCAATACCCGCTATCTTGCTCTTACTCATTGTGCATCCCCTGTGTTGATGTGTAGGAAGAAAGCATGAACAATATATCCAACCAAAGTCTTTGTCCAATATCATACTGATGTTAGCTGGTCAGATTGAAAGTGAGGTCGGGCAGAAGCAATACCGCTTAGAACTGCGTCCCTGCTACTTCGAAATTGGTGATGGGTTTATCTTGAAGCTCGATCTAATGGGGCAACCCAAAATAACGGGCTATTAAGAAATAACAAACGCCCCAGGCCAATTATCTCTGGCCCAGGGCGTTGTCACTATTTACTACGAGTGTTTACTACAAATGTTTGCTATGAGTTGTTGGTTAAAGCTTAAGGCGTAACTGTCACTGGTACATACGCATTAGACCAACAGCAATGGTTGTCGAACTGACTATCTGGCGCTGCGAAATTATCCACCCGCAATCGAATCACATAGTCACCCGGCTCCCAAAACGTGGCTTGAGTTGTCACCACGGTCCAGCCGTCGCTCATGCTACCCTCGCCATTTTTGCCCCTCTCACGGCCGGTAATAGCCTTGGAGTCAAATTCAGGTATTGCCGGCCCCTGATGCAACATCCACTCTGTGCCCAAAGGGAACAGAAGGCTATCAACATCGTATCCGCCTCGATTGCCGCGGTCTTGAACATACGCGGACAATGTTACCGGAGCTCCAACCGACGCTGTGATAGTGCTGGAAGTATAGATTCCCTCTCGGTCAGTGGACTCAGCTCCATCCATGTCAAACCGAATCGCTGGTGATAAAGAGCCAAGTGCTCTCTCTAATCGGCTCATCTCGTAGGCAGTCGAAGTGGCTCGTCCAGGAATGGAGTAGCTGTGGCCTGCATGATTTAGCGTCCATATCACCTCAGTTCCAGCCATGTCTGCCGGTACCGTGACAGCGAATGCTCCGCGTTCGCGAATACCAACAAAGCCACCTCGGTTATAGACCGGAAAATGCGTTGGCTGCACCCCATCGAACTGTGCTGGCTCGATGTGGTTATTTGGACCAAGCGGTATATCGACGAGCTCCTCTTTGTTCCGGTTCATGAAGCCGAAAACCATCGTGACGGAGTCGTCGCTATTTTTAATCCAGCCGTCGAAGAACGGGGCTACAAAATCACCGCTCTTGCGCATCTGAACTAAGGGATAGTCACGCAAGTGATCGGGCATTTGTGCATAGAGAGGTGCTGCAGTCAGTCCCATAAGTGCGACTGCAATAGTCCCGGCAGCTAGTTGTTTATATTTGTTCATGGAGCACCTCCTGCCTCAGCGGCGGCTCTTTCTTCGAGCATCATCTCGTAACCCTCTTCGTCCAGATGCGTAACGGCGATCCAGGAATGAGACATCTCGTCAGTTGTTCTCTGGCCCGCACCAACCCACTGATCTGGATCTGGATTGAACGGATTATCCGCCGTGTTGTCATACCATGCAGTTTGAATGATGGTTGCACCAGCGGGAATCAGAGGTTGGGAGCCATCTTTATAGGTATGACTGTGGTTCCAGCCTGCACTCCAGTTTGAAGCTTGGCTGATTACCTCGCGCCGCCCAGTAGACGGATCGTAAATTTCGATGTTCATAGCCACGCCGCGCAAGTGTAAATGCGGCTGCCAGCTGTCTATACGCACCGGGTGATCAAAGGAGTGAAATCCCTGTGTCATCAACTTACCGTGAGGCTCGATGGCATAGTCGCCGCCTTGCAGGGCATATAAGCGTAAATCCTGCTCGTAAGCTGCATCTTCATCGAAGTCTTCATCCTGATACCAGATGCCGACCGAAACTTGATCGTCAGCAACTGCATTTCCATCAGGATAATAATGGATGCTCCACCTTACCTGAGAGTTAGCCGGCGCAGTTCTACATGCGCCCTCGGGAACCATCTCTCCAAGTTTTCCGTAGGCGTACTCAGACAAACGACCAAATGTGACCCACTCACCTTCTTCGTTCTGAACCAGGAATTGGGAGTTTGCATGGTGTGTTGATCCATGGGCTGCCTGAGAAGGCAGTGTCTCGATCGCCTTGATGCATCGATTCTCCGCGATGCCTGTAGGGACATCGGGCTCCCACCACATATCCTGACCACTTCCTGGAACGTCCCATTTAGTTGACTTGATGATGTGGTCGGGTGGGCCTAACTCTGGCTCAAGACGCCACTCACCAACCGCAGGAAATTGTTTAGCCGCTGGCAGATGCTCGGGATTACCCATCGGGGAACCTGCATCCACCCAGGCAACAAGAGTGTCGATGTCTTCTTGAGACATTCGCCAGTCGCCTTTCAACTCCTGAACGCCAATATCCGCATCATATTGGTACGGAGGCATCTCGCGACTCAACACCTTCATTCTTATAAGTGGCGCCCAGGGACGAACTTCTTCGTAACTGGTAAAAGACATGGGCCCAATCTGTCCATCCTGATGACAAATCTGGCAATTGTCCTGAATAATTCTGGAGACTTCGCGTGAGTACGTAGGGTGCTCACCTATAGGTTCAGCGGCGCCAGCAAGCGCGGGCACAAGGGCTATCGCTGAGAACAACCCTATTACACTAGTCTTTTTCATGATTTTCTCTCCTGCTATTTCTAATATAAATTGTTTGGTAGTCGCTCTGTTTGAGGCTTTATTGCAAGGAACTGGTGATTTAGCACTGGGTCCTTTTTCTTCTTTTGTGTATAAAATTTGGAACCATCCTGAGTAGCCATTCTGCGCCAGACGTACCTGCAGTTGCTGATATAGGTCAATTTTTGAGAGCTAAAATGTTACAAATTGTAGGGCTATTGGGTGAAGGCACTAGAAGCCGACAACGCAAACAGGAATGTACTAACACCATCTATAGTAAATATTGGTTCAGTAAAACCTTTTACCTGTCGTATGTATTGCTGAAAATCATCCTTAAGGAAATACACATGCAGGTTTATATAAAAGACATAATGCAATCAGAAGTGACAATGGTTTCGTGCGAATCCACTGTAGAACAATCAGAAACTCTTATGCTAAATACCAGCAGGCGATGTGTTCCTGTAGTCGACAAATATTTTCATTGTGTTGGAATGTTAAGCAACAGCGATATCTTGCGAGTTCGAAACGCTAAAAAAGATGTCTCATCAACTTATGTGCGAGATGTCATGAACCGCGACATTGTATCCGTCAGCCCACATTGCTCAGTAGACGATGCTATGGAACTAATGATCGACTGTGGTGTACATCATGTCTTTGTTATTTCAAACAAGCAGGTGTGCGGAATTGTTTCAGTTATAGATATTATACAAGTCGACCGAGCTAGAACTTTCAATGCTTTCGCCGACTCTGAATCATACGTGCCAGCTGGCTGAACGTGTAGTCTATTGATTGCCTGAAACACGTCGTCTTGGTGTTTGCGCCTTTGGAAACTGTAGTAATCCAGATGCATCTCTGCGTGGAAATATCCAGGACATGCCTTCATCCGGCCCAGGCTCTTCAAGGGCCTTTTGACCTTCTTCCGAAATCAGGTACTCGGCTAGTTTTTCTGCGTTGGATCTAGCGACTAAATTTGCGGGGTGCTGCGGTCCTGGAGTAACAATGACGTATGCCCGTCGCATGCTCGGGTCTCCTTGCAGAAGAACGTCAATTCCATCTGACTGCATTCTGCCAAAGGCAACAGGTAAGTGACCTACTATTACATAGGCCTGATCGCTAGCCGCTTGAGCAAGAATCTGTTGAGGCTTTTCAACCTTATCCGGAATTAATTGAAGCTGCGAAGGAACAAGGTCGGCGCTATCCATTAAACGTCTCAAAATTTGATGGCTGCCGGCATCGCGAAATAAAATCAGTGATTGATTGGAAGCTTGAATTTTAAGCAGAGCCTCTCGTCCTGAATTGGCTTGTGCTATCCCCGCAGGATCATTGCGCGGACCCGCAATAATAAACTCGTTGTAACCCCAGGTTCGCAGTGCCGACGCATAACCCATCGCTTCGAGAGCGAATGTTTCATCACCACCATGAATTAATAGCAAGTCGACGTCCCCTCGCATGAATGCGGGAACGACTCGTTCCTTGGGTGCGGCAATTACAGTGGTTATATCAAAATCAAGAAAACTTTCTGCAGATGTTTCAACACGCGACCAGACACCGCTCATGTCCAGCCCGCCTATAACGGCTACTTTTAAATCTCCTTCAGCCCCAAGGCAAGAGATACTCGCAAACATCAATACAGCAGGAAATATTTTATTCATTAAGGTATTAAATATGGGATTGGCATAGAAATATAGCACTTTTGAATATGCCCTTTGCATCTATGCTTGTTTTGCATCCAAGAAACTAACTAGAAATAAGGCGTGTACCCTGTTGGGTATTTTTCAGCACGGAACAAATCTGTTTGTATTCCTACCGGAGAATTTCCGCCAAAAGCATTTACGTATTCTCTCAATTTATTTCCCGCACTATCGATCTCAATAATTAATCCATCAATACCGCTACAAATAAATGTGTTGTTGTTAGCTAGTCGCTGCACACTTGAAATACGAGAACTGTAGAAAAACTCACTGTCGTTATTTCCATAACTAAAAACAACAGAGTTCATTGCCGAATTCAGTTCGAGCGCACGGGAAAAGCTATCGCCGTTATCGAAAACTGTAATATTGCTTTCAGCATTTTTATCGTCAATCCATTTAGCATCATGCTGGCCTGATAGCTGTACACTTGAAATAGCCGCCACACTTCCATCGTCTTTGTTAATCAGCCATATTTGGTCATGGCTGCGACTACTAACCAGAATTTGATTACTGGCATGATTATAGTCGATAGAATTAAGATGAATCCAATCTTCTGTTGTAGCGCTATCACTATTCAATCCCAGCTCATCCAGATGATCAAAAATATCCCAGCGCCAAACCACTTCTCCTTGGTCGCTGCCAGTCTTTTCAATCTCAACAATTACTTCCGCCCAAATGTTACCTCTGTCTTCCCAGCTTAAAGCCAGAATATTGCCATTAGGAAGAAGTTCGATGTCGTGGTGAAGTGTTTTATCCTCATCGCTGTATTCAAAGTTCCATACCGTGTTTCCATCCCAGTCCAGTTCTTCAATAGCCCCCCCTTTTCCACCTGAGTCGAAAAAACCAGTAGCAACATTTCCTGTGCGTAATAGATTACCACTGGCTAATAGATAGGCAGACAGCTTCGGAGACGAAGTACTTTCCCATTGATGCATTACCTCTCCGAAGTCGTCTATTAGATAACTTGTATTTGATGATATAGGCGCGATTAGAGTTAAGCCGTTAAAACTACCGGGGCTGCTTTGGTAGCTTAGATAGTCATTGTCTAAAATGAAGTACTCAACATTTGAGAAATTACTGGTTTCTACCTCGTTATATGCTTCAACCGCCACATAGTAAGAGGCTCCCTCTGGTAGAAGCCCTGAAATACTCTGTTCCAGGCCCATATCCAGAGACAGTACTGAATCCGGGCCAACATAGGGAAATGGGGCATAGTATAAAGTGTAGCCAGTTGCCCCATCGACAGCACTCCAGCTGAGAGCTAGGCTTTCTCTGCCATTACTTACACCTAATCTAGGCGTAGATAGCTGCGCCATTACATTAGATGCGCAGAAAACAGCTGCCATCAAAAAAATTATCTTGGAGATAGGCAGGACGTAGATACGATTGAAACCAAAAGTGTTAGACATATACAATATTCGCTATTAGTTTGTGAGCTCTCCGATACAATCCCTAGAACGCGAAGCGGCACGTTCCGTTGACATACTCCTTCGAATCAATTCACCTGATCCTTTGATTGCTCATGGACATTGTCATAGTTGACATTTATTCTCCAGCCAGATCATTGTATTTTAACTAAGACGCAAAATTCGGAGACAAGATGAAGCGGCGTACATTTATTAAAAAGGCTGCCGCAATTACCGCAACAGCCGGACTTCTTCCAAGTATGGGTTGCACGGTTTCTAGTAACTCGGTGTCTACTAAATTGTTATCAGGTAAATGGTCAGATAATTATCAAGATGCGATGGTGATCGACGCTCTGGCCGGGCCAATTCAGTTCAATATTCCTCAAAGTACTTTTCCACTTTCTGCGAGCAATCTTGAACAAGTTAAAAAATCCGGCATTACTGCGCTCAACCTGACTGTTAACAGTAGCCGAGCTCGGGGCAATCCATTTGAGGGGGCAGTATCTCGAATAGCCACTTGGGAGCATGAGCTAGATGCGCACCCTGACGTGTTTACACGCATACGAAATATCAATGACATTAAACTAGCAAAACAAAACGGCCAGCTGGGAATTATTTATGGCTTTCAAGACACGACTCCATTCGGGAACGAGTTAGATCGAGTGTCAACATTTCATGGTCTAGGTGTGCGCATCGTTCAACTTACTTACAATATTCAGAACCTGGTGGGCTCAGGTTGCTTAGTTGCCGAAGACACAGGGCTAACTGATTTTGGGCATGAAGTCGTTGAGCGTCTAGACGCTCTCGGCATGTTGGTAGATTTATCTCACTGCGGACAACGTACAACATTAGAAGGAATACGTTCTTCAGGCAGGCCTGTATCAATCACTCACTCTGGCTGCAATTCAATATTCAAACACCCGCGAAATAAAGATGATGCAACTTTACGGGAGTTGGCTAATAGTGGCGGAGTGGTTGGCATTTATCATATGCCTTATCTGAATCAATCGGGCATACCAGACATCAGCCATGTCGTTGCGCATATCGAATATGCTCTTAATCTTATAGGTGAAGAGCATGTAGGCATTGGCAGTGATCAGGGCATTGTCCCTCTTGATACTGGAGGAAATTTTATGACTGCTTTCGAAGAAGTTTCGGCAAGTCGCACAGCTGCCGGCATTGCGGCACCCAGAGAAGACTTACCACCATACATTCCCGAGCTTAATCATCCTCAGCGAATGCTGACTATTGCAGAATATCTTTCTAATAGAGGTCACTCAGCAAGAATTATTGAAAATATTCTTGGAGGGAATTTTTATAGATTATTTAAAGACGTTTGGGTTTAGACTGTTTCCTTGTATTGTATTGAATTGTAGTATTAAACTTTAGTACTAAATTATATTTTCCGCCTTGTTATGAGATTGAGAAAAGTTCAGCCTAGGTTGTGATGCGCCAGGCGCTCCTTGAATCCAAGCTTGTTTTGCATTCAAAAAATTAATCAACACATTGATTTCTTCTTTGCGCTCTAATAATTGATCACGCCTGTGTTCTACACGAGAACTCATTTCTTCTTTGCTGATTGTACCGGCGCGATTATCAGTGATTAGCTTCTGAATTTCATTGAGCGTCATTCCAAGCGCTTGACAGACCCTCACACTCTCGATGTCATCCAGATCATTGTTCGAAAAAATCTGATAAGGATTGCTGCCTCCTTGCTGCCCCAATCGAGGCGTCAATATCCCACGCTTAATATAAAAACGTATCGTGTCAACGCTTACCCCTGTTTCACGCGAAAACTCAGATATTAGCATTGTTAATCTCCTGGTTGACCATGGACTATACTCCAGCTTTATAGTGAGCACCGAACCCGTAGTTCGCAGCTTCCAATTTAGGAAATTACGAGTCTAAGACTAGAAAAATGAAATCAAAAATAATCACGCGGTCTTAATTCAAATGGAAAATACATAATGCCACGAATTTGCGACTCTAATCTAATATTCAACAGACAGGAAAATTTTAATGTCTAAATCACAACAACGCGTAACCTTAATTACCGGCGCCAATAAAGGCATCGGATTCGAGATTTCTCGGCAGCTGTCAAATGCGGGATCTCTGGTTCTGCTAGGTGCTCGCAATACGGAATTAGGAAAGAAAGCCGCCGAGAAACTGTCGCTAAACGGATCGGACGTTACTTTTGTTCATATCGACTTAACCAACACAGGCTCTATTGTTGAGGCAGCAGAAATAGTCAAACAAAAATATGGCCGCCTCGATACACTAATAAACAATGCGGGAATATCCGACCCAGAGGATGGCCCTCCTGGAACAACCAATCTTCAATCAGTAAGACGTATTTTTGACACGAATCTATTTGGCACACTGGAGGTTACTCAAGCAATGTTGCCTTTGTTGCAACAATCAGAATCCCCTCAAATTATAAATCTGTCCAGCGGCCTCGGATCAATTACCTTACATAATGATCCCGAATGGGAATACGCTCCTTATAAATTATTCGGGTACAGTGCGTCGAAAGCAGCATTGAACATGATGACTGTTCAACTTGCCGCCGAACTAAAAGGCTCAAACGTAATTGTGAATTCCATTGACCCTGGATTTACAGCTACAGACCTGAATAATCACCGAGGTACACAGACTATAGACGAAGGGGCGGCAGCGGCTGTGTCTCAAGCTCTTAATCCTCAAAGTAACATCACAGGAGGCTTTATCAGTTCCAATGACTCACTACCCTGGTAGGTGACCTTATTCAAATGCGCGTAGCTAAAGGGTGCTATATACACCCTAACGCTACCCGTACTTTAATTACATTCGCCATCTTTTGGAACTCTCAGTTGACACTCTGCAATGTCCATACTAATCTGTGTCAATATCAACCAATCTAGGACTGATTCATGAAACTAATAAAAATTGCCGCTATGTCTACTGCCGCCCTGTTAATCAGCAATTTCGCGCTTGCTGACGATGGCTTTACACCCGATGGAGCATTTCAATCCATGTTGAAACTCGAGGGCACCTGGTCCGGAGAGGCTGAAACGGTTGCAGCAGGGCTACCTAGGGCAGATGCCGTCAAATCAACGACTACCGTTTCTTTTAAGAACATTGGTAACTCGTCGGTAATGCAGACTTTCGCCGCTGGCACCCCCGCAGAAATGATTAGTATGTATCATCAAAACGGCAAAGAGGAGCTTATTCATACGCACTATTGCGCAATTGGAAATCAGCCTTCAATGACTTTCGCTAGTACTGGCGAGCAAGGCGTCATCGACTTTAAATTCACTAGCGGCACTAATATGGACGTGAATGCAGACCCTCACGCACACAATAGCTATATAAAAATTATCGATGAAGACACGTACGAAACTCGAACAGAAAACTGGGGCGGCGGAAAGCTAGTATCATACCGTTACACCACAATGAAACGAGTTAAGTAATAAATATCGGTTAGCTACAGCAAGTTAGAATCAAGGCGCAAAGTTTGCGCCTTTTTTTTGAATAGAAATAACGAGCCCAGATTACAGAGGAGTTTTTGTTTCTTTATGACGGTAGAGCTGAAGCCACATCGCGTTCCGAGTCTCTATAATCCAGATAGAGAAATGTAGTCATAATGACTGTCGCCACAATAGACGTCACAATTAGTATAAGAATAAAATCCTGCCAGCCACCTTCTTTGTTTGCCACTGCCCCGCCAATGAAATCAAACATCATTGCGCCAAAATAGGCAAAGGCGTCTATAAGACCTACCAACAAGCCGCAGTGCTTGCCGCCAAAGCCGATCGAAAAGACACTCATTGGAATGTAGTAGGCCGGGGAAATCGCAAAACCAAATACAAATATCAAAGTGATAGTGAGTATTAATTCTAATGTAGCACCGAGATCAACCGTACCAAGAAGTCTTAAACTAAGAAGACACAAGACAGCAACAATTAAAGTAGCGCTCATTGTATAAACGATATTCTTTTTTGAGAGTTTATCGTAGATGAAGCCACCGCTGAATACCGCCACCAGGCAACCCAATGGAAATGCCGAGGACGCCATGCCCGCTTGTGCTGGCATCAAGGAAAAGGTCTCGCTGAGGTAAATAGGTATAAAAACCTGAAATTCGAAAAGCACAGCCAGCGAAGATACACCAAGACTAATTAACCAGAACCTGGGATTACTTATAAAAATAAGGATAGCGGAACGCGTCTCGACGCCGCTGAGGGGATGGTCCTTTGACCAGCTCGACAATGCCTCAGTTGTTTCGTCGGATTCTTTCGTCGACTCACCCGAGTCCTGCCAGGAGTTCTTCAGGTATCTGGGCAAAATGATGGCACTTACAAATGCAAGTGTCCCAGCTATATAGAACAATCCCCGCCATGACATTATGAGCAGCAAGCTGCTGACCAGTAAAGTTGTCGCTACGGAACTAACGCGGGAACTTGTTGCGATAAAGCCCCATACACGGCCATGCTTAGCGTGGGTGAACCAGACTCGAATGATGTTCGCCATAGACGGCCAACCGGCAGACTTGGCAAATACCGTGAGGAAAAAAAATGCAAAGAAAGCCACATTGCTTGACAGGCTACCAAAGATGAACGTAGCAATAGCCGCGAACCCAACGGCCCAGACGAACACCTTACTACCACCAAGCTTGTCAGCGAGAACACCGGTAATAAGTTTTCCAGTCAAGTTTCCGGCTGTGCCCCAACCAAGAATAGCGCCAAAAGTTGCCGTATCAAGGCTAAGAGCCGGATCAGCCAACATGGCAGGACCGGCGACACCTACCACCGTTCGACAAAGCATTAACATGCCATAGCCCAGACACATGCTGATAACAATTTGCGTTTCCCAACGTATATTTTGTTTACCTGTGCTGCTCATATTTTTATTCTTTATTCTAGTTTGTGGTAATGATCTCTTCTTCAAACCTCAAGCGATCGCCCTCGATAAAGGCTCTTACTATATGTATCTTCATGGCGTCGGTGCCAAAGTTTTCATAGTACATAAACATATTTGTATCGTTGGGAGTATTGGCACTTGATAGTGAGCCATTCTTGTACTGAGTGAATGTGTGCTTGTGGTACAAATCAGTCGATTTCATTATGGACAGCTGATGAGTATGGCCACAGAAAACGTGACCTATCTTATGCTTTCTGACAAATTCAATAAGCTTACTAGAATTAAAAAGGGGGTCCGAGTCAGTATCCAAAATGGAGTGGTGATTTAGAAGAATGATTTTATCATAACTGACTTTGGCAATTTCATGAGAAACGGACCTCAACATTTCTCTGTCTACATAACCATTGTCTTTATAAAGCTCATTCGAGTCGAGACAAACTATTAAAATAGACGTGCCATCGATAGTGATTTTTCTAAGAAAATTAAAATCGGTAAAATGTTCTTTTATGCCGGTGGTGTGCTCGTCAAATAGAAGTTTGTTCTTCCTACAGCTAGAAAGATCCAGTGGTCGAATGACTTCTGTGTCTTCGATATACTGCCGAAAAAAATCCTGACTGTGCATATTCCGCTTGTCATGATTTCCTGGAATCGAAACGATGTACTGACAATCTATTGAATTCAGAAACTTCCTTGCAGCTTTAAATTCGTTTTCAAGACTATCGGTCGTATTGTCACCGGTGTTGATTACAATATCAGCTGCATAGCTGTTCAACTTCTTCAGCAGCAACTTGCTATTTCCCAACCAGTGACGAGGCCCAAAATGCATATCTGAGATGTGTAGTAGATTCATTTCTGTTTCTAGCTTTTCCCCGTTTCCTATTTGGTGGATTGTGCCCGATAAGCACCCTAAAGCCAATGCTCTTTGGTTAAATAAATCAAAGGGTTTTGATTTGCTCTCATCAGCTGTGTTCTGCTTGATTTCCAGTCACGGCCAATCGAGGTAACTTAGGCGGATTCGATATGCTATGTTGAGGAAAGGCGAACCGGGATGAGTTAATTCGCCTGCTCGAATGAAGGACTGCATCAATGGAAAATCAGACAATACACCAGGAAACGGACCCAGGCAGTGCCGTATCGAGTTCTTATCAGCGCCATCCGCTTGCTACACGCTTATTGCATTGGACCTCGGCAATAGCCATTTTTACGCTTCTTTGGACTGGTTTCTGGATATTCAATATTCACCCACGCCTGTACTGGGGTGATGTTGGAAACTTTGACACGCCAGCATTAGCCGAGCTAACTGCTGACACATCCACAAGCATTCCAGAAATATTTATCAAAGTAGGCGACTATTCACTCGAGGTTACCGGCCTGATTGGTCAGGTAAGAAGAATGCCGTTTATACGTGTAGCCGCCTACCCGGAAGGATTTAAATTTGGTGGCAATCGAGCCCTGCACTTTACCGCCGCCTGGGCGTTTGTTTTTGGCTGGCTGCTTTTTGTTTATCATCTAATTAGCAGCGGCAGGCTTAGGGATAATTGGCTGCCAAAGACAGGTGAGATGTCCCCGCGAAACATAGGCCGCGATATTCTCAATCATTTGAAGCTACGTCGCGCCCATGGCGATGCAGCAAAGCACTACAATATTCTACAAAAACTCGCCTATCTTATTGTCATGTTCGCTGTGCTGCCGCTAATGCTTCTCACTGGCCTCACTATGTCTAATTCTGTAACTACGGCGTGGCCATTTCTATTTGACCTTTTCGGCGGCCGCCAATCAGCAAGAACATTGCATTTCATTTTCGCTTTTCTGGTATTGCTGTTTATTTTGATACATGTGTTGCAGCTTTTTGTTGCGGGTTTTATCAATCATTTGCGCGGAATGATAACCGGGGTCTTTCACATTAAAGTGGAGAAAAAATCATGAACAAGCTACTGAATCGGCGCCAGATCCTACGCGGCATATTGCTTAGTACTGCTATAGGCGGCACGGTACTCGCGTCTCGAAGATATATAGGCCCAGTTCGTGATATTTATGATCTAACCGATTCTCTTAACTACAATTTGCACAATTTTCTTTTGTCCAATCAACCCCTGGTTCGCGAATTCGACAAGGCAGATGTATCAGTAAATTTTCCTACAAGCGGAACCGTATTACCGAAGGATGATGACTATCAACGATTTCTGGGAAATGATTTCGCTGACTGGTCGTTATCAATTGATGGCCTGGTAGAAAATTCACTTAGCCTGTCGCTTGCGGACCTTAAAAACATGAAAGCCCAGACGCAAACGACGCTACACACTTGCGATGAAGGCTGGAGCGCAATAGGCGAGTGGACGGGCGTGCCGCTTGCTAGTTTACTCACGCTTGCAGGGCTAAAGCCTGGCGCCAAATATATAGTTTTCCACTGCATGGACACCTTTGGCTCAAATCAACAACGATATTACGAGAGTATTGATCTGTTTTCTGCGAACCACCCACAGACCATACTTGCGTACGGGCTTAATGGAGAATCACTGCCGGTTAAGAACGGCGCACCACTAAGACTACGAGTAGAAACACAGATTGGTTACAAGCATGCAAAGTACGTTGGACGAGTAGAGGTGGTAGACAGTTTACAAAATATTGGGTCAGGACGCGGTGGATGGTGGGAAGACTACGACCACGCGCCCTGGTATGCAGGACTGTAAATTAACGGCGGATAAATCTTGAGCAAAGTAAACAAAGCTGAAATGGAAGCGTTTTTTTTCAGAGAGTTTCCACAAGCGAATTTCATAGTTGAATCTTTTGACGAAGACTCGATAACAATAAGACGTAAAGTTGATGCAACGGATTTACGCCCTGGGGGAACTGTTTCCGGCCCCACAATGATGGGCCTTGCGGATTGCGCTATATACGTTGCTATACTCAGAGAAATTGGACTTGTTGCTCTTGCAGTCACTACAAGTTTAAACATAAATTTCCTGCGAAAGCCTGTAGCAAACAAAGATATACTTGGCGTATGCCGATTACTCAAGCTTGGTAAATCATTGGCTATTGGTGAGGTGACTATTTATTCAGAAGGCGACGATAAGCCCATTGCACATTCAGTTGGCACTTATTCGATCCCCCCAAAAAAGTAACGGTAAAATATGAAGTGATAACGAATATTTTTATCGTTACCGTAGATATATAATGTAGCCTGGCTGAGACTTTCATAGGCAAGTTCAATTTTCCTTCCAAATTCCAAATAGAAATAATTGAAGCAAAAGCTTGACTTAAAGTGAGCTTTAATTGGCATGCTTGCTGAAATCAACAAACCCAGCGAGAACTAACATGACTCAATCCAGTGGTGAAACCAGTATTGCCTGCACCCTTAACGATCAAGAATATAAAGATCGACGACAGTATGTTCGTGAAGAATTGCTACCCCATGTTGTAGAAGTCGAGGCCATCGATGAAAGAACCAGCACAACATCAGCCTTACCGGTCGGCCTAAAACTCCTGTTCAATGACACGGCAGAACTGCGGGGCCGGCTTGAGTACTTCGCCGACATGGAACGTCAGTGCTGTGAGTTTCTAACCTACACCATCACAACGCCTGGCGAAGGCCTGGCATTAACGATTGAAGGGCCCCTGCAAGCCAAGCCAATTCTGGATGCGTTTATGTTGAATATCGCTAAATCGGAGGCGTGTAATGCATCAATCAAATAGTGAAAGTAAACTCAGCATGTTCAACCCTCTTCGACTAAGACGGATGAGCTTTGGCGGTATTGCATTGGGCATATTGGCTCTTCTAACCTGTGAACTGCCGATAATCCTGGCCCTGGTTGGCTTTGGCGGCCTCAGTGCTGGAGCCGCGTGGCTAAAACCACCGCCTATAGTCGAGCTAATCGGGGCACTATTATTGATCACCGGGATTGTGTTATTGGTGGTTCTTGTTATAAAGAGTCAGTTAATGAAACCCTCTAAAGCAAAGTGATTCCCGTTATGAATATTGGCGAAGTGTCGTCCCAACTTAGTATTCCTGCATCAACTATTCGATACTATGAAAAAATCGGCTTAATTGAACGTCAGGGCCGCATTTCGGGTCGTCGGCAATTCAATGAACGCGCCATCTATACATTGCAGTTTGTGCAGTTGGCGCGAATTGCTGGTTTTAGTATCGCCGAAATCAAGTCGTTGTTAAAAAACTACGAGAAGGACTACACCGCAAGTGGATTGTGGAACCCCTTAGCCAAAGCAAAACAGAAAAGCATTCGCGAACAAATTAACAATCTACAATATATGGATAGTATTCTGGATAAGTTAATACAGTGCCGCTGCAAGACATTAAAAGCCTGCATACAGGCTACAACAAAATGCGCCAGGATAAACGTAGAACAAAAGACCCAACATGCCAGTAAATGAAATATTTGGCATCATCGCCATTTCCATAATGGTGATCAGCTATGCGCTAGAGAATAAGTCGACCGTGTTCATCGCAAGCTTCGCGTTTGGATGCGCACTGGCTGCTTACTATGCCTACATGATTGAGTCCTATCCATTTATGGTGGCGGAGTCTATTTGGAGCATCATTGCTCTCTGGCGCTGGATGTCCACTAGAAATAAACCGGCCATTCCTGATGATTCTGATCAGGGCTGACAGAATCACTCTCAGCTTGCCAAACACCCCCTTGCCATACCTAAAGAGCTTAAAAACCCTACCACTATAGCCTCTAGTTTTCTGTTGCTAAGCCTCATTAATGTGGTGTTTAATGTTTATTCATTTCGAGCATGACAAACTAAAATATGCTTTTATTGTGTACAAGTCAGATACCGCTGTGCGGTTGGAGTTGAGTATGAAGTATTCCAATAAATATTTACTAAACCTTATCAGCGGTTGTTCTCTGGTGGCGCTAACACTTGTCAGCAATGCTGCAAGCGCCGCTACAGCAGATGTGGCCGCCGCGCTGGCTCACCCCGACCGACCCAGCGCCGACGCGGAGGACGATGCACGACGTAAACCTGCAGAGGTACTTGCATTTGCCGGGCTAGAAGCTGACATGGACATTCTTGAGCTTGAAGCAGGTGGCGGCTACTACACAGAAATACTAAGTCGGGCTGTTGGCGCCAATGGCAGCGTGATTCTGCAGCACGCACCTGGCCTCATGAGCTTTGTTGGTGATGGCATAGACTTGCGCACAGCGGATAATCGGCTCCCTAATGTAACTGTCAGCCTTACCAATTTCGATGCGTTGGATGCCGCCGACAATTCTATCGACATGGTTACCTGGATCCTCGGCCCTCACGAATTAGGCTTCGAGCCCGGTGGTAACAGCCTTGGAGATGCAGTAGCTTCCTTTCGAGAAATTGCTCGGGTGCTGAAACCTGGCGGCGTATTGCTAGCGTCTGACCATATTGCTCCTGATGGTGCTGGCCTGGAAGCGGGTGACGCCTTACACCGAATAGAAGAGAGTTTGGTAACCGGTTGGGCAGAGGCAGCGGGCTTGTCAGTGTTGCGCACTTTCGATCTGTTAAAGAATTCGACAGACCCGCTGACAGAGATTGTCTTCGCCCCTACAATTCGAAACAAGACTAGTCAGTTCATAGTGCTTTACCAAAAGTAAGAAACTAAAAAAGGCGGTAGGATTATTTATCCTTCCGCCTTTTAGTTTTCAAATAACTTTTAAATAACCTTCAAATTTCCTCTGTATCTAATTCAGGTCAGGCTGGGGGACGAATTCACTTCCGTCTTCAAAGGTAATTTTCTGCAAATACATTGTGTATTGCCTACGCCCTTTACGGCCGCTAGCGGTAACCTTCTCTCCAATTTCCAGCCGTTCTAGTGAAACACCCTGTCGTTGAAGCGTCGTTCGAGCACCTGATTCGATCAGCCAGAAAATTTCATTGCCGTCCTCGTCCGTATTCTTAATAAGTACAGACGAATGCGGGTTCTGAAAGCGTACTCTTTCTATTACACCATCAACTGAAATAATTTCCTGAGTGAAATTTGCATTAGTAGAATGATGCGCACTTACCAGTAGAGGCATGAAAAACAATGCCGCAAGAAACATAACTAATTTCATTGTAACTCTCCATCGTTCTTCGCATTTAACTCATTAAACCAATCGTAATTAGACTCGGTACATTCATAGGGTAAAACATCAGTAGCGTCGGTTAGCCTAAAAGAATATTCCAGAACGAGAGGTTTCTCAAAGAGTATATCATCCATATACGTATGCCTAATATGAAGCATGCCTTCTTCGACTCGCAACTCTTCGAGTGTGATTGTATTTTCCGATTGCGGAATACCTCGTGAGGTTCGAATATAACCGGATGCGTGATTTCTCGATTCTATAATTAGACGGTCACCTTCATGGTGAGCGAAGGACGATCCCATTTCCTGGAAATAAGTGCCCTGCAAATTTTTAGTGCTGGGCAAACCTGGCATCACCGATACATCACCTATTGGAATATCCCTTCGCAAATCAAATAATTCATAGCTAATCAACAGATGATCTTCCGTTTGTTCAATCTTAATAAGCGCAGTCGGGTTCGCCCATATCCGCGCGACACTAGCCGGCACACAGTAAAGGCTAGGGTCGTCAGCCAGCAGGTCGTATTCACCTTGAATTCGAAGCCCCTCTTCGGTTAGTAAGATTTCACTTTCTGTTCCTGGCCCAGAAAGCATCCAGACACCAGTCAGGTCCACAGCACCATGAACTGACAAAGACAGTATCAATGCGCAGATGGAAAATAATGCTCTCAAGATCATAGGGTGTATTCCTAGCGGTTCAATTCATCTGATTTGAAGTACTAATCGCATTGCTTATCTTCAGTATACTGTCAATTAACTAAGCTGCCTATACTGTTCATTTTCACCTTAACTCCGCAAATATCCCTTATCAACCCGCACCCCCATCACTCAATAAGTTTGACCCTTTTCATGTCTGTTTTTCTAAATTGACAATTAACGATGTCAAATATATTTGACATCGTTAATGTCTTTCACTATTCTGTGTCAAATATATTTGACACATGCGCCACCCCAATCGGACCACGCCTCTGCGCGTAAAGTATTCACTAAACGGAGATATGACTATGAAAACTACACTTTCCTGCCTGCTTGCTGTCTTACTGTTGGCTTACAATGCAGCGGGTATAGCTAACCCACAGCACGGATTTTTCAACCATGGAGAACCTACGACTACCGAGGAACCTGCAACTTTTAGTATGCGCGAAAACGACCGGGCATTGTGCGGCACGCCCTTTTGGGACGACCTGTATGCTCTCACAGTCAACGTTTTTTCAGTTGGCGCGAGCAAGGTAAAACTCCACGATTACGAAGAGCAGATATTTAGCCTGGTCCGTTCCTCTGAAGAATTTGGCGGTTCCGCGGGTGCATTTATTGAACACATAAAGGAAATACCCGCCCAGCTTGTTCAAATCATTATTGAAGACTCTGCTGTACTAGATAGTTGTGCTAACTTTAGTGTTGCTATGGTTGGCCCCCCGTAAACAGGAATATGGAATGCATGCTTACAAATTCAAGTTGCCGCATCAAAGGAGTTAACAATGCCCTTTCGTGAAAAGAAATCCTGGGCCACAATTTTTGCTCTTGTTATTGTGTTTCTACCCTATTATGGATTCATGTTTCGAGCTTACCATCAGCCAGATCCTGACTTTCAATACTTAATAACTCTTGCAGTGTACGCCCTAGCCGCATTTGTACTATTGGAGATTATCCTGGTGCTGGTGGCTCGCCAACTCTCACCAGAAGATGTAGGCATACCAAAAGATGAGCGTGACCAGTTATTTGCATTCCGCGCAGCGCGATACGCACATGTAGCCTTAATTTCGTTAATGATAGTTGTTACCTTTTTAATGATACATACCCATGCCGGTAATTGGGGTTGGGGTATGTTGTACCTGGCTACTATAATCTGCTCTGAGATTTTACGAGCGAGTGTACTGATTGTGCAGTATCGAAGGGGCTACTGATGCCGGAACTACCTATCTCAAATTGCATCCGCGAATTACGTGCAGCCCACAGCGACATGACTCAACTTGAGCTCTCTCGACAGATAGCTGTCACCCGCCAAACAGTGAATGCGATTGAATTAGGAAAATATTCTCCGTCCCTAGAAGTAGCATTTCGCATTGCGGCGGTTTTTGATCAACCACTGGAGAAAGTCTTTCAGTATCGCAAGGCATAGAAACACAGGATAGTTGTGAATTTATTTTTCTGAGAAGCAATTGATGGTAAATTTGGCACTTCCTGATTTGGAGGTTCTATGCTTCGACGTATTTCTCACCCGCTAATTTCTCACCCACTACTAGTACTACTTTGCTTTCTGCTTAGTCCTTTTATCCAGGCAGATACCGGTGATTCCATACTGCCCATGAAACAGCGGGCTGAAACGATTGATCGGTTTCTAGTCGCGCGATTTGAATCCTTGCCCGCTAAACTAATGCGTCGCGAAGGTATTGCCATGTGGATACTAGTGGCACGTGAGTACAACGAAGATCCGGTGGTAATGACTATGCTACCTGGAGATGCCCACGCAGCACGCCGAAGAACTATTCTTGTGTTCATGGACGAGGGTGCCGAAGGCGTTAAAGGCTATGCGGTATCAAGATATGGCGTGGGTGATTTTTTTAAACCCGTTTGGAATCCCGAAGAACAGCCTGATCAATGGAAAGCGCTGTCTGAACTAATCAGTGAAAAAAACCCTGCAAACATTGCCATTAATACCTCCTCAGATTTTGCCCTGGCGGACGGCCTAACACAGGGTGAATATGTTGGATTGATGGGAGCGCTTACAAATGAGCAAAAAAACCGAGTGCAATCAGCAGAAAACCTCGCCATCAGTTGGCTTGAGGCCAGAACTGCTGAAGAAATGGCAATCTACCCTTCTATTGTTGAAATCGCCCACGACATAATAGAGGAGGGTTTCTCCAATGAGGTTATCACACCGGGCGTTACTACAACTGACGATGTGATGTGGTGGTACCGCGACAGAATTCGCGAACTGCGCTTGGTGACCTGGTTCCATCCGTCAGTGAGTATTCAGCGAGCCGACGGTGCCGAGAAAGAATTTATCGATCTGTTCACAGACACCGACAGAGACGGTGTTATCTTGCCCGGCGATCTGCTGCATGTTGACTTCGGAATTACCTATCTTCGATTAAATACCGACACACAACAACACGCCTATGTATTGCGCCCAGGAGAAAGCAACGCGCCGGCTGGATTGTTAGCAGGCCTAAAAACCAGCAACCGACTACAGGATATCCTGACGGAAAATTTCAAAGCAGGTCGAACTGGCAATGAAATTCTAAGAGCCGCACGAGCACAAGCTATAGATGAAGATATTCGACCCTCTATCTACACACACCCAATTGGTTACCATGGTCATGGCGCAGGCCCGACTATTGGCATGTGGGATAATCAGAATGATACTGTCGGCAAGGGTGACTTTCCCATGCATGAAAATACGGCGTACTCAATTGAGTTAAATGCCACTGTCAGCGTTCCCGAATGGGGCGGGCAGGATGTCAGGTTTATGCTCGAAGAAGATGCTTATTTTGATGGACAGACCAGTCGTTATATCGATGGTAGGCAAGAGGAATTTATTCTTATTGAATCTGAATAAGCCAAAGCTTGGCGAATTTAAATAAAGAAGCGTAGCGGTTTAGCAAAGAAAAAACCGCTACGCTCTCTAATGACTTATTGTCATGCTTTCCTATTACTATTTTTCCGGATGCCAACTACCGTTTACAAAACGGAGCCCTCGTGAGGTAATAGCGGGAGGTGCAGACATATGGTTCTCATCCGGCATGTTGTGACAATGTATCTTAAGCCCAGGATAATTCCTCGATTGCAGCCGGCTAGCGAACTCTACCGTAAGTTCTGCAATTCGTGGCCAGCCATTTTCATCACTGAATGAAATAAAACTTTCTATATGGGCTCTCATCTCTGGATTTTTCTTTGCGATATCAACAGCAGAAGCACGAATATGTTCTTTGACCTCAAGTGCGCCTGCACTAATAAAAACTGTTGCTTGCATGTCGTCGTGAGTTTTCGAAAATGCTTCTTCCCATTCCCATACCTGCTCTTTTCGCCACCAGATAGCAGGGCTACCTAATATATATTTATCAAACGTATTGGGACTGGTAAGTAACGTCCAGGTCGCAAACAAGCCGCCTAAAGAAACTCCCTGTAGAGTGCTATTGGCTGAGCCGACTGGATATTTCTTTTCTATTAATGGTTTTAGCTCCTCACTAAGAAAGCGAAGAAACGCCGGTCCGCCAGCTTGCACAGACGCGCCTAGAGATTTAATTTCATATTCTTCAGGCTCTGTCGGAACGTAATCCCTGTTTCGATTAGCCATGGCCACGGCCAAAGACTCGCCGGGGTAGCCGATGCCAATGACAAAAGATGGCGGAACTTCGCCGCCCTGGGAGAGCAATCGCTGTGTGCCTATCATCGACGCAAACGACGCATTCCCGTCAAGCGAATATATTGCCGGATAGCTTTTCTGTGGCTCAACAATTGAAGGTTTTCCTACAAATATTCTAAAGGTATCGTTGACATGAGAAGACTCAATATCAAAGTACTCAGCGTCGAAAAGTCCAGACATGGTAGTTGTGGAATATTGCATAAAAGGCTCCAGCAGAAGTGATGATGGGAGCGCATTCTAGGGGGGCTGTATAAAAAATTATAGTCTTATAATTTTGCTAAATATTTGCTATTATAGTACCTACTCTGGAAATGCTTTTTCTTCTTTCTCCATCCACTCTCAAAACTTGATATCGACAATAAGTCAGAAACTTATTCTAGTGAGCATCAGTATTCTGCTCTAGAAAGCTCAATATTTGCCTGGACCTATCTCCTGGATAATGTCTGGCTTCCGGTAAATATTCCAATTTCAAATTTTTAATATTCTTATTCAAGCGCTCCCGAATTTGTTCAGCATCAAGCATCAAATCCTTGCCACCCACTACAGCCATTACTGGAATCTTTATATTCCCTAGTTCCTCATCGGTGAATATTGGTAATTTATTCAGCCTCGGATTGAAATGTTGTGGAACAACCGAGAGGAAATTCGTCAACATAGCACCAAGCTCTGAAACCTCAGTGGATTGCTCACCAACCATCAGCTGCCTTGTCTTGTTCTTCCCCCAGTCCCCAAGTAGAGCCAGAGGAATAACCCACCACAGAATATTTCGCTGACGGCCGACGCCTCCAGGAGAAACTAGAACAAGATTGTCCACCGCTTCAGGACGTCTTATTGTGTAGTCCAGAGCAAACCAACCCCCTAGTGAAGTTCCAATGAAAGACGCACTTTGTATACCGAGCTGCTCTCTTATTTCATCGAGCCACTGTGCATAACTTGAGGTATTCAGCGCTGGCCGAGAAGGTGCACTTAAACCAGGCTCACCAATAATATCCACCGTGTAGATATGAAACTGCTGCTCCCAAAGTAACACTTCTTTCATCCACATCAGCGAATTGCTCATTGAGCCATGCAACAGGATCAATTTCGGTTTTCCTTCGGAGCCCGATTCAATTACGAAAGTCTCACCCTGACTTGTGCTGATCGTATGTTTGCGAGAAGGGACCGGCCACCGGTTCAGGATTTCGATGTATTGATCGCGAATGAATTTTGCACTCTCTGGTGATTTGAAAACGTTTCTGGACACTGGCGATATAACTCCACTAAATACCGTAATTATCAGGATTAAAAAGACTGCAATAATCAAGGCAGTACTACCAAATTTTCTGCGTTGAATCAGGTTCATCATTGGTAGTATTCCTCTAACTCGACATCAAGGTTTCCACTAGCTTCATCGCATGTCGTATGGTTTCACTGTCGCCATTTAGTAAAATTTTTAAATTTCCAATTTCCTGATAATAAATGCAGTCAATTCTCAATTTGGATTTAGTATCTTCATCCCTGCTATTTTTTTGGGTGGCAAGTAAATAGTTAGTTATGCGTGAGCTGTCCTCGGGAGAAATCGCATGAATATCAAACACAGTCGAAACTAGAGCTTCACGACGAATAAATTGAGAAACCGCGTTGGTTGAGTCCAGACTCGCCCCGCAGTATTCCTCTAGTTGAGACTGAGTAATTCTGTATTGCTTACCCACACGAGTCGATTGCAGTTCTCCGCTTCTAATCTTCTTACGCAATGTCTTAGGATGAAGTTTTAGAAGCTCAGCGGCCTCGGTGACTGTATAGAGATATTGCCCCATATATTCCTCTTTATTCCATTATATTGAATTTTACAGGGTATTATAGGGAATATTATGGATATATCAATATTAATTCAGACATTTTAGGGAATAGCGGAAAGAAACGATGTTAATTTGCGGAAGCACGGAGAGGAAATACAATACCGGGCGCAAAATACCCAAGCCCTTAAAGACGGTACTCAGATTACGTGAAACTCAATCGGGTAAACCACAAGCAGTTCGAACTGGTTAGATGCTAAATCACGAAATATTACTGTCAATGTGTAATCGCCTGCTTCATTAGTCGAGTCGAAGCTAACAATAAAAGTATTCGTCTCAACATTATATTCAAGTGAGCCATCGAACGTATAATTGGTAGTCACACTTTGAAAGGCCCCTCCATGCCATTCAAAAGGAAAGGAGTTTGGACCAGGAAAAGACATGGCGCCAGTACCACTTACGAAAATACTTTCGCCCTTTCTTAGCTCACGCACATAATCAAAACTAAACCCTAAATCGAAGCGAGTATTGTCAGCTCTAGATGCAATGTCATAACGAAGTCCGGTATCAGTATTGCCATCAGCAATAATCAAATTTTCGAGATTGTAGCTAACAAAAGGGATAGTTGGATCAGATGTAAATACACTTGGGTGGACTGCTTCACAATCATCTGGAATTTTTGAAATCTCTTCTCCATTGATAACAACCCAATAGAGCCCCTCTTCACCTCTATCATCCAGCATAAACCTGGCTTTGTATGACACACTTTCAAAGGTCAGACAGGGTTCGTATAACGTAAAACTAGAGATATCAAAATATCGATCAGATTCAGTAAGTGCAGACTCTTGTGCGGAGGCAATAGCAAAAGGAAGCATAAGGGAGGCGAATGCGACGGTTTTAATCATTTAATCAATGCCTCCATTATATATTCGATTATCGCGCCTAACTACTCTGAATGGCTACCTGCAAGGCAGCCGCAATTTCAGAAATACCCAAATTCCTGTCATCAAACGACGCATCTGTTTCTGTCATATATACAGCAATGCTGAGAGGTTTGCGGTTAGGCGGCCAGATAATGGCAATGTCTGCCATAGTGCCATTGTTACCGCCACCAGTTTTGTCGCCCACCTGCCAGGAAGAAGGAACTCCCGCGCGTAGTTTTGCATCACCGGTTTTATTATTTACCATCCATTCTTTAAATTGTTCTCTGGAATTGCTAGAAAGTACATCTCCAAGAAGCAGAGATCGAAGAGTCTGTGACATAGCTTCTGGTGACGTTGTGTCCCGAACGTCTCCGATCGCCGCTTCATTCAGACCGGTTTCCCATCTATCCAGACGTGAAACATTGTCATCTATCAAACGTGCAAAGGCTGTTAAACCGTCAGGCCCACCAATGCTTTCCAGTAGCTTGTTTCCAGCCGTATTATCACTCATGGTTAGCGCCGCTTCACAAATTTCTGCCAGAGTCATGCCCGTGCCGCCAAGTCTATTCTCGGTTACGGGCGAGTAAGACACCAGGTCGCCTTCTGCAATATTTACTACTCTATTTAAGCTATCTTCACCTTTATCAACTTGTGCTAGAACCGCACCTACGGCAATAGCCTTGAATGTGCTGCACATGGGGAATCGCTGATCCGCCTGATAGTTCCAGCGCTTACCAGTTTCTTCGTCAATCACAGCCAACCCCAGGCGAGCGCCAAGTCGCTTCTCTATCTCGATGGCTGTGGCAAGCAGTGTATCTTCTTGCGCCAGAGATATTCGATGAATTGCTGACGCACTGCCTGCCAATAAAGCGCCTGCTGTCATTTTTGAAAAAGCTCTCCTTTTAAATTTCATACCTGGATAGTACCCCTCAAGGATTCGTTTAATATTCAAAACCGAAACGTATAACGGAACTTCAAACTTAAATCAGAATACACTGATTGAAATCGATTATTCTTATCTTTATCCTGCATATTGTAATTGAGCACAATGAACCCCTCCTGACCTGCTCGTGGAATCCACTGCAGCCTTGTATTGATACCTAGCTCTTCGGAGATATTGTCGTATTGCAAAAGATTGATCCAATACAGAGTAGATGAAAACGCTACTTGAGTCGATAAGGTGCTTAAGCGAGTAATAAAGTCACCCTGGGGTAATTCAATATCATTCCAGTCATAGCTCAATGACATAGTAAAATAACGCGACTGGTTCCACGACATTGAACCATTTAGATTAGTACGCTCGCCGTTATAGAAGTCACCTGCCAGGTAACTAAAGCGCCCGGAGAAAGTGCGCTGGCCTCCCGTTCTGAAGCTAATTTGCTTTTCGTCAAATTCATAGGCACCAGGCTGAATAACAACTTGCTTACCCACCTCTGAATAAATTGTGAAAGGTAGCTGAACCACTTCCTTGTTGGTGTTGTAAGTCAGATTGACACCGTCACGCGCGTCAGTTTGTAGCTCAAGCAATCTAAAAGAGACTGTTTCGCTTTGTAGGCCACCATCAATAACTTCAATTCGCTGCGCATCTATTCCTGCAAACGCTGTTTGAAAAATACTGTCTTCGAAAAAATAGGTATAGCCCACGTCAGTAGTTATGTCTCGAATATTAGAGCGATTCACATATCCCATGGCAGGGTTAAAATTTTGCTGAATTTCTTTATAACCTAATCTACCCCGTAAGCCCTGGCTTTCTGGCAAGCGTATGCCGAAGCCAAAAGATGCATCATCCCCTTTTAGGCCTGGAGTGTCGGATTGCTGATACCAGGCATCGGCTTGTAAAATTCGGCCGCCGGCAAAATCATTATTCACGTATTGAAAATCGGTTCCAACGACTCGGTTGTCCAAATTAGATGTTGGATCGCCGTCGGTGAGAATAAAACCAATAGTAGAGTCGCTTAATATATTGGCAGAAATGCGCGTCACCARTAARTCWGAYGCYCCTACGTTGSCGGATTCATCTTGATGAATAGCAAGAGCTCCAATATTCCAACGACCAACACGGCCACTAATGCGCCCRCCATAGTCAATATCTACGGGYTCTCCGGTGCTACTCAAACCCAGTTTACGTGAAAARTAAGGACGWGAATTTTCGCGACTRCCGCGMGACGTMGCRTTGTTTCCRCCRGCMARYCCRCCRATRTTTCCRAAYTGAAACARRTCTGAATCRTTTARRAAAAAGTCACGCTTTTCAGGAAAGAACAAATTGAAGCGYGTCAGRTTTACCTGTCGGTTATCCACTTCTGTTGCGGAAAARTCMGTATTGATTGTCATTGCAGCATTGAGTGAWGGCGTTARCCGATAGAATGCATCCAGTGARGGCGAATATGAGGTATCACTACTTGCGGGGTGRTAGCCGCGYCCTCGATTKAYTGACATCGAAGGAACAATGTCYAASCCRACWCCTTTRTCTAAACCAGTAAGCCCTGTKGCKCGCCCGGATATACTTGGGTTGTARGTTCGGTTCTGCGACACCCAGGCCATCTCTTCGCCTCGRCGTCGTATGCCGCGCCCAAAATTGAAACCCCAGGTTTCTATAGTCGGATCAAAAGGAAGAGACTTAAAAGGTATTTCAAGCTCGGCCACCCAGCTATTGCCGTCAACGCTAGTAGCAACGTCCCAAATGGTATTCCAGTCTATCTGAAAGGAATTAATGTTTTGATATAGGGCGTCATGTCGCACACCATTAAGATTGGTTTCAAATCGATAGCCTGCTCGGCCAGTGTTGAATGGATCAAGTATTACAACAAGCCTATCGTCTGAGCCTAGTCCCTGACCATGCCGAATAGTAGGCGCAGAGATAAGCTCGGGTTCACTATCGTACATGCGCGCGCCTATATACATCGCGTCATCGTCGTACAACACATAAAGCTCAGTACGCTCGGAAGGCTCGGTGCCCTCTCCCGGCCTAATCTGATGAAAATCTGTCACTACTTGCGCTTGCTGCCAAACCGCCTCATCAAGCACACCGTCGATCACCGGCGGGGTGTCTATTCTTACTACTCGAAATTCTTTCACAATAGAGGTATCAACTATTGTATCTTCTTGCGCCAACACAGAGCCATGGCTCACTACAAATACCAGTGATCCAAATAAACTCATTGAGAAGGCTGAGGTTAGTCTACGGCAGGGGAGGATATTCAATGTTCTTCAATCTCCGAGTAAATAGTGCGAACTGACAAAGGGGAGATTGTATCAAGAGAAGCGCGTTATAGACTATGAGCTACCTCCTAAAACAGCAGGCTGCCGCAATATGAGGGTGTAGAACGCTTTCTAAGCAGGACTATGTTTAGACTGAACCATTAATCGTTGCCAGCTGGAAACCTACCAACACTATAATCAACAGGCACTTGGCAGTAACAAGCAAAGCCTGTTTTCCAGGAGACAGCCGAGCAAAGAACTGAATTATAGGAGTGTAAAGATATTGATGCCGATGGTTATTCATATTCTCTCCTTGCCAACGTTGGTTCCTGATGAAGTGATCGCAATGCTACTGGCTGAAGAGCACTACTTCATTAGCTTTTCCGTGAACGCAGAAGAACTCTCGGCAAACAGCGAATACTATTGCCTTTTGTGGAATTCGTCAGAAACCGTGAATAATGCGCCATTCACGGAATAGACCGGGATAGAACCCTGGTGAAAGGTTAGGCTTCGTTATCGATTACTACTGGAGAGTAAAACAATGAGCGATGATGACACTCAGAACTCAAGAAAAACCACAGCCTATATTTTACTGTCGGTTGCAGCATTTATTATATTATCCAGAACCGGTTTGTTTGACTTACTAGGTATTAGCTCGTTGCTAGGATGGAGCTTTCGAGCCGTGCGCAGCCTAATTCCGGCTGCTATTCTCTTGCTTGGCATCTACTGGCTTACTCATGATGAAGGCAATGAAAAACCTATCATCGCCTGGGCTCTCACACTATTTGGTGGTGTGTTGCTAAGCTCACAGTTTGGTTTGTTCGGCCTTTCTTTTGGTGATTTGTTTCTGCCTATGTGGCTGGTTATCGTTGCGTTTATTGTAATGAACCCGCGAAATCTTTTACCCCGTAGATTTAACACCCAATCTGATGAGATTGGCGTAGGCGAGGACAGCGATAAATTGCAACTCGTCGCATTTATGGGTGGCAGTGAACTCGAATATACTAGTCAGTCTCTGACTGGCGGTGAAGTCATTAGCGTTTGGGGAGGTTATAAACTGGATTTTTCCCAGGCCGATATGAAAGACGATTCAATGACTCTTAATCTGTTCTGTGTCATGGGCGGCGTTGAAGTGGTTGTGCCACTAAACTGGGCTGTGGAAAAACGTGGTGCTGTTTGCATCATGGGGGGGTTTACTGTCAAAAGTAAATGCCTTGCTGAAGAACTGGAGCTACCCAGAAAAACACTTATTATAAAAGGATTGGCACTAATGGGTGGTGGCGAGATAAGAAACTAGATTTTTTCAATACAAGATATTTAGCGCTACTGACAGCTCGGTATTTATGCATCCATTTTTTAATAGTATTAACAGAGTTCTAGTCCTTCTTCTTAGCTGGGCGATTCTCACTTTTAGCATTAGTGCTCTTATAAGCAGCACTACTGACGCCAGTCTGCTGAATTGCCTTATTCTCCTAACTCCGATGTATTTCCTCTGTTTGATTTTTGTCTTGCCTAATTACTATGTATGCAGAGGGCTGCCACTGGAATCTACCTCCTGGCTAATGTTGCTAGCAAGTCACTTGTTAACCCTGGTGGTTGTAGTTGTTATGTGGATTGCAGTTGGTGAAGCCTACGCAGGCTTACTAGACACAGTTCTGGTAAATACTAACTGGGACTCTTTGCTTGGTGAAAGTCTTACTATTAATCTTGCAATTGTTGTTCTTCAATTTGAAATTGTCGTGCTACTCCATTACCTGTTCTTCGCAATGGAAAAAACCCGAAACCTGGAGCAGGATGCCCTACGACACAAATTGCTGGTTAGTCAGGCTGAGCTGAACACGCTCAAGGCTACCGTACATCCACACTTTCTATTTAATTCTTTAAACACTTTGGCAAATATTGCCTTATCCTCTCCCGAAAAAGCACATCGATTCTGTTTACTAATCGCCGAATTTCTTCGCTACAGTGTCGCCTATAGCAAAAAGAGTACAGCGACATTGAACGAAGAACTAGAACACATTCAAAACTATTTAGGTATTGAGCGAGAGAGGTTTGGGAGCCGACTACAAACCAATTTTGAAATAGACGATGCCGTACAGAATATTGTAATACCCGCACTTATACTTTTTCCAATCGTTGAAAACGCAATCAAACACGGCATTGACAGCTGCCTTGAAGGCGGAACTATTTCTATTAAGGCTCGCCAGAACAAATCGATGTTGGTGATCGAGGTTTCAAATCCAGTGGATGAGCTAGGGCGAAAATTGAAAGGAACCGGCCATGGCCTGTCTTCGGTCGAGCAGAGACTAAAAACCCGGTATAGTGGTAAAGCAATGCTTAAAACAATTCGCGAGCCGGGGAGCTTTACGGTTCAATTTTATCTCCCCGCTGACCACAACCTGGAACTACAGGAAGTGAAGTCTTGACCAATTYAGACTCTAACAAAATAACCGCTCTCATCATTGATGATGAACCTCATGCACGAGAAGGCCTGAAGAATGCCTTATCTCAACATGAAGAAGTGGAAATAATAGGCCTTTGTGAAAATGGTTTGCAGGCAGTAAAGGCTGTGCATGAGTTGAATCCGCAGTTAATATTTCTCGACATTCAGATGCCAAAGCTGGATGGGTTTGACGTTCTGGAATTACTGGGCGAGCAAACTCCCTTCGTGATCTTCGTAACTGCCTACAACGAATACGCAGTGCAGGCATTCGAGGCTAACGCTATCGACTACTTACTAAAGCCGTTAGATCCCAAACGGCTAGCACAGGCGATTGAAAAAATTAAGAAGCGGGTTTCATCGGAAAAACCGGAAGACCTTAGTGGGTTTGTGTTCGACCCCGCGAGAGAGAGTGAAATACTGCAACGTATTTTAGTTAGAGACGGCAGTGACGTACATGTTCTTCCGGTAGAATCGATCTGCTACATCGAATCGGCGGATGACTATGTGGCTATACAGACTGAAGACGCCACTCACATAAAACTCGATCGTCTGAATAARTTGCAGGAAAAACTCGACCCTCGACATTTTTGTCGTATCCATCGTTCCTATTTRTTAAACATCAACTACCTGTCACGCATCGAGACTGAGACCAAAGACAGTAAGATTGCRATTCTTAACARCGGCAAGGAACTTCCCATAAGCCGAAGTGGGTATGGAATTTTAAAGAAGTTGCTKTGAWTCANATTTARTACTATTCATCGTTACTCTTTTTCGATATGTCTGCACTCAATTCGTCACCAACATTAAGTCCTATCAWGCGCATTARCTCAAGTGCATTACTCTTTTGAACAACCCCTTGTCGAATCTTATAATCGAAATGCATTTTTCCATTAATTARATTGTCCTCAAAATGGATGTTCACAGCCTGGTCGCCTAAYGAATCCGCAATAGATGTCAGCGCRAGATCGTGAGTTGTCACYAAACCAAAAGCATCTCTGTGTAATAGTTGTCTAATCACTCCCTCGGCACCCACACGTCGATCGTGTGAATTAGTTCCCTGTAGTATTTCATCAAACAGAAAAAGTAGTGGCGGCGATTGACCAGCCAGCTCAACGATTGTCTTGATTCGTGAAATTACTGCATAGAAAAGTGATGTTCCCTGCTTGAGCGAGTCTCCAGCGTGCATCGCGCAGCCCAGCAGAAACTGCGATGTTCTAAAACTCTTCGCACGAACAGGAGCTCCGCATAGCGCCAAAACAAGATTAATACCAACGGTTCTCAGCAACGTACTCTTGCCCGACATATTTGACCCACTTATCATTGTCAGCCGGTTTCTGGCATTGATGCTTATATCATTCTGCACACAAGTCGCCAATGGCAATAGTGGATGACCAAGTGCTATTGCCTCAAAGCAGGCCCCCTCTTCTTCCGTCACCAAATCAGGAAACGGATCGTCAGGATTTTCAAATGCATGCCTTGATAGCGAATTTAGTGCTTCAATTTGCCCCACAGTATCTGCCCATTGGGAACAATGCGGTCCGATCTGTTCTCGCCATTTTTCGACGCGATATATTAGATGAACAGGAATACACAATAGAAAAGCAATTGGAGCGAATAGCTGATTGCGAAACGAATTGTCCAACATAAGGATGAGACTATGCAGTCGATTGATTTGCCAGGAAGGAGCTTTTCCCTCTATTTGTAGCTTATTTTGTAGTTCTTGCAAAACCTTTGAAGTGAACTTGTGCTCTTCAATAAGGCCCATTACCTGGCTAAGGATCACCAGGCCAGAGCTCGCCTTGTCTGCATCAGCGGTTATTCGCCGAAATTCACGAATATTCGTAGCATAGAAAATCATCTCAATTACTATTACCAAAACTAATGGTAGATAACCATATCCCAAAGACCAGGCCGCAATGGAGACCACTGCAAGGACTCCTAATACAGTAGCCAACACTCTTTTCCAATTGGCAATTGGTTCGGACTTTGCCTCTACCCATTGTTGTAGTTGCTGTTGATCAAAGTTCGCGTTTATCTCGGCATCAAGTAATGCAAACCGTTCGCGGAATTCTACCTGTCCACGAAGCTCTGTAATGGCCTGTTGCCGCTCTAGTATAGTGTTCTGATCAGCTGCCGAGCTAAACCATCGCGCCAATACATCTTCTCCCAATCGTGTACGGGCACAGCAAACAAGTTCAAACAGAGAACCAACACCGAACACATCCATATCTGTAGTGTAAGGGTGATCATCATTACAATAACGCGCGCCACTGCTACCCATTCCAGACCATTTTCCGGCGAGCTGACCCAGCCTGGCATTATAATAATCAATTGCTCGTCGGCTGCGCGCTAATCGGCTCACAACTCGAGAATGAGCCACCATCAGAACCAAGAAAAGCACAAATGGGATAAGCAGCCAGCCTGGCGACAGGGAATCATTAAACAGAGACAGCCATGCTACTGCTACAAACAGAGCAAATGTGATGCCACGCGCTATTGCGAAACGATCATTCGCAACGTTGAGTTCTTTCTGACTTTTACTGTAAGTTTCCAGTCTCTGATCGTAAGCTTGCTTTGGAGAATTCATATTTGATTTTTTACGTAATTGCTTGTTTCAACTTAACTCATGTCTATCTTTTCAATAGCTCAAGGGCAGCGGAGGTATGCTATACGCATTTCAAAAGAACTGCGATGAGTGTTTAGTAAAGCCAGGTACAAAAAAAGGCCGTAACGGCTATGAATTAACCACTACGACCCTTTTTAATTTTTTACCCTATTAATTTCGCATAACGTGAGCACATACGGCAAGCCAGTTATTGTCTTCTTGCTTGATCCAGACATCTGTATACCGCCCAGTCTTCTCATTACCCTCTTCATCTTTGTAGACAGTTTTCGCATGAATAATCCCACAAGCACCTATTATGCGAATTTCAACATCTTCTACATTCAGCTCACTAAACTTGGCGGGGTTTTTAGTTTGATTAAGAAAAGCGGCTCGATCTACTATTGAGCCATCCGAATTGGAGCATCTAAAGTCCTCCGCCAATATCTCATCGAAGCGATTGATATCTGAATGTTGAACTGAATTAATGTAATCAATATTTAACTGTAGAAGAATATCATGATCATTTTCGCTCATAGTATTGTGTACCTACCTTTCGTTATACATTAGCGGATTGGGGTGTACTTGAATCGGACTTAACAAAGAATCAGATTTCATGTAGCATAACATAATTACGTTATGTAACAATACGCCAGAACAGTATGCCAGAGAACACAAGCCAGAATGCCAACTAAAGCGGAAAAAACCGAAGCCACCCAAAAGAAAATCCTCAAGGCGGCGCGCAAAGTCTTTGCCACACACGGGTATACTAAAGCTGCTCTTGCTGAAATAGTCAGCAAGGCTGGCGTTACCACGGGTGCTATATATCACCATTTCGGGGATAAGAAAGGGCTTTTTATTGCTGTTGCCATGCAGTTGGAGCAGTTGATACTAGATGAATCAAATGCGGCCATTCCGGCTTCTGGTTCAAGTTGGGAGAAATTTACTGCCAGCATCATGGCCACTCTGGAGATATGTGCCAGACCAGATATTCAAAGAATTGTATTTAGAGACGCGCCCTCGGTGGTGGGCTTGTTCGAATGGCGCAAGATTGAAATTCAATTCGGGTTTGGAGTTATGCAAAAGTCGCTAGCGTATCTCGCGGAAAAGGAAATTATTAGCATTACCAACCCAGACCTGACTGCTCAAATGGTGCTCGGTGCGCTTATGGAGGCGTCACACTTTGCCGCTATTGCCGACAACAAAGCTGAGACGTTAAAACAAGGGCAAGAGTTAATGCTGAAAGTATTAAACTCACTAAAATAGCCGCAGATCAACTACTGTGCATCGTGAAATATTATTCCCATTGTAACTCGCTCGCCCTCCAGAATTTCGCTTACGCCGTGCCGCATGATTGCACGATGATAACCGAGTCGCCCTCTTCGAGGTCTTTCTTTTACTGGAATTATTGCCGCCGAACCTTGCCGCAAATTGAGAACCACAGGCCTGGATTGCATTCGCGGTCGTTGTTCTACCAGAATTAGTTCGCCGCCGGTAAAATCAGTATCTGGGTTGCTAAGCATTACTACAATTTGTAATGGGAAATGAATCGGGCCATAGAGATCCTGATGCAGGCAGTTATAGCCTTGCTTGTTGTATTTCAGAATTAATGGTGTTGGCCTTGACTGCCCCGCCTCGTGACACTGCTCAGTTAAATTTTCTAACTGCAACGGCCATCGATTATCGAGCCTTAGGCGATCATTCCATGCGTTGGCAATAACAGCCAAATAAGGGTAATACGTTTCTCGCAATTTCTGCACTATATCTGGCAAAGGATAGGCGAAATATTTGTATTCACCTTCACCAAAATTGTAACGCGCCATATTGATTTTTGAACGGTAAATTACGGCAGGGTCATTATAAAAACTACGGGCAGTATTACATTCGGCTTCGCTGAGTATGTCAGGAATTACCGCATAGCCTTTTTCATCCAATGAGGTACTTACATATTGCCAGTCAACTGACAGTTTATGTGTATCACTCGACATTGTAGCCACCCTTCGAAGCAGTGATTCATCGAATCTCGACCTGACTAATTCAATGTCACTTTGTGTGAAACTGTAGTGCTTTCCCTGAATATAGTCTCGCCGTTTTCAGACATTACATTTGAAAGACTCTTGTCAGTTTGGTAACACGAGGTGATTAAGTCATTTGATTAAATGGTTTAAGCTGAGGATGGCTTACGATTTACGCCTGTAAAAAACTTGTGCTGAATATAAAGCTCAACGAGAATACTGTGACTGCCTATAAAGAACCATATTGTCTGATCCACAAATTCATCAGTGCCCTCGGTACCACCGGTTATTATCATAAAACCGATAAGCCCAAAGCGTAATGCTCCATTTCCAACTGCAACCGCGGCCAGTCGTAATACCCATATTTGATGCAATTGAAAATTACGTTTTCTTGCCGAGGTGAATGCTTTATATGCACACAGGGGCACCCAGAAAATCAGGAACAAGGCCATGGTTCGCATACCAAGTTGAAAATGCGTATTTCCAGGCGCCAGGTTCATCCACATTCCAAATACAGCCGTGGCCACCATGGCGATAAGGGTTAGTCGACCCAGCCACCTATGAACACTTGGGAATTTAGATCGAATCTTTCCGTTGAACTGGGCAATCGGACCCAGTACATACAACACTCCGAAAAAAATATGAGCTCCCGATGCCAGCATCGCTACTACACCAGAGGAGCCATAGGAATCGGGAACGAACACAAGAGAGCCAGAAGCGACTACAGCGAACACGGAAAGCACTACTACCATGTATATATAGAGAGTTCGATCCAGTGCAGTGTTTGAAATCATTGTAGTCGCTCATTAGTGGAAACCAGGGGAGATTGACGCTAGATCATATTTAGTTGTGGACCTAGTGGCACTGCCTACTTGCGTACGCGCTTGCCAGTTCATCCACAACTGAGCAAGTGCCAGGTTCAAAGACCATGACACCCAATACACAATTTGAGACGTTGTAGCGTCGTCAAATACCATACTCAGAAACGGTGAAAGTAATCTTAGTGTGACTGCGGCAAATGTTAAGGAGAAGCTGCGAATCATCCAGCGCCTGTGGGCTGTCATATTTCCAGCTCGGGCATGTATTACCGCTATCAAAGTGAATGACCACCACAGGGTAGATAGAATTCCCAGACCTACAGTGCTGATCATGCCTCCGAACGCATACCAGGCCATATAGTAGCCACCAATGCTGCCAACCATAACGGCCAGGAAATACACTCGACCCATATAGCGATGTAAGATTCGGTTTTTACGGTAAATCATAAATTGAATGGGAGAAATAAAGAGCGCTACCCCTGCGCCAACAACATGCATGTACACCAGGGTCTGAGACATACTTAAATAACGCTGGTGAAATTCGTCCTGCATTTCAGGCAGTATTAACGGAAATGCGATGCCGTAAAGTGCAACCATTAGAGCTAGCAAGGTACCCAAGCAGATAAAACCCAAACGGATAAAGTTTCGCCCGGGTACTGGACTTAGCTCAGAAACAAATTCAGTCATGGTGAATCCTGTTTAAAATTTATCGCTAGCCACTTCTTGTAGCAGAAGTGAACGTGGATCTATTTCATCAAGGATTTAGATAACAGGCGTCTATATAGTGCTGACTGGACGTCCAATGTGGCCGAGTTGGACGGTTCTAACTTACAGGCTCAGGATGAAGCAGCGCTATTGCTTACTTTTATCCGGTATTGGGATGGTGTGACTCCCGTGTGCTTCTTAAACACTGAATTGAAAGAGCTTTTGGAAGAAAATCCGGCTTTCAGGCCCAAATCCAGGAGCCCAATATCATTATCAAGCTTGAGACATTCACACACATACTCCACGCGAAAGTCATTCACAAAATTGTAAAAATTCTGCCCTTCTTTCTGATTCAGCACTTCAGATAAATGATGAGTGCTAACACCTACAGCTTCCGACAGCCTTCGTAGTGATAATTCATTGTCCAGGAATGCCTGCTGTTGTTTCATGTACTGGTCGACTGTCTCCAATACACTTATGCGGGTGCTTTCATCTAACGCGCCCGCTATTTTCGAATTCTTATCGTCAGTTGATACCACTAAAGCTTCTTGCAATGGTACTGCGATTCTAAACAGTAGAGGGTTACGCCACTGGGCCATACCAATCGTATAAATCAACACTACGATCAATATATCCCCACCAATTACCAACACAATATTATGACCCAGAACAATTGAGGCGACCTTACTACTCCAGATAATCAGATTAAAACCTTGCACAATCCATAACCAGTCGAAAACATCCGGGTTAAAGCTAGCGTAGTTATTCTGCGCGCGTTGCTGGTAGCGATATAGAAAATGGACACTGTAAGCAATATAGATAAATGCCTGAGCATACAGAATAGTCACACCGAGAATGTAACGGATGTTAGTTGGTTCAACACCCTGCAAATACGCTTGCACCACAACGTCAGGCGCCAATATAAGATCAAAGTTCAACAGGTAGCAACTGGCTACAGGAATTAGGTGCAAAAGATCTTTTCGCTGAAATCCATCATCCAGAACAGAATGACGGCAATACAAATATAGAAATGCCCCATAACTGGCAGGTAAGAAACCTGTTAAGGCAAGAAACAAACTATTCGGTTCAATAGCCGAGCCCTGAACTATCAATACCAGAAGAAGCCCTAATGCCAACAGACTGCACCACAAACCCAAAATACGGCTGGCATAGCTGATATTGGGCGTAAACAACAGCAAGGAAGACAGGAGAAAACCTTGAAATGTACCGATTACAAATAAATATTGCAGGAGAATGGGCATAGTAAGTTCAATGGTACACAGGGCAGTGGTATAAGCAGATAGTAACCTATGATTGGCTATTGTGCATGGTATCCTGAAACGGGAAATGCTTGGCGGAGTTATTCAATTATGAATTCATTTTAATCCATACCTCTTACCCGTAGGCTGTGCCGATGTCCGCCTTTGATACTTATCAGATTACATATGTCACACTATTGGAGTTCCCGTCAGGCACGTTGATGTGTTGTTAATAACATAGCAAAATAAAACAGTATTGATAATAAGAAAATCAGATTCACTCGGCTGTTAATGATGAACAGCCTTAACAACCTCGGAAGCTGGGTATATGCAATTCACTAGTAAGCTACGAGAGCGAATAAAGAATGGTGAAATTACCACAAGCATTCGAATCTGGAAGAAACCTCATGTAAAGTCAGGAGGTGTCTACAGAATGGAAGAAGGAAATATTGTCGTGACCTCAATTAGGGAAATATCATTCGAAGATATTTCTGAATCTCTTGCTAAAGAGTCAGGTTTCAATAATATTGTTGACCTTGTTAAAACAGCCAAACATGGAAATGGTCAAAATATTTACTTCATAAATTTTTTCTATGAAGAATCAGATAACTAAGTAAAACTACAAATAATATTAATTGGAGAGAGAACATATGAGTCGTATCGAAGGAGCAGACCCTGCCAGCCTTAAAGGCCCAGCCGCCCGCATAATAGAAGAACAAGAAAAAGTGTGGGGTGTCAAATTAGTACCATCTCTAATATACGCCCGTCGGCCTTCTGTATTTAGAGCGAACACCAACATGCGTAATAGCCTCAATGTTGATGAGCATATACCACATAGTTTAACTACGCTGCTCAATCGTCGGGTTGCCAGCTTGAACGGGTGTCCAGCCTGACAAGATATTAATGCGGCCGTGAGTCGCAAACTGGGTGTATCAGAAGAAAAAATACTGGCTTTAGATGATTACAACAAAAGCTCATTGTTTAGCACAGCTGAACGCGTAGCTCTGGAGTATGCAGACAACATTACATTATCGGACAGAGATGTAAGCGATGAACTTTTCTCCAAATTATGCGAACAATATGACGATGATGCAATTGTGGAATTGACGGCTATCATTGCTTTTGAGAACTGTTCTAGCAAATTTAACAGGGCACTGCGAATTCCATCACAGAATCTATGGCGGCGTAAAAGTAAGTAAGTCATTGAATCAAAGAGCTCAGAGAACTTTGATTCAATGATTAAAAGAAGGCAGGTTTGTTCGACTGGAGAAAGTAAGCGATGGACGTAATCACTTCTTACATAGGTATTCTCGGAGTTTTGCTTCTCGGCATAATGAGCCCGGGGCCGAGTTTTGTATTAGTTGCGCGTACGTCTGTCGCAGTATCAAGGACGGCTGGCTTCACTACCGCCATTGGTATGGGCGTCGGCGGTGCAGGGTTTGCTATTATAGCGCTTCTAGGGCTACAAGCAGTTTTACTTAGCGTACCTGTTTTATATATGGCATTAAAAATACTGGGTGGAATGTATCTAATCTATCTCGCAATAGTCATTTGGCGCGGGGCAAAACAATCAATTGATAATGTATGTAAAAATTCGGCTAGCTCTTACAAATCCTTCAAGCTTGGGCTAATAACTCAATTAAGCAATCCTAAAACAGCTATTTTTTATGGCAGTGTCTTTGCTGCACTATTGCCGCCAAACTTACCTATTTCAACCATACTAGTTCTGGCTCCAACAATATTTTTTCTAGAAACTGGCTGGTATTCGTTAGTAGCATTTGTGTTGTCCTCAACGGCGCCAAGGAAAACATATTTAAATCTAAAAATAGTTTTAGATCGTTTGGCCAGCGGAATAATTGGAACCTTAGGACTGAAGTTGATACATGATGCGAGATCGGCATAGAAAACTACGAGAACTACGAGAACCAATATAATCAAACGGATCGTAACGAATGAAATTTAACCAGTTACCAACAAAGCAACAAGTTGGTTAAAAAATATCCGCTACGACTCCTTTAATTCACTGTTAGCCCGCTACTATGACATACGAAGATTTCAACCAATACTGCCAGTCTCTTCCATCTACTACCTATGTAATTCAGTGGGGTGGCTCTCACGTATGGAAAGTTGGAGGTAAAGTATTTGCAATTGGCGGCTGGGGAGATGGTAAATATTCTGGAATTACATTTAAAGTCTCCGAGATAACATACGAAATATTGCGTGATAAACCTGGGCTTCGACCTGCACCCTATTTTGCATCACGAGGAATGAAATGGATTCAACAATATAATAAACCAGGATTGCCAGATAAAAGGTTGAAAGAGTATCTACAAGACTCTCATCATATTGTTTCTTTAGGGCTCACTAAAAAGCTTCAGAAAGCTCTTGGTTTAATCCAGTAACAAAAATGGACATGTGGACATATGGGAATTTTCATAGCACTATTTAGAGGCATCAATGTTGGAGGAAGAAATATCCTTCCAATGAAGGAGCTGACTCTTCTGTTAGAGGAAAGCTCATACAGCAAAGTTAAAACATATATTCAAAGTGGCAACGTGGTATTTGAGAGCAATAAGCCGCCGAAGAATGTAGACCTGCTTATTGAGAGTCAATTTGGCTTTAAACCAGAAGTCATGATTATAAGTAAAAAAGATTTCTCAAGGTTTGTAAGAGATAATCCGTACAGCTCACTTGTAGGCAAAGAAATACATTTATTCTTCTGTAATGATGCGCCAAAGCCAGATATAGATAGAATCGAAAAACTAAAGTCTAAATCGGAAAAGTATAGTATTAAAGGTAAGGTCTTCTACTTACACGCACCAGATGGCATTGGCAGATCGAAACTGGCGGCAGGTGTAGAAAAATGCCTTGGGGTAGCCGCAACGGCGCGAAATCTCAATACCGTAAATAAACTTATTGAAATGACAGAGATCGTGTAACACGGAAACTGATCGCAACTTTAAGTAGAGGATGGCGCTTCAACACTTAAAATGATTATTCGAGCATTTGAAGAACAAGACAAAAATGAAGTGATTTCACTCTGGAAGGAGTGCGGTCTTGTAGTACCTCAGAATGACTCAGCTAAAGACATAGAAAGGAAACTCGAAGTTGGACGAGACCTATTTCTTGTTGGGCTCCAGGGACATTCAATTGTCGCAACCGTGATGGGAGGTTATGAAGGCCATCGAGGTTGGATAAACTATTTGGCCGTTAAGCCCTCTGAACAACGCAAAGGTTATGGGCAGGCTATTATGCGGGCTGTGGAGGCTCTCATAATGCAAAAAGGCTGCCCAAAGATTAACCTACAAGTTCGTAATACCAATGAAAACGTATTAGCGTTTTACTCTGCTATTGGTTATGGCAATGACAATGTTGTTGGCCTGGGCAAGCGCCTCGAAGATGATTCTTAGCTAAAGCGTTATTCTATAGACAGAACATATTGGAGCGCGCTCTATTAAGAGCGCAGTTCCATTTTGAATATACAAACAAGGTAGTGTAATGGTTTATCAGATAGCACAGGTTAATATCGCGAAATTTCGCTTACCACAAGAGCACCCTACTAATGCTGGCTTTGTAGATAGTCTCGATCGCGTGAACAAAATCGCCGAGTCTCAACCTGGTTTTGTATGGAGGTTTACCGGTTCTGGAAATGATGCGTTAGATGTACAAGCATTTAAAGATCCAAACATGGCTATAAACATGTCTGTTTGGTCTGATTTGAAATCTTTGGTCAACTTCGTCTACCGAGATGAAAGTCACAAGGAGATTATGCGCCGACGTAAGGAGTGGTTTGATAAAGTTGAATTCTATATGGTGATCTGGTGGATTGAGCAAGATCGAAAACCCACAATCGAAGAAGCGAAAATTCGGTTGGAGCTATTGCGCCAAAATGGTCCTACCTATTCAGCGTTTACATTCAAGCGGCCCTTCCCTGCTCCAAGTGATGAAATAGTAAGGCCATTTGAAGACGAATGCGCGTAATTCAATCTAACCTCATCAATGTTGGTTTTTCCGTTGTATGATTCCTCAGTACGAATCGAAAACGCCTCATGGCTAAGTGCCAGGAAAATATGAATGACTAGAGAAAAGTTATCAATTTCACTATTGATTCTCATGATTGCATTTGCACTTGTGGTACCTCTTATAGGCGGGTCGCTAGTTCAAGATTATTCTCATGTACAAAGTTATATAAGCGAACTTGGTGCGGTTGGCACAGAGTGGGGGAAGGTTGTTAGCTTAGGTGGGTTCCTGCCTATTGGATTGTTGGTTATAACCTTTCTCGTTGTTAACGCTCCATTGGTCAATCCTATAGGGTATTCAAAGATTGGATACTATCTTTTGTTATTTGTCGGCGCATCTTATATAGGAGCTGCTTTTGCACCGTGTGATATAGGATGTCCAGCAGAAGGCAGCTTGCGTCAAAATATACATAACCTGCTTGGTATTTTTGAGTATTTGATAGGTGGTGTAGGGCTGTTGATGTTTTCTATGGGGTTCAGAAAACGTACAAAATCTACATTTTCATGCACAGTTCTTGCTGGATTGGGAATACTTACAATAGTTTCTTTCTTCTTGATGGCATCAGTCGAACTATCGTCCTTTAGAGGACTATTTCAACGCATTGCGGAACTGTGTTTATTTACTTCTTTCATAATACTTGGCTGGCCAATAGCAATGAAAGTAACAAGTGGATAAATTACTGGGCAAGTATAGTCCATAAAACGCGCATCAATATTACAGCATCCAAACCTATCACGGTATTCACATGCAATTCGAAATTGATATTACATCCGAGCACAAAATATTGTTTTATTCAGTAAGAGAAGTCCTGTTAGAAAACTACGGCTTGAATGAAATACAAAAAAGTCGCATAACCACCTACTCTGATAACAATGGTGGTATATGTCATATGAGAACAATGAAACATGGAATTGACCTTGGGTTTCTGAAAGGAATTCACATGGAAGACAAATACGGATTACTTTCTGGCTCTGGGAAGCTCATGAGAATTCTCTCAATGAGCAAGCTGAACATTACCGAGATGAAATATTATGTCGATCAGGCTGTCGCCATAAATTCCTCTAAGAAATGAATTTACGACAGATAATGAATCGACTAGAACTTCTCGCCGATCCAGAAAAGATTGAACTTAAAAGGAACAAATTTGCGATCACCGCAAATAATTCCCTAGGTGTCTATCACAAAGACCTGAAAGCCTTAGCCAAAGAAATTGGTCAGGACGATAAGCTTGCGCTTGAGCTGTATGACACCGGCATCTACGAAGCTAGACTACTATGTAGCAAAATATATAATCCACAATGCATCTCTGAAAAACAAATGGAAAGATGGGCAGCAGATTTTGAGAACTGGGAGATATGCGATTCGTTCTGTATGGGGTTTTTTGTTAAAAGCAGTCATGCATTACCTAAAGCTAAGGAATGGACCAGCGCTGAAAACGAATTTGTAAAGCGTGCTGGCTTCGTAATTATGGCGGCTTACGGCTTTGCACACAAACACGCAGCTAACGAAGTGTTTGAGAGATTTTTCAAACCCATAGTGCGAGAAGCTGGCGATGATCGACTCTATGTTAAGAAAGCAGTGAACTGGGCGCTGCGAAATATCGGCAAGAGAAATATCGATTTACACGCAAAGGCAATCGAAGTGGCCAATCAAATACTGACTATTGATTCTGGTTCAGCAAGATGGATCGCCAAGAATGCACTTAGCGAACTTGCCAAACCAGGGATCAATATTTTGAATTACCCCAGGCTGCTGTATAAGCCAGCTGCAGACAAGCCAACCACAGGCAGGCCTCTACAATAATTGCCAGGCCATTCCAAATACAATTGCCATAAGCACTGGTGCGAGCATCAAATAAACCAAATATCGAATACGTGTCATTACATCACCTCATCAAATTTCAATACACAAATAGTCTTTCTAGCTAACTGACTGAGCTGTCTTTATCAACACGCTCTCTACTTGCTGAGTATTGCCCAGCAATAAAAACAAAGAATGGTGTTAAATAAGTAAGAATTGCAGGGATCACCCGAAGCTCAGAATTTCCTGCCAAAACATCATACTGGTTGATAATTAGCAGAATGGTGCCGACCAATAACGCAACTACAAACCCTTTTTTGATTGTTGCGCTATTCATTAGCTAGCTCCTTTCACTGCTTATCTGCTATAAATTTATTACGCACCAGGCCCACAATCGAGACAATGCTCAACCATTTCTGGACCGATTTTAAGTTTCGCATTGAGATCTCTAAGCGCAGTACGCACTCCTTCTTCAATTACCGGATGGTAAAACGGCATGTCCAGAATTTGGCTGACAGTAAGTCGTTGTTGCACCGCCCACGACAGCAAATGACCAATGTGCTCAGCGGCGGGACCAAACATTTCAGCTCCTAGAAACAGACCTGTTCCCTGTTCGCCGTACACTTTCATTAGCCCTTTGTTTTTACCTATAACTCGGCTGCGCCCCTGACCTTCAAAGCTCACCTCGCCAACGCTATAGCAGCTTGGGTCGCGTTCTTGAATCTCAGCAACACTCAAGCCAATGTTGGCTATTTGCGGCTCGGTAAAAACAACGCCTAACATTGCACGTCGTAGCCCAACTCGAACCTCTGGATAATTCCCTGCGTTGTCACCTGCTATGCGACCTTCGTCTGCGGCCTCATGTAAAAGAGGAATATCATTACTGGCATCACCGGCGACAAATATATGCCCCAGACTAGTTTGCATGGTGTATCGATCAAACTCAGGAACACCACGCTCATCAAGTTGTAAGCCTGTGTTTTCCAAATCCAGATTATCCACGTTTGGTCGACGACCGGTAGCTGCTAACAAATAGGAAAAGGTTTCGGTCACCTTCTCGCCAGATTTATGGACATAGGTAATCTCAACACCGTTTCCAATATTAGCAATGCCGCTAACGTCTGCATCGGGGTCAAGATAAAACTCTTCATTGAAGGTTTTCTCGGCATAAGCCCGTATCTCCGGTTCGTGTAGTGTGGCCAGCGCGCCACCTCGACCGAAAACTTTCACAGATACACCTAAGCGACTTAATGCCTGGCCAAGCTCTAGTCCGATAACGCCCGGCCCAAATACCGCAATCGATTTCGGCAAATCTTCTAGCTCAAACACATCATCATTCACCAGCAAGCGATCACCCGCCTCGGCAAAGTGAGGGGGATACACAGGACGTGACCCTGTGGCGATAACAATTCGCTCGGCGGCGATCTCCGTATGATCATCGATTATCAGCGTGTGATCGTCTTTGAACCTTGCGTAACCTTTTATTTTGTCGTTTTCATCGAATCCTTCTACAGACTCCAACACAAAGCCAACGAAGCGATCACGCTCTCGGCGAACTCGCTCCAATACTGCTTTTCCATCAATCGTTACCTGACTGACATCAATACCGAACCCTTTAGTGTGCTGTGCATTATGGGCCGCTTCAGCTGCAGCTATGAGCAGCTTGCTCGGCATACAACCCACTCGCGCACAGGTTGTCCCATACACATTGGCCTCAATCATAACGACGCTATCACTGTGTTTTTTAGCGGCGCGATAAGCTCCCATGCCCGCTGTTCCGGAACCAATGATTGCTACATCAACCTTTCGCTTTTTCATAATCTTATTCCCCGGTCTATCTGTTCGTTAGCTTACTAGGCTGCATTCTTTACTAGGTTCACATACTCACCCAACAACTGAATGATATGTTGCGACTCGTAAAGCCAGTGAGTTTTTCCATCTTCCTGCTCAATACGCAAGCATGGTACCTGAGGCTTGCCGCCTTCCCTGATGAGCTCTTCAAAATGCTCAGAGTGTAAATGAATATCGCGCAATTCGATGTCTATATCCAGTTCATTTATTGCATCTCGAGTCATTTCACAGAACGGGCAACTTTGATAATGATAGAGAGATAGATTTTTTATTTCGGTTGAATTAGTCATAGTTAACTCTCCTGGTTAGATTGGTATTCACTAAATTTTTCCAAAAATTCTGCTTCTGTGTAACGCGGTGAAATATGCTGAGGACAATTCCAGTCGAAGGCGAGCAGATCAATAAAGAATACACGCTCTATCACAGCGCCATATTCCGGATCAGAAATCTCTTGCAGAACATTGTCTTCAACATCTACAGCATTCTCCATACGTATACGTCCAAGCACTTTTAGTCGGCGCCGGTTCGGGTAATCCATCAATATCAATGAGCAGCGATCATTGACTGACAAATTCCCGGTACTAACAAGCTGGGTGTTGCCACGAAAGTCAGCATAGGCCAACAATTTTGGATTCAACACTTTCAGAAAGCCCGCCGGGCCTCCTCGGTGCTGTACATAAGGCCAACCCGATTCGCTGACTGTTGATAAGTAAAACGAGTCTCGCTTACCAATAAACTGTACTTCTCTAGGCCGCATCTCATCATTCGGCCCAAAATTCTCCTGAAGCTTTTCATTATGCTCCAAAGAACCATAGGCTTTTTGCTGAGCCTTTACGCTTTTGGTGAAAACTGTTTCTGCGAATTTATGTGTCATCTTGTTCTCCGACTTTTAAGTATAGTTTTTATGGCGATAGTAACTGCCGGCAACTACTCAAAAGCTAACGAAGCTATTTCCACACTTCCATCGTTGTTTAAGTATTCGCGGTGCTGCAAATACCACTCACGAACAAACAGATACTCATCTCCAAAAACCAATTCATCAAACTCTAATATTGCTTCCCTGAAAACTATGACATCAGATGCCAGTAAAGTGTTGCGTGTTTCAGTGTGCTCGATATTTGGAATCGGATGTATCTGCGAATCCAATATCAAGCCACCAGAGTCACGCAGAGTGCTCGGCCCAAAGAAAGGAATCACCAGGTATGGCCCAGATTTTACATTCCACGACGCCAGGGTTTGGCCAAAGTCTTCGTTATGTTTTTCAAGATTAAATACTGGCCTTGCAACTTCAACCAGGCCACCCAGCCCCAGTGTGCTATTTATAGCTACTCTGCCGATGTCCGAAGCGGCACGACCCAACTTTAACTGCAGCACTTCGTTGAATATCGTTCGAACATCATCCAGGTTACCAAAGAAATTTCGAATACCTTTTCTCACAGCGCCAGGAGTCAGGTTTCTATAAGTTCTCGCAAGCGGTTTAACAACAACCCCATCCAGTACCTGATTAAACTTATAGGTCACTCGATTCACGTTCTCAAATGGGTCATTGTCCGTAGCTGCATGAGCAGGTGAAGACAATGACACCAGAATAAAAAAACTTGTCAACACGGTGCGCATTAGCGCAAGTGCATTTCGTGCTGGCAAGGCAAGGGAGAAGGGCCTGCTTAGTCGTACAGATTTTGTTAAATTGATTGTTTTCATTTTCTTCTCCACTTTCTTCTCCACTTAGGTGATGTCGTTTATTCTGCTACTAAGCTAGTCAGCTGACACCGATGAGTTCACTACTTTTCGATTCAAAAAGCTTCGCATTAGCTCGGCTATTTCCGCGCCATGTGATTCAAGGGCAAAGTGTCCGGTGTTTATAAGATGAGTCTCAACGTCATTGAGGTCTCTCGTATAAGGCGCCGCGCCTGCTGCTGGAAATATTTCATCGTTCTCGCCCCACACAATTAGAGTTGGTGGTTGGTGATCGCGGAAATATTGCTGCCAGGCTGGGTACAGTGGCGGGTTGGAACCGTAGCTGTAGAACATTTGTAATTGAATTTCCTGATTACCAGGCCTATCTAACAAAGGTTGTACATGTGCCCAGGTATCAGGGCTAATAGTTTCTACGTTGCTCACGCCATTTGTGTACTGCCATTTGGTAGCGCCCAGTGTTAGCAGAAATCGTAGAGCCTGATCATTAGTCATTTCTGGTTGCTGATAGGCTTCTTTCACATTTTTCCACCAGTTGTTATCCAGACCTTCGTTCACTGCATCTCTGTTTTTCCAGTAGGCGCGAATAGGCTCCCAGAAGTCGTTGTCGATTCCTTCCATGTACGCATTGCCGTTCTGTACAATAAGAGACTGAATGCGTTCTGGCTGAGCAGCGGCCAATCGGTAGCCTATAGGGGCTCCATAGTCCATGAGGTAAATGCTGTATTCATCGATACCAACCGCATCAACAAATTCACCCATTAGCCTGGCGATATTTTCGAACGAGTATTCGAATTCAGTCACGGCGGGCATGGAGCTGAAACCGTAGCCAGGATAGTCGGGCGCCACCAGATGAAAGTCGTCGGCAAGTGCTGGAATCAATTCTCTGAACATATGCGACGATGTTGGAAAACCATGCAGTAATAGAACTGTTGGGTTTTCGGGGTTGCCTGCCTCGCGGTAAAACACTTCCAACCCTTCTATTTCAACTGTTCGGTATGAAACATCCGGCTCCGCGGCATATGAAGATGATAACCATGCTGACAAAATCATCAGTAGTAACACCGGAAAGAAAGCACTTCTTTCTACGCTATAGCTTTTCATTTCTATTCTCTTTGCTTAGTTGTTAACTTGATTTAGTTAGTTCTGACCAATTCGGCGTTCACCGCAACTGATTGGAATATCGTTGGCACTCATGTCACGCCGAGTCATGTGTCCGTCATCTGCGAACTCCCAATGTTCGTTGCCATGAGTGCGAAACCATTGCCCTGTTTCGGCGTGTTGCCATTCGTATTCAAAACGTACCGAAATACGATTGCCGCTGTACGCCCATAGCTCTTTCATAAGCTTGTAATGGAGTTCTTTCTTCCACTTATCTGCCAGGAATTCTGTTATTTCCTCGCGCCCCTGTAGAAACGAATCACGATTACGCCAAACCGAATCGACTGAGTACGCTTGCGCCACTCGCACGGGGTCGCGACTATTCCATGCATCTTCTGCCGCCTGTACTTTTGCCAGGGCTGACTCATGATTAAATGGTGGTACTGGTAACCTTTGCATTGTCAGTGTCCTTAAAGATCAAATGACTGTTGATAAGAAACAAAAGCCGCCAGTGCATTGGGTACTTCTGCCATGGATTCAAATTCAAATGATTCATACTCATCCTGAAACCGGGCGGGCTCAAACGCTGGCGCGGAGTCATAGGCCCACGTTTGTGAATCATTCGCTTGTTCAATCTCAGTGAAATTTTCTGTTGAGTTGTAGTTGTTCATAACGTTCTCCTGACTCGTGGATGGCTAATCATTAGCCTTTGTCTATTTTCTTCAAATTACATTTCGCGTTTACATATTTACGTGTTTACTAGTGCAGAGTCCGTGCCAACTTTATTATTGTTATAATTCAATAAGATAGAGTATTTTTATAAACCTCAATTATTTGTGCTTCTCAATATTTTGTGGTTTAATCCTCAAAATATTGGGGAATAAGGCTAATGAAGACTGGTTCAGGCGTGCCAATTGAAGAACTCGAATCGCTGTATCAACTGATTCTAGACTCGGCGGGTGAAGGGGTTTATGGGCTGGGTAACGACGGCAAAATTACATTTAGCAACGCCGCTGCCACCAAAATTCTTGGATGGGAATCGGATCAAGTCCTGGGTCAGCAAGCACATGATGTACATCACCACTCCCATGCCGACGGTACTCCCTATCCAAAAGAACAATGCCCAATTTATGCAGCTTTAAAAGACGGTGAAACTCATCGCGTTAATAACGAGGTGTTCTGGCATACCAATGGCAAACCCATTCCTGTGTCCTACGTTAGCACTCCTATTATTCGCGACGGCAAACCCGATGGCGCAGTTATTCTGTTCAAAGATGATTCCCAACGCAGAGAATTGGAACAGCAACGTCAATGCGCTTTCGAGGAACTGGAAAAACTACGAACTGACTATCAATTAATACTCGATGCCGCAGGCGAAGGTATTTACGGTCTCGACAGTGACGGTCTTATAACATTCAGTAATGCAGCATCGACAGCCATTCTTGGCTGGAAAGGCGAAGATGTACTCGGCCGATCTTCCCATGAAATTCATCACCACACTCATGCCGACGGCAGCAACTACCCCCGAGAGCAATGTCCTATTTATGCCGCCATCACCGATGGCGAAGTGCATCATGTTGAGAACGAAGTGTTCTGGCATACAGATGGCTCTCCCGTACCAGTTGAATACACCAGCACACCAATTTTACGAGACGGAAAACCCGTTGGCGCTGTTGTGGTTTTCAGAAATGTTTCAGACAGAAAAGCACTTGAAAAACAAAGAGAGAATGCCTACGAAGAAATAAAACAGCTTAAGGAAAAGTTAGAACTTGAGCGCGATTACCTACGTGACGAAGTAAACACCGCTGGAAAATTTGGAGAAATTATTGGCGAAAGCGAAGCAATAAAACGCACACTGGCACAAGTGGAAGCCGTTGCACAAACACCCGCCAGCGTTCTAATACTAGGAGAGTCCGGCGTGGGCAAGGAAATGATTGCGCGGGCAATCCATACCCAAAGTGACCGCGCTGATAAGCCCATGGTAAAAGTCAATTGTGCATCAATTCCTAATGAGCTTTTTGAAAGTGAGTTTTTTGGCCATGTAAAAGGCGCATTCACAGGAGCACATCAGGACCGAGTTGGTCGCTTGCAGCTTGCAGACGGTGGTACGTTGTTTCTAGATGAAGTTGGCGAAATTCCTATAGCACAGCAGGGAAAACTTTTACGCGCATTACAAGAAGGCGAGTTTGAAAGAGTGGGCGACCATAAAACCATACATGTGAATGTACGAGTTGTTGCAGCTACTAATAGAAAACTCGAAGAGGAAATTAAAGCCGGACATTTCAGAGAAGACCTGTTCTATCGTTTGAGTGTGTTTCCGATTGAAGTGCCCCCTCTTAGAGACCGAGTATCCGACATCGTACCGTTAGCAACAGCATTCCTTAAAAATGCCTGCGAGGAGCTTGGTCGCAAACCTCTGAAATTGACACAGAGCCACGCCACATTGCTTGAGAAACACAATTGGCCAGGGAATATTCGCGAACTTAAAAACACCATCGACCGCGCGGTCATCTCATCTACAGACAAAAAACTACGACTGGATCTTGCGCTGACCAGCGTCCCCAGCGAAAAACAGCAAGCTGTGAACTCACCCGTAGCAGTGGCTTCCAGCTATTTGACCAATGACGAGTTCAAAGAATTGGAGAAGGCGAATATAATAGCTGCCCTGCAACATTCAAACTGGAAAACCTGGGGAGACAACGGTGCCGCTGTGCTTTTAGGTATAAAGGCATCGACTCTTGCATACCAGATGAAAATGTTTGGCATTAAGAAACCAGTTAACGATGAATAGTTTCATCCTATACAACACGCGGTAAATTATGTCTTCAACCAAATTTCGATATATGACTGTCACTGCCGTGGTTATTGCAAACATGGTTGGCACTGGCGTATTTACCAGCCTGGGTTTTCAGCTGTTAGATATACGATCAGGGTTTGTGCTGCTGGCACTGTGGGCAGTGGGCGGACTGGCGGCAGTATGCGGCGCCATGACCTATGCTGAACTTGGTGCGGCTATGCCCCGCTCTGGCGGTGAGTATAATTTTCTAACGCGCATCTATCATCCAGCAGCTGGGTTTGTGTCAGGCTGGGTTTCATCTACTGTTGGCTTTGCAGGTCCTACTGCATTGGCAGCAATGACCTTTGCTGCTTACGCGACATCTGCACTAAGCGAAGATGCAAACCCGTGGCTTGAAAAAGCGTTAGCCGCTGGATTGGTGATATTGCTAACAATAGTTCACGCCACAAGCCGGCGAGGCAGTGGCGGTCTTCAGCTTATTTTTACGATTTTAAAAATTACTGTAATCGTTCTGTTTTGTATTGCTGTAGTAGTGATAACTGACTCTCCACAACCTGTTAGCTTTTTTCCCGTTGCCGGAGATGGCGCGCTATTAACAAGCAGTGAATTTGCGGTAGCACTTATTTATGTCAGCTTTGCCTATACCGGCTGGAATGCAGCCACCTATTTGAGCAGCGAGCTGGAACAACCGCAGCGCACATTGCCATGGATTCTTATGGGCGGCACGCTGGTTGTAACGGTCTTGTATGTAAGCCTGAATTTTGTGTTTCTTTATGCAGCACCTATGGATGCAATGGTAGGCCAGGTTGAAGTAGGATACATCGCCGCCGAAACTGCATTCGGCGAAATCGGCGGGCGCTTTACTGGCCTGATATTTGCAATGTTACTCGTGTCCACAGTCAGCGCAATGACCATTGCAGGGCCGCGCGTAATACAGGTAATGGGCGAAGATTTTCCTGCTTTGAAAGCCTTGGGGCGAACCAACAAGGATGGCATTCCCTCCACTGCAATATTCATTCAATCAGCAATTGTGTTGCTATTCATCATGTCGTCAACTTTTGAATCCGTTCTGGTATTTTCCGGATTCACCCTGGCACTTAATAGTTTCGCTACAGTGCTCGGCATTTTTATCATGCGTTGGCGACAACCTGAATTGCCACGCCCTTATCGAACATTTCTGTATCCGCTTCCGCCGCTGATTTATCTTGCACTAACCGGATGGACATTGTGGTTCGTTCTGATCAGCCGCCCAGTTGAGGGTTTATTCGGTTTTGGCATTATAAGCACCGGCTTGATCTTCTACTTATTGTCCGCAAAAAAGAGCCAGTAAATGCGACATATACAGCAATTCTAGTTCTTGCCAATTTGTAACAGAAACATGATTTTCGAGTATTTCCCAGTACAATTCACCCCCTGTTATTCAAGCTGAGGCTAAGCCTCAGTAAATTATCAAAAGGCTTTTGTTTATGTTTTCTTCTGCCCGTTCATTGTCTGCACTTGTCATTCTATGCCTAGGTTTGCTTCCTGCGTCTTTGCTGGCTCAGAACACTGATGGAACTAACTCTACGATTATCTATGCAGCAGACTATTTCACTGAATACACGCCAATAACTGCGCAGGACATGCTGAGTCGTATTCCCGGACAGTCGACTAATGAGCCTCGTGGCGGCGGCGGTGGTATTCCTGGCGGCGGCAACCCTTCTTCTGGAGGCCGAGGACTGGGAGGCGGTAATAGCGGCGGCAGCGAAATTCTAATTAATGGCAAGCGTACTGCGGGTAAAAACAATCAAACCAGTGGACTGCTAGATCGCATTCCTGCTGCTCAGGTAAAAGAGATTCAAATAATACGCGGCACGTCTGGTGATCTTGATGTGCGTGGCAGCGGACAGGTGGTCAATATCATTCTGTTTGAAGAACTGTCATCCAGCAGCATCTCCTATGAACTTAATGTCAGGCACTCTCAAGACGGTGAAATTAACCCCGGAGGATCAGTTTCTCTAAGCGGACAGAGTGGAAACCTAAACTATCTTTTCAATGCCAGCAGCACCCCTCGCTACAATAATTCCATAAGTCGCGAGAACAGCATACTGGGTGATTTTTCGATTAATGACAGAGTAATAGAAGAACGAACGCGCGATCAAACCAACAACGAACTAAGCATGAACCTCGGCTATGACATTTCCAGCAACTCCAGCATAAGATTTAATGCGCTGTATGCTCAGAATGACAGCCCAACCGATGTTGATCGTTACACTACTGATTTACGCGTACAAGCAAACGTTTTGAATATTGAAAGAGAGGACATTCCAAGCGACAGAGATAACTGGGAAATTGGTGGCGACTATGAATTTACTCGTACCAATGGAAATCGCTTTAAACTATTAGCCATCGCAAATCAGAATAACCGAGCCGCTATTCGTGAACGATTCACTCTACTGAGTAATGGCACTGAAGAAAAAAACTTATTCCTAGACACAGACAGCGTAACCGAAGAAAGGATTGTGCGCGGCTCCTACACCATGGATATATTTGAAGGTCAGGATATTGAATTTGGCATGGAGCGCGCACAGACCACCCTCGACTCTTCCCTGGCTTTGGGATTATTGGTAGATGGAGGCATCACTTCTGCCGTTGTAGGCGGCCTCACACCCCAAAGCGTTTCCAACGCCAATTCAAAGGTAGAGGAAATACGCTACGAGCCTTTCATTATTCACAACTGGATTATAAATCCCAAGATGTCTCTGGAATCAACACTGCTATATGAAACATCGGAAATTACACAGTCTGGTGATGTATCCAACAAAAGAGATTTTGATTTCGTAAAGCCAAAAATCGATTTCCGCTATGACCTAACACCGACTCTGCAAATTCGAGGTGGTATTGAGAAGATAGTGAATCAGCTAAGCTTTTCCGATTTTGTTGCGGCCAATGATGAAGAAGACAACGATGCATCTACTCAGGCTGGCAATGCGCAGCTTAGACAACAGTGGCAATGGCGTTATACGTTCAACACGGAATATCGCCTGCCTAACGATGTTGGTGTTCTAAGCGCGGAACTTTACTACGCTCAGCACGAAGACGTAATTGATCGTCTGGATGTTTCTACTTCTGAAGATAGCTTGCAGTCAGCAAACGGCAACATTGGTGATGGCACCGAACTAGGCATGAACTTAAGTGCCAGCATACGCATGGGCATGATTAATCTGCCCAACCTGCTGGTTACCACCTCATTGAACTTACAGGACTCAGAAGTTACTGACCCATTCCTGGGCATAGAAAGACGCTTCCAGCTTTTTCAAAGAGGCCGATTCACTTTGACCTTCCGTCACGATATCCCCAAATGGAGATCAAACTGGGGCATGCAGTATTTTGATCGAGTTGACGGCGGCATGTTCCGTTACGATATCGACGATATTGAATTTGCGGTTGGCGAACCTCGAGTCAATTTGTTCGTTGAACATGTTGATAGCCGAGGGCTTACTTATCGCTTTGATATAGGCGCACTTACTGATGGATCACAGTGCCGACGACGCTCACGATTTGTAGGCAGAATCTCGGCGAATATTCTGGAAGAGATTGAATCTCGATGTACTACCAGTGGAAGAGAATTTAGTTTTAAGGTTAATGGAACATTTTGAACTACCAAGAATAAGTTCTTAGCCGTTTCGCAAAATGTTAGCTGCCACAGAGGTGAGAACCGATCTAGCGAGATAATGGGGTCGTAACGAATATTTTTTGATCAGCTTGTCGCTCTAACGGTAACTGGTTAAAATTTATTCGTTACGACCCCTTTCAATTTAACCAGTAGATGCCTCGATGCGAACGATGAGATCGTTGATACTGCGGATCAGAGAACGCATTCGCGAAACCTGAAGGATGTAGTCAGCCTGAAGTGCTTCAGCGGCAGTGATTTCACTATTCAACTGCTCGATCATCAGTCGTTTGCCATTTGAATCTTCGTCATCAAAAAGCGAAAGCTGAGCGAACTGCATGGGCCAACCACTTTTCAGACTGGAAATTCTGGCTTGCTCTTCTGCCGATAGCTTTTGGCGAATTTCTAGTTGCAAAACTTCTATCTTTTGAACTAAGGAATTACTTTGAGTTTTTAATTCAGACCGAGCTACTGCAAGCTCCTCATCATCTTCAGGAACCTCTATCGCAATATCTACTAGTGCTTGACCATGTTGATTTATTTCCTCGAATATTTGCTGCGCCCTCAGGAAGGAAAAAATAGGATCGGTTTCTTGCGATCTCGCCGTGAGTAATTCAAGATCACTTTGTGTGCTTGTGTTGGCCGAGCTACGAATTACATTGTAGTTTGCAATAACCGCTTGTAATCCTGGATCTGCGCTTTGCTTAGCAATGGCGTCTCCAGCCTCTTGCAAGCCAGAAATAGCCGTACACGCACCGTGATAATTTACAGCGTCCGCTATCGCCGCTTCAACAGTGTAATCAATAAAGGGTTGGCGCTTTTTTGCACCCATTGCTTGTTTCTCTCGTGCTCTGCGCGCATCTATTCCCTTTGAAATCACTTCAATAGTGATATTCCGAAAATAGTCAGCATTGAATTCCGCGCGAACCCCACTGCTAATCCCTGCAAGCGCCGCAAGCTCTTTGGCCGTTTGTTCGTGAGCAATAATCGCACCAGCGCCGGCGAGAGCTGTAGTTATTGAACCTGTAATAAAGTTGAAATTCCTGTCCAATTCGTAAAGCGATTGCTTATAGGTTTCACACCTTTGGTTTGAAGCAGCGATGATTCGGTCTTGTACACGGTTTCGCGCGATACTCTTGTTTGTGGGAGTCGCATCGGCGACTCTTTTGTAGAATTCGTCTAATGCATACTCAATGTAGTATTCGTCATCAGTCGCATTGTTGACACCATTCAAATTGACCAAATTATCATGAGGATTAAGTAGCTGGAACAGGTTTACGCGCTCGAAGTAAGTTTCTTCAGGAAAGATCGGAGATGCTCCACCAGGTGTAGTATTCCCACTGTCGCTGTAGTTAGTTACGCAGCCTGTTAGAAGCATTACTGATAGTGAAGCTGTGAGTGAAAATTTACAATTCATGATAGCGAGCCTCCGGTTTTCTATTTACGTTGGTGTTTTTCTGAAGGATTAACTATATATGAATATACCACGAACTTTAAGGGAATCTCCTCATTTTTATTATATTTCTCCCTGTTCGGCTGCTTGAATAATGTAGTCCGCTGCTCTAAAAGCTAAAGCCATAATGGTAATGGTAGGTTGGCCACGGCTTGATGACACCATGCTGCTACCATCGCATATGAACAGATTGGGTATGTCGTGAGATCTGTTGTATCTGTCGACTACTGATGTGTCTGGATCGTTTCCCATGCGGCAGGTGCCCAACAAGTGTTGAGTCCATGGAGCTCCTTCATCGTAATATCCTTCTATCTGAGTTGCGCCCGCTGCTTCCATCAATTCCAATGAACGATCCATAAAAAACTTCATGGTAGCTATGTCATCGGCATGTTCCTGATAGGTAACTCGTATTGCGGGTCGGCCCCACATGTCCTGTACCGTCGGGTCGAGAGTGACATTATTCGATGACAGAGGCAGGGAGGTTGTATGCCCATCGAAGGAACAACTATGCGTAAACAAGTGTTGAAGAGATTGTTTATATTCAGCTCCCCAGCTAGGCCCACCGAAGATTCCACCGTTTAATGCTGTTGATATTAAATTGCCACCGAACGGATGGCGTGAATCTATACCGCCACCGCCATAAAAACCAAGATCCTCATCTAGAGTCCAAAAATCATGGATAACCCTTGTTGCAGGAATACTCTTATAAGCATGCACTGGCTCTTCAAATATACCGATAGCCTGTGAATAACCATTGAACATTAAATTCTTTCCAACCATGCCGCTGGAGTTTGCAAGACCGTCGGGATAGCGGTCCGATTCGGACAGAAGTAATAATCTGGGAGTCTCGGCACCATTGGCACTCAGCACCACGGCTTTTGCGCGTTGAGCCTGTTCTGTACCATCTTGTTCCCAATAGACAACTTCGTTAGCTCTTCCGGATTCGTCGGTGTTCACTCTAGAAACAGTACATCCAGTGCGCAGTTCGCAGTTTCCTGAAGCGAGAGCTTTCGGAATCATAGTCACCATGGTGGAAGATTTGGCATCAACCTCACAGCCGTAGCCATTACAAAGGCCACAATGTATGCAGCCCGGTCGTCCATCATAGGGTTCAGACAGAATGGCAACAGGTGCGGGATAGGCCGTATAACCCATTTTTTTTGCTGCACGCTCGAGTAAAACGCCAGAGGATTTCACTGGCATCGGGGAGCAGGGGTAATCGCGCGAGCGGGGTGGGTCCCAGGGACCTTGCAGGCCAGACAAGCCGATTTCCCAATCGACTTTACTGTAGTAGGGCTCCAGATCATTGTAAGTAATTGGCCAATCGACAAAATTTGTTCCTGCAATTGGTCCACGGACGCTTGCTTCTATAAAATCTATTTCTCTTAGTCGCCAGAAGTTACCTGAAAAATGTACGCTGCCACCGCCAACGTTATGCGCATAGCGAAGTGATGAATCACCTATGACGGCTTCTTCATCTTCAGTTTTTCTTCGCGTTTGAGGGTGACCTTTGCGCCAGTCCCATTCGAGATCGAAGTTGTACTTAATTCCCCATTCATCATGTTTAAAATCGGCTGCTTGAAGATGCGGCCCTTGTTCAAGCACAACAACTGAGTAACCTGCGGTAGACAATTCTTTGGCGATAATCCCCCCAGCGGAGCCTGAGCCAACAATGACAAAATCTACTTCTTCTGTAGTTGAATAAGTTACAGATGCAGAATCTTGCGCCATGATCATTCTCCCTTCAATGCGTAGTCGGCATCATAGAACCCAAATGGAGGCTGCCATGCATGCTGATCAACAAAGCCAAGTAGCTCAAAGCCGACCTTGTCTTTATTGCCACCATATTCCGGGAGTGAAAACATTCCTGCAACTGTCAGGAAGCGAATTGTATTGAAGAACTCAGTGGATTCTATTTCTTTTAACAACTGATCTTGATGCTCTTCACTTAGTAAGTGAAAATATGCAGCGTTATGCTGAACTAAACCCTCGCTTTGCAAATTTCTAAGTCCTTCTCTTAGTATTTGATGTTGCGCTTCCATATTGTCACCTAGCACTGTATCGATAAAATAGCTCACTCCGGCTTCTGTTGCACCGGGCGATTCGTCGCTTGGGATTATTCTGGCTGCTATGGCGCTGTACTCGAGAACTTCTTCGTCACTTAAAATATTGTATGCGCCACTATTGATTCTAGCCTCATTAGCTTGATCACATGCAGTTAGAATCATCGGTATAGTCAAAATAATACAGGAGCCTTTTGCTACATCTCCACCAGTATTCAGAAAAGCGCGTCGAGACATTCGTTTCTGGTTCATAATTCGTTTTCCTGAAGGTAATGTAGTTTGATGCAGCTCAGAGGTTAACATTAATGAAAAACATCAGCGAAGGCACGAACTATTCTTCATTCTGAGAAAGATTCCGCTAAATTAGTAATTAAAGGGAAGTATTCATCCATTCAGTGCAAGCTTGGTATTTACTGCTTTACTCACGAGGTATATTTAATCATATAAGTCCAATAATTTTTGAAACGTCGGAAGTATTGGAAAAACCAGGCCCAGAAAATGAAACAAACGTTATAAAGAACTTAAGGACACTGGTAAAATAGTAAGCTAACGCTGATTGAAATCGAATGTTACCAACGTAAACGATTCCGCAAATCATAATAATTTCTCTGCTTGGGAGCCCACATGATACGCACTCCAACACTATTGATTCTAATGTGCTTTGCATTAATCAAATGCAGCACCAATCCATTGATGATATATCAAAATCTGCCAGAGCCTGAACCGGATCAAATTGGCATTCATTTTCTAAACGTGGGCACTGGCCTGTGTGTGCTAATTGAATATCCCGGCGAAGAAGTTACTCCCCTGCTCTACGATTGCGGCAGTTCGAAGCGGCCTTCACGTTTTAGTGCGGATCATTTGAAAACTCAGATCCAGCAAGTCACGGCGCGGCACGGTAATTCCGTTAACGTAGTACTGAGTCATCCCCATAGAGACCACACCTCATTACTCAAACATGTTTTGGAGGGAGTCAACATCGATCACTTGATGTTTGGTGGTGAGTTCGGCTCATATGACAACTACTCGTTAGGGCTCAAGCGCTGGTCGGGATTCCAGCGAGCCGTGCTTAAACCCAACACTAGCCAAACTTCTGACAACCCTTATCAACAAAGCCCGGTTGGCTTACTGAGTAATGCTATTGGCGGTACAGCGCTCGACGTTCACATAATGGCGGTCGATACCTATCACGGAACAGGCAATATATCGGGCAATGCAATGGTCAACCGTGACAGCCTGGTGCTGTTCTTTGACTTTGGCGATTTCTCCATGGTGTTGACCGGCGATGCTATTGACCAAACAGAAGTAGAGATGTTGAAGTTCATGGATGACTTTGCGGATTTTCCACAACGCTTAACCCTGGTTAGCGCAGCGCACCATGGATCGGATACCAATGGGAGTAGTGGAGCCTACTGGACCCATAGAAGTGATCCGCAAATAGTTACATACAGCTCTGGTTTGTTTTTTGGTCACCCACGCTGCGATGTAAGCAACCGTTATTTTTGGCGCGATCCTGCACACTCCACGCCTCGCCTCGCAGAAACACTGGAACATGCAAGTGTCTGTAACAACGACGGTCACTTTTTTGTATTTAATGGCAAGTCGGTTAAGGCTGATATTGAGCACGCCGCCTACGGAACTAAAGTGAACGGCGACATCTCTATCTATACCAATGGCGAGAGTATAGAAATCCACTGCGCACAAACAGCTCATTGCGGATTTGAAGAAGGTTATGTCTCGATTGAATCGCTGTGAATAAAGTAGACTCGGATCAACGAAGGACGGAGAGCTTTCTGTCGCTTAGCCGGGCGCAGCAGCAGCTGGGCCAGATTCTCCGTCTGGGATTCAGCCAGCAATGGAGCCATGACTATGCACTCAAACAGATTGAAACAAACTAGTTCGACACTTCCTGTACTCTCGCCCCACGCAAGATATTTACCATGCCGTAGTTACCTTCATGACACGCATACTCATACAGCAAACCAGCTACCTTAGTCATAGGAACCACAGCGGTAAACTTGTCGGTATAAGTTGAAGGGTCTTCGATGGTGAATTCATAGTCGACAGTAAATTGATCTACCCGAGTGAATCGCTCCGTGAGCAACTTGTCTATGGAAGTCCCTGACTCTCCAAAGCTGGGAGTCAAGCCGTTGAAGTTACGTGTCTCTACAACAAGGGTATCGCCTTCCCAATGGCCGCGCGAATCGCCCGCCCAAAGTCGAACACTGTCACTAAGACCAGAAGCCTCACCGGATGCGTCCATAATAGGAACAATGCGCGCATCGTGAATCATCTCAGTCAGGATAACGACGTTACCTTTGCTTTGAAATATTTGCACATTGTTATTGTACAAGCTTGGTGTAAATGGCGGACCGGCGTTAAACCCTACAATACAGCGCTCTGAAAGTCCGCGATCTTCTGGACCATCAGTGCCAATTCCGCCGGCAGCAATACGCACGGGGCGTGATTCGCCCGTAGTACCTCCGCCATAGACACCCTGCCTGGCGATAGCACCTTCAATCAGGGAAGGAATCTGGCCGTTTAGAGGGTAGATAATATGCGACGTACGCATGGTTTCGCCAATTCCTGCATTTTCAATCCAGAAATCATTGTAAGATTCGTCAACACCACCCAAGCCAGCAAGAGCTGCATCGGACCCGGCATCCCTCGAGGCTCGCTGTATCTGTAACTCCCTAATCTCCTGAGCATTAAGAAACTGCCTCTCGCCAAATTTTGCTGGGCGCTCCATTGGAGTATCCGAAGAAAAGTTCCATACACCTTGTAAATCCGGTTGCCCCCACTGCGTACGTGGAGCCACGTAATCATCGGCCGCGAAACTACTCAAGGAAAACGCACAACATATGAGTACTGAGAAGCCATTAAGAAGTGGCGAACCTAATTTATTCATGAACTCTCCGTAGGAAAATTATTAAAACGTGTAAACCTGCTTATGGCCCAAGTATGCAGCACAATTGAGGCATTGGGAATGGCTTAAAGAAATGCCAGGGGACTATCTAGTTGCTGAATCGAATCTCACTCAACACAGGCAGGTGATCCGATGCATATACTCCATTCCACTGATCAGAGATAACACCGTGACGCTCGACGACAATTGAATCATCAACAAAGATATAGTCAATGCGACTAACCAGAGGTGTAAAACTTACTGTAAATCCGCTATTTGTCCCAACAGGGCCATGAGGTGGCGTTAGAGAAACCAGTCGTGAATCACGCAAATAGTCGGTCATGGTGGCGTATGCCTGCGTTGTAGATGGCACGTTAAAATCTCCAGTTACTATCACTGACTCGCCATCAGTCATTTGCTGAAGTCGCCGTACAATTAGCGCTGCACTTTCAGTACGTGCCTGCTCACCGCGATGATCAAAGTGCGTGTTCAAAAAGAAAACCTCATGACCTGATTCCCGATCCATAAGCCTGGCCCAGGTAGCAATGCGGGTAAGAGATGTATCCCAGCTTTTGCTGCCAACAATTTCAGGAGCTTCTGACAACCAAAATGTACCACTGCCCTCTAATTCAAACCGATCGGTTCGATAAAAGACTGGTGAAAATTCACCTCCATTTTTTCCGTCGTCTCTGCCTACACCAACCCATGAATACTCGGGAAGAAGAACTACAAGATCATCAAGTTGGCCACGAGTAACTTCCTGCATACCAAGCAAATCTACTTTATGAAACCGGATAATACCAGCGACATGCTCCTTACGATTTGGCCAGACATGCTCACCATCATCAGGATTGTTGTAACGAATGTTAAATGTCATTACCTGAAGAGATTGCTGACTGACTTGCTGCGCAAAGGTAATAGGCTGAGTGAATATTACTAGAGTTATAACAGTAAAAATTAATCTATTCATTTTGAATGGACGCCTGTTCATCATGGATGAGAAATATAATGCCAGAGAATGTACAAAAAACACATAAGAATCCCATTAGCTTTGTGCATTGTGAATCAGAGATATCAACCGGGATTTTGCGCTATTATTGCTCACGCATAAGATCTACTATCTTACTAAAGAAACCTGTGACAATTTCTAGATCATTGTCTGATTTTCCCATTTCGCAACTTCCCAAAAAGGTATAGCTATGTATAAATCGATAATTCGCCCTCTTGGCATTCTGATGTTTGTAGCTGCCGGAATTACTGTGCAGGCGCACGATTCTACTGCTCACTACATGGCCAACGAAGGGTTGATGGTTGTACACGGTGAGACCAAAGTAATATTCGACCCTTTGTTCCGCGAAAGCTATGGACAGTACCTACTGCTGCCGCAGGAAATGGAAGAAGCGTTATATGCCGGCACTGCACCTTACGATGGTGTCGATGCTATTTTTATTAGCCATCATCATGGCGATCACTTCTCTCCAGCGGATATTCTTCGACTGCTGCGAGAGCAAATCGGCATTCAGCTTTATGCCCCCATGCAAGCTGTTGTGGCTATGCGTGAAATTGCCAGCGCACAGGACAATGAAGTTTTTGAGAGAGTAACCGCTGTTAGTCTTGCCTATAAAGACGCACCGGTAACATTGAAAATGGAAGGCCTGTTAATTGAAGCGGTGAGAATTCCACATTCTGGTTGGCCTACAGGCAGATTAGATATAGAAAACATTAGCTGGCGTGTCACTTTGAATGATGACACTACGGTTTTGCATATGGGTGATGCCGACCCTAACGATATTCACTTTGCCCTGGACGCTGACTACTGGAGCAGGAATCAGCCCGATATGGCGTTTCCTCCTTACTGGTTTTTTAGCTCAAGCAATGGTCAGAAAATTCTTCAGCAGAGAATTAATCCGGCACACAGCGTAGGGGTGCATGTGCCTGTCACAATACCTGCAGATCCACTGTTGCGACCTGTTGAATTGCGCGCATTCGATTTGTTTACGCAGCCGGGTGAAACCCGTGTTATCTCAGAAAATAATTAAGAGGCATATAAGAAAAAACTGCCAGAAAGAATTAATTCCGTATCGCAAACGGCAATACACTATTCCTTTCTGGCAGTTTTATTGATTTTTATTGAGTTTTACTTCCAGCTACTCGCTGGCTCGTCGGGATCTGATTTAAGAAAACGAATCAGGTCCGCATGAAACTGATCTGGAATTTCAATCTGCGGTGCATGACCCACTCCCGGATAAAGCAACAAGGTTGAATCTTGTAGTTCACTATTTACATGCCTTACTGCCGCTGGAAAGTCGGCAATTAATCCATCTTCTTCACCACCTACAACCAGAGTTTTAGTGGTGATGTGCTGCCAATCATAAACCACAGGATCGTTGTAAAGCATTCCGCCCTGAAGCCTGCGTACCATTGCCAGGCGAGGCCATTCGCCGCTCATAGTTTGACCAAACTGACGTCGAACAAATTCCAGATGTGCAGGTGGCCATTTGTCTGGAAAATAATTTAGATGTCCACGAAGTATCGACTGGTATGTTGCTTGACCAACTCCGCCAGCATAGGGATCGCTCCATTCTCGGCTTTGGCGTGTATCTACCAGGCCAATCTGGTTCACCATTACCACATGAGTTAGCAGTTCGGGATATACCATCGCAAAACGAGACACAACCATACCACCCATTGAGTGCCCTACTATGGCCAGCTTATCAATATTCAATTCATCGAGAAGCGCCTTCATATTGGCTACAACAAAATTGAAATTATAAGGCAGGATAGGCTTTGAAGATTTGCCGTAGCCAATTCGATCAACCGCTAGCACTCTAAAACCTTCAGCTGCTAACGCATCAATAGTGGTTGTATACGCTTCGGAGTAAAAATTCATACCGTGTTGAATAAATACAACCTGTCCATTAGATGGGCCAGATGGAGGAACGTCCATATAGGCCATTCTCATGTCCTGACCAAAACGGTTCAGTGCAAGAAAATGTACAGGATAGGGATAAGGAATCTCTTCAAAATTGGCTGAAACCGCACCCCAATGTGCCGGAGCCTCAGCAGGTGGTTCCGAAGGCCATTCTTCTGCCGCTACAAGGGCCACGCTGGTAACACATAGTGTGAAAGCGGCCAGGGTTGATAGGATCCTTCTTGTACTAAAAAACATAGTCGTTATTCCTTTATTATTGGTGACATCAGAAATTCAGGATTTTGCGCGAACGGGGATTATTTCACAATTTGAACGCAAACAGGGGAAAAATTGATCTCAGCTATCGACCAGTAGCAACGCTAGTGTGAGCCCACCACTACCGGATACAAAGAACCTATAAGAAGAAATGCCATAGTAAAATTGAAAGCTCTCAATCGAGCATTGTTGGTCAGTATAGCTTTTAGTTTCTGACCCATAATTGTCCACACACTTACAGACGGCAGGTTGATTGCGCCGAAAATCAGGGCAACGATGACAATAGTTTCCACACTACGGGTCGGCGAATACACACTTATCGCGGTAAGCGCCATCGTCCAGGCTTTAGGATTAACCCACTGGAACAAAGCCGCCTGAATAAAGGTAAATGGTGTTTTCTTGTTTTTCTTACTGTTCTGACTATCCTGCGGTGCAGCCGCTGTCGCGATTTTGTAAGCCAGATAGAGCAGATAAGTGATACTGCAAACTCTCAACACGTTGTACGTAACAGGAAAGGTATCGAAGATTTGCACTAGACCTACACCTACCAGCACTATCATCAGGGTAAAACCCAAGGCTACACCTAACATATGCGGAATAGTCTGCCTAAAACCAAAATTGGCTCCAGACGCCATTAGCATGAGGTTGTTTGGGCCCGGTGTAATAGAGGACACAAAGGCGAAGGCCATAAGGGCAGTAATGAGTTCAAATTTCATGGCGCAACTATAGTCGAATTAAGAAGAAAGATGCTTGCTTATTAGGTGCAAAATGCTCTATTTTTGCAATCTATGACTAACTTAGACAGAATTAACGAAAGTATATTGCAAATACTGCGTGAAGACGGCCGTATTAGTAACGCCGAGCTAGCGGATCAGATAGGGCTTTCACCCTCCGCTTGTTTGCGACGGGTTCAGGAACTGGAGCGCACCGGTATTATTAAGGGTTATCGAGCGGTGTTGAACTATGCTGCTCTGGGCATAGGGTTCACTGCTTATATTTCTGTGGGCTTGTCTGATCACACAAAAAAATCACAACTGGCTTTCGAGAAAGCTATAACCAGCTCCGCCGAAGTAAGAGAGTGTCATAACATAACTGGCACAGTGGAATATTTATTGCGAGTCGAGACATCGGACCTGGCTGCCTACAAAGTTTTTCACACCGACGTACTTGGCACTCTGCCTCAGGTCAATTCAATTTCAACCTATGTGGTGATGGATTCACCTAAAGATGATCGTGCCTGAATAAAATAACTAGATTTGAGCCTGACTAATTAGCTTTTCTCGCTTGTACCGCCAAACACTCGCATGAGTGTGTACATCATTACAAATAGAATCACAAATGCAATAGGTAACACAAAAGGCGTTTCGTAGACTCCAGCAAAACCATAGGCAATTAGTGCGACCAGGCCCGTTACTCCTGCATAAGCAGCCTGCGTAGACACATGATCCAAATGAGCGCACTCTGCCCCCACCGACGCAAGCACGGTGGTATCGGAGATGGGTGAAACATGATCTCCAAACAAGCCCCCGCTAAGCACTGCCGCAATGGTCAGATACATTGATGCACCCAGGTCAAACCCTACAGGCACTGCAATAGACATTAAAATAGCAAAGGTTCCATAAGAAGATCCGGTTGACAGAGAAATTACTGCGCCAAGAACAAACACGATCATAGGAAAATACATTGGTGACACTGAGCCACTTATTATTGAAGCAATATAATCAGCCGTATGAATATCTGAGGTCACCGAACTTAAAGACCAGGCCAGCACAAGTACAATAGATATATACACCATTGACTCAGCACCTTTGATAAATACACCCAGAGATTCTGTATAAGAGGTGGAACGATAGCGGCGCATCATTTCCACGCAAGTCAACGAGGCACAAAGATAAGCAATTATTAATGTTGACCTTATGTGAACACCTGAAATTCCGTCGTGGGTTGCATGCCAGGTAATAAGTCCACCAACCAATAAAAGCATTACACCCAAAGGGTAGAGAAATATGCCAATGCGATCATCAACAATCTCAGCGTCTTTCGTTTCGGAATCTTTTTCAGATAGCGCTCTAACAGGCGCCATATTGTCTTCATCAACTCCAGCAATATAACGCGCCTGCATTCGCCTCATAGGGCCGTAGTCTTTTCCAATAAAAACAATAATCGGAACAGTAGCCAGAGCCAAAAATGCATAGAACTGGAAAGGAATAACTTTTATAAGGACGGCAAAAGAGTCTTCGCTAAGTCCAATTTCGGCATAGGACTTATCAATAAGAGACATAATGTAAGCACCCCATCCTATAAAGGGAATAAGAATGCTTATAGGCGAAGACGTCGTGTCTAGAATATAGGCCAACTTCTCGCGGCATATCTTAAACTCATCAAACACTGATCGATATAGCGGCCCTATGATCAAACTATTCCCAGAGTCGGTAAAAAATATTCCAAGCCCAGACAGCCATACAATTATCTGCGCCCTGGAGCGACTGGTGACAATCGAAGTCATTTTTCGCGCAAATGCGCCCGCGCCGCCGGATACTTCTAATAACTTAACAAAACCACCAATAATGAATATAACCAGGATTACCTGAATTTGAGTACCATTGACCACCTCTTTCAAAACCTGGTTTTCAATGGCATCCAGCATGGCATTGAACGGATTGAAGTTAGCCAGAATGAGAGTACCACTCAAGATTCCACTCACTAGCGCCAGTAATACATTTTTACTGTAAAGCGCAACGGCAATGGTTAGCAACGGCGGAACAAGTGACAAAATACCGTAATCATCCATTTTTTTAGCTCTTTATTATTAGGTTGATGCCTATGTGTTGTAACACTATATTACATGAAAAAACGCGTTAGAAGCGGTCTGGCCTATAGGGCGCCATATTAACTATGGGGTTTCTGCCCGCAATCATATCGGAGACAATCCTTCCCGTAACGGCCCCCATAGTCATCCCTAAATGTTGATGGCCAAAAGCATAGAGCACATTCTTACTAGTACTTGAGAAGCCCAACACAGGAAGTGAATCCGGTAGCGATGGACGAAAACCCATCCATACCGACTGTTCTTCAACATCAAGCATTGGCAGCATCCTTTTTGCCATGGGCAGCAAACTACGCACACGAGAGTAATCTGGCGCGGCATCTAGCCCTGCGAACTCAACCTGGCTACTCAACCTCATCCCGGTCTCCATGGGAGACAGGACAAAAGATGACTCGCCATTCACTACTGGAGCGTTAAGCAAACCTCGGGTTGATTCCGGCAGCACCAGATGATACCCCCGTTCTGTGTCGAGTGGTATATTATCCCCTAATTGCTTCGCAAGAGAACGAGACCACGCACCTGCGGCAACAACAACTTTGTCCGCTGTTAAGGTGCCTGCAGAACCTAGCAAAGTAACTTCGCTGGCAGTTGTTTGAATACTCTCCACACCAAATTGTTTGTACGCTCCACCACGGGCAAGCAATACATCCACCATTGCCTGAACTAATTTCTGGGGATTTACAATTCGCAAGCAATCTTTCTGGTAATAGCCGTAGTTGAAAATCGGCGCCAGGTTTGGTTCCAGATCATGAATTTCGGCTCGGCCCAATACGTCGAATTTTGTGCCTGTATCAATCATGAGCTTTCTGGCTTTGTGAGTAGCAGAAAAACTTGCTTCGCGCTCATAAACCTTAAGCCATCCAGCTTCTTCAATGAATGAAGTCAGTGTTGTTTTATCAATAAGCTGAAGCCAGCTTTCAACAGCGTGTTGAGTTAATGCGCGTAGATGAATCGCATTTTTGCTAGCAGCAGCCGAACGACTTTGCCAAACAAAGCGCATTAACCAGGGCAGAATTTTGTAAAAGTAAGCAGGACGAATTGACAGCGGAGACAGTGGCTGAAAACACATGCGCATAACATCAAAAATAATTCCTGGCATAGCCGTTGGCACACAGGAACCATTCACTATTGCTCCGGCATTGCCAAATGACGCACCAGCACAAGGTTCTGCACGATCTACCAGAGTGACCTCATGCCCGTCTGCCTGCAAAGCCATTGCAGACGCCGCGCCGATCACTCCCGCACCAACTACAATTATTTTCTTGGCCATGGCGTCAACCCGAAGAACCCATGATGCTTAGCTGCCTTTTTCCATTGCACGTATAAAGGCAGGCCGTGCCATCAAACTTGCTAGATATCTTTTGCAGTTTGGTTTGTAATGAGCATCCAGCCCTAAAGACACACCTAGAAACAATGCAAAACCAACAGTGATATCGGCTATGGTGAAACGATCAGCACAAAGGAACTGCTCACCCTCAAGTGCCGCTTCTACCGAACGAAGTCTCGACATAAACCATTTACTGTAGTCTTCTACTACCTGTGGAATTCTTCGTTCTTCCGGCTCAAGTTGAGAGTATCGAAGCACCAGTGTTTGCGGAAAAGTCAGAGTTGCATCACTTCGATACAACCAATTTAAATATTCACCGTAGGCTGGCTCATCAACCGCAACACCTATTGTGTGCGGACCGTATTTGTCTACTAAATAGTGGCAAATCCCTGATGACTCCGTCATGGTTAGATTTCCGTCTATGAAAGTAGGAACCGTGCCAATAGGATTAATATCCAAATAGCCTTCGTATTCAAATCGCGGAGGAAAAGGCATTGTGACAAGCTCGTAATCAAGCTCCATTTCCTCCAATGCCCACAGAGGTCTGAGCGATCGAGAATTTGGACAATGGTATAATTTCATAATCTTATTCCCGCAATTAATTGGTCTCGTTAGCTTCTTCCATTCGACCAGCCTGGAGAATTCCTTTCATCGCGTAATTACCCGGATGACAGGCGTATTCAAAAATCTGATCCTCAACTTTAGTCATTGATGATATAGCGACTATTTTATCGGTAAAGGTTGTTGGATCGTCTATGGTAAATTCATAATCCATGGTGCCAACGGTGGTTAGTGTAAAGCGCTCGGTAAGCACTCTATCTTTAGCCGTGCCATAGGCAATGCTGCGCAAACTAAGGCTACCTAACGCCGTGGTAAAATTACGCGTCTCAACAACCAGAGTATTACCTTCAATATAGCCCCGAGAGTCCCCTGACCATTGACGAACATCATCGCTGATGTAGGGCTTGTTACTCAGATTCACTATTCGCGCATCCCAACCCATTTCCACCAGCAGCACAATATGATCAGCATTTTGAAATATCTGAATGTGATTGTTATAACCACCACTTAGCAAAGGCGGCCCCGAAACAAATACCAGGCAACGCTCAGAAAGACCTCTATCTTCGGGCCCATCACGCCCAATGCCACCGTGGGTATAGCGCACGGGCCGAGTTTCATTAAAATCGAAATCGCTGGTTTGGTCGCCACCCAGCTGCACAGTGACTCCATCTTGCACGGGAGGGATTCTGCCATTGGCAGGGTGGATGATAAGAGATGTTCTGGTGTTTGCCTCCAACACAGTTCTGTCATTCCAGTAGCCGTTGTAAGCTCCTATGACACCTATTGTACTTGGACGCCTGGGCGCTCTTGACGTTGAAGTTGTACTGCGTCGGCGCGGAGCCGATCTATCAAAATCTCTAAGAAATTCAACATCTCCATACCTTTCCGGGCGCTCAAAGGGCGTTCGTGAGGAAAAATTCCAAACTCCCGTGAAATCAGGAACTCCGTGCTCGGTAAGTGAAGGCTGGTAATTCTGCGCCAGAGCCAGGCTAATCGACGATACTGCTACTAACAATGCAGCAAAACGAACAAGCAGGCGTAAAAATTGTGTAATCGCATTGATCAATTTATATTCCTCTTAACTCTTAACCCGCATAACAGTACTTTCAATCTACTCGCCTTCTTTTAACTATCAGTTCAGAGTAAAATCCGCACTATCTGCAACATCATACAATTTATAATTGTTAAACAATCGACCAAGTTTCGGCGAGCCCGAAAGAGACAAGAGTAGCATCATGCCCGAGTATAAAGCACCACTAAGAGACATGCAGTTTGCCTTCTACGAAGTACTGCAAGCTGAACAACATTACCAACGAATAGGAGCCGAAGACGCCAGCCGCGACATGGTAGATGCCATTCTCGGCGAGGGCAGCAAATTTGCCGAAGAGGTGTTGTCGCCTTTAAACCGAGTCGGTGATGAACAGGGCTGTAAATTTGAAGACGGCCAGGTAACTACTCCTGCTGGGTTTAAGCAGGCCTATAAACAGTTCGTAGAAGGTGGCTGGCCAAGTCTTGCAGGTGAAACGGAGTACGGAGGTCAGGGTTTACCAGAATCATTGGCTACTGTGCTCAATGAAATGGTGAGTACGGCTAACTGGTCCTGGGGCATGTATCCCGGCCTCAGTCACGGCGCCAAACTGACTCTCTCAAAATACGGCAGCGAAGAACAAAAGCAAACGTACCTGAGCAAACTTACCAGTGGCGAATGGACAGGCACAATGTGTTTGACCGAGGCGCAATGCGGCACTGATCTTGGACTGCTCAAAACCAAAGCAGAACCGAATGCTGACGGCAGTTTTCGAATATCTGGCAGCAAGATTTTTATCTCTGCCGGCGACCATGATATGACTGAAAATATTGTGCACATCGTGCTGGCAAGATTGCCAGATGCGCCGGGTGGCACCAGGGGAATCTCTCTGTTTATTGTGCCAAAAATGAGTGTAGAGGATGGCTCTACAAATAATGTTAGCTGTGGCTCTATTGAGCACAAGATGGGAATTCACGGCAATGCAACAGCCGTCTTAAACTTCGATGAAGCGACAGGCTACTTGATAGGCCCTGAAAATGGCGGTCTGAAATGCATGTTCACCTTTATGAATTTCGCCAGATTAGGAACAGCCATGCAGGGAGTAGCTTCGGCCGAGCTGTCTTTTCAGGGCGCTTTGGCATACGCCCAGGACAGACTCGCTATGCGTTCTTTGGCTGGCCCCAAATTTCCCGAAAAACCAGCAGACCCTATTATTGTGCATCCCGACGTACGTCGCATGCTACTCACTCAAAAATGTATTGCCGAGGGTGGTCGTGTATTTATTTATTTCTGCGCCATGCAGGGGGATATCTTGCATAGCCAGGCGAGCGAGGAAGAAAAAGCCGAAGCTGAAGCACTGATGAATGTATTAACTCCTATCGCAAAAGCGTTTTTAACAGAAACCGGATATGAAGCGGCCAACTATGGAATGCAAATATTTGGCGGCCACGGCTACATTGCTGAATGGGGCATGGAACAGATAGTCCGTGACGCTCGTATATCGATGCTCTACGAAGGCACTACCGGCATTCAGGCACTGGATTTGCTTGGAAGAAAAGTGCTATCCAATCGCGGCGAGTCTCTACGATTTGTGACGCGTATTATGCATCGCTTTTGTCGCGACAATGAAACCAAAGGAATGCAGGAATTTATTAAACCATTGCGAAAGCTGTATAAAGAATGGGGCGGCTTCACTACTAAGTTAGGCCTCAAGGCCATGCGCAAACCAGAAGAAGTGGGAGGTGCATCGGTGGATTACCTGATGTACTCAGGCTATGTGACTCTGGCTTATTTTTGGGCGGCGATTGCAAATACTGCCATGTTGGCACTTCAAGACAACACGATAAGTAAGCAGGAAAAAGCCTATTATGAAAGCAAGATAAAAACCGCTCGTTTTTACTACAAACGGATTTTACCTCGCACTAGAAGCCACAAAGAAATCATGTTTTCCGGCGTCAAAAACCTTATGGATTTAGACGCAGATCATTTTAGAATGTAAAACGTACTCTTGCCTGAAAGGCATTTGGATCGTCATTGCCAGCCACATTATCGGAATCAGCCATAATGTAATTCAGGGTAAAACGCAGATCACGAGTCATATAGTAATTAACACCAAGGGTAATGATATCCGCTTCGCCACCGGCGATATCTTTATCGGTTAGATCCAAGGTACTAAACCTGGCACCGATTTCCCAAGCACCCGAGGAAGATGATGGTGTAAGCGTACCGAAGCTTGCATTGGTATTACTGTAGGGGCGACTGTCGTTTGTCAGAAAATAACTTACATACGCATAGTATCCATCAAAGCTTAAATCTGGCCCAATTTTTCGCTCAATGTCTTGTCTAATGTATTCAGTTTGAGCAGAAAAACGACCATTCACAAACACAGCCTCTAAACCAATCTTGCTGAAGGTGTCGATATTGGCAATTTTTCCAGTATCGATAATTCGATGACCATCTTCATGGGATTCAGGTCTGGCACGTCGACGAATAGTGTCGTCGTCATCCTCTTCCTTGGCCAGATTCAAACCAAGATGCAGTAACTGACCATCAGCCATTTGTGGTCGGTAAATAAAACGCCCTGCTACTCCTTTGCCTCGCGCCAGGTTATTGCCTTCGTGACCATAGGCCGAAGCTGCCAAGCTGTATCTGTCGCTCCAGGTTTGATATCCAACACCCACACGCCTAGCGGTAAGCAGTGCGTCTGGCAAAGCGCGCTCGGTGAATGTCATATTATTAGAGCTAGTCAATTCTTCGAGGTTTGGAAACTGTTTAAAATTACCAATAGTGATAAGGGTATTTTCAAAGCCGTTATAACGTATGTAACCATCTTTCAGTTCCGCATCTTTTGGAGCGAAATCGTATTGCACTTTGTAATCCCAGTTTTCGCTAAGATCACCGCGTATAAACAATCTGCCACGTCGAAATTCTCCACCACTATCATAGTCAAACCCATCATTAGAGAATTCGGTGGCGTCCATCTGGATTCGGCCACCAATCTCGATGTTTGGCGTATCCTGCCCATAAGCGGACCCAATCAATAACAGTGAAACATTGAGAGCCATTAATTTCTTCGTTAACTGCATTAAAATTTCTCCAAATAAGTGCTGGAAGCACAGCAAATGTATTAGGGCACTATATCGGCCAAATATTACATAATAGTGACAATAAGACAGCTTTGTGAAAAAACTGAAATATTACAAGACGAGCCGAATGATCTCATAGTTCCCAGTTGTGTTCACTCTCGCGTATCAGGCGATACACGATAGACACATACCAGCCATCAATCTATTCCCTTTAGCCAAGTTGTTCCATTATACTGATTGCCGTTATCTAATTATCTAAAAATACAATTTACTGAAATTAACTAAAATTAACTAAAATAATAATCACCTAAAAATCATGCCTACTTCATTACAAGATCAACTCAAAAAATCTGGACTGGTTGATAACAAGAAAGCCAAAAAACTCAGCAGAGCCAAGCATAAAGAAGAAAAACATGCTCGCAAAGGCAAGAAAAGCAGCGTGGACCCACGGAAAGTTGAACTGGAAAGAGTAAAATCTGAAAAGATCGCAAGAGACAAACAGTTAAATCAGGAAAAAAATGCAAAAGCAGAACTTAAGGCATTAAGTGCTCAAATTAAACAGCTGATTGAAATGAACATTATTGCTAAGGACGGCGAGCAGAAATTCAGCTTTTCAGATGCCAACAAGATCAAGCATATATGGGTCAGCCAGGCACAGATTGAACGGCTCAGCCACGGCACTATTGCCATAGTCACCATAGCTGCCACAGACAACCTGGAATCTAAACATGATAAACAACATGTATTGGTGCCCATGGGCGTTGCCGAAAAAATCGCGCTCAGAGATGAGAGCGCTGTAATATTTAAAGCAGAAAAAACAAAGGCCAATGATGAAGACGACCCCTACGCGGCCTTCCAGATTCCAGATGATTTAACGTGGTAGACAATTAGGCCTTTCAGATATGTTGAATTTACAAGACCCGACACTGTTCAGAACAGAAAACTATATTGATGGAAAATGGATTGCGGGTTCAGCTGGCCATATAATCGTCACAAACCCCGCAAATGGCGATGTAATTGCCAAAACTACAAACAGCAACGCTGCTGATGCAACAGTTGCCGTAGAAGCGGCCGCCGTCGCATTCAAAAGCTGGAGCAGAACACCCGCAAAAGAGCGCGCTAAAGTAATGCGCAAGTGGTATGAACTGATTCTCGAAAATACCGAAGACCTCGCTCGCTTAATGACAACTGAGCAAGGCAAACCGCTGACGGAAGCAATTGGCGAAGTAAACTACGGCGCGGCGTTTATCGAGTTCTACGCCGAAGAATGCAAACGCGTGATGGGAGCTACTATTCCTACTGTAGCCAATGATCGCCGACTGCAAACCTACAAACAGGCTATAGGAGTGGTGGGCTGTATAACACCATGGAATTTCCCCAACGCCATGATTACCCGCAAAGCTGCACCTGCTATCGCCGCCGGCTGCACCGTTGTTATTAAGCCCGACGCCGGCACTCCTTTATCTGCACTGGCTCTGTGCGAACTTGCCGAGCGTGCCGGCATTCCTGCGGGCGTGCTCAATGTGGTAATAAGCAGCCATAGCCAGGCAATAGGAGAAGTGCTTACCCAACATAAGAAAATTTCCAAGTTCACATTTACCGGCTCAACCGCCGTTGGAAAAATTCTAATGGCGCAATGTGCCAGCACGGTTAAGAAAATTTCACTGGAGCTCGGCGGTAATGCGCCTTACATCGTATTCGACGATGCCGACATCGGCGAAGCCGTCACTCACTGCGTGGCAACAAAATTTCGTAACTGTGGCCAGACCTGTGTTTGCACAAATCGAATTTTTGTACAGTCATCTATTGCTGAAGAATTTACTAAGCGATTGAAAGAGGCGATTGCCGAATTAAAAGTTGCTGACGGATTTACCGATGGCGCCATGATAGGACCTCTTATTAATAGCGCTGCAGTAGAAAAAATTGATGGCCTTATAGCCGACGCCACGCAAAAAGGCGCTGAAGTACTATTGGGCGGAGGCCGACACGAGTTAGGCCAAGGGTTTTACCAACCAACGCTGCTTGCAAATATTTCTCAGGACATGAGAATCGCTAACGAAGAAATATTCGGTCCGGTTGCGGCAATACAAACGTTCGAAACAGAATCAGAAGTTATCGAGCGAGCCAATGATACTGTGTACGGATTGGCCGCCTATTTTTTTACTCGAGACATAGGTCGGGTCATGCGAGTATCAGAAGAGCTTGAATACGGAATCGTGTGCTCCAACTCAGGCGTATTTTCAACCGAGGTAGCTCCTTTCGGAGGCTGGAAGCAATCAGGTATAGGATCCGAAGGAGGCCAGGAAGGGATTGCCGATTTCTATGAAACCAAGTTTCATTCTATGGGCGGTATTGATTCGTAAATCAGAAAAATGGGCTCAGGGATGGAGCGTAGGAGGACCAGGGATGGCCCATTGGAACGAAAAATAGCATCCCTTCTCAAGCCCCGATACACGCATCAACTACCTACAATCATTTCCTGAGAGAACGCACTGGGTCAGGGCCCCTATTTTCTCCGCAGCTTGCACCCGTCCCGGGTTCTCTCGGTCGGTCAGGAGCCCAAAAAACCGGTCTCCTTCGGTCGCTCGATGCTACGCTTTAATTGCTGCAAAAACAGGGGACCCTAACCCAGCGCTCGCAGTTCCCATCTAATATTGTGCAGTGTGTACACTTTAATAGTGTCTAATTCACTGAATTAATTATTTCGCGGGAATACCTCAGGCTCTGACCCCTTAATCTAATTCGTTCTCGAACCAGATGGCCAATCGTAGTCCGGCCATCTGGATGCGTTCAGCGGCACGGTTTTTCATATTTACTACATAATTATTGTCTAGGTGAATTGTGTGTATGCCACGGCTTTCCCTTTCCGCGGAGCGTACTTCGCGTTGCATGGCATCGGTATAAACTTCCGTAAGCAGGAGTTCGCGGCTTTCTGCAAGCCATAGTGACCAGTCTGAAGCTGCGCCGCTGATAGTTGCACTGGGATGTTGAGACTGCTTTTCTCGCTGAGCTTGTAAATGAAAGGCTAATCCTTCGTTGCTAAAGGCGCGATCCCAGTGTGCGTGTAAATTACCATCGTCAGTTGCAATACCATTGCCGCCACGGTCACCCCGGTTAAATAATTTTGAGGAATACAGAGAGCCCGCATGCAGCGGTTGATGGATGTCGGCTACCAGATGCAGCACCCAACATAGAGCAACGGCTCTATTAGCTGGTGCAGCGGATTGATCAGCGAGTAAATGAGTATTGAAATCCAGCGCCGTCATAACATTGTTTATCTGTGTCTGGCGGCTAGTTGATGACGCTCGTTCGCCGTTGATGTTTTTGAATTGCCTAATGCCTACATATATATTTCCTTGAATTTGAGCAGCACCTCGAATCCAGGCTCCGTCGATGTAATGCCAGTTTGAATGGTTGAATTTTTCACGCTCAGGTTCAGGAAAACCTCGTGCTGTATCTGGCCAGAAGGAAGCCTGCCCTAATAGCCATTCTAGGCGAGCATCGCTACTGCCTCGAGAGATTGAAGACGGCATGACTTCGATAAAATCTTGTTGAAAACGAGGGTGCTGCTGCAAGATTGTTAAAAGCTGGGCTTTTGTATCGCTTTCAAGGTAATCAAATGCAATAGAGGTAGCGAGTCTATGGCCTACGGAGTCCCATGCGACCGCACTTTGGGAGAGTACAACTAAGGTAAGAAATAGCAAAGAATTGAACAGGCTTTTCATGAATTACCTAGTATTTGCTAATGGTTTTTTGAGAATGATATCGTGTTTATACTTCGAGCCATTCCGTGCGTACATCATCAGCTTGCATCAGACTGTCTGGTGTTCCTTCGTACACTATTTTACCGTGCCCCATAACGTAGAGGCGGTGAGAAATTTTCAGTGCAATAGATAATTTTTGTTCGACGAGCAATATGGCTACGCCGCGCTTGGCGATTTCCTGCAATAAATCGGCAACCTGCTCGACAATGATTGGAGCCAGTCCTTCAGTTGGCTCATCGATCATAATCATGTCAGGGTCGCCCATTAAGGTTCGGCACATGCAGAGCATTTGCTGTTCTCCGCCACTTAGTACACCGCCGTCAACATCTGCTCGTCTACCAAGATTAGGGAACATGCTAAACATTTCTTCAATTGTCCAACGACCCTGAGTCTTTGTTGATTTCATGCCTAGAATCAGGTTTTGCCTTACTGTGAGCGTTGGAAATATATCTCGATTTTCAGGAACATAACCTAAGCCCATGTGTGCAATTTCGAAACTTGTTTTCCCTGCGATTTCATTGCCTTTGAATTTTATAGAGCCCTGTGGTTCAACTTCGCCCATAATTGTTTTTACGGTGGTTGATCTGCCCACACCGTTACGGCCAAGCAGACTGACTATCTCGCCTTCGCGTATGTTGAAGTCTACACCTTGCAGAATGTGACTCTTCCCGTAGTAGGCATGTAAATCTTTTACTTCAAGCACTAGTTGCTACCTCGCCAAGATAGGCTTCCTGAACTTTTTGATTAGCACGAATATTCTTTGGTTCATCCGTTGCAATTAATTCGCCATAAACCAGCACAGAAATTCTATCGGCAACATCGAACACAATATTCATATCATGTTCTACCATAATGAGTGTTTTGCCCTGTGTTATACGCTTGATAAGCTCTACGGCGTTTTCTGCTTCGCTATGACTCATTCCAGCTACAGGTTCATCCAGCATAATTAGCTCAGCATCACTTGCTACAGCTATACCAAGCTCCAATGCGCGCTGCTGTGCGTAGGCCAGTTCTCCTGAAGGGTACAAGGCTTTGTCTTTTAGCCCGATTTGCTCCAGAACATGCATGGCTTTTTCGTTGAGCTCTGTTTGTTTTCCCAGTAAGTGCCAAAATGAATATCGATAGTCGTTGGACCATAAAAGTGCGCAACGTATATTTTCAAAAACATTCAAACGAGGAAAAATATTAGTAACCTGAAAGCTTCTAGCCAGGCCAAGTCTGGCTATTTCAAAGGGTGGTTTGTTTTGTATCTCTTTGTCTTTAAATTTTATTGTGCCAGACGTCACATTATGACGACCGCTAATAAGGTGATACAGCGTAGACTTTCCGGCGCCATTAGGTCCAATTATTGCGTGTTTCTCGCCTCGCTTTATGTCAAGCGAAACGCCTCGAATTATTTCGGTTGCACCAAAGTTTTTCCGTACATTGTTAAGGCTCAGAATGATGCTCATGATTCTGAGTCCTTGCTGTCTGGAATTTCATTTGCTGATTCCCAGGCATTTGCGAGCTGTAACAAGGAACGACGAGTGGCGTAAAAGCTTGCGACGACGATTATTATAGCTATCACCCATGTGAATATTGAGTGGGGGTTAAGCTCCATTCCCAGATAATGAAATACTTCTTCTTCGCTAGCACTCATTTCTATAATTGCCACGCATGCTGTAGAGAACAACAGTGCGGGAATGCCAGTGATTAAATAGGGAACAGCAAGTTGTTTTAAAGAGCCTTTTACCCAGGCTGTTTGATGCATCATGATGAAACCCGCAAAACCTTTTGGGAGGAACATCACGGTTAGTAAAAACATAATACCCAGATACAGCATCCACAACTCTGAATAGTTGCTGAGCAAAGAATTCATTAACGTTAGAATTACCGCGCCAATAATTGGGCCAATGAAATAACCCAGGCCTCCAATATAAGCCATTAGCAACACTCTGCCTGAGGTTATGGCATTCAGGTTTTCTTCCGTGATGAATTCATAATTTAGTGCGAATAAACCACCGGCTATGCCGGCAAACAGGCCTGATGCACAGAAGGAAATAAACCTGACTTTGCGGGCGCTGTAACCAATGAATTCCGCTCGCTCCGGGTTTTCACGTACGGCATTAGCCATTCGGCCAGCAGGAGTTTGAGTAAACAGGTACATAAAGATAGTCGCTATGAACACCCACACCGCCGACAGATAATATATTTCAATATTTTGGGCGAAGTCGAAGCCAAAGAATAAGGGCCCAAACGTGCGGTCACCACTGATGCCAGCTTCGCCACCAAAAAAATCTGAAAATATAAGAGATGATGAAGCTACCAACTCGCCTATTCCTAGGGAAATCATGGCGAATACTGTGCCAGCCTTACGGGTCGAAAAACTCCCTATGAAAACTGCCGCCAACAAGCCGATAATTCCTCCGATTGCTGGAATAAAAGTAATCGAGAAAAAGACTGTCTCATGTTCAATAAGTATTAGCGCGTGAACTGCCAGAAATCCGCCGAGACCAAAATAAACGGCATGACCAAAGGACAGCATACCCCCCTGACCAAGCAACATGTTGTAGCTTAGGGCGAATATAATCGCGATAGTCATCTGATTTAAGATCGATATAGCCAGGATTGAATCAAAAAATAAGGGCGCTACCAGCAGCGCTACCAGGTATCCAATCCAGACTGAGAGTTTTTTAATAAGGCCCATTACTCTTCTCTTTTTCCAAGTAGGCCGGTAGGTCTAAACACTAAAACCAGCACTAAAAGCAGATAGGGAAGAATTGGTGCTACTTGCGGCAAGGTGAGAGTCCATAAGTCATTAAGTGGATGGCTGCGTTCAAAACTGACACCAATGAGGTTTAGAAAATCTGCCATGCCGACATCTGAAGCGATTGCATAAGATTGTAATAGGCCGATAAGAAGTGAGGCAATAAACGCACCCGCTAATGAACCTAGGCCACCAATGACGACGATAACGAAAACGATGCTGCCCAATACCGCGGCCATGCCGGGAAACGTAGTCAATACAGGGCCTGCTATCACGCCTGCCAGACCGGCGAGGGCTGTGCCCACGCCAAATACGCCCATAAAAACGAGAGGTACGTTATGCCCAAGGTTTGCGACGGTATTGGGGTGAGTAATAGCAGCCTGAATGATGATGCCAATTCGACTTTTGGTAAGCACTCGATATAGGCAGATAAAAATACCAATAGAGATTGCTATCATAAAACCACGATAGGCAGAAAACTCTTGGCCGAAAAGTGTGAAAAGAGGAAAATCCAGAAGGTCGGGATACTGATAGTTTTTAGTGTCACGGCCCCAGACAAACTGAATAATTTCTTCAATTAGAAACGCCAGGCCAAAGGTAAAGACCAGTTCGGCAACATGTCCGGACTTATGCACTCGCCGAAGTCCATAGCGTTCCACTAAAGCGCCAAGTACACCAACAATCAAAGGGGCAAAAATAAGACCAGCCCAGAAACCAATATACTGGCTTATGGAAAATGCAAAGTAGGCGCCTAGCATGTAAAAGCTGGCATGGGCGAAGTTCAGCACGCCCATCATGCTAAAGATTAAGGTTAGGCCGCTGGCCAACATGAAAAGTAATAGCCCAGTTACCAGGCCATTCAATGTAGCGAAAATAAAAACTTCTAGCATGCCCTAGCTTTTCTCTTTTTGTGTAGTGCGATTATGTGGAGTGCACTGTTCTTTGGCCAAGGTTCTAACTATCGACGAGGTCGTCGCATGTTACAGCTGGTCTCATCTATCGTGTCTTCGGCAGATACTTTGTATTCACTATAAAGACCATAGCCGGAGTTATCGGCATCAAATTCGACACCTTCGTCTGTGTGTACCGATACATGCAAATCCTGGAACGCCTGATGGTCGCTACCACGCATCCATATTTCTTCGCCACTCATTGTGACAAACCGCATGTCTTCCAGTGCTATAGCAATGTCGTAAGGATTAGTGCTTTGGGTTATTTCCATCGCATTAACCACCATTTGTAAGGCATTGGTAATTCGCGGCTGTGTTACGTCGTAATTTGGATTTTTTTCTTTAAAGGCACGAATAAAATCTTTTCTTTCTTCTGTTGGAATCGGGTTCGATGTTTCGTTGTGTACCAGTCGAATTCGGTTTTTGCCGTCCTCGCCTAAAGTTGCAGTGATTCCATCATAGGCGGCATAGAAGGTATAGATAGGAATATCAAGACCTGCATCGATAATTGCGCGGGCAAGGGAAACCATGTCAGCGCCAAAATTACCAGTAATTACCGCGTCGGCACCTGAAGATACAATCTTTGTAACATAGGGGGTGAAATCCTTAACCTGCCCAATTGGATGAAATTCGTTGCCGACGATTTCGATGTCGGGACGTTTTTCATTCAATAGCTCAATCGATGTTTCGGAAACCACATGACCAAAGGAGTAATCCTGACCAATGATATACATACTCTTAATGTTTTCGTTTTCTGCAATATAGTCAGTGAGAACATTTAGTTTCATTATTACATGGGCATCAAACCTGAAGTGCCAGAAGCTGCAGTTGTCTCCAGTTAAAATGGGGTCAACTGCTGAGTAGTTAATTTGTAACACTTCTTGATCAGGGTTGCGGCGATTATGGCGAGAAATTGTTGTACTCAATGTGTTGGCAACAGCCGAGCTATTACCCTGAAAAATAATGCGCAAATCATCACTAATAGCGCGTCGAAACTGTAGCTGAGTTTCTGTAGGACTTTGTTTGTTGTCCAAAGGCACAATTTCGATCATGCGCCCACCAAGAATTCCACCTTTGGAATTGTAAAGATAGTCTGCCGCGAACTGAAGTAACTTCAAGCCACTGTTGCCGATGGAAGCAAAGGTTCCAGAAAGTGGATCCATGAAGGCTATTCGTACTGGCTCTTGAGCCTGACTGGTGCTGCCTAGAGTGATTAATCCGGTTAATAGCAAGATATTGATTTTACTAGAGAATATTCTTATTTTCATGAGTAGATTCTTATGGTTTCTCGTTAGGGTTTATATTCAAATTGATTGAATGAACCGGACGTTGACAGTAACCTAGACCTTAGTATGAATCAAGAATTCGTGAGCGATTTGCGTTAGGTTGACAGGCCTGCTTGATAGTTGGCAATGAGTGTTTAAAGGCCCTATAGAATGATAATCTGCTGCACCATTTTAGACCTTTAATTGAGTGTTAGTCTTAGTCTCCCGGGTGAGTAAAGTTAGATGGTTAAAATAAAAGAAGCTGAAATTGAGTTTAGTGCAATTCGAGCCAGTGGCCCTGGTGGTCAAAACGTTAATAAGGTTTCGACTGCAGTACAGCTTCGGTTTGATATTTACCGCTCAAGCTTGTCGCTCGATATTAAGACCCGGCTTGCCAACTATTCAGATGCAAGAATAAGTAAAGACGGAACTGTTGTTATCAAGGCGCAGCGTTTTCGGAGCCAGGATAAGAATAAAAAAGACGCAATTGATCGATTACAAAAACTGGTAGATGCAGTATCGATAGTTAGACGGAAACGTGTAGCAACCAAACCGGGTAGAGCATCAAAAGAGCGAAGACTTAAAAACAAGAAAAAGCTTGGCAGTAAAAAAGCGAATAGGGGAAACGTTACATCCTTACACGATTGAATTTACGGGGGTTTGCTATGGCGATTAACAGAGTTTCACACATTACAATTTACGTTACGGATCAGGATCAGGCTCTTCGTTGGTATCAGGACAAACTGGGATTCGAGGTTTGTATGGATAATGATGTGGTAGTTTCGGGAATGCGTTGGTTGACGGTTTGCCCAGTGGGGAATCAGTCGACGCAATTCACCCTGGTGCTAGCTATTAGTGAAGAAGACAAGACAAGAGTCGGTACTAACTTAATGACCGTGTTAAGCACCGATGACTGCATTGGCGATATGGCCAGATTAGCGCGACTAGAGGTGGAAATCGTTGGTCCTCCTGAAGAAGTACCCTGGGGCATTTCGGGTATTATCAGAGACTTGTACGGAAACCCGTACAATCTAGTGGGTCCTGGGTAGCACAAAGCAGGTAGAAAAAATGACACAACGAATATTTTTTAGTGTGGCAGTGTTTGGTTTGCTCTGTTTTCAAAATGTACAGGCGCAAGAAAAGATTGTTGATGCTGATTCCAGCTTTAAATATATTGCCACTACACTGCAAACTTTTCGTGGCACAGGAAGGCTTGTTGATAACCCGGGCATAGACGGGTCAGACCTGGAATATTTCATACTGTTACTAGAGGAATTTTATCAGCAATTTTCTCGAAGCTTTAATGGTGAAAGTGCCATGTGTCAGTTTTATCGTGACCCTGAAAATAGCAGGATGACAATCGAAGAACGAGCAGAGTTGAGTTTTAGTTACCTAGGTTCTCTTTCCAATAGGATAAACCGTTTTACTAAAACTAATGAAGAGTTTCAAGAGCAGGTGGAAGAGCAGTTTGGAACAATATTATTGAATAATATTATTAGTTTAAAGGTGAGCTCTATAAGTTATCAGGAACTACCATCGCAGGAATTTAATGAATCTGAGCGAATTAGTTTTTTGGATAGCGAGTGTATTTAGCTACTAAATACAGATGGGGAAAAAGGGTCAGAGTCTGAGATATCCTCACGAGATAACTAATTCAATGAATTACTCCTACTGAAGTGTACACATTGCACGATGTTAGATGGGAACTGTGAGCACTGGGTTAGGGCCCCCTGTTTTTGCAGCAATTAAAGCGTAGCATCGAGCGACCGAAGGAGACCGGTTTTTTGGGCTCCTGACCGACCGAGAGAACCCGG
>NVVJ01000055.1 GCA_002402175.1 SAR86 cluster bacterium
TGATAAGCTTCAAGCCGAATGTGCGAACCCAAAAGAAAGAGGTGAGCCGTTAAAAGCGAACTTGTCAGGATTCTGGAAATATAGAGTAGGGGATTACCGCTTACTCTGTCAGATTATTGATGGTGAAGTCATTCTACTTTATGCAATGGTCGCCGCTCATCGAAGTCGTTCTTATTTAGATAAGAGTGTTGATGAGTTGATTAAACGGGCTATTGATTTAAAAGATAAAGTCTAAACATTGAGCTTCCCCCAGTAAAACGGATTGATTCTGAATCTGTCCACAAGCATCTAAAAATTGCGTTTTCCACTCAAATTTGTTTTGCTTATCTGCATTATCATTCCGTGTCTCAAAGAACTTATCCAAAAAATGATATTAAGTTAGGGCATTTATATGACCACTCTTCTGCGTATCACAAGCCGCTTCCCACTCTCAATAGTACTTCTTTGCCTAATTACCTGCCCTGCGATCGCGATTGAACCTGTTGCTACGGATGAGATTGATTCAGTGTTTTCAGACTGGTCCGGCATAGATACACCAGGGGCAGTAGTCGGTATTTTCTTAGATGGTGAAATACTTTATTCGGAGGCATTTGGGGCTGCCAATCTTGAGCATTCAGCACCTATAAACCTTGATACCAAATTCAATATCGCTTCAATGGCCAAGACTTTTACTGCATTCGCCGTTCTCCTATTAGAGAAGCAGGGCAAGTTGTCTTTAGATGATGATATTAGAACGTACTTGCCAGAAATTTACGCCTTTGGTGAAGTCATCACTATTGATCACTTGCTTCATCACTCAAGTGGCCTGAGGAATTGGGGGACATTATTCGCGCTGTCTGGAGTGAGCGAAGATGATAGCGTTGATAGTGCAGATATTCTGAGACTTATTTCGAGACAAAGGGAGCTGAACCATTCTCCTGGGGATAGAGCCACTTATTCAAATACCAACTACTTTCTACTCTCACTTATCGTTGAAAGAATTACGGGTCAAACCTTTAGAGAGTTTACGACTGAAAATATATTTTCACCACTGGGCATGAGCAATACTTTTTATAGTGATGATCAAAACGAAATAGTGACAAACCGCGCCTGGGGTCATTCAATAATTGATGGGGTTTCTTTCAAATTGGACATGCCCCAGCACAGTGATGTTGGCAGCAGCAATTTGTTGATAACAATGAATGATTTTGCTATTTGGGAAAGAAATTTAACTAACCCCGTTATTGGATCGCCTGAGTTGATCGATAAACTCTATTCGAGAGATGAATTTAACAACGGGAATACCTCCAATTATGCACGTGGCACTGGGTACGGAACTTACCGTGGTCTTATGCTCCGGGGCATGACAGGCGGCGAACCTGGATATAGAAGCTCACGCACTCAATTTATCGACTCAGGGCTTTCGATCGTTATTTTCGCAAATGCTACATTTGATGTTTTCACACCTTTTACGCAAATAGCCAATTTATACCTCAGCGATGAGTTTAGTGCTGCAGAAGCTGTGCCAGACACAACTAGTGGAAAATTCGTTCCGATTTCATCCGCGGATCTTATTGACCTAGCGGGTGCTTATAGAGAGATCAATTCCTACAACGTGGTTTCTGTGTTTGCTGATTCTGCAAATGGAATTGTAGTAATTTCAGGCTTAGGGTTATTCTATAGATTGAAACCTGTTGGCCTGGGTAATTTCGAATCTGTGGTAGCTAGTGACAATACGCGAGTTGAATTCGATACAACTTCTAGCAAATCAATTCGAATACTCCAAAATGAAGTACCTATTTTTAGTGGAGCTGAATTGCGAAATATCGAATTGACTCCAGACTACAACCGGCAGTTTGTCGGCACATATCATAGTGATGAGCTTGATTCATCTTTTGAGATCGAATTAAGAGACGATGGCCTTTATCGAACTAAGGAAGGTATGCCGGATAGGAAGCTTGACGGTCAGTTTGAAGACTTGTTTCAAGCGGAGGGAGGAACCGGGACTATGCTCTTTGATCGCAACTCGGAAAACAAAATTTCAGGCTTCAGAATTAGTGTAGCTAATATATTTAACGTCTTATATCAGAAGCAATAGCCTATCGGGACAGTCCCAATTAATTCTAAGGGGTCGTAATGAATGAAAATTATTCGTTGCGGCCCCTTTTAATGGTGTCGTTTTTTGCTTGCCCCATCCCGCACCTCTGTAGTAGTTAAAAATAACTATCTTCAAAGGTGGTACAAGATCAGTGCGCGTTGCGCATCATGTTCATGATTCTTGCTTGGGCACAAAGTCTATTTGAAGTTGATAACCTATTGCCTCAGCGTAAGCTATAAGTGTGGAAAGTTTTGGTGAAATTTTTGATTCCACGCTTTCTAGTCTAGAGATATTGCTTTTGTTCGTATGTAATTTCTTAGCAACTTGTTCCTGAGTAAAACCAGCTTCTTGTCGCGATGCAATTAGTTTTTTTCGAACTTCATAGGCAGGAGTGAGAGCCTCGTATTGCTCTTTTACTCCTTTCCGTTTGAATGCCTCTTTCTTAAAGGACTTTAGTGTAGGTCTACTCATTTTATAACTCCAACATTCGTTTGCGGGCTTTATCGATCTCTTTTTTCGGAGTCTTCTGCGTTTTTTTGATGAAGGAATTCAGGATGACGATTTCCTTACCTTTGATGGTACAAAAGAGCGAGCGTCCAATACCTTCCTTACCTTTGGCTCTAATCTCGAAAAGCCCTTTACCCATAGGGGCCGTATAAGGCTTGCCAATAGATGGGCCGTATTCTTCAATAATTTCAGCTATATGGAGAAAATTAGACAATATTCCTTTAGGGAAATTGAGGGTCTCCTCTTGAACCTTGCTACTGAAAAACGTGACTTTCCATGACATTTTTATAAGTTATCATATATGATAACTTTGTCAAGGTGCAGGAAGGAACATAACGCCCTTTTTGTTTCGTTAAATCAGGGATGCCGAACTATAATTTTTCCTGGGACTGATTCTAAGTGTTTGACAAGGGCATCTTCATTGCCCTTCAAATACTGGTTGAAAAATGAGAGTGATAGCTCATTAACTACAGTGGCTAATTCTTGATAAGGCATTTCTCCTGACAAACCCATCATTCTCAAAACCGGCAAAACAGTGAGAGCATCAATGTAGTCTGGATGTTCCGAATCTGGAATGTGTACGTCAAAAAAATTGTCGTTAGGAGGATAGTAGGCGTAATCGTTGCCGCCCAAATTCGTATCGGAATTAACTAACAAAAATGGTGCAATTACTGGTTTACTCCAATTATAGCCAAATTGGGTTCCATCCAAATTGATCCCTGCGCCGCATCTAATATCAATCTTGCAGAATTCTCCAGCAGCAGATCCGCCATACGAATGCCCCATAACACCTATTGACTTAAGATCTACCTGCCCAATGAAGGCCTCTATTGGTGTATCTATAGTTTCAAATTCGTCTATCACTAATTGAATATCTTCAACCCAGTATTCTGTTGAGCGGTTTCTAACTCGAGAACGGATGTCAAAAAACGATTGTAAGTTAATTGCAGTTAGCAGAGGTTGTAGCGGCTGCAATTCCTCTAACAGTAAGGCGTCTAATATTACTTGCTGCTTCTCTTCGTCAGTCAGTGCGGCTGTATAGAGGTCAATTTGGGCATACACAGCACTCATAAGATCAGAATGGGCCACTCCGATGATCGTACTAATTTTGTCGCCAATACCACCATCACTCACCTCAATACTAGAAAAGCCTACGTCCGCAGGATAGTCCATGGAAAACGTCCGAATGCCTCGGTCTGGTAGGTCGACCTTTAAACTTTCGAATGGATGAGTTAGTGATAATACGACATAGCCGTTGCTAGCTAGGTGCTCAACGAGCTGAGGGTTCTGATCGAGCGTTGAGAACAAACCGTGATTAAAAATGATAAGCGGGAATGGGCCATTGCGGCTTATAGGGGCTTCGATATAGGAATTTGTTTTAATGTGCGCCATGTACCCGAAGAGAAAGCTAATTAAATCGAAGTCTCCTGTGTACATTTCGCTAAAAAGAGTCGCTTGATTATATTCCTCGGGTTCAGCTACTTCTGCGGGATACCAAACTCTAAAAGTAACCCCTCTGTTATAACTTGGCTCATACCTTTCAACTCTATTCGGATCAACCAAGAAGGTGTTAAATGAGCCTACTGTGTACGGTCCGCTCGGAGCAGGAATATCCCGTACAGGAAATGAATTTGCAGCGAGCACAGTGACAAAAGCTGCCAACACGCCGATACTCACCCCCAAGACTCTTAGCCAAACAGGAAGCTTAGGCATTAAGACCAAATTGGAAGTAAGTACCATGAACGCCAAATATGCAGGAGCTAGTTGCCAGCGGGCATTTTCAACAAAAAGATGAAGTAAGAAGACTATAACAATCAGGACAGCGAGTTTCCTGGAGGACATGTACCTCAATATCCAATGCTTAGTGTAAGGAACTAACGCAAAGATAATACTGGTAATAAACAACCATTCGAATAGCTGCATAAGCGCCTATAGCCTCAAATTACCCTCAATCTATCATATGGGGTATTTCTTGACTAATGTTGAGTGCTTTTTCCAGTCCCCACCCCAAGCCTAAAACAAACCAACGAAAACACCGAAGCCACAAGCATCATTATCAATAATGGATATACCGTTCCATTAAATATCACCGCTACCAGTTGCGCAGCCACGGCAGAGAATGCCATTTGCAGAGAGCCTTTTAAATCCCGGACTGCATGGCACAATACTATTGCCTTAGTCGAACCGCTTCCATTTCCATTCCGAATTTACGTAGTACAAGGCGACTTGCCTCGATTCCAACTGCCGAAAAGAATTCTATTTGAGAATCATCTCCGGTCATACTAAAACGAGAACTAGAGAGTGGGACTAATTCAGCTGCTCGCTGGCCCGGTCCCTGTGAGTACAATTTCGAACTATCAATAAATATTGTAAGAACAAAATTGGGTTGTAATTGGTAATCACCTACGTAGCTTTGCAATACTTCTTCTTCAACAAGAACTTCGGTTATTAGCGTGGAGGGGTCAATGCCCATTTCTACCAATCGCGCTTTCGCCAATGCGTCCGAAGGATTGTTAATTAAGGAGCTTTCATACAATACCTTCGCGCGAACAGAATTTCCATATTCCATATATTTGTCTGCAAGAAGATTTAAAAAATACGAAGGGGGCACAGCATCGAAATCTTCAGTTATCAGCTGAGCTGCCTGATCTAGCTGATTCAGATCAATAAGCTGTGAAGCTATCTGTAGCAATAAGGGGTTAGAAAGCGCTCTCTCGTAGCCGTATCGCTGACCGCCTGATTGATAAGCAGCCTCTAGCGCCTCAATTCCTGCAATTTTATATACCTCAACCGCTTTGTCTAAACTCCAGCCGTTAAAGATCGACTCTAGGCCGAAATAGAGGCTTTTTAGAGCAACAGAAGCATGAGTCTCTTCTGGCATGTGATTATAATCCCATCTGAATCCTCTTGGGTTGTGTTCGCCAAGGGCTCCCGCAAGCTTTCTGAATGCTGCTAATGAAGACCCACCTTCATTGGCCGTAGTCATGTAAAAATCGACTTGCAATTCATTTGTAGATGCTAAAAATTTCTCAGCTTGATTGACCATTCCTTGCTTGGACCAATGAAGAGATGGGCTGATGGCAATATAAGCATTAAACAATTCGGGTCGTGTCGTGAGTGTGTGAATCGCAAAAAGGCCTCCTAGTGAGTGTCCTACTAAGATTTTGTAAGGCCTGACTCTATAATTCTTTTCAATGAATGGGAAAAGTTCGGATTTGAAAAACTCTTGGAGATTATTCGCGCCACCGTGAGTCGGGAAATTCAAAGTATCATCGGGGTCAGTCGATGGCGGTGTTAAATCTCGTCCTCTATCAGTATTTAGAACTCCAACAACAATAAGATGAGGGATACGGTTTGATGCGGCGAGAAATTCCGCTACTGCGCTAACATGTCGAAAATTTGAATCGCCATCCAATAGATAGAGTACCGGATAACGTTCTTCTGAGTTCAATTGGTTTTCAGGAATAGAAATCCACAACTCTCTTGTTTCACCTAATACTTCTGAATCAATATAAACCTTCTCACCAATACCGATTTCTGCAGCAATAGCCACTGCTGGTATCACAAGATAGATTATCCAAGCCGATATTGTTAAAGCAGTAACACTTTCTTTCTTTTTCATTTTCAATCCCCAATGCGCCACATGTTTGGAAAAATAGCATTTTTTATGATAGTTCTTAAAAAATATTTAAATCTTCATCATTTCTAATAGCAAACACAACATCAGAAATAGCGCCAACAAGAAGCTCAGGTTGTTTGCTATGCATGTTTGCGTGACCGCTTTCAGATGCGATCACTTGCTTGCTGTTCGTTGATAAGCGGGCAAGCTCACCTTGTAACTCATTCCATACCCTGCGTAATTCTTGAAAATATTCGAGAGTGTATGCCGGAGGCAATCCTTGAGGGAGAATTACGGGTTCGCCCTGGGTTATCACTACAAGTGGCAGGTTGCCTAGAGAGCTTGGTGCCTGGGCTTCTTCAGAGTCCATATTCGCTCCACTTGTTTCATTCAGTAAAGTCGAAACTGTATGGGACATATTGTAAAGGGCTCTTGCTCTTGGTTTCTCCTGTTCAGGTATTGGGAAACCTTGAATCTGAGCATCAACTAATCCAGTAATTCGTAGTAGCCCCAGAGGCTGTAAGAACTGGGCGACCTGGTATAGTGCAGAGCTGGAAGGAGGCGGCACCGGAGCAGGGGGCACTGCCTGATATTGTAGTTCATGCACAGAGTCCACCAGAACCATACCGCTAACGAGTTTGGGGAAACGTTTTTGAAATTCACGGACATGAGCTCCACCTCTTGACCAGCCTACCAAAACCAGATTGTCTTCTATGCCATAATTTTTTAACAGCTCGTGAAGGTTAGTAGCAACATTTGAAGACCGAGTTGGGATATCGACGGGTTCACTGTAACCAACACCAGCCCTGTCGTAAGCGCACACTCGAGTTATTCTGGAGGTTTGTTCATGCAAATCCTGCCATAAAGTAGCTGTGCCACCAGTACCTAACCCTTGTTCCAGAATTACGGTGGGACTGCCGCTACCAAGGCAGTTGATGTGCATTAGATGGCCGTTTACTTCAATAAGTTCTCCGGGGGGTGGATAACGTTCTAAATCATCTTTTTCTGAAAGTATTTGATAGCTACGACCAGCTATAACAACACTAAGGACAGCGAGAGTGAGTCCCAGAATAGATTTTTTTAGGTTTTTTGTTGGTACTACTCTCATTCCTCAATTCTCCGCAAGTTGATTAACTCCAAAAGTTGGATAATGAGTGCGGGAGTTGTAGTTCAATTATTCTTCGGCTTTAACTGGCTAGCAGGTCAAGTACGCCTTGCTCAGATAAAACGCGCATGCCCAGGCGTTGGTGCGATACCCCCGAGCGAAGCAGATAATCAAACTCCAATTTACCTTTGTTTTCTTGTGCTTCGAAATAGCACTTCACAATACGCGTTGATGGAGCAAACTCATCATCTAACTCAATCAAATGTGAAGAGAACAGAAACAAACAATTGTTCTTGGACTCTAGCCCTTCGATAATGGCCAATGAAGCCTCCAGGGCGTCTTTAACGTTAGTCCCCTTAAACGGTTCGTCCATGATTGCAATCACTCGCAGACCTTCTGAGACAGCACTTGCAATTGACTTGATTCGCAGTACCTCAGCGAGAAAGTAACTAGTGCCCGTGTGCACATTGTCACTGATGGATATGGAGCTGAATAATCTATCAACGGGAGTGAATGCGAAACTAGTAGCAGGCACCCCCATACCTAAGTGCCCCATGTATAACGCCGTAGAAATAGCGCGCAGGTATGTTGTCTTGCCGGCCATATTCGGCCCGGTCAAGAAAAGGAGCCTGCCCTCCTGGTCGAGTCCAACTTCGTTGGCAATTGGGTTTTCGACTTGTGGGTGTACTAATCCACTTCCAGAAATCTTTGTCGGTCCATCAAGAATTTCTGGTATTACATAATTGTACTTACTGGTGGCATCAGCCATGGAGACAAGCGCGTCCATTTCGTAAGTTAGCCGCATCAATTCTTGTACTTGCTCTCTCTCATATACTCGAAAGGACTGGTCAAGACGCAACACCTTCAAGTATTTTCTACCTCTAAGCTCACTGCTGGGTACTTCTAGAAATTTAGGCCTCAGCAAAATTTGTCTGATGTCTTCAACTAACAAACCTAATTCGCCCTGAGGCAGATCAGACTCCACTTCTATCAAATATTCACGTAGTGAATTAATGAACAGACAAGTAAATTGAGCTCCTCTCAAAATGCGCAGATAGTGATGACCATCAAATAGTTTCAGGATTGAGGCACTTATTGCGAAACTTATCCGATTTTTTTGGAGAACAAACATGAGGGGGTCTCGCTGATATCTTTCCACTCGTCCCGTTGTCCAGAACGCTAATTGCGTGAAAATCTTTCTGCGTTTAGTAATGTACCTAATTGATTTTTGTGTCTGGCGAATGCTGTTCAAGTCTGCGAATGGGTTCTCCATTCGGTGACGCAGGACCTGGGAACCTCCCTGAGTTTTTGTAGAGTTGTATAGATCGAAAATATTTCTACCTGAGCCTTCGGCTTCGAATACCTCTAAATCTTTCAGTGTATGCGCATCTAGTTTGAGTGTTTTCGACACCACACGATCCTGCTTTACTGCTCTAATTTTGTAGCGAGAAACTTTCTGACCTTTACTAAGGGACGAGTCGCGCAGAATAGATTTTATGCTTGGAAAATATCCTATTCTCATAGTCTCGATGCCGTCATTAGTACATGAATGTTAGTAGAGCCTAATGCACACCTGATACTTGTTTTAGAAAGGGCAGCAATTCTCATTTCTTTACCTTGTTCCCTGGACGGCACGTATTTCCTGATCTATAGCAGGTGTGACATCGGCTTGTGTTTGTTAAATCTTCGGCGTAATATACCGCTAATAAATTAGCGACGCGCTAAATATTTAACGATTAAGGGTTGAATGTCAAGTTTTTAAGTTTGCATGTATTAGGGATTGTTTTTCTACTAGTGTAATTTGTTGACATGAACCTCGTTGACTGTTTTCCTGTTACGCAAATCAGATAGCCTCATTAAGCAGATGCGGTGTTGCTCACGGAGTATTAAATGACAAACTCAAATGGCTTGAGTCGCAGAGAGCGGCAAATACTTGACCTAATCTACAAACATGGAGAGGCGAGCGTAAAAGATGTGCAGCAAGCACTCGACGATGGTTCGAGTGATTCCACTATCAGAACGCTTCTAGGTATTCTTATATCAAAGAAGAAATTATCGAGACGGGAGGCGGGGATGAAATACATCTATAAGCCAACTGTTGAGAGAAAAAAGGCATCTATAATGGCTCTCGAGCGAGTGGTTAGTACTTTCTTCGACGAGTCTCCTTTATTGGCAGTGAATTCCTTGCTAGAAATGAAAAAAGGGAAAATTACAAAAGAAGAAATTGAGCAATTAGAGGCGTTGATTCGAAAGAATAAATAGCTTATTGATCGGATCGAGTTGTAACCATGCTGAATGTACTCATACAATTTATTGAATTCTTTGAAAGCGACCTCGGCTTATTCGCCTGGGTTCTTGATTTGCTAGCGAAGTCATTGTTGTTGGTGTTTGTGGTTACGTACTTTGAACAAAACTATACGCATAGCACTAGCAGTCATCAGAAACATAAAATTTGGCTGATTGCGATTATACTCCTGGGTTTTCTGCCATTCTCCTCTGCCTTGACCGAACCTTTTTTCCAAGGTTTGCTTCCAGACACAAACCTTTCGATTATCACGGTTTTGGTACCAATAAACTCTGGAGTAAGCTCTGGTATTTTGACAGAGCTATCTAGTCATTGGGTCTTAATGGCGACAGCCACCTATTTGTCAGTCTTGTTGTTTCACTTATCAAAGCTTGCCCTTTCGTTTTGTCGAATTCACATTTTAAAGCGAACGATAAAAATTTCTACTCAGAAAGCAGTCTTAGAATTGCTGGATAAACTTAGATTTGAATTGGGCATTAGCCGCAAGGTGGATATTGGAAGCAGCGGTAGCATTCGCTCGCCAATAACTTTCGGTGTAAAGCGTCCGATTATTGCTCTGCCTGCTGATAGTCGCAATTGGGATATCTCCATGTATGAAAGCGTCTTGCTTCATGAATTGGGGCATATAAAACGACATGATTGGCAGGTATTTATTTTTTCTTATTTGGTGGCTTCAGTTAACTGGTTTAACCCGCTGGTATGGCATTCGCTTGCGAGATTAAAGCTGGAAGCAGAATTTAGCTGCGACAATATTGTATTGAAAAATAACAAATCGCCCAAAGAATTTGCCGAGCAGATACTCTCTATTGCCAGGAATGCTCTTGGGTTTGAGCGCACAGAATTGATAGTTCAGTCGATCATTGAGAATAGCGATCTGTCGTTAAGAGTTGAAAACATTTTGAATCAGGCTCGCCCAAGGCGACCAAGAACAGCTCTATTCGTTGTAATACCACTATTCTCGGTATTGTTGATGTTTGCACTAATCAGTTCTGGCAATGTTTTCGCCATCGTAGATGAATCTGATTATCCATCGGAAAACTTGCGATTACTCTACATGGAGACTCCACAGTATCCGCAACTAGCTCTAAAGAGAGGTATACGAGGCTATACCCAAGTTTCTTTTACAGTTGATGCCAGTGGCAATATTGAGCAACAAAGTGTCAAGGTAGAAAGCTCTGAGTCAAACAAGTTTTTTAAAGAGTCCTCACTTGAAGCGCTCAATAGTTTCAAATTCAAACCACAGATGCTAAGAGGAAAAACAATCCCCACGCCCGGTGTGAGATATACGTTTAGATACAATATGTGATTATGGGTGGGGTGAGGGGAGTTAAATGCTAATGTCATTTAGCCTACTCAAAGGTAATGTACGGTTATCTTTAAACGTTATGCTGATGCCATAGCTTAAACATGTTACAGCACAGTTAGTACTTACAGACGGGTACACATCCAAAATCACATTTCTTTGGGCGCTGAACGACTGACGATTTAGCCCGCTTCTTAGTAGGCTGTTTGGTGTGTCAGCTTGTACCAACCAAAGCTGTTTGACTCCATAATCATTCAAGACTTCGATATGAATGATAACGTGAGGGTTTATCCACTCAACATCCACAATCTTTCCTTCGAGGCTCGTTCTGGAATCTATATCAAGATCGTCAGATTCAATATGGTGAGCCTGTAAGCTCGACATAAATAAGCTAACAGCTACTAGTGTAATAATTGTCTTTACTGGTTTCATTAAACAGAACTTAATCTAGCTGGTTTGAAATGGCAACCACGTAGCGTCAGAGTAATAAATCCCCAACTTTTTCTGGATTATCTAAAAGGGGCGTAACGAATAAATTTTAATCGCTACGACCCTTTTTTTGACGCGTTAATGTTTACGCAATAAAAAACCCGCCACTAAGGACAGGTTTTTTTAAGCCGTTTTGCTTAATGGCCTTTCTAAGACTTATGCCGCTTTCACGATCAATCGTCTGCGCAGCCCAAGTGCCGCCAGCCCAGCGACCAACAGCGTCAATGGCATTGGCTCAGGTACTGAAGCGCTTCCGCAGTTACCTGCTCCGGTAGCACCACCGATGGACAGGGTGACACAACCCGTTGCCGACGCGCCGCCATCAGCAGTTGGATAAGCCTGGATAAAATTAGCGAAGTAGAATCTATACTGATTCCCTGCGATCAAATTACCAGTCTGGCTTCCTAATAAGGAGTCGTATGAGTCTCCTTCACCCCCAACGCCAACGGTAAAACTCTCATCCGCCGTATTGTAAGAAGCATCATAGTCTCGAAACAATAATCCACTGCTAAGATTCTCCAGAATGACATAGCTGTAAACCCGTCCTGGGCTGGTAACGTCATTAGCAGTATATTGACCACTCACCGAATAAGTCGTATCCGCATTGGCGGTAAAATATATACTCGTCTCATCGGTATAAGCATAGCTTGATTGGGCGCCTGTCCGTACGTGGCTCATGTCAAAATCTAGTAGTGCTCCGGAGCCTGTATCCACCCAGTTAATGTCAGTGGCAGAACTGCTCCCACCATGGACGGCCAAAAGAGAACGAGAACCAAACGCTGTACTAGTATCAAGGTCGGTAGTTGAGCCTGTTGAGCTATCATATGCAATAGACCTGATATAAGAAGAGTTTATGGTAATTGGTGACGCATTGGCGGCAAACGAAACTAGCAGCAACACGGAACTGGCAGAGAGTGAACAGATGAGTTTTAACATTACATTTCTTCCTTACAGATTTCTTATTAGACCTGGCCTTAAACTACAAAGGCTTATTAGCTAAATAAGGAAGCAAGTATCATGCCGCAAAGCAATAATTAACAAATACAATAGGTTAGAAAATATCCAATCTAGAAAGGTCTGCGAACTGTAAGGAAAGCTGACATATTCGGTGAAATTAGGTTGTGAAAAAGGGGGCGTAACGAATAAACTTTAACCACTACACATTCTTAGCAGTCCCCACCCCAAGCCTAAAACAAACCAGCGACAGCACCGAAGCCACAAGCATCATTATCAATAATGGATATACCGTTCCATTAAATATCACCGCTACCAGCTGCGCCGCCACGGCAGAGAACGCCATTTGTAGAAAGCCGGTTAGGCCCGATGCGCTGCCGGCGTATTTGGGGAATTCATTAATCGCTGCCGCCTGTGCGTTGGGGAGGGTGATGCCGTTGCCGAATACGGCGAGGGCAACTGGTGCGAATAATGCAATGGGTTGATGAAAACCCACTAGCTGCAAGACAATCGCCAGGGCAATACCGCCAACGCCTATGGTTGCGCCGAGGGAGATCATTTGGTTTATTTCGAAGCGCCGGCCAAAATGGCGGGCTACGTAATTACCGCTCATGAAGCCCAGAGGAATCATTACAAAGTAGTAGCCATATTCGTTGGGTGGGCGGTGTAATACCGACACCATAATTTCTGGTGCGGCCGAGATAAAGCTAAAAAATACCACCGAGACGAAAGTTACACAGAAGGCATAGCCGCAAAATGCGCGAGACTTGAATAGATTGACGAAGGCCATCAGCATCGACTTCACGCCTTCAAAAGGTACGGGGTTAACCAATGTTTCGGGCAGGCTTTTTATTAGCACCAACAAAATAATGGTGCTTAATACGGCCATTACAATAAACACTGATTGCCAGCCCAGGCGAACCATTAATTCACCGCCAAGCGCGGGTGACATCATGGGTAATACCACCATTACCATAACCAGTGTGGCGATAACTCTGGCGGCTTCCTGCCCGCCGCACACATCGCGCACTATGGCGCGTGCCAGTACCAACCCTACCGCACCGCCAAACGCCTGTACGATTCTGCCCATAATGAGCAGCTCAATGGTGTTGGCGAAGTAGCAAAATATTGAGCCGATAATTGTAATGATTAGCCCTATAATCATTATCGGTTTGCGGCCGTATTTGTCCGACAGAGGCCCATAGGCGAGGGTGCCAAAGGCGATAGCCAGCATGGAAAGGCTTAGTGTTAGCTGCGCCACATCGTGACTTACCTGAAACGATTCTCTAATGGCAGGCAAAGCCGGCAGAAGAATCTGCATAGAGCCAGGGCCCAATGCGGATACCGCAGCAAGTAAAACAATAAGCGATTTAGACAATGACGAACTATGAGGCAATGTGACAATCCATTTTGCTATTTACTAGCTATTCAGACATGCGGATAAAAATAAAAATTTTGAAGTGTGCGTAAATCAAAGGGTGGCTGAATAAATTCAGCGAGCTAGAACGGTATCTCTATTTTGTTGCAAACCAGGGTTGGTTTGAGAACTCAGAATAACGCTAGAACCTAATAAAATAGAGCGTTGTGCCTTGCTGATGTCGTAGCCCAGGCCAAATGCTTTGGTGTGGAATTCGCGGCTTAATTGCTGGGCATTCCATTTGCTGCTTTGATTTTCGGCGGTTGCCATAGTGTAACACGAGAGGATGCTGTCTGTTCTGGTTTTAAGGCAAATGGAAAGGTCGGGTGTTGAGCTTACTTCCAGTTTCATGCCGTTGGCGTGTTGCCTAAAACGAGGGGAATTTGCGAGATAACTAACTACCTGATCAGCAAAATCCGAACCGTCGCTAACCAGGGTTACCGGCAGGCTTAGTGCGAGGCGGCGCAGAATACTTGGGTCCTGTTTAAATGCAGATTCATACAATGTTAATGCGCTGGAAACATCGTCGTTGTCCCAGCTGGCTTCGGCCATGTGTGCTGAGAGCCTGGCCCGTAATAAAACTTCCTGCGGTGGCAGCTCTGCCAGTGCTCGTGCGCCGGCTTCGAGCACCAGTGAATTCTGATGTTCCACGGCGGCAATTTCTGAGTGATAGGCGTAGTAATAACCAGAGTTAAGTTTAAACGCGCCGTTGGTATTTGCCTGCTCTAATATGCTCGACATAACCCCGGTGCCCATCAGGCTAATTATTTCTGGCTCTATCCATTCAGGAATATGCACATCAAGCGGGGCGTAGGGTCGCAGGCGACTTTGTAGTACATCGAATTTGGCAAACAGCGAGGCAGCTCGACGTCCGGCGCGCCAGGCATCAAGTTTAAACGAGGCGATGTCGATTCTGGCGGCAATTGATTCCATGAAATCCATGGTGGCAATATTTTCAAGTTGTATCTGATACTCGGTTTCATTGGCCATCATATTAACTAGTGCGGCCATTGAATCTTTCTGTGCGTCGTCTGCGCTGTACGAGCCATTTCGGTCAGGCTGGTTGAGTGCGGTGGTGGTAAGCTTTATGGCATCTTCGGCGTAGCCGGCCAGCAATAAAAAACTGGCGCTTACTAAAAAATGCTCGGCGCGGTTCATAACATTCACTATGGGCTGTTGTGTTTCGCGCCACACTAGCATTTTGTCCAGTGCTTCACGCGCTTCGTCGAAGCGGCCCTGGTTCATTACCAAATACAGTTTGTAAATCCAGGGGTTTGCTACGCTATCGGGGTTTAAGTTGCGGGTGGCGCGGTCCAGGTATTCTTCGGCCTTATCCATTTGTAGCAAGCTTAAGGATACTTCTGAGGCATTGCTTAAATACACGGTGTCGGTGTTATTGGATGGGTCTTCGGGGTTGCCGTCTTCGTCTATGGCGCGGTCACAGGCATCCGTGGACTCTATGGGAGCAAGGCTTGCCAGCTCAGCCGCGCACAGTGTGTTCCAGGCTCTTGAGCGTTCTCTAGGGTCTTCGCTATTTTGTAGAACCAGATTGGCGCTAGCTCTTGCGGCGTCGTATTGCTTGAGCTTGATAAGCGGCCAACCGCGAAATGATTCAATGTCCTGTGAATAAATATCAGAGAGTTTTTCCAAATACTCAAGCGAGTGCAATTGATCGCCCATGAGTTGGTGCACATAAGATAACTGGCTAAGTGTGAGGTAATGCCATTGTAAATTGTTAGAAGCCAGTGCTTCCACCAAGTTTGTGTAATTGGTTAGCTCTTCGGCGCGGTTAAGATGAAACAAGGCGCGGGGCATATTGCCTTCAACGGTGAGCAGCACCTCAGACAGCGCATACTGAGCGGCCGGTGACTCGGGTTCGGTTCGTAGCCACTGCTCGCTAAGCTCTCGGGCTTTTACATTTTGTTCAAGATTGAGCGCATCACAAATTGCCAGAGCGCGCAGGTTAGCGATGTCTCTAAAACCAAAGCAAAGTGGTAAACGCGCTTCGGGTATTTCAATGCTGCCAAGAGACAGACTAGAATCGTCCTGTGCAAAACTAGGTGTAGAAATAAAATAGGCGACGAAAAAACAAGTGAAAAGAGCTGCGCTGAGTATTGCTCTGTTTTTGGATCGCTCATTTGATTGCGCATATGAATACGCAAAGAGACAAGCGGGGGTAACCAGGCTTGCTCGCTTATTCATTAGCTCAGCGTGCCTCGGGCTAGCTGTTCCATAGGCGCTCGCATGGCATCGGCCAATACTTTATCCAGTGCGGCGACGCCCGGTGCGAGTTCTACGCGGTGACCTAAAACTCTGGGCAATAACAACTCTATATCTTCGGCGCTGACATAATTACGGCCACGAAGCGCTGCAGCAACCTGCAATGCTGGAAGCATAAGCACCATAGAGCGAGTTGAATTGCCCTGTAATACTCGCTCGTCTTCGCGTAGGTTCCGTGAAATATCAACCAGTGCCGTTTTTACCGCCAGGCTGATAACCACGGTGTCGTCTATTTGTTGTCTGGCGCTTACTACCTCGTCGCGACTTACGGTAATTTTTTGCTGTACCTGATCTCTTCGTTCTTTATAGCTTTCTAATACATCTAACTCCGATTCTCTGTCAATATGGTCCATGGTGATCTTGAACAGAAATCTATCCAGCTGCGGTGTGGGCAGGGGATAAGTGCCAACCAGATCTAGTGGGTTCTGTGTAGCAATAACAAAAAATAAATCGTCCAGTTTGTAGGTAACGTTGTCTACGGTAACCTGTTTTTCTCCCATGGCCTCAAGCATCGCCGATTGCACTTTTGGAGAAGTTCGGTTTATTTCATCGGCGAGTACTACGTGGGCAAACAATGGCCCGTGGCGAAAATGAAAATCGTTGCTGTTGCTGTCAAACACCGGTACGCCGGTAACGTCAGACGGTAGTAGGTCGGGAGTAAACTGTATGCGACGAAATGGACGAATATAGTCGGCTGGCTTATTTTGGCCTTCGGCCTCTGTTGAATGTTCGGAGTCTACTATGGCTTCGCCCAGTGCTTTGGCCAGTGTTGTTTTACCAGAACCAGGAAAATCTTCCAGTAGCACATGGCCGTCGGCCATTAATGCAATTACGGTTAATTCGATAACATCGTCGCGGCCTAAAACCTGTTGTTTTACTGCATTAATCAGTTTGTGCAACACACTAATGGCTACATCAAGGTCGTTATTGCTTATGTCTTGCGTATCGCTGGCCTGGTCAAGCTCAGAAACTTCGGCGATGCTGTCAGGCGTCATCTTTTACTCCAGTTAGAAATAAGGTCGAATAATAAATACTAGTGAGTGTTAGTTTGTCAGTGTTGAATCTATTTGCTTAGCAGCCAGGAAAAAGGGTTTAGTGTGGCAATAATTTTTTTGCCGGTTTCGGCGTTTGTCTGTATTTCCTGCACAATGGTATTACGCAATTGTCGCCATTGCTGCTGGCTATAGTGTGTTTCATCTGCGTTTCCTAAAGCCTGTGCTAAATGCTGACTGGTCATTATCTCCATAGACGGTGCTATGGCGCTTACTCGGGCGGCAAACTGCTCGCGGCTTTCTCCAAATTTTCTATAAAGCCCAACGGCAGACAACTGATCCAGAACTGATCGATAACTCAGGCGGTATTGATTTTGCAAATTGCTGTGAGCGGGAATCCAGCGGCGGTAATATTTAGTGCCGAAGCCGGCCATCAATGCGGCAAGCAGTGCAAAATATAAAATGTTTAGCAGCAGCGGAACATTAATAAATGAAGTTTGTTGCGACTGTAAAAAATCTTCAAACGAGGCATCGTCTCTTAACATGTCGCCTAGCAATTGTTGCAAGCTATTCTGCGGGTCGGTTGTCATGTCCACCAGAGTTTGCTGCGGCGCAGGGTCGACAATCACCCAGCCTATGTCTCTGAAATAAATCTCTGGCCAGGCGTGGCCATGCACGGCTTGAATCAGTAATGACGAGCCGCCAGCTCTATTGCTGGCGGGCACTGAATAACCAATGCCTACACGAGCAGGAATGCCAAGGCTGCGAAACATATAAGTGGCCGCAAAGGAAAAATGCATGCAATAGCCGGTGAGGTCACCAAACAGAAACGAGCCGGCTGGGTCTGTTTCGTAAGCGTGCTCATTTTTTAAACTGTAAATACCATTTTCATCCAGATAAGCTTTCACCGCCCAGGCTTTGGCGAATGGATCGTCGGCATATTGTGGTTTTAAATTGGCTATTAAACTCTCTGCTAACTGCGTGTAGCGTTCATCGTCTGGAATGGTGAGATATTCGTCCCATACTTCCTGCGACCAGTCTTCTCGGCCTAACTCGCGACCTAACAGGTAATTAAAGTCATATTCCGGTGCCAGGGAATAGGTGTCGTAGGTGCGTTTGAAGCGAAGGTTGTTAGGGTTGGGCCTGTTCTCATACGCTATAGGGCTTTCAAGACCAAAAGGATTACGGTGAGAAATTAACATGCCGATTGTGGTTCGCACCGCTGTGCGCTGATCTACTGCTTTTGGCAGTTGCTCGGTTTCTAGGCGGGCGCTGGTGAAGCGTTCGATAAGGTCCTGATCCATGTCGTCGCGGTTAGTGTAGTCGAGCATGGTGCCATTAAATTGTGAATAAGCCGACTCTCGAAAATAATACGAGCCGTTAGTTGGCTCGTAGTCATCACGAAATACCACTACAGCTACAGGGGCTTCCTTGTCGCTGGCATCGTTTGCGCTGTCTTGAAACGGGTTTTCTCTGCGTGAATTATTGCCCGCCTGCTCTTGGCCGGTTAAGCCCAGGTCGTCGGTTAGTTGTGGTGTGGGTAAGCCAAACATGCGCACGTAAATCAGCAGTGAAAAACACAACAAACCTAATATGGTGAAGTGATAAGGAAGTCTTCGATGATTATTTTCAATCATTAACAAGGCGGCGAGCGACAACACCGCGCCGCAGCCAAAAATCATAAGAATATTTGAAGGGTCGATGCCGCGGGTGAGGGCGTAGTCGCCAATGATAAACGGGCGATGAATCATGCCGTTTCTATGAGCAGATAAAGTAACAACAAAAGCAGTGGCAACAAATAATATTTCCAGCACCGAGCCTACGCTGGTTCGTTGTGCCAGGGTACGTAAAATTACGGTTAAAGAACCGGCAATAGCAAACCACTTTATAAATTCGCCGGTGTTAAAGGTGACAATAGGTGCCATTACATCAGCGAGTATTTGGGTGTTGGTAGTTAGCGATGCCAGAGACAAGCCAAGCAGGCAGACACAAAAACTAATGGTGACTATGGTAAAGGTGCGCAGTTTGTTTAAAGGAGAGCGATTGATGCTGCTGTCGATAAAATAGCAGGCAAACAGGCAGCCGATAAAAGAGCCGATGGAGCCGCTCAACACGGTAAGGGACAAACTCACTACCCAGTAGCTGCCGGCAATAATGGCGGCGCGCAAACTGGTGGGCAGAAAGTGCCGGTTTGATGTCGCTGAATCTGCCGCCATGCTATGCCTGTTGCTAAGATTCTACTGGAGGCCTGGAATAAGCCACCGCTGCATTATACCTTTCTTGCTTTAGATCGATATTAAGCTGTGCTTTTTATGTTAATTAATACAGCACAGTTTAAGCCCTGGCTCAAATTCTAGCAATGAGTGCAAGGCCAACTACACTTGTCATAATGTAGGAGTTTGCAGTGGAGCAATCTGTTTCTGACACTGACAAGAGTAGTTCTAATTAAGAGTATCAAGATTTTTTACAGCTAATAAGGACATGCCCCCCCCCTCTAAGAATACCTAACTTATTGAATTAACGAATAAAAACTAATTTTCTCAAATAAGAACAGCTAGAGCCTGTCAGCTATTTTTACAATCTACTTGATTGTTGCAATTCTTCATTATCTTAACTCTTTGAATTTAATGAATTTAATATTATTGGCATGAAAATTTCATGCATTAAGAGGTTCAAGGCTCTAAGGGAGCCTGTAAAGGCTGGCATAAACAGAAATAATAAAAATGAAAGGAAGTACATTGAAAACTCTAACTTACCTAAATAAAGGTTTTTTGGTATTAACACTAAGCCTGTTCAGTATTACGACAGCTTACGCGGGTCCAATCGTAAGTACGCTTCCAGCAACTTCCTCAAATACAGTCGGTGTGGGCGGAACCAATGACTATGCTGCGGGTTTTGTATGGGACTCCGCTTTAGATTTTAGTTACGCTGAGCTGTATCTCGGCGTAGAAGGAAATCCAGCAGACACCTTCGGAGTATCCATTTATAACAGTGTGGGAGGTTCTCCAGGAACGCTTGTAAACACACTAAGCGGATCAGTTGCGCCTTCGACCACTGGCATCTACACCTATTCTGGAGTTACAGCTCTTACACAAGGTGCAATCTATTGGTTGGTGGCATCAACTGGAAATTACGCTGATACAGCTAATGAATACATTTGGTATGACGGAACTCTTGGTGATACGAATTATGTAGATACCAAATGGATACGTCCTTCGAGCTCTGGCTGGAATTCTAGCGGGGCTGTAAGTCCAGCGGCATTCGCGGTCTATGCTCAGGTTCCTGAACCCTCCATGCTCATTCTGCTTGCCCTTGGTCTGCTGGGCATGACAGCACGCCGGCGCAAAGCTCTTATTTAAACGATATTGACTTTTATATCTTGATAATAATACCCCGCTCTATGCGGGGTTTTTGTTTGGGCAAAGAGCTCTTCCCAAAGCCCCGCGTTCCTTAAATCCAATCTAACATTCACAACACCGAAAGCTCGAAAATAGAATCTCGAGCCCATGTCTTATGGGTTCTTAATAAATCGTGCCTCTAGCGAGTTAAAGGGGTCGCAACGAATAAAACTTAATTAGCTATCACTGTATTACATTCTTCTTAAACTCCTATCGAAGCTAAGACCGATTTTTCGGTCTACCACCGCGGTGTGGGTTCTACTAGCTGCCCAATTTCGGTCAATAACTTAAGTAAATCAGCCCTGGAGCCACCGGCTTCAGCGCCACCGCTGTTCTCAGCGTTTTGCAGTAGCAGGCGCTGCCAAAGTCGTAATTCCTTCGTTTCATTTTTGTTGACTATCAGATTGATTTTCAACGACTTTGTTGGAAACTATAGCAACGGCATTGAAAATCCCCACGATATTGAATATATCAGTCGATTGCCCCTATTTGACCCTGCTTAATCGTCGTAATTTGGGCTGTTCCTGAGTATGCTTTAGGTGGTCGAAAGAGGCTATTGAGCTCAATAGCGCTTGTAGAATCAACATTTGCGCAAACAGGTCAATATTTTTCTAAGTACTTCAAATTATTGAAATTTATGCTTGGACAGAATTTTCCTGCTTGATTTGATGATTAGGCTGGCTAAATTGAGTCAATTTCGGGTGATATTTTGATTACATATTATAAAAATTGGATGTTGTACACACAGATTCATGACTGCTAACGCACATCAATTCGCTGATTTCGCAGGTTCATCGAAAGCACTGATCGGGTCCTTGCTAATAAGCCTGGTGGTAAATTTCGCCTTTTCATCTTCAGTGCTGGCGCAAACAGCAGGACCTGGCTGTAATGAAACAACCACAACCGCTTTTTCAGCAGTCGCGGGAGAATTGGTGCAATTGGTTTCATGCACCGAA
>NVVJ01000056.1 GCA_002402175.1 SAR86 cluster bacterium
CACCAATTTGCGGGCTACCTGACCCCGTTAGCACTTGAAGCAGCAGCTGACCCTGGCCAATTTCCCGATCAAATCGCAGAAGGTCTTATTCCCTGGCAAGTTCAGAAACTGTATACGGGGCAGCGTATGAATTCAGATTCAACAGACATACCCTCTCTTGTTATTAATACTGGCGAATACGACCCTGCTACCGGACGAAGCTATTTCGAAATTGGCATGCAAGGAAGGAGCCAGCAGAAAACACAGCAAATGGGCACATTGGAACTCCGCGGCAGACAACTATCCGGATTACAGCTGGTTGCATCTCAGGTTGGGGCAAACGAAAGAGAAAGCACGGTCTTTGCTGGAATCGACACTTCGATCAATGGACTCGCATTGTTTGAGCAAAATGCCACTTCAGCTTTTACTGACTTGTTATCCAAGTTGCAAAAAGCGGCGGGCGATGTAATGACGCAATATAGCCCGCTCAATCCGCAGGCATTGATTCCAAAACTTGTCGAAGGGCTAGAAATTGCTCGCGCAACACGCGAAGCTGCATTAGAAATGGACACGCAACGACTGCTTGACGAGAAAATAGAGGAATTCGAATCGGCAATCATACTAGCAGCCGGCGTCTACATTGATGCGTTGACTGACTCTGAAACCGTTGTACCCGGTAGCACTTTCACAGTCGCTGTTAGAGCTTTCATACCAGACTCATCTGAGGTGAAATTAACTGAAGCGCATTTGTTGTTTCCTACAGGATGGTCAGCATCAACATCCAGCGCCGAAGCACTTGCAAATGAAAGAACCAACCGACGCAGAGATCAAGCCGACAATGAACTATTTTTTGACGTTGAAGTTTCTGACGATGCCAGACCAACGCAACCCTATTGGCTGGAGCTACCACGTGAAGGTGCAGCCTATGACTGGAGCGCGGCGGACAGTGCTCAGAATCAACCTTTCGCAGAACCACTATTGATGGCCGTAGCTACGCTGGAGATCGGCAACACACAAATCACAATTCAAAAAGAAGTCGAGTATCGCCAGCGACACCGTACACGCGGTGAACTTCGGCGACGAATCGATGTTGTACCTGCTGTCTCTGTTGAACCTGCCGCCGACCTTGTGGTGGTGACTGCATCCTCCAGCAGTGAAAACTACGAACTACTATTAACAATTCGTAACAATGCCAGCGAGGCGGTGAATGGTACCGCCCAGTTCGCTATACCCCAGGGCTGGACATTGCAGCCCTCTTATGCCGAATTCTCACTACCGGCAGGCCCATCGACAACAACACTTACATTTCAGGCGTCTTTGCCAGATGACGTCAGTGCAGGTGAATACATACTGGCGGCAAGTGCAACCATAGATGGCATTGAATACCAGCAGGCAATGCGCGAGATAGCCTACCCGCATATTCGAACACACCGAGTCTATGAGTCATCGGAAACGGAATTCGAGGTTGTCGATGCCAAGGTTGCCTCTGTTCGAGTTGGTTACGTAGTGGGCAGCGGCGACAAAGTCCCCGAGGCTTTGCGACGGCTTGGTCTCGAAGTCATTCTGCTAACCGACGCTGACCTGACAACGGGTGATTTATCAAGATTTGACGTTATTGTGGTTGGCATTCGAGCGTCGCAAACGCGCGCTGCCTTTGTCACCAACAATCAACGGCTGCTCGATTTTGCCGAACAAGGTGGCAACTTGATCGTGCAGTATCAGCAGCCGGATTTCATTGCTCAAGGTCTCGCTCCTTTTCCTGCAAGTATGGATGGCAATGTTCGTGTAGTTGATGAAACCGCAGCGATTGTCATTCTTGAGCCGGATCACCCCGTGTTCAATTTCCCGAACCAAATTAACGCGCAGGATTTTGATGGCTGGGTGCAGGAGCGTAACAACTATAATTTTACCAGCTTTGATAGAAGCCGATACACTCCGCTCACAGAAGCCCACGATGAGGGCGAGCCAATTAACGAAGGCGCAATGTTGTACGCGAAGATTGGCGAGGGCCATTATATTTACACATCTTATTCATGGTTTCGGCAATTACCCAATGGCGTGCCTGGCGCGTATCGTTTGTTTGCCAATCTACTTAGCCTTTCCGCCGCACCTTAACAATGGTATCTATCTAATGAATGAAAAATTCCCCGCACAGGGATACAAAGACAATGTACTCAGTGACTGCTTTGCAGATGCTCAACGCTATTTCCTCGATCACTACCTCGATGTAGATCGCGCCCACGTTGTGATGCTTGCCGAGCAGAAAATCATCACGGCCGATGAATTGGAAATAATTCTGCGCGCAATAGAAGGTTTGAATGTTGAAGAGATGCGTAACGCAGAATACGACGGCAGCGTAGAAGATTTGTTCTACTACATTCAGCGAGAAATAGCCGCAGGTTGTGGCGACGCTGATATTGCAGGCAAGTTGCACACCGCCCGCAGTCGAAACGACATCGACGTCACAATTTATCGCCTGTATTTGCGAAAGCAGACCCTGGACTTAATAGAAGCCTGTACTGCCCTGCGTAAAGTTTTCCTGGACCTTGCAGCCCGGCATCACAATTCATTGATGCCTGCTTACACTCATACACAACCGGCGCAGCCAACCACCCTGGCACACTTTCTTTTGGCAATGGCTGAAAATACCAGCCGTGATATACAAAGGCTGCAACGCGCGTTTAAAAACATGAACCGCTGCCCTCTCGGTGCCTGTGCTATTACCACAACCGGGTTTCCTATCAATCGATACAGGGTTGCGGAGCTACTTGGTTTTGATGAACCGACGAGAAATTCTTACGGATCCATTGCCTCTGTCGATTACTTTACAGAATTACTCGGGTCAACCTCAACACTGCTTATAAATGTTGGCAAGTTCGCCCAGGAGTTTCTGCTTATGTCTATGGTGGAGTTCAATGTTATCCGCCTCCCCGATGGCTATGTTCAAGCCTCATCGATCATGCCGCAGAAAAGAAATCCGGTCGCTATTGAGCACGTACGAGCTATTGCAAGCAAAGCACTTGGTCAGACTCTTGGCGTGCTAACAAGTGTTCACAACACGCCGTTCGGTGACATCAACGATGTTGAGGACGATCTACAACCCCTGAATTATTCCGCCGTAAGAGACTCAATTCGAGCCGTTTCGCTTCTTGGGCATGCGCTTGGTGCAGCTGAATTTAATCTCGAACTACTACGCCAAAGGTCCGAGGCTAATTTTATAACCGTAACTGAACTCGCCGACACCATTGTGCGCAAAGAAAACTTGCCGTTTAGCAAAGCACACGCCATTGTCGCCGACTGCGTAAAACGATCATCAAAAGCAGACGGCAATGTCACCTTCGATATATTGCAACAGGCAGCGAAGGAAACAATAGGTCGTACATTAAACCTGACAGAAGATGAGCTTGCCGAAACTTTATCTGCAGAAAATTTTGTAGAAATACGTTCAATCTATGGCGGACCGGCACCCGAGGAAACAAAAAAAGCCCTTGATGAGCAACGAAACCTAGAAACGAATGACAATACATGGCTGATCGACAGACGAAGCAAACTTAAGGATGCGCGCAACCAACTGAATAAGCTGACGTTGCGATAGAAAGGGGTCAGCTGATTTCTTTCCAAACCCGAAATCCTATTTTTTCTTGCTTATCTCATCTATTAAATTCAATGCAGCGTTAATCGACTGCTTATTGATTTTTAAATACAGGGTGCCGGAAGAATTTCCGGGCAAATTTCTAAAAGTTCGCAGACTATTTCCTTGCAGCACGAGTTCAGAACTCCAAAATTTTGGCTGTAGGTTTGCCCGCACTATGTCGCCCAAATTAATTTCAGTTTTTTTGATACCAGTTTTGATAATGCCCAACACAGCATCCACAGTTTGATGTTCAATAACTAGCCGCCCTTCTTCGATGAACAATAAACCTTCAGACTCCATCAGCCCGGAAGAGTCAGCAACTTTAAACCCGACATTTACATCATCTTCTACTGCTCCCTGATTCTTATCAATCATAATGTGCCTGGTATGATCCAGAGCCATTTGCAAAAACTCAGGAGCATAACGCAGGCCTGCATAATGACCCAGCAGAAAAATACCTGTACCCAATAGTACATAAGCAGACCAGAAGTTCCCGATTCCGCTGAACAAGTTAATGACAATACACAGAAGATTAACGCCTATGAACACGGAACTATGGGTTTTAAACCTTAGCCAAAGCACCTTCTCCTTGTCCTTGTTCTTCTGCTCCTCCTCCAGCAGACTTACTGCAATGTCGATTTGCTCAACATTTACGCCAACCTCTTTGCCAATAGAAATTAACTCATCATGATCTATAGTGTTGTCTGGGTTGCCCGATTCATGTTTCAACCCAATTCTGATTATGTCAGCAACCTCATCACTGCTGTAGCGACGTTGAGGTTTTTCCCTGGTGGTCGATGTCTTCTTATTTTTAGACATGCGTTCGACAGTGTCAGAGGATTTTTTCTCAAATTTTAGTGTGTCAGCCATGAATTGACCCTTTGCTTTAATTGATTGCAATTGGAAGAAGAATCCAACTAAATTCTACCTTACCCACAAGGTAGCAACTATTGCGCCACAATTAGAAAAATTATGGCTCTCAGCTTACATAACAGGAATTACGTGGCCTCCAGCAAGTTTTCAAATTAGAAAATTACCGTCGAGGACAAACTAAATAGCGGAATTACTCAGAATTAGGTCATTTGAACCAAATGACAATATTGCTAGGATTCAGGGAATCACGTTACCTGATGCTCAGGTCACTGAAGGAAACTCACCAACTTGTTTTAGTTAATACCTGACTCATCAAGAGTATCAATCTGCTTTAAAAAGAATGCCATAAATCTAGCCATGCGCTCCATACCCGGGACAGAAATTACTTCGAGAACTTCTCCACTGGTATGGTACAAAGGCGGTGCCTGCATGGTGGTTACTATTGGCTTGCCTGCATCACGATACCCTCCACCTTCACCACTTGCCATGGTCGATGAACTAGAGACGAAATTGGTGCCGTAAATTGCCGTACCCTGCCTGAATAAATCCTGAAGCACAGTAGATTCATTTGTGATGCCCACAACTATAGGCGCCTCAGTTGCGTCAGCTGTATATTGCCGATAGCCATCTTCAAAGAAAAATCGTGCGCGTGAAATATTTCTCTGCGCCACATGTTCGAGATTAAATATAAGAAGCGCATTTTCAAACAGGTCAGGGTTCATGCGCACAGCATTGCGTGGACCATTTAATCCTGAGCTATGATGACCCGCGCTAACTACCAATACCAGATTATGCCTTAGTCGATTTTTGGGCTTGGAGAAATGTCTTCCCAGGGCCAGCAATACGGAAAGACCATCACCGTTATCTCCTGCACCATCGAACCAGGCATCGGCATGGGCGTTAACAACGATAGATTCGTTCATACTATCGCCGGGAATTACCGCAACCGCATTCAATGCAGTTAAATTTGTATGGCTTTGAGACTGCAGACTTAATTTCATTTGCAAATCAGCAAAGGAGCCTTGTTCGGCAGCGCTGTTAAACACCTGTTGCAGAAACCAGCTATCCTGCCCGCCAAGGTTGAAACAGGGCCCGCCACAATTACTAAAATCTCTGACTCGTTCGTTACCAGGCTGATCGACCATATTGATTACCGCTAGCGCACCCAGTTCAATCAAGCGTCTAGCGCTAGGTACAGCACTGGCTCGCTCAAATACCAAATGTGCCTGAGGGGTAATGTGTTGAACGGCAATTTTACCCCGAACATCAATGTGCATTAACTCTGCCTGACTGCCTTTACCAACGTAAACCACTGGTGCAATTAGTTGTCCGCCAGGAATACTGGAAGGGGCCAGCGCCATAGATGACTGTAATACAATATCCTGACTACCTGTACCAAATTGAGAGCCACCCAACAAGCGTACTTCCCATTGCTCCGCCAGCCAGAACTCTGCACCATCAACCTGAGCAAAGCGCTGCAATCTAACATCTTCTATCCCTGCATTTTGTAGTTGCTCGGCTGCCCATTTAATCGTATTTTCACCAGAGGGGAAGCCGCTGACTCGCCCCCATAGCTGATCTCCTCCTAACTCTTTGCTAACTCTGCTCTGGCGTGAGAAATCAACAATACGCTCCAGATCGAGAGCTAGTCTGTCTCCTGCCAGCTCAATGAATGATTCTTCATTCTCAGGAACGACGGCCAGAGCAGGCCCAAGGTCATTAAGTGCAATTGGTGTCGAGTGCGGCGTCAAAGCCGGTGGCAATGAAATTCCAAACCAAGGTTCGTCAACGCCCTGAGCTTGGGCAAAAGAATAGACAGGCAAACTTAAAATAAGAATTAACCCGCCTGTAAAAGACAACGAGTTTCGAAAAAGCGTCTCTTTAAAATAAATAGATTTCATAAATTAAGCCTAATTAGAGAGTGTAAAACATACAGAGATTTATAAGCCGCTTCCTTGATGCCTGCACGGCTGGAAGTAGAGTTAACTGTATCGCAATTATGCTAATTACTTATGCTAATTACTAAGGCCTGATGAATCCGATATTACCTTCAATCTCGATTATTGTACCCAAAGGTGCAGACAACAATTGTAGACGCGTGAGGATTTGATTACCTATGTCAGGCGGTGCAATGCGTGGAATGCCTCGACGTGCCAGTTTTAATTCTTCGTAGCCTGCCTCAATTGGATACAAGCGGACCTCAGTGAGTTTGCCATCTTTGAATTCATTAATTGCCAAGATGCTCTGAAACTTAACCGGGAACTCTGCACCCGCAGGGCCAATACTGCGTTGCGGGTCCCCCCTGCCTGCCAGGCCGATAATATCCATTTGCCTGATGAACTCACCCAAGCCATAGAAAATGGGTCGGTTTTTATATATTTCGATTCCGCGCAAAGCATGTACTCCAGTTCCCTGAAACACATCGGCACCGTTGTCTATCGCGGCCCTGGCAAACCGAGGAAGGTAATCCGCAATACTCGAATTGGTATCCAGATGCTCCACTTCAGGAATACCTTCGCCACGATAACCGCCTTTCGTTTCCAGAAAATGATGAGCATGTATCGCGACGGTAATCAGATCAGATCTAATCTTGCCTTCGCGAACTGATGCCAGCACATCGTCCAGGTCTTTCTGATTCATTTCGTAGTGGTAGAAAGGTTCTGTCACACCCGGAGCCGCTTTCCGAAATTGTTGTCGGAGAAATTCAATCTGCGTTGGTGTATTGATGCCCCGGGCGTAATGAAATGTGCCATTGGGGAAATCGTCACGAATCCGTTTCAGCCCGTCCCAAGAATGCTCTGGCACCATGAAATAGCGTATCACTCTCAATGAACTCAAGCCGCCGATACCCGGCCATTCACCTCTAGCTTGCTCAGCTCGGGGCTCGTGATCTGAGGTTGATACCATTCCTACTCGGCCACGGGAACTGGAGTAAAAACGCGCCGCGCGTGCCGCCCAATAAGTTTCTCCGTATCCGGCATACTGCAGCCCAGCCGCCTTTAAGTGGCGAGCGGTTTCTTCCAGCCCTTCTCTGCCAAAATCGTTGGCATGATTATTTGCTCGCGCAACAATGTCGAATCCCATTTCTATCAGCCAGTCTGCGACTTCCGGCTCTCCACCAAAACCTCCACCGCGAGAACCAGAAAAAGTGCGACCGTCAATTATATTTCCTTCCAGATTCCCTGTGGCAACATCGGCTGACCTTAACAATTCAACCACCTCGTTAAACCCTGGATCGGACATCATGTGGCCTAACGGGTTAGCGATGATAATGTCTCCCACTACCGCAATTGTAAAACCATCATCTACGGTGGTTGCCAGCGCTTCCAGATCACTCGATTGAGCGCTTGCGTGCTGAATTAACAGGGACATTAGTGTAGCGGACAATAATAGCGGCATGATTCGACGGTGCTGTTGCATTAGTACTTCTCTTTTATTAGTGAGAATAATTGCGGGTAAGACGTGGTTAGCCCAAAGATCAAACGACTAATTTGTTGGCTTGCTCTTCCTGCACTTCGCGTAATCGCTCCATATCGACTGCACCATTCATCCAAAAATTGAAAGCTTCGTAAACGCATTGCTCTCGCGTCATCCCTATCTTCTCAAAGGTTTTTGGCTGAGAAGAGGCAGCCATGAGGATAAAGTAACTAGACCAGGCAAAATCGTGATTGATATTATCTTTCAAGAAGGGCGTGAGTCGCTGTTTCATAACACTCATTCTATTGTACAAAGAATCTACATAAACTTTATACAGCAATGGGTAATCTGACTTCAGGTCGGTCCAGAAGGCTGTAGAAAATCGAGCATCGTTCTCTACCCAGACCTTGACCCAATAGAGTAAAGTTTCTTCCAGAGTCATTCCGTAGGATTCAATAGGTTTGTGAATTCGTTTTTCCCAACGCACTACCATCTCGTGCACCAACTCACCCTTATTTAGAAATGTCTTATAGAGAGTCTTAGTGCTAATTCTCAATGTTTTAGCAAGTTCTGCCATTGAGATGGAGCGAATACCTACTTCACTGGCGCGAAGCGCGAATACCTTTACCATTTCCTGCGCCAGAGCTGGATCAGTTTTCTCATGCAAGTGGCTTTCCAGGGCTGGGCCCGGCAGAGGTATCACTTTATTGTTCATTTATAAAAACTCTTCAAATTATTAATCTACTAGCGCGAAATCGCTGTTGGACGCTGATACAGCTCTATGCGATAACCATCGGGATCACGTACAAAGTTAGTACCATCACGAATCTGCTCCGGTGGATAGCCAGCGGCTGCGACTCGTTCCGCCATTTCACGCCCATTGTGCACTACAATAACTATATTACCGAACTGTGTTGCCTCAGGAATTACTTCTCCTTTTCGAATTATGATAAGGGTATCTTCTCTGATATTTCCAGTCATGCCCAACAGATACTCAATGGCTTCGCCTTCGCGAGGTACTCTAGCATCAATCTTTAAACCAAGCACCTCGGTGTAAAACCTCAGAGACTCTTCTAGATTACTGACTCGAAGCCCAATTCCAGAAATTCGAATAGGCCGCTGATCTTCAGTCAATTCAGGAACCGAATCTGCTGCCATCGACTCTGCAAAAATTAATATCGTCAGGGCAGATGCAAAAGTAATAAGTTTCGAGAGTTTTCTTAGCATGTTTTTTCTTCTTGTTTATTTTGTCAGTTTTATGGGTTCGAGGAAGGAAGGATTATCGCATCAGGCCCTGCACGATGTTCCAATCGAGAATCGATAACAATACCATCGACAATTTGGATTCGACTGAACAATCCTCGTGAAGGTTCAGTTAGCTGTGGCGCCTGATCTTTATAAGAAACTACTTTCTTAACCACTTCACTGGCATCTGGGCTCACAACAAATGCGGGCAAGGCTTCCACCCTCAACGCATAGGAGATATGAGTTCTGTCGCTCTGCGCTGCCGCCGCCGGGTAGTCTGCTGTTTTCTTCAATGCATAGTAAACCGATGGTAATTCTACCCAGGTAAGCGCCTCGATTACCGGGCCGCGCGCATTAACCCATCCGTCGTATACTGGCCGCCAGGGTCGGTAGCCGCCTACATAGCCCCTGAGCGACCCATCAGGTTTCATCTCCAACTTGATCTGCGCTTCCTGCAACTCCAGATCACGTGTGTAACCTGGGTCACGAAGCATTGCAGTCACTGGCTCGGTGGATACTATAATGCCGTTCTCAGTGCGAGCTGGAAAAAGCCCTTCGTATTTCTTATGCGGCTCAATACGAAATGTGTAATCCTCAACCACATTACCGTCTCCACCTTTTACCATGTCATCGGGACTCATGTAAAAACCCACCATGACATTGTCGTCATTCATCGGGTCAACGCCTTCACCGCTGACTACTATTACCATTGTCCAGGAGCCATTACGCATTCCATCATTGAACTGTAACGCACCGCTGGAAAGGCGCTCTGGGCCACGGTATGTTTTCCAACAACCGAGAGTCTTATAAAAAGTGTTATCGATGCCAGCTTCCCCGGTTGGGCTTACGAAACCCGTATCCTCATTACCGTCGAGGTTAATCCCCTCACCGATATTCCCCGATACACCAATCAAGCCTGTGTCGGGGTAGGACTCAGGATTTATGTATACATTGGCTCGATCTTTACCTCTAAAAGCCATTTGATTCTGACCATGCACTGGGCTGCGGGTAGGGTTAGCAGGATTACGCAGCCACTGTGCTTCTTCTCGCGTGTAGCCTGCGTTTATTAATACTTCAACCCAATTGAACTCAGGATTAGTACCCTGAGGACAGTCAGTACCAGGTTCTACCACACCGGTGTCAGCGCCATAGTAGTGCGCCAGCTCATTCCATTCGATAACATAGGAACGCGTCCAGCTAGCCAACACCGAAACCGGGGTTAGGAGCAATATTGCTGGCAGTAATACAAAATTTGTTATTGGTCGTATAGATTTAATCATCGCGTACCGTCCTAGGCTATAACTTCCGTTATTGGGTTAGATGTACGCATAGAACCAGTACCAAACTCTCCTACCGGAGCGCCCGCCAGTTGCATTGCTGTTAGAGAAACGCGAGTTACAGAACTGCCTTCTTCATGTATATGTTGTCCTGTTTTATGCCGTCCACCAGCCCCACCAGCGAAAAGGATTGGAATGTTATCAATGGAGTGAATCTTGGCATAGCCAGTATCGCTGAATGCCATAACAAGGCAATTATCGAGCAGGGTTCCATCCCCTTCCTTCACACCATCTAGCTCTTCCAGGAATGCGCCAAGACCTTCCATCACCAGACCAGCCAATTTACTGCTCTGTGGCTGGTAACCCAGCAGAGTATCAGTAGGTTCGTCGTGGGTTATTTGGTGATAGATTTTTCTCTCGCCTGCAATATAAGTTTCGGAAGTACCACCTGTGTGCACAAAATTAAATACTCGAGTTTGATCACAGGCCAACCCCATGGCTAACAAGCGCGCCATTACTTTGGTATTAGCATTAACGACATCTACTGAAGCTGCTTTTGGCAACTCTTCTGGCGCACGCGGGAGTATGCAGGCTTCTCTGGGTTCTGGCCTTTGCAACTGCACTGCAAGTTGATTCTCCATATCGCGCACCGAAGAAAAATACTGATCCAGTTTTTCACGATCGTCTTTGCCGATACTTTTCATTAGCGCCTGGCGTTGGTCGGTAACAGCCGACAGTACGCTTTGACGCAGCATAATTTCCGGATTCGGCTGCCAATTATCACTATTTGGATCTTGGTAGCCTTCACCAAACAGGCGGTTATAAAGCTCTAGAGGCGTTACATCTGGCGAGGAAAAAGTAGAACCACTGCGAGTGGAATAACTGATAGGACGCCGAGATACGGAAGCATCAATGTTAACTGACTTGAAGCGAGTCGATGTGCCAATGGCATCGGCTATACGTGTATCAAAAGAGGCAGCTTCGAAACGTGATGTTGTACTGGGTGCTGTTCCAGACAATATTGATGCGTGACCACTCCAGTGTACTAAATTCGGCTTTGTGTCAGGAATTGCTCGAAAGCCCGAGAACACAGATATCTTGTCTTTCAGTCCCGCGATTGCCTTAAGCTCTGGCGTGACCTCGTACCCTGATCCGATTTTTTCTGGAACCCACCGAGTACCTCCAGCAGGCGTGTCAGTCAAACCTAGCCCCCAGAAATAGGTGCCGAAACGAACAGGAACTCTGGAACCGTCAGCGTAAGCTGTACCATTTTCATTAAGAAAAATATCGAGCAAAGGAATACCCATGCTTACAGTAGCGCTGCCAACCATTCCTCTTAAAAGCGAACGACGATTTAGGCGAAATTTCATTTTCGTTTCCTCTGTTATTATGGGTTTTATGGAGTCGTAGCAATTACTTCAGAGTTCGCCTTAATTCCCTCAGGTATTCTGACATGGTAAAATTCAGCCGTTGATGCTATCTCTTCGAATAGCGTAGAAATCCTATAACCATTGTTAGCAAACAGTTCGGTTTGCTCTTGCAGATAGTCACGATCTTCATACCGTGGCAACTGTGCTACGCCATAGGAAAAGACATTTCTAACCAGACAAGACGGAATTCTGGGATCATCGTGCAGAAACTCGCCGAGTCCCTGGGCACCGGTAAATTTGCTTCCATCATAAAGCGTGGCGCTAACATCTATAAATACGCCGTTCTCCAAAGTACGAAACTGACCCAGTCCATCAAAGTGCTCGAGGGCCAAACCGGCTGGATCACTGCGACCATGACAAGAACTACACCCCGCGTTCTCCATGTGATCGAGGAGTCTTCCTCTTGTGGTTCCTTTGGTGCTGTCTTGCACCAGGGAAAAATCGACATCCGCTGGTGGGTCTGGCGTTGGTTCACACATGAAGATTTCGTGAATTTTAATACCTCTTCGTGTAGGTGAGGATGTACCTGGGTGAGCCCACAAAGACATAGGTCCGATCTGAGTTATTAATCCTGCTCGTTCGGAGTCTTCAGGAAATTCGTAGGCGGCCCATTCCTCTTGTGAGGTGTAAGGAACTCTATAGACCGCGGCCAATGCCCGGTTAATGAAAGTTTTATTGGAGGTGAATATATCTCGGTAGTCTCCGCCGTTGGTAATAAGCAAATCATTAATAGTTAACAGCATTTGCTCACGTGCACTATCGGATACAAGCTGATTGAACTTAGGATAAATGGCCGGGTCCTTTACCATATTTTCAAAACCGTCGATCTGCATCATGTCAACAAAGAAAGCTTCTATTCCTTCCGCCATTTGCGGTGACTCACTGAGCCTAGCTATCTGAGACTGCAAGCCACTCTCGGCGTACAAAGCACCACTGGCCGCGGCATCAAGCAGAATTTTGTCAGGTGTAGTATCCCAAAATAGAAAGGACAGCCGAGTCGCCATCGAATAAGCATTTAGACGGTATTCATGCGCGCTTGCAGTGCTAAGTTCTGCGGTTTCAACTCTAAACAAAAATTCCGGCGCTACCAATAAGCTGGTAAGCGCAAGCTTCAGCCCAGCATAAAAATCCTGAGCCTGGCTAGCTCCTGTTTCCGCAGTGGCTACACGAGCATCCAACTCCGCAGCAGACAAAGGACGGCGAAACAACAACTCCCCGAACCGAGAAACAAACTGGCGAACACAATCATGGTCTATCGCCGCAACAGGTATACAGGGCATCACACTTTCACGTAATTCATCACCCAATACTTGATCTGAAATAGATGATGCAAGCGCAAAATATTGCTCAAAGCCGGAAGAGGTTAACGACAACATGGCACTACCGATAGCCAGTAGCCCACCCTCTCTCTGCTCCGGTTCGAAACGTGCATTAATTTCAACCTCAGGGCTAAATACGTCACGAATGGTGTGACGATATTGGGACTCCGTTAATCGCCTTACGGCGATTGTGAGCTGGTCTGTTTTCTCGAGCTGATCTCTGGATTCTGCACTAATAGGGTTAAATTCAGTTGCAGCGAACAAGAGGGTCAAAACAAGTGCACATAGCGGTACGGTTTTTCGAGATAATTTCATAGGGCAGGACTTATAGTTGTTATTATTAACTAGAAAATATGGAAAATTATTATGTTTTTGTATTTTCCAATATTCTATATAGTAATCTAGCTATACGATAAGTCAATAACCGCGTCACCGAATATCGACCAAGAGCTCGTATTGAACCGGCGTGAATAAAATTTAGGCGAGTTAGAAAGAATTCCACTTTCAACACACAGGCTGCAAACCCGCAAAGTCGATTGAATCGACAATAAGAAAAAAATGATAAACCGAACCTGGTCGAACCACCACGTATCTGTAGAAGGGTGGAAGAGTGACAAATACACCATCACTCACCTACGCTGCATTCGAAGATATCAATGGCAAAGCCTTAGTGTTTTCACTATCTTGTGATTTTATTATTAGTCTGGCGATTCCAATAAGGATTAGAATCCAATGAGGTCAATTTAAACGGCGCGCCCAAGAACATAAACCAAATTGAAATATGTTTTACTCAGGATAATCTTATGGAATTGCTGATAACCGGTCTGATTCTTTGGTCAGGACTACATTTTATTCCTTGCGTAGGGATAAGCTTTCGCAAACGCCTTGTGACAAAGCTTGGCGGCGGTACTTACGCAATTATTTTTGCTTTACTAGTAGTGAGCTCAATAGTCATCATGGTTTTTGGATGGCGTTCAATCGAACCAGTTTACCTGTATTTTTTACCTGTTTGGAGCAGGCAGGTAACGATACTACTAGTCCTTTTGACTTTTATTTTATTTTCTGCGGCTCGTGCCAAAACCAATATAAAACGGTTTATCCGTCATCCACAATTAACTGGCCTTGTGGTTTGGGGAGCCGGGCACCTTCTTTCCAACGGGGATAGCCGATCACTGGTTTTATTTGGCTCACTAAGTGTATGGGCCATTGTCGAAATGATATTAATTAATAAGCGAGAAGGAAAATGGATTCGACCTGAGCAAGCCACACTCAAGTCTGAAGTGTCGATGGTAGCTAAAGGGTTGGTAATGTTTGCAGTCTTTATGTTTGCCCATCCCTTCCTAACAGGGATTTCAATTATTACTAGGTAATTAATCTACTGCATTCAGATATAAGCATTGCCGGCTAATTCATCAATAATGAGAGCACTTCTCGATTTTTCTCCAAATTTAATAACGAAACTGGTGGGACTAAAAACTTTACACTTTAGAGCGACCTGGATCAATCCGTCAGCTTTTCTTACAATTCTTAACAAAAACTCCGAACGGGAATTAAGAACGCATAAATTCTTCCATGTTTTCAACATGTTAGAAATCAAACAAGATAGGCACGATAGTTGCATTAAATAATTCATAGAATACATTACTCTCCATATTCAAATTTGTACGAGGTATAGATATTATGAAATCTCCTAAACTTTCCTTTCGGTCCCTTGCTCTAGTTGCACTCATGGCTTTAAGCCCTTCTGTATTTGCCGGCGTCATCTCCTTTGATGTTACCAATAAGGCACCAGGAGCATTAGCTAATCCTGACTACGGTTTACGCTTAGACGACTTATTCACTTCTCCAACAAACTCCAACTGGACATTCTCTTTCGACAGTTCAGACGGAGCCTCGGTGCAGATGGATGTCGATACTGACAACTCTACCGTTCGAATTTACGGAACAGTTTTTGGTGGACGCGATGTCGGTAGCGCATGGGATAGCGGAACCACTGCCTCCTGGGAACTGGATTTTCTCTACAGCGATGGTGTAACTATTACTGACGCAGTGGCTGGTTACTGGTCACTGGATTACAACGCTGATAACTATGGCTCATTAAAGCTTCTTGATGATATCGATCTGGATGGTGATTCCAATTCTGACCTGGACCGCTACCTTGGTATTGGGGACTATCACGGCGGTGATTTTGTTGCCTCCGCCGGTCCAGCACCACAAGGCCCGTTCGTAAGTGCATGGTTGGAAAATACTGACGGATTTATCGATAATATTGACAACCTGGCCGGTGAAACTTATTACCGACCAAACGGTGGTGGCTGCTGTATGGACTTTGGATTTCGCGCTGACCTTCAGCCTGAGTCTGTCCCGGAGCCCGCGCCTTTACTCCTTCTAGCTTTTGGTCTTCTTGGTCTTGGCTTGATCCAGCATCGCCGAAAAGCCTAGTCTTCGCCTCGATTAACGCCATTATTTAATAATGGACAAGACAAGCTAGCCCAAGAAAACAAAAGAAAGAATTCTTGGGCCGGCTGGTTAAATTACTATTTCATTAGTCTCTTCAATTCCCTGCATTAATCTTCTCTCATACAGCGTGGATCGCTATTCTGAATACCAGCAATAGCTTCGCGGGTGATAGGTAGTGGCGCACAGCCGTGACTAATACCACATATCAAATCCCATTCCGGCCTTGCCAATTTGTGGCAGTCGAAGCAGTTGCCACCAAAACGATTAATCACATCTGTAGTGCCACGTCCTACTATTTCTGAGCCACTTTCAGATACATTTAATTCGATGAACTCCCAGTCATTGGTTTCCGGATTCCAGCCTTCGTTGTGCTTAATCATCACCTCAGTCGGCACCAAAGAGATAACAGACCCCGCCGGATAGACACCACCATTATCCGAATTAGCCACGCTCATAGTGCCATCGAGATCACCCAGGAGATTATCCACAAAAAACACCCCGGAGCCGACTCTTGCCATTTCCGTCAGGCACTTAAATAGATCAGCCGTGACATCGAGCTGCTTTTCGCTATTTTGGGAATTGCTTTGCGTAATGATCAACAGCGCGGCTGTGAAAGCAAATATTATTTTTAAGAAAGACTTAATTCGAATTAAAGACACTTGTAGCTCCTTGGTTATACAGTTAATGACAGATATATTTTCAGTACTTTGTAATTACACTATTACTCTAAATACATTACCTTTGCTTATTCTTCAAGGTAGATTTAATTAGCTTCCCAAAATTTTTATCTTTCTTTCTTTTTTCTAAATAAGACATTTGGTTGAATTCAGATTCTTTCTTCATTTGTTGGTAGTTTTGATAGCGCTCTTCGGACAGCTCACCGGCGTTTATAGCAGTCAAAATTGCACAACCTTTTTCACTAACGTGGGAACAGTTGCCAAACTTACATGCTTGAAAAAGCGCCAGTATTTCAGAAAAAGTTTCATCTAAACCATCATTTATCGACATGCTACCAAGTTCTCTCATTCCCGGGGTATCTATTATCATCACCCCGCTTTCTAAGAGAACCAATTGCCGGCTAGTTGTTGTATGACGACCTTTGCTTTGTATTTTACTTACTGACTTCGTTTCAAATAGCTCATTGCCAACTATGCGATTAAGTAAGGTGGTTTTTCCAACACCAGATGAGCCTAACAAGCAGTAAGAAAACCCGGGCTTTAATGAGTTTATAACTAAATCAATGTTCCTACGATTCAAATTGCTAAATTCCATCACAGTGACTTGAGGAGCGATATCTACCACTCTTTTTTTAATTTGGCTAACCTCTTCTTTGGAAACAAGATCACACTTGCTCAGAAGAATAATAGGTTCAATGCCACTTTCATTGACCATAACCAAATAGCGCTCCAATCTCCTTAGATTAAAGTTGTCGTTCAATGATTGAATAATTAAGGCAACGTCAATATTTGCAGCTATCAACTGAAAATCAACTAGCTTTCCAGCAGTTTTTCTCTTTAGAAGCGTCTTTCTTGGAAAGACCCCATGTATGATTGCATGAGTATCATCATCATAAAAATTCACATATACCCAGTCGCCCGTTGTAGGTAGGTCACTTGCATCATCTGAGGAATAAAGTAGATTCCCTGACAGTTCAGCAAATACACCGCCCTCTCCTTTTGTCACCATGTAACTATCTTTATGCACAGAAACCACACGCGCAACTTCATGAGCGGCATTTTTTCTATCATCCACTCGGTTCTTGAACCAGTCGCTATATCCAATACTTTCCAGATCAATCATGATTATAACTATGGCTCATTTTCTTATACTTAACACCGTATTGCCGTGGTTTAATATAATTTAATGACAGATACGTAACTATGGAAACAATAAAAGACATGGTTATTCCACTTATTAGGTAGAGCAATATTTATCTCAATTTTTAGAATAAAAATTCCTTCCCTGACTAATCTATTAACCACACCATGCACGAAATTCCAAACCAAATTAATCTACGTATTCTATCAATTCGATATTTTTAGGTATGTTTTCGGATTCAATTCGAGTTGAATGGAGCAATTGTATTTTCCAACTAGCCCCATCTTTTATCATTACTGCGCTTTCTAACCACGCTGCTGAATTAATACTATTACCATTAGTGAAAATTGCTTTGTTCCAATAGCTTACCCATGCGATTGTTCCGATTATTTCAGTCCTAATTACACTGAAATAATTACGTCTTTTGTTCTCAGATGGGTTTATAACGTTGACTAAATCTTCAATAGTCCAATCTTCACCTGCTTCTAATAATTGAAAGTCAGTCGTCACCAGGCTTTTCATTTTTTCATGATCAACTGAAGACATAGCTGAGAACAAACCCTGAACGGGATCAAAAGGACTATCATTCGCAAAAGACGTTGCACTTACTGTCAATATAACGAAAGATAAAAATAGTTTCACTATAGGCACTGGCTTAAACCTCCATTTAAATGTAACGCCTAGTTTTGAGGCCGACCAATTGGCAGGCTATCAACATAAGCTTGAAGCTCGAGTGTATAGGCGGACTTGTTACGCTTCCATTATCTACGACCAACTTCATGGTTATGAGTAGTAGCGTGTGTCGTACTGTCCAGTGATCGCAAGAATTCTTCACTTATTAGGCCAGCTTCTTTTTGAAAGAAAGCATTCTCTGCATGAAGTAGCGTTGCATTATAGAAAGCAGCATAGCTGCTTCCTAATATTATCCTTAAATCGAAACCGCTGTAAAAGCCAACACGAACATGAATAAACTCATAGAGCCTGGGATAGCATGAGCGAGTAGCGCTGGACACTTCAAAATATCTTTTAGTGGCGATATGAAAAAGTAAGAGTCAAATTTTTCTATCTTAGATTTAACAATATACCAATAGCTCCATAGTGAAGCCGTAAGAGAAAGTACAAATAGTTCAACACCAAATACATCGACCAAGGCTATCAGCTCAAGTCCAATTCCGAACTCTGGCCCTGCAATAACCAAGCAAATAATGATGACGGCGAGTTTGTGGAATCTTGTTATTCTCATTTAATCGAACCTGGTTTCTCTCAATTTTCCGGTAACGCAGCGCGTATAACGCCACCACAAACGACGTGCGAGATAGTTGCACTTCTAAAGCGACCTATTAAGGAAATGCCTATCAGCACATTACAGCATGTTTATGAGGCCTCGACTTCATAACTGTAATTAGAGCGCTTACTTTATAATATTGTGCAAGAAAAATAAAATCGTATAAGGGCAATAGAGAGCCACGTGCGAAATGCAGCAAAACGGTGGAATATAAGATAGAAATCTTCAATAGAGGGGAAACAGATTTACCTCTTCTGCAATCTTACCGACTGTTAAGTCTGTGACCCGTATGTCGCATGCAGGAATTAAGCTGGCAAAAACGGCTGTCGGAATTGAGAGTTAGGTTAGGCAGGCTTGCCTTTGAAGGAACGTCTACACTAGTTTAAATAACAGCTCCCCCTAAGCATGAAGCACAGAGGGAGCTTTACTAATTTGCAGTTGTGTTTCTATGCGCTTAGCCGACGCCGGAAACCCAGAAAGGCCATACCAAAACCTAGAAGCGCCATGGTTGAAGGTTCGGGAACTGGAGCTGCTTGTGAGTTTAAGGCTATTGCCCCAGCTAAATCGTAACCCTTCGATCCTCCCCCATTATCGTGACCATGAAACATCAGCTGACTGATATAACTGAGTCCGGCAAAGTCGGAAAGATCAAAACCCTGCGCATAACCACCTCCGTTTATTGCCCCGGAGCCAACCCCGTAAGCAACCCAGATACCATCGTCTTCTGCCGCGAACAGGTGGGTCAGGCTAACACCGACCCCAACCTCCCAAAGCTGAAAATCATCGCCAACGCCGTCGATCACTCTGTTGTTGGTGAATTGCATTACCAACGTCTCGCCTATTGCTATGGAGAGAAAGCCAGTTGCAGTATTCGCCAGTGAGGGCGCGCCGATAGCATAAGAAACGTCATGGTGAGCATCGTGACTCGCCCATGCAGAACCTGGTTCGCCTAATACCTCCGTTTGCCAATACCCAGCGTCAAAATACGGATCTGTGATGGGCGCTGCCCAAGCATTTGAACACATTACTCCACTCAAAATTAGAGTTGTTGAGAATGCAGCTATTAAGGATTTTTGTTTATTTTTCATTGCAAGTTACTCTTTTTAAGGTAAGGGGACCAGTTCAGGTACTCTCATTTCATCTACACCGCTTGTCATAGCGATAATTTCATCCTGGAGCTCAGAGTAGAATCAAACGTCTTGAAGGAGAAGCAGTACATACGGACAATTACGGACACAGATGTGCCAAAGATATGCAGGCTATTGATATTACTAGTGTTAATGTGTTTTAGGCGCAAAGAGTTTCACGGCAACTGGAGAAGTTTGTTGCGTACTCGAGGGATGTTAGTTTCTTACAATAGGATCTGTTGATATCTACTGGATCGACTCTTAATGCCAGGTTTAAGAGAGCGGGACTTCTGTGGTATAGCTGGCGCTGAACCAAGAAAGCAGAGGGGGCCAAATCTTGACTTAACATGCTAAAAATCTACCTTGTCCTGCGTTTTTATGTTGTATGCGTATCGGCTGAGTCATACTCATTAACAATATTCGCTTAATGTGTTAAGTCAAGATTTGACCCCCTTCATTTGATAAAGGTCTGCTTACAGATGAAATCGATGATGCCGTTCAGATACACCAAGTTATGGAACGATGAATTCATGCAATCTGCCGCTTAGCCATTTCAAAGAATACGCCTTCTTGGGCCATGAGTTCTTCATAAGTGCCAGATTCAGTGATCTGACCTTTGTCCATTACTAGAATTCTATCTGCATCAACAACTGTACTCAAACGATGGGCAATAACAATTCGAGTAGCCTGAAGCTCATTCATACTGTTAGTCACGATTTTCTGAGTGCGATTATCCAGAGCGCTAGTTGCTTCATCAAAAAAGAGTATGCGTGGTTTATGCACAAAGGCACGAGCAATTTGCAGACGCTGTTTCTGCCCACCCGACAGACCTCCACCGCCTTCTGAAAGAATAGT
>NVVJ01000057.1 GCA_002402175.1 SAR86 cluster bacterium
GCATCAATATTGTCTTCTTCTATTAATACTTTTTTCGCTAAGCCACTGTCGGCAGAGGTAATTGCCAGCAGTGCATCGGCTAACTGCTTTTCAACAGCCCCGCCCATTTCCAGCATGTGGTTCTTAACATCTTCAAGTTCTGCATTAAACTGCTTGGAGATGTGATGCCCGTGGCCTTCGGCTTGAGGGTTCATGTGCCTGTCCTGATCTAATCTGATTTAGTTGCCATGGCCTTAATCAAAAAATGAGGCATGGGTTATAGTTTGTTGCTGGAATTAAAATCCTAGCCGTATCTACCAGTAATATAATCTTCTGTTTGTTTTTCAGCCGGGTTGGTAAAAATAATATCTGTGGCATCAAACTCCACCATGCTTCCCATATACATAAATGCCGTAAAATCTGAAACTCTGGCGGCTTGCTGCATATTGTGAGTTACAATAACAATTGTGTAGTTGTTTTTAAGCTCGTTGATTAACTCTTCAATTTTGAGCGTCGAAATCGGATCAAGAGCCGATGCTGGCTCATCTAGCAGCAGCACTTCTGGCTCTACAGCAATAGTGCGGGCGATCACTAGTCGTTGTTGCTGCCCACCTGACAAACCTAACGCACTATCATGCAATCTGTCCTTTACCTCATCCCACAAGGCGGCCGCTTTAAGTGATTTTTCAACGACTTCTCCGAGTATTCTCCTTGAGTTAATTCCCTGTATGCGCAACCCGTAGGCCACATTTTCATAAATTGATTTAGGGAATGGGTTAGGTTTTTGAAATACCATACCCACTCTACGCCTCAAGTCAGCCACATCTACAGACTTTTTGTATATATCTTTACCCTCCAGCTCAATACTTCCCTTTATAATGCAATCGTCGATCAAGTCATTCATCCGATTAAAGCAGCGCAATAAACTGGATTTCCCGCAACCACTAGGTCCTATAAAAGCAGTAACCCTCTGTTTTGGAATAGATAAGTTAATATTATCCAAAGCCCGCTTATCCTTCGAATAGTAAAGCTCCAAATTTTTAATATCGATACAACTCACAAGGTCATTATCTACTTTCGTTTTATCTGCCAACACAGCCGATACATCAAACTTTCTCATTTTAGGCCCTTCTGTCCGACTCTTTTCACTAGTGACATCATTCATTAATATATTAATCCGCCTGTCACTCAGACATCGAGTGACTTATATTTTTCTCTAAGATGGTTTCTCATGGAAACAGCCAATAGATTCAAGGCGGCTATAACCAAAACCAGCAATAATGCTGTGGCAAAAACCAAAGGTCTGGCTGCTTCAATATTTGGGCTTTGAAAACCTACATCATAGATATGAAACCCCAGGTGCATGAATTTTTGCTCAAGGTGTAAGTAAGGATAATTTCCATTTAAAGGAAGAGAAGGTGCCAGTTTCACTACACCAACCAACATTAAAGGTGCCACTTCCCCTGCCGCTCTTGCCACCGCAAGAATCAAACCCGTCATCATGGCTGGGCTGGCCATTGGCAACACAACACGCCATAAGGTTTCGAACTTTGTTGCACCAAGGGCCAGGCTTCCTTCGCGCACACTTCTGGGTATTCGGGCCAGACCTTCTTCAGTAGCCACGATCACCACTGGCACCGTAAGCAGCGCTAGCGTCAAAGATGCCCATAGAAGTCCCGGCGTACCAAAGGTTGGAGCTGGCAATGCCTCGGGATAAAATATTTGATCAATTTCTCCACCAATAATATAGATGAAAAAACCGAGCCCGAAAACACCGTATACAATTGAGGGAACACCGGCAAGATTATTTACTGCGATTCGAATAGCACGTGTCACAAACCCTTGCCGCGCATATTCCCGCAAATAAATAGCCGCGACAACACCAAATGGTGTGACAAAAACTGACATCAGCATCACCATCATAACAGTGCCAAATATCGCCGGGAATATACCCCCTTCGGTGTTGGCTTCGCGCGGCTCATCAGTGACAAATTCAGCTAATTTTGAGAAATAGGCAAAGAATTTAGCGATTAACGTTAACTGATTCGGATGATAAGCACGAACAATATCTGACAGTTTTATTTCAACTTCCTGTTGATTCGCTGCCACAAAAACTGCCGTGTCACGATTTATTTCTTGATACAGTAACTGTAGCTCAGATTGAAGTAGTTCATACCTCGAATTCAAAGTGATGCGGCTACTATTTATTTCCGCTAGCGCCTCAGGGGTATCTTCTTCGTCTAATTGCAGCCGCCGCTCATCAAGCCGCAAGCGCTCCACCGCGTAATTAATTTCACCTATTTCCCGCTTTTGGATTCTGTATATTTCGTCATGAATATCTTGAGCTCGCTCAAGGCGCTGATTAAAATCAGTCCATATCTTGAGATCATCATTAATTAGAGGATTGGGTATTGATAGCCCATCTTCTTTAACCTCAGTTAAGTAACCATAGAAATTGCCCCATTCACGACGCTCAAGAGCAACTATATTTTGGGGATATTCAATGTCGTCTAAATAATCACTAAGAACCCAGGTGAAATCGGCACCGGTTAAATCTCGATTACCAAGTTTTAGTAATTGACGCTCGTAAAATTCCTGAGAGTCATCAACGGGAATTCCTGACGATGTAATTTGCGCCGTCACAATGAATTCACTTTCAACAAATTCACCGATCACCTGTGTAGATTGAACCGCGCCTGAAGATGACGGCGGCGAATAGATAGCCTGCATAACATCTCTTGGCCAGAAATGGCTCATACCGCGCACGGTTAAAAGAAGCAGCAAGCCAATCACCATGACTATACATATTGCGACCGCACCTGCATTCATCCATATCCACGGAGTGCCTGCACTAAGCCATGTTGAAATTCGTTTCTTCATACTGTGCTGTATTTAACCCTTAGTCTTTGTCTGACAATTTCTGCGATTGTGTTAAACACAAAAGTGAACATAAATAACACCAGAGCTGCCAGGAATAAAATTCGATAGTGAGTGCTGTCTACTGCAGACTCTGGTATTTCAACCGCAATGTTTGCTGCTAGTGTGCGCATCCCTTCGAAAATATTAATATCCATGATTGGCGTGTTGCCTGTAGCCATTAGTACAATCATGGTTTCACCTACAGCCCGCCCCATTCCAATCATTAATGCGCTAAAAATTCCTGGGCTTGCTGTGGGTAGTACCACACGATACAAACTTTGCCATGGGGTTGCTCCAAGAGCCAGAGAACCATATGTCAAATGTTTGGGAACAGTAAAAATGGCGTCTTCTGCTATTGAGAAAATAGTAGGTATAACTGCAAACCCCATTGCAAAGCCAACAACCAAAGCATTACGCTGATCATAGTTGACTCCCAAATTATTACTTATCCAGAAACGCATATCGCCACCAAAAAAGACACCTTCAATCGGGGCAGCCACAACAAAGGAGAGATACCCAAAAAGTAATACCACAGGAATTAGAAGGGCAGCCTCCCAACCATCGGGAATGCTATGCCTTATCTGAGCGGGTAACTGCATCCATGCAAAACTCGTCAGCAGAATCCCTGCTGGAAGAACTATTAAAATAGAGAATATACCCAGCAGGTTTTGTTCGACAAATGGCGCCAACCACAAACCTGCAAGAAACCCCAACACAACAGTGGGCAATGCCTCCATTAGCTCAATCAGGGGTTTAACTTTTCGCCGCATGGGCGCGGCCATAAAGTAACCGGTGAATATCGCACCACATATCGCAAGTGGAGCTGCCAATAGCATTGCATAGAAAGCCGCTTTCAAGGTTCCAAAGGAAAGTGGTACAAGAGAGTATTTAGGTTCAAACTCGTTGCTTGATGCCGATGATTGCCAGATGTAATCCGGTTCAGAATAGCTCTCGTACCAAACTTTTTCCCACAGTACCGACCAGGAAACTTCTGGATGTGCATTGCGTACATTCAGCAAACTCAGCATTCCACTTTCCGATTCTATAAGAAGCGTATTACCTCGTGGTGACAGAGCTATTGCATGGGGAGTTTCAGCGAATAAGTCTTTAGAAAAAATTTCCCGATGAGCCGTGGTGTTGTAAATTGCTACATAGCCTTCGCTATCTACGCTTACAAAGTTTTTACGCCTTTGCTCTGGTGTTAATCTCAATATTGGAGACGAATTCGAGCGAAATTCACGGATTTTCTCTAACCGGGTTTGATTATTTTCTCGAATCACAAACCATTGCGAAATACCCCCCTCATCGTCGGCCACCAACAAAGAAATACCACCCAGTAAAAAAGCAACCTGAGTAGGCCGAACACCCCCTTGTGTTAGAAAGGTTTCAATATCAAAATCTACACTCTCGCCATTGAATATGCTTCGAAGATCAAGTGTGCGTATCAAACCATTGGCGGAGACAAAATATAACCACCGCTGATCTCCACCAATAAACATCTGACTAACATCAGCCACCTGAAACTGCACTGGGAAGCTTTCGATCTCTACGTTAATATCGTCACCATCTAGATCAAACGCCGCGAACATACTCACTTGCTTACTCGCCCGCACCAGCTGAACCGACCCGTTTTCATTGATTCCAGCTATTACTAAGCTGTTATCAGCGGTACGAACTGCCAGCTGCGACAACGTCGTGTCTGAAAATATTTCAAAGCTTTGTTCTCCGAAAGGGTAATCAATCACCGGCGTGATTGTTCGCGTATTCTCTTCGCCGCTAAACGATGTCTCATAGCCATAGCTGGCTACCACCACCTCTCCGGTATCCAGACCTAACGCAAAAACCCCACTCTCTTCCGTATCCAGCGCAAAGTTCACCACCGTGGCCGAATTTGGCAGGCTTACAGCAATCGAAGCGCGCAGCGTTCCATTTTTCACGTCGAAAAAATCAACTATCCCAGAGCTACCGATTCGCATTCCTATTTCGGATTGTTCTTCAATTGCCAAGTGAAGCGAACGAGAGCCGTCTGCATTTTCGAGCCGATATTCATTAACTTGTTCTATTGCAGCCGACTCAAACAGAGGTATAACTTCGTAGAACAAATATAGAAAAATTAACAATATGGCCAGAATCACACTAATTCCACCAATCGCAATTAAGACACTCGCTGCCTTGTCATAAAAGTGCCTTAATTTCCGACGCATAAGCAGTCGACCAGAATCTACTTTGATTACGGGCGACTGCTGGTTAACAGTGGTAGGTTGTGAGGACTGGTCTATATTTGTCGGCATAGAATTGTTGCTTTGCAACGCTCCGAATCATACTTAAATGGCATTTGTAATTGCCTAGTCCAACTGCAGTTTTTGGATAGTACCTCGCACTACACGAGCAGGAAGAGGTATGTAACCGTCTTTCAACACGATGCTTTGCCCGGTTTTCGAAAGGATAAGTTTCACGAATTCTCTTTCAAGCGGGGGAAGAGGCTTGTTCGGTTCCTTGTTCACATATACGTATAGAAATCGAGCTAGTGGGTAGTTTCCGGCTACAGAGTTTTCTGGCGTTGCTTCAAAAAACTCACTTCCGGCACTGCGTGCAATCGGAACCGCGCGCACGCTTGATGTTCGATAACCGATTCCTGAATAACCAATCCCATTAATCGATGTGCTCACTGATTGCACAACCGATGCAGAACCAGGYTGTTCRTTRACATTATTYTTATAGTCGCCATCGCATAAAGCGACGTCCTTGAAGTAGCCGTAGGTRCCCGAAACTGAATTRCGGCCAAAGAGTTGAATACCTCTTTGCTCCCAGGCYCCACTCATATCTARCTGACCCCACTTGCTTATTTCCTGAGAATATCCACATCGCTGRTTAGAAGAAAAAATTGCRTCGATCTGTGGAATACTCAAACCTTCKATAGGATTATCTTTGTGCACATAAACGGCCAACGCATCGATAGCTACCGGTATAGCTGTCGGCTTGTATCCATATCGTGATTCAAACGCCTCGATTTCACTGTCTTTCATTTCCCGGCTCATGGGACCGATATTAGAAGTCCGCTCGGTGAGCGCAGGAGGTGCTGTTGATGAACCTGCTGCCTGAATTTGAATGTTTACGTTTGGATAGACTCTTTTAAAATCTTCAGCCCATAGTGTCATCAGGTTTGCCAGAGTGTCGGAGCCAACACTTGAAAGATTTCCCGACACACCGCTTGTGCGTTCATATTCAGGAATACCCATATCAACGTCGGCTGCATAGTTGCTCTGTGACAAGACCGCCAACGCACTAAAAACAATAGTCTTACTCAATTTATTGAAATTCATTCGTGCCTCCAAAAACATATGACTAACTTATACCTACAAGAATTAAGCAGTACCGACACTATATAGGTTGAATATTACAAAATTATGACAAATTGGCTGCCATTTGATGATGCAAATCAACCTTGCATCCTCTCTTCGAGAGGATAGTTTAGTTGTGATAACATGGCCGGTTCCGCAACCGTCAATATCCATTAGCCATCAATATCCATTAACTACAGCAGGATCGACAGCCTGGTCGGGTATTTCGTCACATTGCATCTGTCATGAGACGGTCACAAATAAAGCAGAATAAACGGGTAACATAGAAAACCATCAACAAGGAAAGATAGTGTAATGCCCGAGTCACCAACTAACAGCTCTCTCGAAATAGTTATAGACAATACTCAGGATGCTGAAAGTAACAGCGAATCTGATTTATTGTCTGAGCTCACTGTTGAACGGACTACAGGGCAAGAAATAGGGCAAGATAATGAAATCGACCTTGATTCTGAAATCTATTATGAGAATCGCGAACTCAGTTATTTCAAGTTCAACCTTCGCGTACTGAATCAGGCGAAGGATCTCAGACATCCACTAATGGAACGCCTGATATTTCTATTGATTTTCAGTTCTAATCTGGATGAGTTCTTTGAAATACGTGTTTCGTTTCTAAAAAAGCAATTGGACTTTGGTCGCCAGCGACCAGGGCCCGATGGAAAGTATCCCGAACAAATATTAAAAGAGCTTCACGGTCAGGTACGTGAAGCTCTGGATGAACAGTATCGAATACTGAACGAGGATTTGCTGCCATCCCTTGCGGAGGAAGACATTCATTTCCTTCCTCGTCATGAATGGAACGACGAGCTTAAGGAGTGGACCAGAAACTACTTCGACAACGAAATATTACCTGTAGTTAGCCCGCTGGGTCTGGATCCGGCTCACCCCTTTCCCCGCCTAGTGAATAAGAGCTTGAACTTTATTCTTTCTCTTGATGGCAAAGACGCTTTCGGACGTGAGAGCGGCCTGGCAATTGTCCCCGCGCCCCGCTCCTTACCTCGCCTAATCAAAGTGCCCAGTGAATTATTACCCAAGGGTGATAACTTCATATTTTTGTCTTCAATTATTCATGCCTATGTCGGTGAGTTTTTCCCCGGCATGACAGTAACTGAATGTCATCAATTTCGAGTTACCAGAAACTCTGACCTTGAAATGACAAATGTTGAGGTTGAAGATTATGCAATGGCGTTGCAGGGTCAACTGCACAGAAGACGCTTTGGCGCTGCGACAAAACTGGAAGTGGGGATGAACTGTCCATCAGAGTTAACCAATTTTTTACTGGAGCGATTTAATCTAACCGAAGATGAACTCTTCCGATTAGATGGACCGGTTAATCTGCAACGCCTGATGGCATTAACCGGAATGCTTGATCGCCCAGATTTGCTGTTTCCAAAATTTTCCCCGGGAATGCCACCGGCATTGGAAGAAGGCGCTTATATTTTTTCGGCCGTGGATAAAGAAGATCAACTGCTTTTGCATCCATTCCAGTCGTTCCTCCCTGTTATCGACTGGGTTAGGCAGGCTGCAAAAGATCCAACAGTGCTCTCGATTAAGCAAACATTGTATCGAACCAACGAATCATCAGAATTAGTAGAAGCTTTGTCAGAAGCCGCTCGAAACGGCAAGGAAGTCACTGTAGTAATTGAACTGCGGGCAAGATTCGACGAAGAAGAAAATATACACTTTGCCAGTATATTACAAGAAGCAGGTGCCGTAGTTGTGTATGGAGTTATGGGCTACAAGACCCATGCCAAAATGCTTTTATTTGTGAGACGCGTAGGGAATAAACTAAAACGCTATGCACACCTTGGAACAGGAAATTATCACCGCAAGAACTCTTTGCTTTATACTGATTACAGTTTAATGACCGCCGATGAAACAGTTTGTGCTGATGTGCACAAAGTATTTCAGCAAATTACCGGAATGGGAAAAAAGATTCACCCGAAACTGTTAATTCATGCCCCTTTCAATTTGCGAAAATCTTTAGTTAAAATGATCGAACATGAAGAACTCGTTGCCAGAAATGGACAGTCGGCTCATATAATAGCCAAGTTAAATGCATTAACTGATCCTGCTGTGATTAAGGCGCTGTATTCTGCATCCATGGCTGGAGTAAAAATTGACCTGATTGTTCGTGGAATTTGTTGTTTAAAACCGGGCATACCCCACATCAGTGAAAATATTCGAGTAGTGTCAATAATAGGCCGATTCCTTGAGCACTCGCGCGTCTACTACTTCAAAAACTCTACACATACTGTGTATTGCTCAAGCGCAGACTGGATGGAACGTAATTTATCCAATCGAATAGAAGTTTGCTTTCCCATACTGAAGAAAAAGCACATCAGTCGTATTGTAGACGAATTAAATCTCTATCTTGACGATCGGTATCAGAGCTGGGAATTACAGGCAGATGGAGAGTATATTGAATTAGAAGAAGAGGCTTCAAAAGATAGCGATGGCGGAGTGCAATCTAAGCTACTAAAGTTATTAGGCTAGAACCGCTGGATTAATATGGTTACGCTCTAAGTGACAGAAGTTTTCGCATAGCTCACCTTAGGCAAATCGCTGTGCATTAATATCGGTAAAGTTTTTGTATTTTTGACCATGAAGTCCAGCATGCCTTCACGTAGTGCAGTAGCGCTAAAATTTATAGTCTCTATACTGTAGGCCTGCATTAACCCAACCAGAACACTCCAACCCGACAGCAATACATCCCGTCTACGCTCCTTCAAGCCAGGCAGATCAGTATCGTTCAAAATATTGTCTAGCATTAAAGGTTTTAACTGCTGTAATGTTTGTAGCTTTATCTGCCCCTGACTATGACCATGGGCATTACAAATCAACGCCAGCATTTTTACAGTTCCTGATGAAGCATAGGCCTCGCTCCAGGCAGCTTTGCTGATTCCAGGTGCGACTTGAGCAAACACTTGCCTGGCAGCATCTACTGCTTCATCCAGGCTCTGTTCCAGCTCAATTAGATTAGGGGTTTTGTTACTGAAAAATTTATCTCGCCAGGCCACGCTGCCAATCGCCATACTCTCGGTTAACAGCCTTGTATGCTGCTTACCAACAATGATCTCAGTACTTCCTCCGCCTATATCAACTACTAAGCGGTGGTTATCTGTTGTTGGTAGTTCTGAAATAACGCCTGCGTAAATTAATACCGCTTCCTGGACGCCACTAATGGTAGATACATGAATACCTATTCGTTTGGCGGATTGAATAAAATCTTCTGAGTTGGCTGTTATCCGAAATGTATTGGTGCCTAATGCCCAATACCGTTCGAGCGGGTATTTGTCCATTAAGGTTTTGAATTGTTTTAGACACAGAATTCCGCGTTCGAAGGCAGCAGTAGAAATGACTCCTGTCGCATAAGCAGACTCGCCAAGTTGTACCTTCTCGCTGTAACGTTCGACTATTTCGACACGCCCATCGACCCATTCGCCGATCAATAAATGAAAACTGTTAGACCCGAGGTCAATACAAGCATACATAGTATAAATAATATGGCCGAATGATTCTGTTACGGTATTATTATCTATCGTCAGATTAGACAGGAATATGAATCACACCTACCCTCGCACAGGCTAGCGAGGGAGGCTGATTTAGGGAACCTATAGTTAGATCACTAGTTAGGTCTTTAGTTAGATCATTGATTGTAGGTAGTTTTCCAGACCCACTTTTTCGATCAGGCCAAGTTGAGCCTCTAGCCAGTCAATATGCTCTTCTTCGCTAGCAAGTATTTCGCTTAACAAGTCTCTACTAGTAAAGTCACTTATCGATTCGCAGTAGGCTATGCCCTCTTTTAAATCCGGGCAGGCAATTAACTCTAGCTTCAAGTCACAATTAAGCATTTCTCGGGTGTTCTCACCTATCATCAATTTTCCGAGGTTTTGTAAATTCGGCAAACCTTCCAGGAACAAAATGCGCTGAATCAGTTGATCAGCATGCTTCATCTCATCAATAGACTCTTCCTGCTCCTTATCTGCTAGCTTGTTTAACCCCCAGTCCTGATACATGCGAGAGTGCAGAAAGTATTGATTAATCGCAATAAGCTCATTCGCTAATGCTTTGTTTAAATGTTTGAGGACTGTGGCGTCTGATTTCATGAATATTTCCTTAGTGCGGGTTGGCGCAAGCATCTCTTTTTACGCAATAGAAGTCAAGAATAAGGCCGTAACTCATTGATATAAATAAGAAAACAGAATGATAAGCATTCACATTTACATATGGAGATATGGCAAACAGGGCGGAGTTGCATTAAGGATAACAGAGGAAATTTATAGAAGACTTAAGGGTGAATTCGGGTTATGCAGCGTTGATGAATGAGGCGCTTTTGTGAAATTCCTTAACGATACTTTGAGCAAGCTTGCCACATTTGCCGCACTCACTGGCAACCCCAAGTTTGGTCCTGAGGTCAGTCATATTACTAGCACCATCACGACAAAGGTCGCGAATTTGACTATCAGTAATTTGCCGGCAAATACATACGTACATAGAATGATTCCTTTATGGGCCTAACTTTAAATGATAATGAGAATGATTGTCAACTGTATTTATATCTGTTATTTTAAGCACTCCATTGGGATAGCTCAACGACGCACTCTAAATATTGAAAGCTGTTGATTTTAAAGAAGTAAATTAGAATTCTTATGCAACGAACCACCCTGTCCAATGCCAAAAGTGGCGACCGATGCGTTGTGCTGGAAATAGCACCCGAGCTAGCTGAGCTGAAAAGCCGTCTATATGCGCTGGGTATTATCCCCGGCTCTGTTCTTGAATTACTGCGTTTTGCCCCACTTGGAGACCCAATGCAAATTAAAGTGGGCGGCAGCTTCATTAGCATTCGCAAATCAGAAGCCGAAATTATTACCGTGGATATTCAGTAGTCATGCAAAAAATCGCACTCATAGGCAATCCCAACTGCGGTAAAACAACTTTGTTTAATGCCCTTACAGGTGCCAATCAAAAAGTTGGCAACTGGCCGGGAGTCACGGTTGAGAAAAAATTTGGATATTTCCAGCTTGGCGGCAATTCGATAGAGCTTGTAGATTTGCCAGGCATCTATTCTTTGGAACAAGAATTTCAGGGAATCGATGAAAAAATAGCCCAGGATTTTCTTGAACAGGGCGAGATCAGCCTGATCATAAATATTGTAGATGCAACAAATCTGGAACGCTCTCTAGTACTTTCCCAGCAGTTAATGGAACGCGACGTTCCAATGCTGGTAGTTATGAATATGGTAGATGTTGCTGCACAACAGGGCATCACAGTTACACCACATATTCTTGCAGAAAAATTGCAGCTACCTGTGGTGGAGATGGTGGCTTCAAAGAAGCAGGGAATCAAAGAACTGCGCGAGCAGTTACAAGTGGTTATTAGCAACCCATCATCACCTGCCAAAGAAACACCTCTGGATATTACTTCTGTCACCGAAGATAAAATTCTACAACGCTATCACCGCTCACGCCAACTGCTTAATGGCGTGGTTGAGGTCTCACCAGGTCATCATAGCCTGTCAGAAAAAATAGACAGTGTGTTAATAAATCGCTGGCTAGGGATTCCGTTTTTCCTGTTGATGATTTACCTGATGTTTGCAATTGCGGTGAACCTTGGCGCGGTGTTTATCGATTTCTTCGACATACTATTTGCTGCTGTGTTAGTCGATGGTACCGCCTGGCTGCTTTCTCAGGTATCCGCTCACCCGGTTATAATTACTATCCTCGCTCAGGGTATTGGGGGCGGCATAACTTTAGTGGCAACATTTATTCCGGTGATCGGGTTCTTGTATCTCTGTCTTTCTGCATTGGAAGATTCGGGTTATATGTCTCGAGCGGCATTTGTCATAGACCGGCTTATGGGCGGTATTGGCCTACCTGGAAATGCTTTCGTGCCTTTGATAGTTGGCTTTGGTTGCAACGTTCCCTCCATCATGGCTGCGCGCAGCCTTGGCCGTGATAGCGACAGGCTTATGACAATCGCAATGGCACCGTTTATGAGTTGCGGCGCACGCTTGACTGTATACGCCTTGTTTGCTGCGGCTTTCTTTCCTGAAAACGGTCAGAACATCGTGTTTGCACTTTATTTGCTGGGCATAGGTTTAGCAGTTTTTACTGGCTGGATTTTTCGCAAACAGCTGTTTACCGACGAGGTCACTCCTTCGTTTCAGGAAATGCCGGCCTACCATATACCTATAGCCCGCAATATATTGTTGACCACCTGGCTTCGCCTAAAATCGTTTATTTTCAGGGCAGGAAAAACTATCGTTTCGGTGGTAGTGGTACTTAGCTTTTTAAACTCTATTAGTACCGATCTCAGCTTTGGAAACGAAGATTCTGAAAATTCGATTCTCAGCGTCATAGGGAAATCAATTACACCAGCCTTTGCGCCACTTGGAATTGAAGAAGAGAATTGGCCCGCCACCGTCGGCTTGTTTACTGGCATGTTTGCCAAGGAAGCCATCGTGGGCACTCTTGATGCTTTGTACAGTGAGTCTGTTAATGATTCAGATGGCTCAGCACCGGACTTACTTGCCGCAGCTGGAGAAGCATTTAGTTCAATTGGAACTGAATTATTGGCTCTGAGTGACACTTTCACAGACCCGCTTGGAATTTCTATAGGCGATGTCAGCGATCTGCAAGCCGTGGCCGATGATCAGAATATCGAAACCAGCACCTTAGGCAATATGGCTTCTCTATTTTCCGGACCCTTTGCCGCTTTCTGTTATCTTGTATTTATACTGCTTTACGCCCCTTGTGTTGCAGTACTAGGCGCAATCAACAAAGAGGCCGGTTGGCACTGGACTCTATTGGTGTTCGGCTGGTGCACCACCCTGGCGTACGTAACTGCTACTGTTATTTATCAAATAGGGACTTTTTCAGTAAACCCCTTGTTCTCCTCTATCTGGATATTCGCAATGCTCTCAATATTGCTGGTGTTTATCCTGAGCCTAAAAAAGATCTCCAGCAAAATGGTTCCCAAAAATTTGATACCCGTAGTACAACTATAAGAAGTGCAATTATAAGAAACTGCAGACACCCAGCGCAGTGACGTGCATTTCTGCAGCACTGAACTTTCAGTAAATCCCTTATTTTCCTTAATTTGAATAATTGCTATGCTCTGCGTAATGTCAGTATTTATTCTTAGTCAAAAGCTCTCAATCAAAATGGTTCCAACTAGCTGATATCTTTAGTGCAGTTATTGGAAAAATCTGACCAATTAGGGGTATCGCATTGCTGAAAAGCAATTCACACAGAAAATCACCTATTGCGCTTAAGCTATTCTACGCAGGCTTTTGCCTGCTTCTTATCGGCAAGCTATTTCTAGCGTCAGTTCTGGACCTGTACAGCGACGAAGTGTTTTATTGGCAGGCTTCTATGTACCCTGCTATAGCCTATAGCGACCTGCCCTTTATGACCGCATTACTCATAGGCATTGGTTCAGCTATCGAGCCGGGCAGCACATTGGCCGCCAGGGCGCTATTTATTATCCTTGGAAGCAGTCTTCCAATGCTTGTTTACTGGCTTGCCAGGCCTATCACCAACTCACAGCAGGCCATCGAGGCCGCCGCACTAACTTTATGCCTGCCACTTGCCGGCTTTTTGGGCTTGCTCGCCGTGCCTGATGTTCCGCTTTTATTTTTTGGCTTGCTCTCCATTGGATTTTTTGAACGCTCTCTGCGAACGAACCGGCTACTTTACTGGTGCGCAACAGGTTTGGTAGTGGCTTTGGGCCTATGCACACACTATCGATTTTTTCTTTATCCTGCGGCGGCCATACTATTTCTGATGGTGTTTAAATCCGAGCAAAAGCAATGGAAGAATCCGTATCTTTGGTTGACTGTAGGCATATCGAGCCTTGGCCTAATTCCAATTGCCTGGTTTAACCTCAGTTATCAACTCAGCAGCGCCAGTTTTTATTTCGTTGACCGTCATCCCTGGGAATTTCAAGCCTCTGGCCTTTTACACATATTCAAACAGGCTGGCCTGGTGACTCCTCCTTTGTATGCCGTATTTGTCTACACGGTTTATCTACTCTATCGCAGAGCCGCAAATGGAGATCGAGCAGCCGGTCTGTTGCTTAGCTTTTCCCTGGTGAATATTCTAGTGTACTTACTACTTGCCCCATGGACTGACGCAACCAGCACATCAATCCATTGGCCTCTTTCAGGTTATTTTCCTTTGCTGGTTTTTACACCTTTAACTATAAGAATACTTTTCAAAAACGTGTCTCAACGCTGGAGCCTAAACAGCTCTCGACTTATTGTACTTAGCATTCCGGCTATTGGGTTTATAGGAACATTCATTGCACTTATTGGTGTAGGTTCTCAGGCCTTCCAAGTCCAATTACAACCCGTTTTAGGAAGCGGCGTGCTCTCTAATAAAATGGCAGGATGGAAAGAATTCTCTCAACACACTGCGAATATTCTACAAAGCGAGTTCGCCACAACCACTCCTGTAATAGTAACCGACAACTACTATACCTCCGCACAAACCGGGTTTGCCAGACTCTCTGATGAGAGCTACACAATGGACAACGACAAAGCTATCCGCGACGGGCGAATCACTCAATATCGTTTATGGCGACGCGAAATATCTGGGCTATCCGATGTGGCTGGCAGGTCGGTATTGTTTGTAACCGAGGACAGCACACTCACAGTTCCAGACAAACATGCCATGATGCTCGAGGTATGCAAACGAGTTGACCAGCTGCAATATATTGATGAACTGAATTTATTTAACGGTGATAAAACATTCAGTTTTTATAAAGCAAACTCTCTGCTAGACACCTCCAGCGAATCGGATTACAGGTATAGCCCCTGCCCCTTTCCGGCACAGGCGTGGATAGATCAACCCTTAGAAAATGCAGAATTAACTGGCAATATCACCATTTCTGGCTGGGCTTTCAATGAAGACATTGGGGTGGAAGCCGTATACTTAGTCATAGACGGCATTCGAGCTGGCACAAGCAATTACGGATCAAACAGGCAAGACGTGGAAAAAACAAAAAATGTGTTAACAGACCCGAACTCGCCAAACCTGGGCTTTAATATAAATTTTGACACTGTTACGCTTACAAACGGATACCATCAACTATCAATCGAAATTGAAAATCAGCTAGGTATCATGCAACGTTATGGCAATCGGCGAATATCAATATCGAATTAAAAATTTACTTCTGAATTTTTAATTCCAGCTATAAAAAATTTAAAAACAATCTGTTGCAGCAGATGTCAATACACTGAAAAATAGGCAACGCTCGTTTTTTAGAATGGGCGCAGCACCTCAACTGCGGCCACAGTTACCAATTGTGGAATACTCATCTTTTGGCACGTCATTGCGTGCTATTCGGCACCACCCTAGGCAAGCATCCATATCGGCATTGCTGATTGACGCCACCTGTCGAGATAACAGAGTTCACCGCCGCCAAATGACCAATAGCATTGGGACAGCGTCAGAATCATGAGCCAAGGCCATGCCACAGACAGTGAAGATCATCAGTACAGCAAAGATTTTTTCGACACTGCGTAATGAAATCACGATCTGCATTTGTATCAATCTTAATTTTACTTTGTAGTGTCACACCAATGGTCACCACTACTAGGTCTATTTCAGCGGAGTAAATAACAGATGTTGTAAAGCTTAGGTCGCATCATACTGACTAAAACCGAAACTGCATCCTGAGCAACACTGCCAAACCAGTCTCTCCATCATATTGACCCTGATTTATTTTCAGCGCATTGAGCTCCCCCATTATTTTCAGACCTGATTTATGATAATAATTGAGACCTATCGCCGTTGTGCTAGAGGCAAAACCATCACCTAAACTGAAGGCATCCAAATAACTGAAGGAAGCGACAAGCTCCCAGGCCGAATCACCACGGAGTCTTAATCTGCGTAATTTGGCGTCAGATAATCTGTGTTTGTCTGGAGTTAAGAAATACGAGCCTTGTACATAAGCCCCGGAATATTCTCTGTTACCTTCTTTGGCAGAAATGATTTTGTTGTTGATCAGCTCACTTACCACCATAAATCGCTGGCGCTGCCATACACCTTCGATTCCCTGATACTCTACTTTTTCAGCGGTAATTTTCTCAGTACGCAAAAAACTATTCATAACGTCAGTTTCTGCTCTGGATTTAACCTGGTAGGTTTCACCATTGTAGCTTTCTCGAGCAAGAGAAAAGCCGAGATGCCAGTAGTGTTCTTTCTCATGTGCATATACGATACGGCTGATTGTGCTGCTAAGCAGTTCATCGTCCTCATTTTTGGACTGGAACCATGACATTTCAAACTTTATATTTTCTGGGGAAGCAGCGAGCGAGACCCCCGATGCTCGATCAAGGTTCAGGAGGTCCAGGACTTGTGGGCGCTCCAAGGTCAGATTATTTTTTAAACTCATGGATCGAGAAAATCCAAATTTTTGCTTCATCTTACCGATTTTTAATTCAAGCTTTTTGGGGAAATCAATAAATAAATAGGCGTCCCTCCAATTGAAGCTGTCTGAGCCCTGACCAACTCCTCCGTCTAATACCAATGATACTCTATCGAGCTCAAACTCCACTTCTAGAGCCAAGCGACGACGCTGCCATTGCCCTGCTTCGTTCTGCGTACGAGAAACACCATCGAGGTAAGTGAAATCTTCAATAAAGACTCCATCGTAGCTAATCTTTACTTTGTTGGTTTTGTCTTCATCGGAAGCTCCCAGAGCCGACCCGGCTAGAAGCAAAGAGCAGATAGCAATTAACAACCTGCAAGCCGGGGTAGACAGCGAATAAATCATGTTTAGGATTCCATAGGTGGATCAATCGCTGAGCCAGATTCACTGACATTCTGAATTGGAGCTCGGGAAGGTTTTTCGTTCGAAGCATACAAGATGTTCAATATCGCACTGTCTTGCATGAAGTCGATTGAAACAATCTGCACATCATGAATATCCAGGCCAGTTCTCTCTCGCAAATCTTGCAACAGGCGGATGCGATTCTCAGGCTTGATGTTGTCAATTTTTTCATAACGAACCTTTTGCTGAAAGTAGTGCTGACCAGTCAAAGGGGATTCAATCAGAATTGCTATCATGACAATTATGCCCAGCACGACTAGCATTTCGACTGGGTTCAGTGAACTAATCGCACACAGCAGGCCAACAACAGTGACCAGAAAGAGGTAGGTCATTTCCCTGATCGTCAACTGCTCAGTTCGATAACGCAACATTGAAAAAATTGCAAATAGCCCGAACGCAAAGCCAAGAGATATTTCTTCGAACTTCAGTATATAAGTGACAAAGAAAACCCCGACGCCAAACATATAATAAATAAAATAAGACCCGTAACTTTTGGTCTTACCTGAAAGACCGAAGTAGATAAGCGTATGTAATGACACCATGTTAATAGCAATGCGTATAAAAAAATCTTGTCCGAGTATTTCAAATACTGGCATTAATCAAACTCCTGTGTTATTAAATTTAATACGACTTTGTAGTCGAGCGAGCAACATCTTGAAACGATTCGTTCTTAATAGCTCGGCATAGAGCAACGCGCAGGAGATGCAGTATTTACTGAACGGACTGGAATACATCCCCATGTTACGCAGCGTATGAAAAAGAGGACTCTCTCGATTAGCTCGAGTTTGCTTCAGTTCTACAATTGCCAAATCATGCATTTCAAATGACCGTGAGTTGTCTTGTCTGGTTGCGGCCAGACAGAGGTCAATACTGACCCGCTCATTATGGCTGTCACTTTGAAGCGAGATACGGCGATAGGTGATCTTTGCAACGCTTTCGAGTTGGCAAGCTGGATATTTTCCTGGCAAATATTGCTGTAGCATTTCTGGTGCAATTTGAGCGAGCTCGTCACTTCCATTTAACTGCTTACGGTTTTTTACAGTTCTTCCTTTGTTGTTTTTGGCCTTGATTTCAATAAAACTGGTATCCGAGTCAACATAGCGCCTGCATCGTACTTTAGTGCGATTCAACCTTTTATTGTGATGATCGTTATAAAAACTAAAATTCTCCGTATCCAAATATTCATTTTCGTAGCGCATTAGCTGTTTGTTATCAATAGAAAGCACCGAGTAATCTTGTTTCAATGATTGCAGAAGTTCGTTGAGACGTGAGGTATGCACAAGATATTTAGTATCAAAACGGCTCATCAGTGACTGAGCCTCGGTGTCCTTAAGTCCATGATGTGCAAATCCATCCAGCAAGCTTTCTACTTGTTGCCCTATCGGATCATGTGCGCCTGAATCAAGATTTCCAGCATGCACTCTTTTTTTCAGCACGATGCCCTGTGACACATCATACGAGGTGTCGCACGCTGCTATTTGGTCTTTATCAGAATCAAAGTAAGACATAGACTGAATCAGTTAAATTGGAGAGCGATGGGCTCAGCTTCAGCAGCAATGGTCTCTGAATCTACCAGGCCACTCGAAGCCACGATGATTTCCCACAGAGCAAGAATTTCTGCTGCCACTCCACTGTCATACAGTGAAGCTCTGAGCTCCTCCAACTTCTGTTCGTACAAAGCGTTCCATTCTTCGACTTCGAGAAAACGTTGGACAAGGATATTTGAGCCTCCACCAAACCCGCCACCATCCGGCAAATCATCTCCATCTGGAGGTGTGAAGCCATCGGGCGCGCCACCCCCACCTGGAGGCGCGAAACCATCGGGCAAACTACCCCCACCCGGAGGCGTGGCACCGCCAGGCAAGCCACCTCCGTTTGGAGGCTGAAACCCTCCAGCATCCCCTCCTCCACCAGGAATTCCGCCTCTCTCACCGAAACCACCTCCTCCACCAAGTGACTGGTTGAATGCAAGATTGAAGTCCCAGGGCACTATCGTGAATATTCCGGTGAGAGTGTCGTAATATAAATATGAGTTGTTTCCTGGCCCATCTATATCATCAAAATTGCTGACCACATCCTGCATGGCCAAATAAACAGCAAAGGAATCCGTGTCCAGCCAGCCGTCAAGTTCGGCTATGAATGTTTCATCATCGGACTCGTTAATAAAACGCAAAAAGTCTATCAGGGGAGTGAGGTCCGCATTATCCTTGCCCGCTTCCTGGTCAAACACTTCGTCATATAATTCTGGATCATCTCCGCGATAGCTGTAGTTACCCGTGCTCTCCGCCTTGTAAAGGGCGCCAGTATTCGCAAACTCTTCCTCCATCCACTCGCCATCAGGATGGTCAATCACAAGTCGCAGGCGCTCACCTCCACCATTGACGCTAAAACGTGCTGCAATGGCATCTTGTGATGCAAGGCCTGCCAGATCGAGCAGTTCCAACGCTACCGCTTCATTCAAAGAGGTAGAAGAGTTGTTCGAGCGTATTACCATCTCCTCCATGCCTTTGTGGTTCTGCTCTTTGTTGAACTTATCAAGTTTGATGAGCCAGGGCAGGGTAGCCGGATCATCAGTAACATCAACTCCGCCCAAAGATGAATTTCCCTTGAGACGAAGTCCAACCTGTTCGTAGATTGATCCATTTATAGTGACAGTAGTTTCAATCCATACTTTTTCACGGCTCGTTCGGTATACCTCTACCATATCCTCGAAATCGACCTGGTTGAGTTCCACACTGATATCGTGAACCTGCGCACTTGAAAGAGCACCGACTGCCCCTAGCCCGCTTCGAAGGACATCATTTCGTGGTAAAAGCCAGTTTGGGGCCCCAGGTGTCGGTAAAAGCGATCGGCCCTGTGAGCCTGGGCCGGGGTAACGTCCAAAGCTGTAGCCTTCAAGAGCTTCGCCAATACTCCAGTCCAGATCATCCACCACTACACCGTCCCGGTAGAGAGTCACCCTGTCATTGCTACCCAAATTAAAAGGCACTCTCACGCTAAAGCTGCTACCAATAACTTCAGATTCAGATGCCGTGATGGCTAGAAATTCTCCGGGCGCCAAAGTCAGTGCTGGCAAGTTACTCGGCGAATTCTTGTCGTTTCCATCTTTCACTTGATACTGCCCTAGGAAAACTGGCTCAGATCCTGCGGAATAGAGCTCGAACCAATCTGCTCCTCCAGAACCATCTTTCGCTACCGCTTCGGAAATCACCAGTTTCGCTCCGCTATATGCCCCGAAACCATCTGCGTTCAATTGATTCGAAAATTGGCTTATTGCACCAATTTTACGGACACCGCCAGCCAATTCTTCAAACTCTGAAAAAATCATCCATAATCCG
>NVVJ01000058.1 GCA_002402175.1 SAR86 cluster bacterium
TCTATAAAAATTCTTGATTGTGCCGCTATAGCTCAGCCGTGGTAGAGCAGCTGACTTGTAATCAGCAGGTCCCGAGTTCGACTCTTGGTGGCGGCACCATTTTCTTCTCTACAGCCTTAGTGTCACGTAAGGTTTGCAAAAAACACACCCAACTCTGAAATACCCTCAATTTCCAAAGTGGCCGAAAAGTGGCCGCTACTTCACAACTTCAATCGATTCAAAATTGTTCGGCCAGGTACATCAGCCAGGTGATCTGGTGCCAGATGTGCATAGCGTACTGTCATGGCCAAACTGGTATGGCCTAGCACTTCCTTAAGCGTAATTATGTCCCCGCCACTGGCCATGTGATTGCTTGCAAAAGTGTGTCTGCAAACGTGTGTGAGTTGACCTGGTGGCAGCACAATATTAGCTCGCTCGATGGCCTTGCGAAAGGCTCCAGCGCAACCACTAAAAAGTACACCCTGGCGTTTTGCATCGTCTAACCAGGTATCCAGTTCAGCATCCAGATAAGGCACCGACCGAGGCAGGCCGTTTTTGCTTTGCAGCCTGATTTTACCACCACGGATCTGCGAGCTTGTGAGTGCTTCGGCCTCTCCCCATCGAGCGCCGGTATTGAGGCAGATCCTCGCCACATAGTAGACATGTTCATTGCTGGAGTTCTTCAGCTCCTGGAGCAGATCCTTAACCTGGCTTTCGTTTAACCAGGTCAACTCATTGTCAACCAGTTGTAAACGTCGCACTTTGCCCAGGGGATTGTCGTGTTGCCACTCATCGAGCCTGTCTAGCTCATTGAATACGGCTTTTAGATAGGCGAGTTCATGGTTGACAGTGTTGGCCGAAACTTTATCAATGGTGAGGCGATGGTGCCTGGAATCAACGTACATTTTTGCGCTCACTTCGCTGGCCAGGGGATCTCCCATTAGCTCGGCGAGTGCCAATAAGCTTTTTTTACGGCGCTTGCCATCGACTAGCGTACTGCCATGGGCTTTGTACCAGCGATCGATCAGGTCGGTCAGTGATCGGCGATCGGTGTTGATGGGGTTCCAGGGCTTATCCTGGTTAAGTTTGTTTTGAATAAATACCTGGTAGCGGATGGCTTCAGGTTTGGTGGGGAATTTTTTGCGGATGCGTTTCTGGCCAACGATTTTTTGTAGGCCGTTCATTCGTAGATCGACTAGCCAGCGATTGCCTTCTTTGCGAATAGCCACAAACGATTAATCAAGCGTGGCCATGATTAGAATGACCTAGGAGTGAAGAAAGGTTCAGCATTCCAAAACGCTGTCTAACAGCGATAGCAATGAGTAGCAGGATCAGAAATGGAGAAAGCACCAGGTACAATAACGGGTTTGAAACCAAGTTGATTGGAATGGCCTGTTTGAACATAAGAGACAAAATATGGGGATATTCGGATTGAGCAAATTTAGTTGTGGTTTCAGTTTTTGAGCTGGATGAAAATAGAATTCCAAAAATAATTGGCATAATACTTAAAACCCACCAAGGGTTGATAGCGGCTAAATAAAAACCTGCAGTAACCTTTCGATCAACATCAGCCAATGTTTCATTATTGGCTATTTCAGCGCATGCTATCGCTAAATCATCCAAGCGACGCTCTACCATTCGATAAGTCCAGGCAGTGTAGAGATACATTGCTAGCAGTAAAATTAATACAGCTACTGTAATTTCGAATAACATTAGTGTCACCTATTCAGGATTAGATATTAATTTATTTTGTAGGGCTTTATCAAAAATCTTCTCACTGTGCTTATTATTGAGGCGTATTACCGAAAAAGCAAATAGCAGAGCAGCCGAAACCACTAAAAGTATTGCCAAAATGCAAGGTTCATCGCGTAATGCGTCGATTATTGATATTGCTACTTCGCCTTCTGCTTCGTTCATATTTCAATCGCCTTTATCTAAAGTTCGCAATAGTAAATTTGCTGGCACATGATTTACAGTCAAAATATGTCGTTCTTGATGATCCTCTGAGCCCGCTATTAAATACATGGATAGCAAGCTTATTTTTTTCCCAACAATTTGGACAGAACGGCGCCGGATCAGTTTCCTGATAGTAGAATGGCTCTCTGAATTTCATGTTCTCTTTGAGTTCGAGTACGTGATTTAGATCCTCGATATTTTTTTCCAGAGCGTGGGTGCCTCGTGTAAGTTCAAGAATTTCGGCTTCCAGTTCAATAATTTTTCTGTACAGTTCCATGTCGCCTAGATCTTTGACGATATCTGCTATCTCTTTGGCATTGTCACTTATACTCATTCAATAAACTCCAGTTAACCGTATCTCACTTAGTAAAAAGAGCGATGGCTGAAACCACTAAAGCAACCATTGAAAAGACAAGAGCCACTTTCGCAATATTATTGCCATCACGTTGAATTTCGTTATTTGCTTCGGCAATTTCAATCACTTTTTTGTCGTGATCTCTTTTGAGTAAATCGTTAAGCATTGTCATAGCTAAATCACTCTCTGTTAGGGTGGCTTTTCGTTTCTGCCTTTAGAATTGTTCATGCATAATTAGTTACTGTTTTCCGTAGTTGGTTCTTGTGGCGCGTTCATTTCATTCCACAATTCTTCACCAACAATTACGCTATTAATCCAGCCAACTGAAATTTGAATTAACTTTTTTAGGTGGTTAATGTCTTTGTCTTCAAACTTCCTTGTGTAGTGAGTTTCATCGTTGCCCAGCCAGGTGGCCAACGTTGCCGCACGCTTGAGTGGCTCATAGTCGATATAGTTGTTAATACACTGTGCTAGTGTTGCTTTTTTGATGCCTTCTATTTTTTCTAGATCATCTGCATTTTGATGGCAGAGGTAATCCTTTATTAAAAACTCCAGTGCTTTACGTAACCCTACACCGGATATTTGATCTAGCTCGTGGGCTTCAGCTGCAATTGACTGGTTATAAATATCGGTGAAGGTTGGGGACAATGTTTTAATGCAATCTGGAAATATTTCACTCTTGGCAGTTTTAGGTGATGTTTTCTCAAGCTCAAAACGCCCTGTATGTCTATCTCTTCCGTAAAGCCCAATAAATGCACGGCGACATGATTCATTTGGGCAGTGGAATATAGAGTCAAAATAGTCGTCCGATATTTCAACTGCGGACACGAACTTTGGTTGGATATTATTATGGCAAATAGGGCAAGAGTCAGGATCTTTTTCAACCACTACAACGGTATTTTCGCCCTTAAGCGAAACTATATTAACTTGATGAGTCACTCTAATTTTTACCTCATTTAAAAAGCCACAATTGCACCGGTCCAGGTGCGCCGTCAGTAGATCCCCATCGGGTTAACATTTGGTTTACAACCTGGTAACTGCACGAGCAGGCAGTCAACCCACGTCGCGCTCCTGTTCTATCTCCGGCGATATTTGGCCGGACTCGGGGGCTGCTTCACCTGTGACAAGCCATAGCGCGTATTTCTTATAACGCGGGTGCCCGGTAATTTTGGAAAGCTGTTCAGATCCAATTGACTTGGTTCGGCCAGTCTCATACATCCGCAAAGTCTGATAGCGCAAGCCAACATCAACAGCGAAATCTTCCTGGGAAAGCCCCTCGGCTTCTCGTATTGGTCGAATTCGATCGACTATTTCCATAAATCCCTCAAATATTATTTGACCGTTGGAATAATCACAGTTAGTATCCACACAGTTGTATATCAACGCTATGGCCGCAAGTGCGCACATAAACCGAGTGAGGATACCCCATGACTTCCATAATTCAAATAGATACCCCCATGGTAACGGTGAAAGAATTTAGCAAGCGTTCAGGCATTCCAGTTCGCACCGTTCAGACTCTCATCCATGATGGTGAAATTCCCCGATTCGATCAGCGGTTGAATAAAGACAAGCGAGGACCGTTGTACATCAACTTTATTCGCCTGGTTGAGCTGTGCCAGCAGCAAGGTAAAGATTTTATAGATCTGAACCTGAGCTAATCCTGAACATGCCCTCCATCGATGGCGTAATTTTGATGTGAATTGATGAATCTCAGTAAATATTTTTTTCATCATTTAAGCGCTATAAACCGCAATAAGCGCAAGGAAGTCCCTTGAAGAAAAAGCACGTAACAGCTTGAAAAATAGCCATTTCCAAAGGGGGGTTCATAATGGATATTTCACGGAAATTAAGAAAAAAAGAATTGGAAAAGTGCAATGCATAGCAACGATTTTATCTCAGCGAACCTGAGCCAATCCTGAACATGGGCATCGTCTTAGATCCTAATTTACTCAATTACATCTGCCTGGCTGGAACGCTAGGCGTTTTTTTTGGGCTGGTTTTAGTGGTGATAGAACGGCGGGGTGGTCGTGGCTAATAAAGTTGCCAATATTTTTGCAAACCCACACGACGTGCTGCGATGGCAGCGTGAGGTATCGATATCAGATGCCTACCTGTGCAACGTCGAGTTGATTCGACTGCAGCAAGAATTATGCATGCTCAATACCATTGAAGAAAAAGAAAACAACGTGACTCTCCAGCAGCAATGCCTGGAGGTCATAAGCAAGTACATCACCAGAGAATTTCTCAGGGAGCTTGATAGCTAATAATGGGCAACCGTTGTGGCCACGATCGTACTAAGCTTCGCCTTTGTGACATCGTAAAACGTGGCAAAGGTGGGGCACCTCCAATCCTCGGCATTGTATCGGGGTATCTGAACGACGCTGCAAAAAGTAGGAAGAGACTTAAATCCTGGCACCAACTTAACGCCTCTGGTCGTGGTCGTAGATCCGAAGCCAGGGAAGCGATGGCCACCGTTTTACAGTTTTTAATTTCTGAATGGTTCCAACTAGAAACACGCCGCTGTGCAAGACCAGGTTTTGAATATTTAGAAGTGCCTGACGTGCGACACATCGCATTAAAAATATCATTGAGTAAAGATTGGAAGGGCACCAGGCGAATGACAGTGGGGAGAGTTCAGGCCGTTATACATGACCTGGTAGAATTGGGTTACATCACTCGATCAAAACAGATCCGCAAGCAACAACCGACAGGCGAGTGGATCGCTGCCCCAAAAATTACTACTTTCACAAAAAAGTTCTTCCTGGAACTCGACGGTCGCCGACTGTGGAACACAATCAAAAAATACGGTGAACGAAAAATACGAAATATTGAAAAGTATCTTGATGATGTAAATTTCCGACCGTTCTGGCCAACAGCAAGGCGACTTGCTCACTATTTAAACCCTGGCCATGTTTACTCACCCAGGCAAGCGTATCACTTCAAACAGGAGAAGCCGCCAGATCTGCCAATGGACTTATCCACATTTCCGGAATTTAACTTCCAAAACTGAAAATCAGGACTTCCTGAGAAGCCCCCTACGGCATTTTGCAATTTTTGCCTAGGGAATGCCCGTAAAAAGCTCCAATCTCTCTGATTACCCCCTCAAAAATCCAGCAAACCACATTTCGAAGTGCTTTTTTATCCAGTATGGGAAAATTCACAGTAGAGTGTTGAATAAGAAGTGTTTAAGTCCTTGACCCGTAAGTCAGTGACATTAAATCTATATTTAGTAAATATATAAATTATTAGTACTAGATATTGAAAATATCTATAGAAAAGGGCTGTGGATAAGTGCGCCGACAAGTCGGCAAAACTCTTTATTCCAGCCTGGTTAATCGAGATATGAACCAACTGTTCAAATGCTGAAAATCCAGCCTTGTTAATAGGAAAAAGGCACAATTTTCATGCCAGTTATACCCGAAAGGGGAATCGATACTACGCCGCTTCATTAAAAAGTCAACAGTCCCAGTCCCCTTGAATTCAACGGTCTAATTCCCTACAGTCGGCTTCCTGTTATGGGTGAGGTGGCACTTATGCCAAGACCAATGCGTAATCCTGACTTGGGTGATTGTCCATGCCCTACGTGCGGCCACAAGGCCAAAGTCCGGAAAAACAACCAGGAAAAGCTTTACCTGGTGTGTCGATATTGCAACCGAGAAGGTCTCCAGGAGTACATTTTGGAGAATTCCGCGCTGTATGGTGCCGCAGAGCTGGGTGCCAAAAGTCGTGTTATGGCTTGCTAATCAATTCTCAAGGAGCTGTCAGTAATGGGTAGACGTAACAATCAAATGAGACAGGCCGTGATGGCCAGAACCACCGCACCAAAGCAAAAAAAACCAGCCACAAAACAACCCGCCAAGCCGAAGAAGAGCCAGGCTGATAAGTATTCAAAAATGCCCTGGAACAAACTTCGCACACTGGCCAGCAAGCGCAAAGTGCTGCATCGCGGCATGAATCGACAGGCCGTTGAGAAAGCCCTGCGAGCGGCTTAGTGGACAACCAGGAGGCCATCAAACAGTGCGCGAATTACCTGCCTCGAGGCCGTGAAATTATCCGCGTCCTGGATGCGGCGCCGATGCTCATTAAGACCAGGCCTGAAGCAAAAGAGGCCAGGGAGCTTGCCGTAAATTCCCTGGAGCTGGTTGTCGAACTACTGGTCCGCGTAAAAGCAGACATTAAGCGAGGATCTACCTGATGGCCAAGGACGTAATTGGTTACCGGCCATGCCCGGATTGCGACACCAGGGCAACGGTGCATTGGGCAGCTGGTAGGCGCCAGGCGCTTTACCAACAATGCGAGTGTACCTGCGTGCAACACAACGGTGCTTTGCATCAATCCCGATTGTGGTATGAGACAACCTGGCTCGATGGCCTTAAGCCGGAAAACCAGCCGCGAAAGGTGCTGGAGAAATCGGAATATTTAACACGACTAAAAGCGGCCACGGAACGAAATAGGGTGCTTGTAGACAGTCAAGAGACAGCCTCCGAGGCAGTCCCAGACCTAGAAAACAGTGACGATGAAGAAATCGAGCTAGACAGCCAACAGGCAGCCAAAGAGGCTGTCACCGAGACAGACCCAGACCTGAAAATAGAGCAAGAAACTGAAGCGCCGGCGGAGGCTCCAGCTGAACCCAAAAAGAAGCGCAAGCGGTGGGTGAAAGTCGTGATGGTTGCCGGTCTGGGAACACTAGCGGCCCTTGTAACGGCGATAGCAAGATCATGACTGACGATACTGAAAATAACGACGAACAGACCGTTGAAGATGTGGAGCAGCTCGGTGATATCGAGGCGATTATTGACGCTGCCAAAACTGACCAGGAAGAAGAAACCAACGACGAAATTACCGACCAGGCACTACAAACCAAGGTTCGATTAGCGCCAGCTGATGCGAATAGATCCTGCGCGAATTTCTTCATGCTGATAAGCCAAACATTGGCATCCAGACCAGGGCTTGAGATCTGCCAGCTAAGAGAGTTTGAAGCGGTGGCCCTGGGTGAAGCAATGGCAAAGTGTTTGGAAAAGTGGCTTCCACCGATGGACGTTGGGCCAGAGGCTGAGTTTGTCAGCACAGCCGGTACGATCGTTGCCGATCGATACCTCATCTTGAAAAAAATAGCTAAGGAACAGAGCGAGCCTGATGGCCACGCGAGAGAATCACAGCCTGCCGAATAGGCATACCGGTTACATGGCCAAATCTGGCCATGGCAAAAGCCAGGCATTGAAGCAAAATCCAGATTACCCACGCCACCGTGATGATCGGGTGTTGCTGTGGGATCCCGGGCGGGATCATAAAGCTAAGCGTTTTACTAATGCTCTGGAATATTACCAGGCAATAAAAAAAGCGATGGGATCTGGCAAAGGCTTTCGCCTGGCCTGGACAGGTGAACAATGCCCGAAAGAATTTGAACGCTGGAGCGCGATGGCATTTGCCTGCATGGATGGCCAGCGCACACTTAACCTGGTTATCGAAGAATTGGCCGCTGTGCAACCCTCTAGCGGATCCGCTGCACCCAATTTTTCAATTCTGTGTAATCAGTCCAGGAAGTACGCCGGCGTGATGCACTGGACGACACAACGCTCGACGGAGATCTCGAAAACCGTACTGGATCAAACTGAAATATTTTACATAGGCAAGCCAGGGAAAATGGTCACAAAAGGGCAAGCGGATCGCCTGGCCAGAGTTGCAGAATGCCCCAACGGTGCCGACGATTTACAACGATTGAAACCCCTGCAGTTCTACCACGCGACCAATGATGGCTCGAAATTAATCACGCTAAAATACAAGAAAAACATCTAATTCAAACTTTCTTTGACCTATAGGCTTAGCTGAAAAAACACCTTTACAGCTGACAGCCTAACTCGATTTATTGCTCCCAACATTTTGAGTTTTCAATTTGCAACGGGGTATTACTAATGAAAGTTAATTCCAAACAAATAGGTTTGATGTTTGCCATAAGTCTTGTGACTTCAGCAGCGCTCATCTATAGCAGCAATCATCGTGTGCCATTTGCTGGCCTCGAAATTCGCCGCGCATTGGGTTAGGAGACATCATGCGATTAAATTTTTCTGAAGGACTGAATTTCAAGGGCAGCATCGTTCCCAGTGCTAAACCAAAAATCAATATTGATGGTGGGCCTACGCTTGACGAACTAACCATCGTCACCACGCTGGCCGCTGATGAATTCACTTTATTGATAGACATCGGCACCGATCGACGTGTTGAAATTACCGGCCAGGAATTGCTAGACCGTGAAGCCTATGAAGGCCGCGCAGCAACCGCTGGTCAATTTGTACTTTCATTTGTGGATGCACTTGCTCGCACCTTGCAGGGTGAAATGCTCACCGGCCTGGTCACAAGGCCAGACGATAGAGTAATTCTGACACTGGAAGTTGAAGCCGGTGTGGTGGGCACAAAAGTTGCCACGCTTTACATGGAAACTTCGCCTAATCGACCGGAAGAATTCAGGCTTTATATTCTGCCTGAGTCGGTACAGGTTACGAAAATTGGTAAGAATCCTTTTGCTGGTTTTCGCCAGGGAACTCGCCCTGAACAAAACTATATCCGTCGTGTATTTGCCTACGGTGCAATCACCCATGCTTCAGTGAAGCAGGATCGCAAAACCACTTTTGGTGAAGGTGAATTACCGAAGGCCGTGAACGATGCCAGGCTGTTACGCAACGGTAAAACGGTGCCAACTTCAAGCACATGCTTTGTGCTGGATCCGGTGGTGAGAGGTAACTCGATTTACGATCTGTGGGACACCTACAACGTCGAAGCAATGCGAGTGACGTTCACAACTTCCGACACCAATGATATTCGTGCACTGACTGAGTATGTCCAGGACATGCGCGACGAGAAAGCCAAGTAAGCGGCATAGCTGATAACACAGCACAGGAGCGATCATGGCTAAGACAAAATTCTCATTGCAAAACGTGTTGGAGACAGTCGGGAGTATTTATATCCAGACTGAAACCATCCGCAATGGTGCAAGCAATGGCGCGGGTAACTCCGCGTCAGAGTTCCAGCATGTCACCACGGGTGTCGATTCCGATGGCACTACTTTGATCGCCGGGCGACTTGTGTCCGGCGTTTCTAACGGCAAAGTGTTAGCCGGTCTACTGGTTCTTACAGGGATCGCTGGACTTACTTATGTGTGGGCTACTGACTAGAGGTGATTTATGCCAGTTGTTGCATGGTGGGCTGTTAGCGCGATTGCTACGGGTATTGGATTTAAATTCTTTGGTGATGGAGTAGAAGACACCGGCAAGGGTATTCGTGATGCAGCAATAGCTGTGGCCGTTGTTGGTGGCGTTTACCTGGTCGCTAAGAAGCAAGGAATTGTGTAATGGATCCATTGACCAGTTTATTTACCGGTGGCGGGGGCGGCATCACGCTTAGCCCCTCACTGGACACCAAAAGTGGCGTAAGCCAGAGCAATTTAACCTTTGGCAATTCTGCGCCTGGTGGCGATTCAATTAAAAATTTACTCATAACCGGCACCTTTGTTCTGGCCGGAATATGGCTATGGGGCAAGGCGAAATAGTGGGCATTCTTGATAGCGAAAGTAAATCAGTAACTAACGCACCCAATGTCGGCGCACAGTCTTCTGGTGCGCCTGTTGTTTCCATAAATAGCACGCCGTACAAGTCGAATGCCGACACCATTATTAATATTGTACAAACCGACCACGGCCTGATTGAAGAAGGATTTAGTATTATTAAATCCATATCTCAGGACGTCGGATTGTTGGGTAGCGAGGTTATTGATAGCAATACCAAGGCGGTCGAAGCGGCCATCTTTTCTAATGAAAGTTCAGTGCGAAAAACGCTGGATTTTCTCGAAGGTGCCTTGTCCGGAGCAGCGAACCTGGTGCGCGATTCAATTCGTGAATCGACGTATATCGCAGAGCGTTCTCTGGACACCGTTGACGATGCAATTCAATCGAACCGAGACATTGCACGTGATGCACTTTACACCGCCGGATCCGTTGTAAATCTGACTGAAAAAATCAACAAACAAAATACTGAATTTCTTGATGGTGCGCTGTATGAATTTCGGCAGTCTTCGCAGGATGTTTTATCAACTTTAGAAGCCGTTGACGAAAATCGAGTCGCTGAATCGACCAATCAAATTGCAGCAATTACAAAGCTGGCCGCCGTGGTAAATACCGGCGGTGAATCATTGACCACTAGCATTAATAAAGTCCTGGGCGTAACGACAATTGTCGTGATGGGTCTGGTGGCATGGAAGGCTGCATCATGAAATTAACAGCCAGCGATATTGCACTGCAAGTTTCAATGTTGGTGATCGCCTCAGTGGTGGCCAACGTGATTGTCAAAAAAATCGAACAGATAATGGTGACAGAGAATGTCTGATACTGGCGTACTTGTAATTCCAGCTGGTGGCAAATTGCCATTGGCAGTAACGGACTCGAATTATCTTTATTGCTATCAGCAAACTGGATTGATTCGTGTTGAGTTAAGCAAAGACAAAGGCGGAAAAAAGCCGCACATGATGGAGCGGTTCACGCTCCTGTCAAACAAAGATTTCGACGCCGTAATTATTCACAATGTGTCTGGAGCTGAAAATACCATCCGGCTTTTTCATGGTGAAGGCGACTACAGCCAGAGCCAAGATCAAGCGGTGGTATCGATCAGCAACACAACACCGATCCCCGTGAGTCTGCTCAGCGGATCCGTGACACTCAACCAGGCGAATATTGCAAACGGTGCCCTAAATAAACCCGATAATTCAATCGGTGCAGAGGCCACCGAACAGATAGTCACTGCATCGGTCAGCAATGTCCTGGTGCGCGTGACAAACCTTCTAGAAAACACCGACGAAATGCGAGTCGGCACACATTCTGGCGTGAATGCTAACACCGGAACACCGATCCATCCTGGTGCCACCTGGGAATCAAATACCGCAGCCGGTGTGTGGATTTACAACTCAAAAAATGATGTGCAATCCGTGGCCATTGAAGTGGAGACACGCACCTAATGCCTGTTAATCAAAACGCACTAGGCGTACTACAAAAAAGCACAGGCGCACCCAGAATTGGCCGTGGTGAGTCTGATGTGGATGCTGATTTAACAACGGTTGAGGCGGCGGCAGCGGCAGCGCAAGAAACGGCTGATCTGGCATTGCCTCTTGTTGGTGGTGTGATGTCGGGCAATATCACGCTGAGCAATAGCAGATCAATAAAAGGGAAAGACAGCGGCGGCACGGGGCGCAGTCTGATCTATGTCAACGCATTAGATAATGTGCTTGTTGGAAATGCCGGTTTCGACGGTGATCTATCCATCTACGCCAGATCAACTAAAGCCGGATACTTAGTCAGCGGATCGAGTACGCGCCTAAGTTGGAACGCAAACGGGGTAGCTTTCGGTACGGGTGTACGCGTAAATTCTATACTAAATGAAGATTCAATGGTCAGTGACGATGAGGACGCGCTGGCAACACAGCAAAGCATAAAAGCTTACGTCGATAGCAAGGTTTTAGAATCTGCCATAGCCACGGCCACGGCAAGCAATCACGCATATATCGATATCGCAATTCCGGCTGGCGCAAAAGAAGCCAGAATTAAATTCCAGAATTTAATCCCTACCACTAACTCTACGGTTCTGGAAGTTAGAACGTCGAGCGATGGCGGGACTACCATCGATGATGGCTCGGGTGATTACGCCGAGGGTCACATGCGAAGTATTAGCACAGGAGAAGGAGTTATAGGCGGTGCGTCGTCAGGTAGTACTCTTATGGCAATAACTAATCTAGTCGGGTCTGCCGCGAATGAAAGGGGGGTGTCTGGCCAGCTTATCATTGCGCTCCCAGGTCAGGCTGAGTATACGCAAATTCATGCGCGAACAGCTTACGTGGACGATGGCGGTGTAGACAGAGTGATGGTGATGTCTGGGCGGCGTTTATCGGCTGCTGCTGTTGACCTTATTCGGATATTTTTCCTTGAAGGAAATATAGAGTCCGGCGAAATCCAAGTGAGTTATATCTGATGGCTAAAGCATTAATCATAAAACCACGCACCTTTGATGTGATAAACATCGAAATGGTTGAGGAGCCCGGTACTGTCGAAATCGACGGTGAGCCAGTTATTGCGATGGTCGAAAAAGAAAAGGAAGTCACTACCCAGGTCGAACGGGTAACGGCTGAGAGTGTTCAATTAACGGCGAAACAAAATACAGATTTTAATAAGTCGCGCACAAGAACACCGACGCAATTGAAGAATATCGCCGCCGATGAAATGAAGAAAAAAATACGGCAAGCGGCCATGAAAGAATTTATAGATGCGGCCACCGCTGACGATGAGGCGGCCATCGATGTGCTTGTGAATGACGAAAGCAAATCAGAAAGCGACATTAAAAATTATGGCAAAAAGTAAAATCAATCGGAATATATATTTGGCCGTTGGTGCAATTGCACTGGCGATCTATGGGAGGTTTTTTTTCGTGAAAACAGTCGGACTTAGAAACAACAATCCAGGCAATATTCGATTCAATGCCGCCAATGATTGGGTCGGTCAGATCGGCCAGGATAAACGCGGTTATGTGATTTTCGATAAACCAGAAAATGGCATTCGAGCAATGGGCAAAGTCCTGGACTCTTATGCTCGCCAGGGCATCGTGAAACTCACGCAAATTATCTCCAGGTGGGCACCCGATAATGAAAACGACACAGCTTCTTACCTGGCACACGTCGCATCGCAAACCGGTTGGGATCCTGGATTCATTCCGGTGAGATCTGAAGGCGACTATCACGCCCTGGTCAAAGCCATCATCAAACACGAAAACGGGTTTATCCCACCATCGTATGACGATCAATTCATCACAAATGCACTGGGCCTGGCATGATTCTCGAATCGTTAATCCCAGCATTGCTGCCCGTGGCCACCGATGGCATACGAGGCCTATTTAACAAATTCACTGGCGGTGCTGGCGCGAAACCTGCAAACACAGGCGAAGTAATCGCATTGATGGAGGCAGAAACCACACGCCTCGAGGCGCTGGCCGAAATTGACAGCGCGGCATCTAATGTCCATGCTTGGGTAAACGACGTGAGGGCGCTCCAGCGACCTGTGGCGGCTGGCCTAATTGTTGTGGGTTATATCACGAGTTTCGTGTTTGTAAGTGATGCCGATATTGTTAATGACTTGGGCAGTTATGCTCAGATGGTGACGTTCTATCTTTTTGGTGATCGTACCTACATGTACATGAAAAAGAGCTGATTATGTTTCTCGAATTATCACCGATCGCTGCAAGCCTGCTTACTGGCGCTGTGACTGCAATTATCACGGTGACGGTGAATCGTGTCGAAATCAAGCACCTGTGGAGTGCAATTCGGCGACATGAAAAAGTTCACGATAAGCTGTGGACTGAGGTCGGCAAAAAAAGCACCTAGCAATGGCCTTTTAGTGGCCAGTTTAAAGCGCATTCATGGCGTTCGTCGTACTTCATAGCGCCTCAAATCCCGCGTATTCTCTACAGCCCACGTATTCCGTGTATGTTAAAAAGGACTTGTAATCAGCAGGTCCCGAGTTCGACTCTTGGTGGCGGCACCATTTTCTTCCTCTATATCTTCGACTTTTACAAATCCTCGCTGATTACATCAGTCGGTCCTCTGGCGCCTCAGTAACCCTAAATCTTGTAGTCATTGGTCGATTCACTTATTCTTCACTCCTCTATTATCTTAGTTAAAGCGGCTCAATTAGACCTATGTTAGATAACACGCAAATTCACGATTTAGTTGCCGAGCACGGCGGTACCGTCAATCAGGGAAGGACTGTTGCGCAACTCATTGCTGATGGAGAAATTTCCCGCCTTTCAGGTTGTACAGTTCTTGAAGGAAAGGTATCCGACTCCGTATTTGGAGATCAGCTGCTTAGTAGTGATGGAACACCTATTCGGTTGATGTTTCGAAATAATCGCATATCCACTCATGATGTTAATCGGGGGGCGATTCCCTTTAAGGATCAGGTGCTGGCTTTCAATCACGATCATATGCTGCAGCTGGTGAAAGATGTGCTTGGATCGTCTCAGTTTGAAGTGGAGGGCCTGCTGCCAAGCTCTACAGTTATACCTGCAGAGAATCTAAAGCTGGTTAGCCTGGAAAATGTATTGCGTTTGTATATGGCACAAAGCACTACCTCCACCTCTATGTATCAACATTGGTTGCAGGCAAAGGAGTCTTCCGAGACAGTACTTCATTATGCGGGACATGAGTTAAATGTAGAGGAGTTGCAACCTAATGGACTGCTGCCCTATCTTATGGATACGCCAAGCACCAAAGATAAAGTAGATCGCACAATTGACGCTCAGTATTTGATTGATCAGGGAGTCTGCACTCAGGGCGAATACAATCAGATTCGTAATTCATCCCTAATGGCTTTTGGCATGATTTCACAGTATTTGTCACAGCGTTCAATGGTGCTGGTGGATACCAAGACAGAGCACGGTATTAATAGCGCTGGAGTGATTGTCGCTGCCGATGAGTTGTATACCATGGACTCTTCTCGGTTCTGGCGACTGGATGACAACGGCGACATAATGACGCGTGACGGCAAGCCTGTTTCGTTCTCAAAGGAATTTGCCAGAGGCATGGTTAAGGAAAAAGATCAGCAGTTTACAGATGAGCAGGCAAATGAAATTGCTCAGCGTTATATTGAAGGCTTGCAACATCTCACTGGCGAAGAGTTCACACCTGATTTGCGTCCTCGTGATCAACGTATTACCGAGTCGGTTAATTTGATTCTGGATGCGTTGCTGTAGTTACTATTAAGTAGTTACGATAAATAAAACCAACCCATAAGAAGCTCATTATGAAAATCATACGCTTCACCAAATCGACACTATTTTTATCAATAACACTGTTATTGATTTCCTGCTCTACAGGGGCGCCTAATAATTCAGTTGCGATTGAAAATCAATCAATAGGGCAATCTATGTACTCTGATTCGGTTGCAGAGCCAGTAACACTTGCAGATTATCAGCGGGCCGAAAAATTTCTGGCTGCGAATACGGGTAAGCTGATAGACGGAAATATCCTGGCTCAATACTGGCAGGATGACGATCGGCTTGTGTATAAGCGCTCTACAGTTGGAGGGTCCCAATACGTAGTGGTCGATGTGGTTGCTGATGTAGCGAATGAAGGAAAAATATTATTATTTGATGCCGATCGGTTGCTCAGCGCTCTGGCTTCGTTTACTGAAGAAGAGCTAGATGCAAAGAATCTGGATTTATCGAATCTACAATTAAACGCCACAGACAATCAGTTAGACTTTAGCTTTGACGGCAGCGACTATTCTTTAAATCTAAATACCTATGGTCTGAAGCAACTGGAAGAAGCGCCTTCTGATGAATTTTTGTCGCCAGACAATAGCAAGGCGGCTTTTATAGACGGGTATAATCTTTGGCTACGTGATACGGCTAGCAATGAGTTAACTCAGCTTACCTTTGATGGCGAAGAGAATTATGGATACGCCACGAATAATGCAGGCTGGCTCAGAGATGACGGGCCGGTTCTTCTGTGGTCGCCAGACTCCCAGAAAATAGCGACATTCCGCCACGATGGCCGCAACGTTGGTGAGATGTATCTGTACTCAACCCAAGTAGGGCATGTTGAGCTGGATGCGTGGAAGTACCCATTACCCGGTGATGACTTTATCTTTATGATAGAAAGGCTGGTTATTCATCTGGGAGAAAGCTCAAAAATTGTAAAACTAAATATGCCACCTGACCCCCATAGGTCAACCACCAGCGATCATATCGCAGGCAGGGGTGGAATATTTCTTGATGTTGAATGGAGCGCAGACAGTGAGAGTTTGTCCTTTGTTTCTTCGTCACGAGACCACAAGGTCGCACAGCTGCGAGTAGCTGATCCGGAAAACGGTGAAGTCAGAGATGTGTTCACAGAAACAACAGAAACCTACTATGAATCTGGCAGTATTTCAGCTAATTGGCGTGTGCTGGGAGCAAGAAATGAATTTCTCTGGTATTCGGAGCAGGACAATTGGGGGCATTTGTATTTACACGATTTACAAACAGGAAAGCAGAAGCTACAGCTGACTTCGGGTAGCTGGCGTGTAACACGTGTGTATAAGGTTGATCTGGACAATGAGCAGGTGTATTTCACTGGTTCAAATCGAGAAACCGGCGATCCTTATTATCAATATCTTTACCGCATAAATCTGGATGGTACAGGTCTTGTGAATCTCACACCCGAGATTGCTAACCATGTTATTAGCTGGTCAGACTCTGAAAATTATTTCAGTGATGTGTTTTCAACGCCAACCGAGGCTGCTCAATCTGTAATTCGCAATACATCTGGCAAAGAAGTTTTAGAACTTGAAACTGTTGATATCAGCGCACTGCTAGCTGATGGCTGGGTGGCTCCCGAGCCATTCATTGTGAAATCACGAGATCAAATTACAGACATTTATGGTTTGTTGTATAAGCCCTCTAACTTTAATCCAGATAAGTCTTATCCAGTTTTGAACTATCTATACCCGGGGCCGCAGAGTGGCAGTGTGGGTAGTCGCTCCTTTCGTGCCTCAAGAAATGACAAACAGGCGTTGGCCGAATTGGGATTTATTGTTGTGGAACTGGATGCGATGGGAACACCAGGAAGGTCGAAATCTTTTCACGATATCTACTACGGCAATATGGGTGACAACGGTTTGCCTGATCAGATTACAGGCATTCGCCAATTGGCGGCAGAGAATTCCTGGATGGACCTGGATAGAGTAGGGATTTGGGGGCATTCTGGTGGTGGTTATGCCTCAACGGCCGGCATATTTCGTTATCCAGAATTTTATAAGGTGGCCGTGTCTGGTGCTGGCAACCATGACAACCGTAACTACGAAGACGACTGGGGCGAAAAATGGCAGGGTTTGCTAGAGACATATCCAGAATCTAATCCACTAGATTCTGACTCTGAAGAAGACTCTCCAGCAGCTACTAACTACGACAATCAGGCAAATCAATTGTTAGCAGAGAATTTACAGGGTAAATTATTGCTGGCACACGGCATGCTCGATACTAATGTTCACCCCAGTAGCACCTTATTGGTTGTGCAGGCGTTAATCGATGCAGAAAAAGATTTTGACCTGGTAGTGTTGCCTAACTCCAGTCATGGCTTTGGTAACAGACGCTACTTCATGAAACGGCGCTGGGATTACTTCGTAGAACATCTGGCAGGAAGCGAGCCTTCTACTGATTTTAAATTTGCCGATAATATTAGATAGGGTGCACGCTACTGGTGAATGCATTAAATTACGACAGGTTTCCCAATGTGGAAACTGGTCACGATAGAAGTATCAATACAGATGTACTAATACAACAGGGGGATACATGAACAGATTAATTAAATTTTCCAAGCTTATGGGCGCACTACTGGCGTTTACAGGTACTACATCTGCATTCTCAGCAGAAGATTACACGCCACCAAGCACCGCCTTTGGTGTTCCGGACGTTCAAGGTGTATGGAACTATAAAACCCGTACAGGGCTGGAGCGGGCAGAGCAATATAATGGTGAGCTGGAAGTGGACGAAGCCACTATGCTGGAGAAAATGGTATCGACACCTGATTTTCTTGCGTTTCTTGAGGCCACCGGTGCCGAGGCTCCAGGGCCAGAGAATGTAGGCGGGTATAATGGATTCTGGATTACCCCTGGCGATGCCTTGGCGCAAATGAATGGCAAGTACCGCACTTCTCTTATCGTAGATCCGGCCGATGGACAAATTCCCTGGAAGGAAGAAGGTCGTGCGCGCCGCGATTCGCAGCAGGAAGATCTACCAATGGGACTAGGAGAGAGTGATGGGCCCGAGGGAAGAACTCTGTCAGATCGATGCCTGATAAGTTTTGCTTCAACCGCACCTTTTATGAGTAGTCTTTATAATAACCACATGCAAATTGTACAGTCACCAACACACGTCATATTGCTTGCCGAGATGGTGCACAATGCTCGTATAGTYAGAATCGATCAGGATTTYCGAGATTTGCCTTACGAYCAATGGYTGGGAGACTCAATTGGCTATTACGAAGACGGCGCACTAGTTGTTCAAACTAAAAATTTCAACCCYTGGCAGGTTGCYAAAGAACGATTGGTCTCTAGCAATATCACACTGACAGAGCGCTTYACACGCGTTGCTGACGATAARCTRCATTATTCGTTCACTATCGATGATCCCGATTTATATACTCAGCCGTGGACWGCAGAGATGCCGATGTATACCGGAGAARAYCTGTATGAATATGCATGCCACGAAGGTAAYTACGCAATGCGCGCTATTCTCGCCGGTGCTCGTCGCCAGGAATCAGACGCTGCTGCACAATAGTACTAACTGCCAGAGCTGGTAACAGCTCCGGCAAAATTCTGGGGCCCTCAGTGAGGGTTCCTCGAGTCTCAGTTTATTGATAGTAATTTCAGTCGTTAATCTGCTAATAGGTGTCCTGCATAATTTTCCTATGAATCAAATTGAAGCGGCTATTGCCGCCTATACGAGTTTTATGTGGGGCCTGCCACTGGTGATATTACTGGTAGGTGGCGGCCTGTTTTTCACGTTTCACTCTGGTTTAAAACATTTCCGATACTTCGGCCACAGCGTCGCCTTGCTCAAAGGTAAGTACAATAACCCCGCAGAAGATGTTGCCGGTGAAATTAGTCACTACAGCGCCCTGGCAACCGCTCTGGCGGGCACTATGGGTCTGGGCAACATAACCGGTGTTGCAATTGCAATTACAGTGGGTGGGCCCGGAGCGGTTTTCTGGATGTGGGTAACGGCTATTGTTGGTGTTTCTACTAAATTTTACACCGCCTCACTGGCAATCATGTATCGCGGCCTTGACGATACTGGCAAATTGCAGGGCGGTCCCATGTACGTGATTCGTGAAGGATTAGACCGAAAGTGGATGCCGCTGGCGTGGATGTTTTGTATTGCGGGCATGGTTGGGGTTTTACCAATCTTTCAAATAAACCAATTGGTTCAAATATTGCGCGAGGTTGTCGCTATTCCAGCAGGCATGGCTACCGCAGAAAGCCATTTCAATTTTGATTTGGCCGTTGGAATAATAGTTGCGCTGATAATTTGCTCTGTTGTGGTTGGAAAAGTAAAACGTGTTTCTGTAGTAGCAGGAAAACTGGTTCCGATAATGGTGCTGTTTTATTTTCTTATTACCGGAGCCTTATTGCTAACTCACCTCACCGAAATACCAGCCATGTTTGTGCTTATTTTCACTGATGCTTTTTCTGGAGAGGCGGTTTCAGGCGGGGTAATTGGCGCGGTTATTCTAATCGGCGTTCAAAGAGGCGCGTTTTCCAATGAGGCAGGAATTGGAACCGAGTCTTTGGCCCATGGTGCCGCCAGAACGAATGAGCCAACACGGGAAGGTCTGGTCGCCATGATAGGACCTATCGCCGATACTTTGGTGGTTTGTACCTTTACTGCAATGGCGTTACTAGTTACAGGTGTCTGGCAAGGCGATGCAACCGGCATAACTATGACCACTCAGGCCTATGAGCAAGTCTTCCCTGGGTTCGGAGCCTACCTATTACTCATAATGGCTATAGTACTAAGCACAACCACTATGCTTACTTACTGGTATTACGGTAGCAAGTGCATGGGGTTTTTGTTTGGCACCGCCAGAGAAAAATACTATATGTGGGCGTATATTCTACTTATTACAGTAGGCGCCGTAGTGTCTCTTGATCTGGTCATTAATCTGTTGGACGGTATGTATGCAACTATGGCAATTCCAACAATGATTTCTAGTTTGTTATTAGCCCCGAAGGTTAAGAAAGTAGCTACGGATTATTTTTCTCGCCTTGATGCGGGTGAATTTGATATTTTTGAAAATGAAAGTAAGTAGATCGGTCTTAATTTTGTGAATGTGAATGTGGACTGGGTGTGTGGCATTTTTTTCCGCCTTCGGCACGGGGGAGTGTTTCTCCGAAGCCGCCGAAATCCCATCCATGGGGGCTTGGGCTCGGCATCCCTGC
>NVVJ01000059.1 GCA_002402175.1 SAR86 cluster bacterium
CCTTCAAATCATCGGGCTGCTGGATCGGTAACTAGCGTTAACTGGTTACGGGCTTCACTTTATACAATTGGTTTGAAACAGGGAAATTTGACCATACAATCAAATCAAAAGAAACACGCAAGCGCGCTTATTATTAAAGTGTGTCATGTGTACTGTGAATCTGTCGAATATTAAATAAGTTTACCCTAATGGAAATTTTCAAAATCCCAAGAGATTCATACCGCTGGCTCCTAGCAGAACTTTTGGTTATTGTTCTCGGGATACTAATCGCATTTCAAGTTGAGGAGTTTCGCGAGAGCATACGTAACCACGATCGAGAGCAATCAATTCTCATAGGTATGTTAGAAGATTATGAGTTCAACAAGAGTCTTTTGGTTAGGTACCAAGAATCGCTAAATTGCCGAATCGGTTCCATCATCTCTTACAGAGACTATTTGTCCAACAGCCCTTCTCGAACCACAGAGGGCATTGTTGACATAAATGCAGGTTGTGAAGATTTCTACTGGAGACCTTCCTACCCTTCGTACCAGGGCTGGCGTGATCTCGGAGAACCGGAATTGATTTCAAGCAATTCGATACGTAGAACTTTTAATGATTTTCATGAGGGTTTCACACCTTTCATGGTTTCATATACGGGAGAATATCGAATCATTAGCAACTCACTTCGACAAGCTAGGTATTCTGATTTCGAGTTCAATGTAACGAAGAGCTTAGACAAAGAAAACTCATTCGAGCGAGCTACTGGCCTAATATACCCTCTCAGTGAAATCCCTAGACATTTGGAATTCTATGAGCGAGTGAGCGACTTCCTAATTATAGCCTTAGGTATGACATCTCGCACACAAGAAGGGGTTGATAGAATTGAGTTTTTAGAATCGGAAATCCAGAAACATTTGAACTTCATGCAAGAGTAAGCTTTGACACATAGCAATCGAGTCAAAAAGGACGCGCAACGCGCCCCTATTATAAGGGCGTCATGCGGCTTGACATTGTTGCGCAACGCGCTACACTACACAGATGATCAAATCCTTCAAGCACAAAGGATTACGAAATTTCTTCGAATCTGGTAGTTCTCGCGGGATTCAAGCTGCCCATTCGAAGAAGCTACGTATGCAGCTGGTAGCTTTAGATACGGCAATTTCTATTGAAGATATGGATATTCCTGGCTATCAGTTACATTCATTGAAAGGGAATCGCAAAGGCATTTGGTCAATATCCGTTAGCGGAAATTGGAGAGTCACCTTTGAGCTAACTGACGGAAACGTGTACATAGCTGACTACGAGGATTATCACTAATGAGAATGCATAACCCCCCTCATCCTGGCGAATTCATGCGGGCGACATACATGGAGCCCTTTGGTTTAAGTTGTCGCTTCTTAGCGGAAAAACTTAATGTTGCAGCATCCACACTCAACCGTGTCCTGAAACAGCAAAGCGGTGTAAGCCCTGAAATGGCACTACGCCTTTCTAAAGCATTAGGCCGTAGCCCTGAAAGCTGGCTAGCAATGCAAGACTCCTATGACCTCTGGCATGCAAAGAAAAGTGTAAAGTTAGGCAAAGTACAAAAAGTGAGGCTGGCCGCAGCATAACAATAAAATCAAAAAGGACGAGGTCTACTCCAAAACTAACATGCCTAGAAATACAATAATTCAACGGATATCCCTATTTCTAAGAACCGGGCAATTACATTTACTGTTCTTGGAGTTTATTGTTGTTGCGGTTGGCCTATTTTTTGGTTTCCAATTAGACCGTTGGTATGAACAGCGACAAGATACTCAAAAAATCGAGCAATACGTTCATCGGTTACTCGCAGATATCGATGTGGATCTTAGTGTTCTAGAGCGAGTATTGGACTCTGCCAACTACAGATTACGCGCTACAGATATGCTATTCGATTCAATCGATGATCTAACGATACCCGGTAAAAACCCTACTGAGTACATGATCGCTTTTGAACAATCTATATATAGGTACAATTTAGTTACGCAAAACGCAACATACACTGAACTAGTCAACACCGGAGATATGGCGCTTTTGCCAGTATCTATCAGAAATGGCCTATACGAGTACTATGGTGATCTTGCTCAAAAGAGTCAATTCAATTCAATGCGGGACAATGTTCAGCAGGAATCATACTCCCGTTTTTCAGGTATGCTTCTACCTCACCAAATTGAAAGAGGTATGAAGCGAGATGCAACTGTCAGGTTTTCTATTGACGAGGCGATGGCTGCTGCAAAGCGCTTCCGAAGCCGCCAAGAGGCAATCGACTGGATTCCAAGACTACGCATTGTGCATATCACGGAAATTGCAGACTCAAATAGTATTACATTACGCGCAGCCGACTTGAAAAGCCGATTGAAGCAATACTGAGGCCACGGCCAACACATGACAATCAGATCAAAAAGGAAACAGCGCTACGCGGCTGCTCCTATTATTAAGAGCGTTATGGGCCTAGATAATAACTAAAGAGTGCCATTGAAAGGCTGTCGAGAATCTATTGTGAAAATATCATCTAGACTACTAATCGAATTATTTGGCGTTGTTTCAATAGTAGCCTCGCTTGTTTTCGTTGGATTCCAATTGCAGCAAGATAGAGTCGTTGCGCTTGGAGCCCAATTCGAGAATCGACTTACAACAGCAATTGAACTTAACAAACTACGCTTTGATAACGATGCCTGGGTCAATCAATCTTCCGTCTCATGGGAACAAGGCCGATTACCCAATTGGTGGAACGAGGACATTCAAAATTATATGGATAGCCATAGTTTTACTATGGAGCATATGTACCGCTTATCTGTTTTACAAACTATGAGCGCTATGTTTCTCGATAATATGGTCTATCAACACGAGCTTGGCTTAGTTGAGGATAGTGACTGGAACGAAATTCGAGAATCTGAAAAGCAAGCGTTAAGAAATCCAATACGAAGGGCGATGTACCTAGATCTTCTTGGGTCAAGAAAAGCTACAACAGAATTAATACAAGTAATGATATTTGAACTACACACAGAGAATTGACCTGGCGGCCATGCCTGCACATAGCAATCAAATCAAATAGGAAACAGCGCTACGCGGCTGCTTCTATTATTAAGGGCGTTATGTGTTTCGAAATATATGAATATCACTGAATTTCGTCACTTAACAAAAGCAATGAACGGAAACTAACAAAATATGCTTTTAAGAAGGTTTACCCAACATATTCGATCTCAAAACTGGCTCGCTGTAAGCATTGACCTTATCGTGATTGTGTTGGGCGTATTCATAGGTATGCAAGTTACTGAGTGGAATCAGGAGCGTAAGGACCGAATAGAGGAAATATCCTACCTCGAACGTATTTTATTCGATATATCTGAAACAATAATTGTCGAGCAGGATTCCATCACATTCATGAAGGCTAAAATACAGGAAGCTGAGTTCGTTCTCGACACGATAGAATCGGGGAAAATTGCATCGGAAGAAATTCAAATATTCGGGACCTATCTGGATAGTTTAGCCCGCACAAATCCGTTGCGCTATACACATGCAACAATTAACGAAATGATAGCTACAGGGAAACTCAATTTGATACAGGATATTGAAATACGGAATACGATTGCCTTGCTCACTTCCTGGCCTGAACAGTGGCAGGATTTGTTAGAAAAACCATCTTTTCAAATAGCTGAATTTAACAAAATAAAATATGGCTTTTACATAAATCGAAGAGATGAACATGGCAATGCCAATATTATCTATGATTCAGTTGAAATGATAAGTAACCCGCGCGTTTATCAGGTAATTGCGAATATGCAATCTACAGCGGCCATTGTTGTTACTTTTCACACAATATTCCTAGATAGATATAGAGACGCTGAGGAACAGATTCAGTCGTTTCTGTCCGACACAGCGCGATATTAGAGGGAGTTGCGCAAATATTTACTGCAAGATCGAGATATAAAGGGCGGGTAACAGTAGAACCAAAGACGTTATATTTCTACTAAGGCATTATGCATCACGAACAAACGGGAACAGTGTGAAGTGAAAGTATTATCCTTAAGTAATCTAGCATTAATAGCTGAAATCGTTTCGGGCGTAGCAGTGGTGATTTCGTTGATCATTCTTATATCTAATTTACGCGACAATACTGCAGCTATAAGATCATCAACATACGATAATCTGGTCTCCGACATTGCACAGTGGAGACAGCAAAGAGCTACAAATGAATCATTGTCAAATATCCGTTTCAAGAGAATAACCTCTGGGCTTGATGAGCTAACCCCATTAGAACGTTGGAAAGATTTTGATATGCAAATAGCTTTGTATATACACTTTGAGCGAGCATTTCTACAATGGTCGGAGGGGAACCTGACTGATGCACAATGGGAGAGATTCAGCAGCAGCGCGTGTAGCTTAGATCTCGCACCGGATGAATCGACAAACTATGGCGCAGTACTTGGCTTGTCACTTTCTGAAGATTACTTTTTGTATTTACAAGGATGTAATGATTCGATAATTCCATTTCGAGATTGAGAGAAAATGAAAAAACCAGACAACATATACCTAGTTGAACTCATTGGCATCTTTGGAATTATTGCCTCACTACTGTTTGTAGGTGCCCAGTTAGTACTCGATAGAAACATTGCTTATAGCACTGCATTTCACGATCGTTCAGCTCTCCTTGTAGAAAACTCAACAGGCATGCGTGATAATTACGAATACGTTCAGCAACGTGCCAGAGCGTTAGAGAAATCCAAACCCAGCTGGTGGAATAGTGATATAGAATTGTATGTCGCTCAAAACGAGTTATCCATGGAAGACGTGGTTCGCCTGAATATACAGGCAAGTATTTATCTTCAAATAACTGATAACAATTATTACCAGTACGAATTAGGGCTAATTGACGAAGCAACATGGGAAGGTCTGAGAACAGGTTTTTCGGGCAACCTTAGATACCCAATTAGCAAGGCGCGAATAGTAGGAGCTATGTATTTAAGACCTTCCATGAAGAAAATGGTTGAAGAATTAGTAGCCGAGATAGAGGAATCGACACCAGCCGGCACATGACAAGCGACTGTGGTGTCATTAGCTATGTTTCTTAAAGAAAATCGCCGTAATAGAACGACATTAGGATAACTACCCGTGACTAAAGATTTACTCTGGAAAAGAATCACCCTTGAAACAATTGCAATTGTGGGAGCTATTCTTTTGGCGTTCGCAGTAGATGCATGGTGGGAAAACCGACAGGTTCAGGCTGCAGAGCATCAGTTCTTACAGGCGTTAGTCCTTGACCTTCAGGAGACAAAGAGACGAATGATAGATTTCGGGTTGAGGCTTAGGGATCGTCAGGGCGCTATCGGCAACGCATTGGTAATATTTGGAAGCTCTAATCAGGGCTCTGTAATTGAATTGCAAAATCTCCTGTGGCCAATCGGTATAACGAGTACTTTCGAGACGAATGGGGCTACTTTGGAGAGAATGATTGAAACTGAAGAATTTCGCTCACTTGAGTCACCCACCGTCCAGCGCAAACTAATGTCCGTAATTACCCGTATTGGTTACTTTCAACAATCTGACCTTAGAAGGGCGGATTTTTGGCACAACACTGTTGCATCATATGCCATAAAGTACGCGGCTATTTATAAGTTCGTAGTTCGACAAGATTCAAATGAATTAGGGTACGGCCTGCCAACTGAAGCAACAGAAATTGATATACAACCGGAACTGAACGCTTTTTACAGTAACCGTGAGTTTGCAAATATCTTGTTTCTAATGCTTCCATTGAATGCAGACGCAGGATTCCAACTAGATCGTGTTGAGACTGAAATTGAAGAACTATTAGCAATAATCGAGTCAGAATATGAGATTACAATCTAAGCTCTATATTTGTGGCGTTATGTTTCCCATTCACTACCGTACCTTTTAAAAGGGATTTCGATGAATACTGAGAAAGCTAGCCATTGGATAGCAATAGTTGCAAACTTGAGTGTTCTTGTAGGCATATATTTCCTGATTGCTGAAATTCAAACCAATAATGAATCGAATACGATTGGGATTTGGCAGACATATTCTACAAATAACGTGCAAATTTACTCAACACTGGCGTCCGATGAGTTTTCTTCGCTTCTAGAAAAAGCCTCAACTGGCGAATCACTAGACTCAACTGAGAATAGACAACTTTTTTACGTTGCGAATCTTTTTCAAACACAGAGCAATTACATAAGGCGGCTATACGACCGGGGAATTGCATCAAACGAAGAGCTAATTCAAGTTTATAATGGGTACCGAGGTTTTGCACAAATACCAGCGGTACGGGATATCGTCATGGCCCGATCTGAAGAAACTAAACAGCTTGTTCTAGAAGATGGTGGTGTTGAAAAATATATACAAGAATCCAATAGATAAGTAGAAAGATATGAATACGGTCTCGATTTTTGGAAGGATATTGGCGTATATAAAAGCTGGGCAGTTAAAGCTGATGCTCCTTGAACTTCTAATAGTTGCAGCTGGTATATTCTTAGGGTTTCAAGTAGATAAATGGTATGAGCATAGGCAAGATTTAGAAAAAACAGATGAGTATATCGAACGCCTATTAACGAATATTAATTTTGACATCAAAGCAATGGAACAAGGGATTGCGACAACCGGGGAGAGGGTTGACTATACTCAGTTACTATTCGATTCGCTTAGTGACCCCGAAATCGTCTACGACGACCCAGTCGCGTATATACGGGCACTAGAATTTGCAAGCTACAAATGGGGGGCAGGATCAACAGCGAACGATTCGACATATGTCGAACTATTGAACACTGGTGATATGGCGCTCATTCCTCCTGATATACGCGATAGTCTCTATATCTACCATTTGTCTGTAAAAGATCGACTTGACCATTTCATTACCGCAATTGCTGGAGTGCAAGAAGAGTCTCAAAAACGATTTGCGAATGTGTATGGATATGGGGATTTGGAACTGGCCTACGCAGGTGATTCATCGCAAGATATTATTGAAGCGCAGAACATGGCAGCAGCTAGTGCGGCTGATAGATTAAGAAGTAATCCACTAGCCATTGATTGGCTTTCACAACTTAGACGCATACAACGTGCTGAGCGACGACAAACAGAGATCAGATTAGCGCTAGCTACCGACCTCGCTGAACGACTAATTGCATATGATAGGTGAACGACTACTTTCGGCACAAACAAATCAAGGAGATGCACTACGCACATCTCCTTATTAAAAACGTTCTGTGTACAATGTCGTACAAAAATGGGAATAATTACAGCTAAGCATGTCACCAATCGTTAGTGATTCAACCGCTCAACGTTTTCGTTGGCTTCTTGCGGAGCTTCTAGTCATCGTTCTTGGAATTCTAATAGCGTTTCAAGTAGACGAATGGCGTACTAACCGCGATAACCGATCAATAGAAATCGAAGGGCTAGCTGCAATTTACCAAGACCTGGATATTGAAATGCGGGAAATCCAATCCACTCAAGAATACATGCGCCTGAACCGCCAGAATTGGCTCAGAATGATGGCTCTACTAAGAATGGATACTGAGTTATCTGAGGAAGATATTTACTCAGCATTTGGTCGGTATACGACTTTACGTCTACAGCCAAACAACTCCGCATTTACAAGTTTAGTAGAGTCCGGCCGCATAAGTCTCATTTCTAACGAAGAGCTTCAATTGAGTTTAGTTAACTTTTTCCAGATCAGACAACCTCGCATACACTTTATAAACCAAACTCATAACGCTCGAACAATGGAATATATTGATATTCTATTACTTGATATAGACTTTGTAACTAGCTCAGACTTCGAAGCAACTAGAGATTATGATTACCGCTTAACAATTCCTATTGAGAACTTTCCTAGCCATCCATCTCTGATGAGGGTATTGGTAGACTTGGATCTATCATATGAAAGGACTATAAGCAGGCTGAGTGAAACACTTGTGATTATTGAGGATATCCAGCACTCTATCAGAGCCCAAATCAAATGAACGCAGAGAAGCATTCCAAATTGTGAGCAATTGAGAAAATGCTAAGCATCCTTAGAGCACTACGAGAAAGAACTTTTTCTGGAAGATATTTACAATATGCTGCCGGTGAAGTTCTATTAATCATTACCGGAATAATGTTAGTGCTTAGCTTCGATAACTGGATGCAACAGCGTGATGACGCTGAATATGAGCTATTACTCTTATCTCAGATAGAAATTGCCTTGCTTCAAGATAGAGCTATTATCGATGAAGCATATTTAACTCGCCTGGAACGCAAAGAAGCTGGCTTATTTGAAACTATGCGACTGGCAGCTAATCAAGGAAGTGTATCCGAATCCCATTTTTTAGATCTTTTCGATCAAATAGATACAGACTTTGTCTTCTCCTATGATTCGGGTGCATATGAAGCGCTAAGAACGAGTGGACTGGACCGGCTTTCAAACAATGAATTAAGAACAAATCTAATTGCATTTTACGATTTCATGCTGCCGGCATATCAAAGGCTCCTTTTTAAGCGGAATGACATTTATGACCAGGAAATTCTGCAACTAAGGAAAGACATCGTAATCCCAAAGGTAATTTCAACAGGGGTTAATGAATTTGAAATTCAGCTCACAGTTAAGCCAGAAAACGTACTAAGTCATCCCTCGTTTTTAAGAATTCTCGAAATGGAAGACATTAAAGCTGCCAACCAAAGAGCGAGAATTACTTTTATAATTGAACGCTATGAAGAAATAATTAGTACATTAGGAGGAGAATTAGAATGAAGTGCACTAATATTAGTTTGGGCATTCTCTCAATATTTATCTTGAGCCTCCCCTCTGCGGCTGAAGCACAGTCTCGACAGATTCTTCTACCTGCGGAACATTGCAGCAATCATTCCTCCGCCGCCATTGTGACATTTGCAGATTCCGATCTGGAGGATGTGGTTCGAGTTGCGCTTTCAATTAATTCACAGCAAGACATCACTTGTGGGCTAGCGTCTCAATTAACAGAATTGATTGTTCCCACCGAAATTGAACGCGTCGTTTACGGTGGCACACTGCGACCAATGCCTGCTAACCCATTCAATAGCCTTGAAGGTATTCAGAATTTAACGCACTTGACCAGGCTTACCATTATCAATCGGCGCCTAACGGATATTAGCCCACTAAGTCAGCTCGCCGAACTCAGCGAACTCAACCTTCATACCAACTGGGTTAGCGATATAAGTCCATTAGCTGAACTTACTCATCTTACCGAGCTTGTAATCAGCGAAAACCCTATAGCAGATATTAGCCCATTACGTGGGCTGACAAACCTGACAAGGCTACACGTACACGGCTTATATCCTTTTCAACTACGTCATTATCTTGCTTACGACGATGGCCGAGATGTGAATGTAGTCTTCAACGGCGTTACCGACATTAGCCCACTGCGCGGGCTAACTAAATTGAAATACCTTCGTATCCATCTGCAAAAAATCTCTGATATTAGCCCGCTAAGCGGACTCACCAAGCTCACACATGTTCGCCTGTTCGACAATCAGATTACGGATATCAGCCCGCTACATAATCTTGTAAATTTACAATTGCTCTGGATTCACGACAACTCAATATCAGACATAAGCGCCCTAAGTGCAATGACCGACATGATTCAATTAGGCCTCAGCGACAATGCAATTACAGACTTGAACGCACTAAGTGAAATGACCAGTCTTGAATACCTGTTCCTGCGCAATAACGAAATCAGTGACATCAATCCCTTAGGTCAACTCACAAACCTCACAGTCCTTCTTCTTGAAAACAACTTAATAACCGATGTTAGCGCACTAGGCACACTTCCAAACTTCACAGAGCTTAGTCTGGCCCACAACGATATGCTTTATGATGTTCAGCCACTGCTGGCAAATGAAGGTATTGGAACAGGCGACGAACTCGACCTGCGCTTCACACACGTGCCCTGCTCAGATATAGAAGCACTCCAGAGCAAGGGAGTGACAATGCTCCGCGTTACCGCTTTAAACGGCTCTGCCTGTCAGGGGCGGCGCCTTGAAGATCCATGATCGAAATACATTTTCGTGCACACATATAATTCTGATAAGTAATAAAAAGGAATGTTTCCCATGAATAATAAGAACAATGGAAAAATTCGAAAATGGTTAATACAAGCTACAGCTAAGGCTGTTTGCTTTACCGTTTTGTTAGCAGCAGCGACGCCTATCAATTGGGCGGCAGAATCATTACCAACTGCCAACCCAGAATCAGTAGGTATTTCTGCCAAGCGATTAGAAAGAATTGACGAATATTTCCAGCGCTTCATCGACAAAGGCCAGGTAGTTGGCGCTGTGAGTTTGGTAGCCAGGCACGGCAAGATAGTTCACCATTCGGCTGTCGGCTTGAAGTACCGGGAAGAAAATATTCCCATGACTACCGACACTATATTTGCGCTGGCATCAATGACCAAGCCTATTGTATCGACTGCTTTAATGATGTTATTTGAAGAAGGTCGTTTTAGGCTGGACGATCCAATTTCGGACTGGATTCCTGAATATGCAGATCACATGGTTCTGGCAAGCAACGGCCCGCTTCAGCGACGTGTGCCAGAAGCGCGCCCTATCACTATTCGCCATGTGTTAACTCATACTTCAGGACTAACACTTAATCCCGCCAACAAAGGGTTATCGGAAGAAGAGCTTAGGTTGGCCTCTAACGGCGGCGAACAGTTCTCGACTCTTGGTGAGCGCGTTGCCCGCGCGGCTTTAATTCCTGCTGCATTTAGCCCTGGTGATCATTGGCAATATGGTTCATCAACCGATTACGTGGCTGTTCTAGTCGAGAAAATTTCTGGCCAGTCAATCGATCAATTCTTGAAAGAAAGAATTTTTGAGCCGCTTGGTATGCACGACACGTTTTACAATATACCCCCAGAGAAAGTCGACCGCGTTGCCGCACGCTATATACCAACCGATACCGGTGGCGCAGAATTACAACTGGCACCAACATATGCCGAACCTACAACTTACTTTCCTGGTGTCTCAGGTTTAAATAGCACTTCATCCGATTACATTCGCTTCGCCCAGATGATCTCTAATGGCGGAGAGCTAGATGGTGTTCGCTTGCTAGGCCGAATGACAGTAGACCTTATGATCAGCAATCACACCGGTGACAAAAGCGTTTACATTCGTGGTCCTGGCTATGGGTTTGGTCTGGGTTTTGGTGTGCTAGTAGACCCCACGAAATCGTTAGATACATTGTCGCCTGGCAGCTATGGTTGGGGAGGAGCCTATGGCACGTTGTATTATGCGGACCCGGCCGAAGATATAATCGGGTTAATGTTCATTCAGCTACGTGGACATGGGCCGCTAAATATAAGGCAGCGGTTTACTAATGTAGTTAGCCAATCAGTTGTTGATAGCGTGGCGGATAGAAAACCTAAAATTCAGGGTTACAATATTCGTCAAGATTGAGTTGGCAATCATGCTGCTATTAGGCTTGGTTTTTATGGCAATGACACTATTCGTGTTCATTTTATATGGTTTATTTGCTCATATTATCAGCGCCAGTATTGTGAATACTCCAAGGGTAATAACGCATGTTCAACGAGCTTTTTCCTCCATTTTTGCAATTTTAGGTGTAAAACTCGCTTTTACTGACCAATAAGTCGCATTCAGGGGCATAATATGTGTGTATTGTGGTTGAATGCGAGTTATTCTATGCCTTGGAACCTTATTTAGGTTTTTAGGCTGTAAACAAGAACATGTAGCATCTGGTTTCGCAATGGTGATAGCAAAAGCAGAATTAAATTTTTCACCATAAGATGAAGAGAATATTATGAGTAAAGGTACAGTAAAATGGTTTAACGCAGACAAAGGCTTCGGCTTTATTACTCCAGAAGATGGCGGTAAGGATCTGTTTGTTCACCATTCAGAAATACAGGCAGGCGGTGGCTATGCAACATTAAATGATGGCCAGGAAGTTGAGTTTGAAGTAGGYCAAGGCCAAAAAGGMCCATGCGCCAACAGTGTTAAAGCGGTATAAGCYGTAGAAACATWGTACGAAARCCAAACAAGCCGATGCTTAAAACCATCGGCTTTTTTAATTCCTCTATRAACTGGAAAATCACATGAACGAGCATGAAAAAYTAAACTATGTAGAACTTCCAGCCCATAATATTCCCGAAACYCAGAAATTTTTCACYRAGGYTTTCGCCTGGGAGTTTGAAGAYTAYGGCCCAGATTACACTGCATTCTCAGGRGAGGGTCTTGATGGYGGWTTTTTCAAGTCRGATCTGTCCTCATCAACAGAAAATGGAGCAGCKTTGCTCATTTTTTATAGCAGCRACCTTGAAGCAACCTTAGCCAAGGTTGAGAAAGCAGGGGGAATTATATTAAAACCAATTTTYTCATTTCCCGGCGGTCGTCGTTTTCAATTTTCAGAACCAAGYGGTAACGARTTTTCTGTCTGGTCTGATATCRACTCAYYAGAAMAATAAYAAGCWAAGAGGTTGTAGCNGNGAYACSYTCAACCTGCTTYYAAAGAAGTTCATATTTAATCRAAYTRTGGCTGCAAGATGAAAGAYAAAAGCAAGCYTGAGCGGGTTTTTCCTTCTGCCGCCGATGATGCAAAGACGGCTAAAAAAGCTAAGGAGCATAGCTCTTCCTATAGAGTGGCTTAYAGTGACGATGATTTTTTACACAGAGATGAATTACGMGCAGTRCGCYTGCARCTCGAATGGCTAAAACCTGACATTATTCAGGAAGAACTTGGTATTGAGTCCACTGTTGTCATATTTGGTGGTTCTCGCTTTCCTGATTATGATAAAGCACTAGAAAAACTTGAGTCGGCCAGAAAGAAATTAGCGCTTAAGCCAAACGACCCTCAATTGATAAGAAAACAAAAGATCGCTGAAACCGGCCTAGCAAATAGTCGATTTTACGATGAAGCAAGAGAGCTCGCAAAGAACATCACACTTACTTCAATAGATCATGGCGGCAATCAATTCGTAGTCGTCACTGGGGGCGGGCCAGGTGTTATGGAGGCTGCTAATCGAGGGGCTGCCGACGTAGGCGGAAAGAGTATAGGTTTAAATATTGTGCTCCCCTTTGAGCAAAAGCCAAATGCCTATGTAACTCAGGACTTGTGTTTTCAGTTTCATTATTTTGCAATTCGAAAAATGCATTTTTTAAAACGCGCCTGTGCATTGGTTGCCTGCCCCGGTGGTTTTGGCACACTCGACGAATTGTTCGAAACACTAACCCTGATACAAACAAAGAAAATAAAGCCATTGCCCGTAATATTAATGGGCAGTGACTACTGGAAAAGAGTAATCGATTTTGAGTTCCTTGTAGACCAGGGAGCAATTGAAGAAGAAGATATTGAGCTTTTTAGTATTGTTGATAGCGCCGATGAAGCGTGGAAGATATTAAGGGCTTGCTGGAACATTTAGCATCACTTTCGAGGTGCAGCTATGCTCCCCTGCGCAACCACCACCGCTGGACCACCAACACGAACCTCATTCTCTTTCCCTTGTTGCGTCACAAGCTCAACACTCAGTACACTCTTACGGGTTTCAATAGTGCCTCGATCAATGACATAGGAGTAAACACCCTGCTTGATATGGTCGTGGGTACTGAGGTAGCCGGCAAAGGCTGGCATTGAAGAGCCTATTGGCGGGTCTTCTTTAACTCCAATTTGCGGACCAACTATTCGCGCATGAAAATTCGATTGAGTCAGGTCTGACCTGGTAGAGAATAGAAATATCTCATTAGTAGGTGAAACCGGGGCGACCGCAGTGCTCCAGTTCTTGACATTAAATACAGCGCTACGCACTGCCTCGAAAGAGTTAAGCGGAATCATCAGGTAAGTTTGTTCGCAAGACACCAACATGGTGTTATATCGTGCACTGCCTATTTCCTTTTCATCAAGTGAAAGCATCTCTGCCAGCTGTGCGTTTGCGGGAACGAATCGGTCGCTAACTGCTTCTGCACTTCGACTGAATTGAACAAAAAATTCAGATTCGTCATCTCGGCTAATCACAAGATCAGTCTCGCCTGTATTTTGAGCCAACCTTGCTTTCAGATACTCACCGTCAAAATCCAGGTGAGAATATTTTGCCAGAACATAACCTGCACCAATAATTGCGTGGCCGCTGAAATCTCTCTCTGCTGTAGGAGAATATATTTTCAGACTGCATGTTTCTCCTGTACCAGCTCCTGTCATAAAAACAGATTCAGTTAGATTCAACTCTCCAGCAATCAGTTGCATCTGCGCGTCATCAAGACCTTCCGCTTCGGGAAAAATGGCCAGCTGCGCGCCATTGAAAGCAGATTTAGTAAATACGTCAACAATGTAATAGGAATAATTCACAACGATCTCTCTACTGTCCTGAACAGTGTTTTAGTTAGTTTAGTATTAAAGCGATAACTTAGTGACTAGGCTCCACGATGCCGACTTGCGGCATTTTTGCCAGCCCTGTTTCTATTGCGTGCTCTTCAAAACCTTTGTTCTTCCAGAAGAATGCTCCTGGCATAGTTGTAGGAATCACAATGACATAAAACAGCGCGCGGCTAACAAGCGATGCAAACAGGCTAGCTATTACTAGCGTACAGACAAAGATGTTCAGCAATCCATCAGCACTGGAAAATTGATGCGGAAAAATTGAAATCACCAACGCACCAAGCAAACATAGCGCGAGAAGTATATTGCGCAACAAATAAGTTTTGCCAAATCGCGTTCTCAGAACTGTCAGTGAAGCAGCTCCCTCTTGCCCTTTCGCTCCCATGTCTCGCACATGAAAGAAGTGTCCCGTCGCTTCAATTGCTAAACCCAAAGCAGCAAATGGTGCCAGCTCCGTTATCAGACCTCCAACTTCCATGCCGGATAAATACATCATTGGCAGGCTCACCATCCCCACCAGGATTGCACCAACACTGAACATAGTGCCAAAAAACGAAGTCAACACCTGCCAGTGATCCCAGAAAGGTCGCGCCTTGATTCTGTAAATCATATGCATGTAATACAAGCCCAAAAAACCTGTTGGCACAGCAAGAATTACCAATATACTCATACTGCTTTTGACGAGATCGTCGCTTAACCAGGGTAGTAATGCAGTTTGAATAGCACCGGCTTCAATAAAACTAAACAGACCGTTATGCAGTACCAACAAACTTGCCACCATGGGCAGGAAGCCAAAAAAGATCGAGACTGCCAGGGCTTCTCGACTTAGCGGGGAGTACCGTAAATTGTTAAAACCTCGATAGAAGCGCATTGGTTTACCCAAATGCTGCGTAGACAGAAACAAAACGAATGCCTGCAAAGCAGTTAAGCAAAAGACAAACGGTGCTGCCACAGTTGAACTGACTAAAATACTCAAACTTTCCATTCCCACCATGGCACCGAGAAATGCTATAGAAAAAGCTCCAATAACCGCTTGGGTAACGAGCGTGAAAATCACCAGAGGATTTTCCCGCGAATAGAGCTTGCCCAAATTCCATTGCCGGGTCGCTGGTGATTTTAAATCAACAACGGGCTCATACTCCCCTGTCTCCTCATCGCGACGGTATTTAATATTCTCGGAATCTGTGCGGGTCAACTCCTCGGGCATCGATTTTAGCTGTTGAAATCGAATATTCGGTTTTGATATTTCGGGATCAGGAAATCCAGGTATTGTTGTTTTTGCTTCCTCTCGATTTTCAGGAATACTTTCAATGACGCCAAAATCCAACGCATTGCCCACACAAGCCGTGACGCAGGCCGGCTTAAGTCCAACCTCAAGGCGGTCAACACACATATTGCATTTCTGCACATTGCCTTCGACTGGATCGAGCTGCGGCGCGTTATAAGGACATACCCAGGTACAGTAACCACAACCAAAACAAGTTTCAGGGTCCTGCAATACCGCGCCATATTCTGCATGCTTGGTATAAGCATTGGTAGGACAACCCTTCAGGCAAACAGGGTCATCACAATGATTACATGCCATGGAAATATTCATACGACTGAAGTTGGGATAGGTGCCCCCTTCCACATAGCCCACTGAGCGAAAGCTTATATGTGGAGGCAGGTCATTTTTTTCGCTGCAAGCAGCTTCGCAAGCGTGGCAGCCAATACAATTGTCAGCAGTGAAATGAAAACCATGCTGCTTATTTCTATTGTCAGTATTACCAATTCCTGAATCAGCATTGATATACATGCTGGTACCGGCAGTAACAGTACTGGATGCAATCAGGTCGATAGGGTTACCGTGCACATTGTTTTCAGCGGCACAGGCTAAGTTCAATTTAGCGTAAGCCGGCTCATTGTCTCGGATTTCGAACATAACTTAGAAACTTCTCATTTCGACATTCAGCTTTGCGGCCAGTTTCTGGTCGATAGACTCAATGCGTACTGAATTTTGTTTATAGGCTGGCTGCCTTGAATAAGGATCAAGCAACCCCAGTGTTAGTCGATTCACACAGTCGTGAAAATGGAAGGGTATAAATACCATATCCTCCGCAACACGATGGGTAAGCTGCGCCATAACTACGGCGTCACCTCTTCTGGAAACCAGCCTGACGTATTGCGACTGCTTAACTCCCAGTTTTTCTGCCGCATCGGGATTCAATTCCATATAGGGTGTTGGGCTGAATTTGTTCATGTTGCCAATTTTCCCGGTTTTGGTTCGCGTGTGAAAATGCTCAACAACCCTGCCGCTATTAAGCCAGAACGGAAACTCTTCACAGGGAAGTTCGTTGTCGTTTTCAAATGGAAGCGCAAGCAATTTAGCCTTGCCATCGGCAAATTGAAACTTGCCATCGGTATATAGCCTTGGGCTACCAGCATTGCCTAATGCACTATTTGTTACACCGCCGTCCTCTACATCAACTTCGCTACAGGGCCATTGAATACCTTTTTCCTGTTCGAGACGATCATGAGTAATACCACTAATATCCAGCAATCTGCCTTTTGAAAGCTCTCGCATTTCATCGAACATATCTGCGGTGGATTCAGGAAAACTCATGCTTTCACTGGCTTTGAATCGCTTTGCCAAATTAGAGAAAATCCAGTGATCCGGCCTGGAGTTCAGGTGTGGCTTACACACCTGCCGGACCAGATTTACTCGACGCTCAGTGTTGGTAAAGCAGCCTTCTTTTTCCGCCCACACCGCAGCAGGCAAATACAGATGTGCGTATTGATTGGTTTCTACGTCGCGATAAGCATCTTGCACCACTAGAAAATCCAAACTGCTCAGGCATTTTCGTATTCGTGCAGAATCAGGCATCGAAGTCATAGGGTTGGTGGCGACCAGCCATAAGCCTTTTACCTTGCCAGCTTCAATTGCAGGAAAGATATCCGTCATGGTTAGCCCGCGCTGGGCAGGAAAAAATTCTTCATTCACACCCCAAAAATCGGCTACTTCTTTTCGATGATCCTGATTTTCTAATTGTCGATAGCCTGGCAAGCCAGAACATGACGACCACTCTCGAGTGCCCATGGCATTACATTGCCCGGTAATGGAAAGACTAGTGCCGCCCGGTTTGCCGATATTGCCAGTAATCAAACTAAGATTATTTATAGCTGCCACACCATCACTGCCATGAGTACTTTGATTGATACCCATAGTCCATATACTCATTGCTGAGCCGGCGTTGGCAAAAATCCTGGCTACTTCGCGAATTGTCTCAGCTTTGATGCCACAGATCTTCGATGCGCTTTCAGGGTCATACTGCTCGATAAGTTTGGAAAATTCATCATAACCATTAGTGTTGTTTTTTAGATAAGTACTATCTTCCAGACCTTCGTCGAGTATCACATGGGCAAGACTGTTCAGGAGAACAAGATCAGTACCCGGTGTCACAGGCAAATGAATATCGGCGAACTGAGCAAACATGGTGACTCGTGGATCTATCACTATGACCGGAAACTTTCTCTTCTCTAGTGCTTCCTTCAAGCGCCAGAAGATAATGGGATGTTGTTCAGGCAGATTAGAGCCAAAAGCCAACAGGCACTCGGTGTGGTCGAAATCATCATAGCAACCAGGCGGCCCATCTGAGCCGAAAGACCTTTTATAGCCAGACACAGCCGAAGCCATGCACAAAGTTGTGTTGCCATCGTAATTATTCGTGCCTAACACACCTCTTACCAATTTTCCGAGAGTATAGAATTCCTCGGTCATGATCTGCCCGGTAGATACAACAGCAAATGAATCTCGGCCATACTGTTTTTGAATGCTCTGAATCTCTCCAGCCATTGAATTCAAAGCCGAATCCCAGGATGTCGATTCAAACTCATCGCTTATGCTCTTGCGCGCAAGGGGCTGAGCTCCGCGTCCAGCTGACTCAAACAATTCATGCTCGTAGATGCCCTTTATGCAAAGCTTGCCGCGGTTCACATCGGCCCCGGCCGTACCACGAGTCGCAACGGGTTTTCCTTCGGCGTTAAGACCTATATCCAGCGAGCAGCCGGTTGAACAATAACCGCAAGTGGTATATTTCCACTGAACTACCTTTTTGTCGGCAATCTTTATCGGGTTTCTTTTTTTACGATTAAAAAGCATAGTGAAAATAGTCTCAGGTTTTCTCGAGTGCCAATTGTACAGCGCCATCTAGAATACGACTTTGATAAGTCGCCAGCTTTACTTCATCGTCTTCAACGCATTGCCCGCTGGCAAGATCGAAGTGTTGCTTATAAATTGGTGACGCCACTACCAACAAACCATTCAAGTCGCCCACCATGCCGCGAGAAATCACGTTGGCATTACTGAACGGGTCAAAATTATCAATTGCATAAATTTCTGAGCAACCCGACAAGCGAAAAACTGCAATCTGTTTTTCCTTAAGCAGCACACAATGACCAGCATTCTCTAATAGCTGTTCAAGCTGGCATACGGTTGTCCAGTATTCATCTTGTGTGGTTGTGTTATTCAATTCAGTGCCCTGGGTTGGTTCGCTGCATCAAGTCGATGTTAAGAAATTATTAGTTAGCTAGTAGTTCCACTTTCTCTTCTTCTTTCGCTGGCCTGATCTGATTACGTTCTCGAACGAAAACCACATTGGAATCCTTTTCATCGCTATTCAAATAATGGGTGAATTGCTGCATGCGAACCGGATCTTCGATTGTGGTTTTCCATTCACACTGGTAACTGTCAATCACGCTGTGCATTTCGCCTTCCAGCTCTTTGCATAAGCCCAGACGATCGTTAATGACCACGTCTTGCAGGTATTCAAGGCCGCCTTCCATATTATCCATCCAGTTTGAAGTTCGCTGCAGACGGTCGGCGGTACGAACATAAAACATCAACAATCGATCGATATATTTAAGTAATGTTTCGTCATCCAGATCAGAAGCAAACAAGTCTGCATGTCGGGGTTTCATGCCTCCATTCCCGCACACATACATATTCCAGCCTCGTTCGGTGGCAATTACTCCGATATCCTTGCTTTGAGCCTCAGCGCATTCACGGGTGCAACCTGACACTGCCATTTTTACTTTATGCGGTGCGCGCAATCCCTTGTAACGATCCTCCAATGTAATTGCCATGGAGACGCTATCCTGCACACCGAAGCGGCACCAGCTATTACCAACGCAAGATTTAACTGTACGTAGTGCCTTGGCATAGGCATGTCCAGACTCGAAGCCTGCTTCAATAAGTTCTTTCCAGATAAGTGGTAATTGATCAACCCTTGCACCAAACAAATCCACGCGCTGGCCGCCGGTAATTTTGGTGTAAAGACCATAGCGCTTTGCAACGTTTCCCAAGACGATGAGTTTGTCAGGAGTGATTTCACCACCGGCTATTCTTGGCACAACAGAATAAGTTCCGTCTTTTTGTATATTGGCAAGAAAACGATCATTGGTGTCTTGTAGCGGTGCATGTTGTTTTTTCAATACGTGTTCGTTCCAGCAGGTAGCCAAAATTGAAGCCACTGCTGGTTTGCAGATATCACAGCCTCTTCCGGCGCCATGGCTGGAGATCAAACCCTCAAAAGAAAGTATTTTTTCGCTGCGAACCAGCATGTACAGATCTTGCCTGGTAAAAGGAAAATGCTCGCAGATGTCTGTGTTTACAGCCACGCCGCGGTTTTCAAGTTCACTATTGAGTATTTGCCCAACCAGTACTGCGCAACCTCCACAGCTGGTTCCTGCTGATGTACAGGATTTAAGCTCACCTAAAGTAACTACACCGTCGTCAATAGCTGCCAGCAGCTGACCTTTGCTAATATTGTTGCAAGAGCATATCTG
>NVVJ01000060.1 GCA_002402175.1 SAR86 cluster bacterium
GCCATATTATAAATGTGCCTGCAGCCTGAAAAATTGCCGCTATAGAAAACGAAATCACATTGCCACTTATGCCCATAATTTCTATATCAGCACCAGGATCTGCCAGGCTACCACCGTAGCTGTCACGGAAAACAGCCGCGACAAAAAATCCCGTCAATACAACCCACCCGGGCACACACGCATGGCGCAAGCGTTGAAACGAATGCTTCGCAGGAAGCCAAAGCAATACCCAGACATATACTGAGAGTAGTCCGCCCGTAGTTAATAGCCATACCATATGAAGTTTGGCATGAGGCGCCCAGTCAAGGTTGAAAACGTGCGACGTAGAGAAATCCACAATTGGGGGTATAACGCCAAGCTGTATGGCAGCAATGGTTAATAGTATTTTTGCCAGGGTAATTCGATTCATGGTGATAATCCTTTTCAGACACTTGTATAATACAAGTAATTACTCGCATTCTATACTCGCATTTTATTTTAGTGCTAGGAAAATCCGCGCATGCCCAAAAAACCCACCGCCTCTCAACGCAAACAGCCAACACAGTCACGCTCTCGACAGATGGTAAAAACCATAGTCGACAGCGCTGCTCGCGTTTTGATAGATGAAGGGTATGAGAGCTTCAACACCAATCGCGTGGCGGAAGTGGCAGGAATAAGTATCGGTTCTCTTTATCAGTATTTTCCGAACAAGAAGGCATTAATAGAAGAGCTGTCTAAGCAGCACTTATTGCAAATTGGTGAATCTATAAACAAAGACACAATCAAACTAAAACATTTACCGCTAGAAGATATTGTTAGGCGCCTAGTACGAAGTCATATTCAATTACACAAGGTAGAACCGGAACTTCATCGGATACTATCGAATCATGTTCCCGAAACGAGCGCTCAGAGCTGGAAAAACGAGTTGTTGATTGATATACGAGAAAAACTATTTCAACTGCTGTCTCAACATGCACAAACACGCCACATTAAGAATCTGTCCCTGGCTCTTTTCATAGTAATGGAAACGGTTGAAGCGGTTGTGCATGCAGCGGTGTTTGAACAAACAGACGAACTTATTAACGGCGCAGTTGAGGAACAGCTAACTAGGTTAATTGTTGGCTATCTGACTTCTTCCTGAATAGAACTAATACGGTGACTGAGCATGAAATTTACCTTTTCGTCGCCACCTAAACCCGAGCCTCGCCAAGCCAGGAGCGGCTAAAGCGAGAGAATTTTAAAACACACCTTAATCAACTATATGATGCTTGGCTGCAACAGGCCGCATAAGTGCGTTACTAACTAGCGCTATAGCCAACAGTCCTGCCATTAATATCATTGTCGAATTGTAAAGACTGCTAGTAGGGTCKATGGTTCCGGCYGGTGCAATTTCCATTAARCGGGCGATAGTCACAGAGTTCTGATCGATTAATARCTGTAGTTGATCAACGGGAGCKCCAAASTGCGCCAAAAATGCCGAAGGSTCAATTTTRGTCATGAGTTCTTCTATGGCGYTRTYCATCGARTTYTGTCTTAGTGAYGTTATTGCCAACGGGCCCAAAACWCCGGCAGTGCTCCAGGCTGTTAATAAGCGGCCGTGAATACCACCGACATATCGAGTACCGAAAATATCAGCCAGGTAAGCAGGAATAGTGGCRAAGCCTCCACCGTACATGGTGAAAATAATCATRGTSGCYGCATARAAATAAACCAGCCAGATCACAGCCGGATCTGCACTAACYTGCGCTGCTGAAAAAGGCACAGAAAGATACAAAGCAATGCCAAGCACGAAGAAAACCCAATAGGTATTTCGCCGACCAATGTAATCAGACGTRCTGGCCCAKATRAAYCTKCCCAGCATATTRAAAACACTAATCATWACTACGTAGGTCGCSGCAAAAGAAGCATCGACAATATCTGGCAAGGTAGTGCCAAAWATTTCTGTCATCATAGTGCTGGCWACACCGAGAACACCWATTCCCGCYGTCACATTCAGACATAGCACCACCCACARCTGATAAAACTGYGGCGTCTTAAGCGCCTGATCGATATCAACATGATTAGCKGATATMAGGGCATTTTGCTTGCTCTTCTCCGGCTCTTCCCAGCCCTGAGGTTTCCAATTTTCCGCCGGTAAGCGATAAGAAAAYGCAGCGATCAGCATCACCACAAGATAAATAATACCAAGAACAAAAAACGTCTCCGCCGCACCAGAGGCACCAGAATCAACCAGATAAACCCCTTCCGGTCCTGGCACTGTCATATTGCGAACTTCAGCAGCACCAACCACTACTACTTCTTGCAAGCTACCAGCAATTTCAGTAAATCGTCTGCCTGCCTGAGTAATAAGCTCAACATCTGCTACTGAACCCAGAAATTCTGGCGCTTCATAGAACATTTTAATGAAGAATTTTTTTAATGGTGCGCCAATCATGGCACCGCCACCAAAGCCCATAATCGCCATGCCGGCTGCCATGCCACGACGGTCGGGAAACCAGCGTATCAAGGTGCTCACCGGCGACACATAACCTAAGCCAAGACCGCATCCACCAATCACGCCATAGCCCAAATACAGCAACCACAACTGATGAGTCAAAATACCCAAGCCACCAATCAGGTATCCACCTCCCCAGCAAAAAGCGGAAACTACACCCACCTTACGCGGGCCAACTTTTTCTAACCACTTACCACCGAATGCTGCAGCAAGGCCAAGAAACACAATTGCTACGGTAAATACCCACACTACTTGGCTGAGGCTCCAGTCGTCACCCGCACTAGTAACCACTCCAAAAAGCCGAGTCAAAGACGGGTTGTAGATACTCCAGGCATACACAGAGCCAATGCACAGATGAATAGCAATTGAGGCTAGTGGGACACGCCATCGATTGTAATCAGGCGCGGCGATAATGCGCTGTTTAGAAAGTAGTCCGCTCATGAGGTTTGATTCCCGGCTTCTTATTGTGCCATGGAGGATAAACCTTGATGATTCACGCGTCTATGCGCCAGAGTAAAAAGCTACACTGCACCAATATCACTAATTTCATAAATTGAATCAGTTTTACCTATTCCAAATACCCTATGTTAGGAGTGAAAGTAAAACCGAATAAAAACTATTACTCGAGCCTATCTATCAGCAGTTCACTAACTTCCTCAGATGCAGTCTTCTGGAACGGATAGCTGAGAATTTGAAGTGAAAGCCGACATAATGAGAAATAATCTAAGTGACAAACCAATTAATGAAGCAACAAAAAAGCCCACCTCTTTTCAGGAATGGGCTCATTTAAACAGGCAGCAATGTCATGTACCAGACAGCTCAACAATCAGCTATCTGTCACTGCTATTGTCAAATATCGTCTAACTGAAAATTATGCGGCTTTCGCAAGCATTCTTCTACGCAGCCCAAGCACCATAATTCCGGTACCTAACAGCATCAATGGCATAGGCTCAGGGACTGAAGCTTCAAATCTAAGCGCGTCGATTCGAACGTATCCGTTGCTATTATTGTCTGGATCAATTACCAAACGGTCAAACGCAATGTCTGATTCAATTCCGTAAAAAGCCCAAGCAGAAGAGCCTGGGTCTGCGTAATCGACTAAACCAACAACTGTTGATCCCATCATTAGGCTAGCAGTTAATAGCAAACCATCAGAACCGTTACTTCTGGCATAAAAGCCTACACGATTAATATCGGATGAAAAATCCAAGATCAATGGACTATAGTAGGGGTTTCCAATAGGGGTTGAGCCGACAGACTTTGCGTCTCCATCAAAGGAATCACCACCAATAGTGGCAGCAACACCTCCAGAGGTAAAAGTGACGCCGCCGTATGATCCCCCCAACGCCCCGTAGGACAAGCCTGCGAAGTCCAGTAAAGTCTCAGATCCACTAAAATCACCCACTCCACTTAAGGCAATAACACCAGCATGACTGGAAACCGACATGCCCCAAGTGACTATAAATAACAGGGCGGACTTTCTTAATGTTTTCAATTTCATTTTCTGTATCCAATATTCTTACAAATTTTAGTAATAGATGCAAAAATTGTTCCATTATATTATTCCTTAAAATTCAATTAGTTGAAAAACAAGGACTTTGACTGTGTAAAGGTTTCTGACAATTTAGCACTGTCTGTGTAAAGAAAATCCACTGGCACTCCCTAGCATTCAGGTATTAACAGGCATTAATCAACACTTTAGCGATACATCGAGCAATGGTGCCAAAAACATATTTGAAGATTTACTTCCCAAGTTTTTTAAATCAAAGCTAAACTTATTATCCTGCTAGTTCGTGATGGGTATTGTTTGATGTGTTGGCGTTGGAGGTGAATAAAATTTCGCCGCTTCGGGCATTTGGACGTCCCTGCGTCAGCTTTCTTTACAATACAAGACTCTTAAGACTCGACGCCTATATCTATCGAAGATAGCTTGTTGATATTATTGATTATAATACTCTTGGCCTGATGTTTGCTACGTTTGCACAGTAGTGCCCTCGAAACAGCAGTGTAAAAATTTAAAGCAGGAGTTAAACATGCGACGTAAGATCAAACCTATTCTTTCTACAGCCTTAGCCCTCATGGTTTCCGTAGTTATGCAGGCGGAAGCAGCCCCAATCCTTTGGGATAGCGGTACTGGTGCAAATGGAAATGCCTACGAATATATAGCAGGGACTATTACCTGGGACAATGCGAATACAGCCGCTAGCGGTATGACATACAATGGCGCAACTGGCCACTTGGTAACACTTCATTCCACCGCAGAGACAAACTTCATTAATCCTCTCTACTCCAGCGACCCTAATACGACTGTATTTGGCCCCTGGATAGGACTGAACGATATTGTCTCAGAAGGGGTGTATGTTTGGGTGACAGGGGAAGCTGTAACCTACACTAACTGGAGTACCGGCGAACCTAATAACTCTGGCAACGAAGACGGCGTACACCTTTGGGGCCTAACATCAACTCGTCCATTAGGTACCTGGAACGATTGGCAGGTAAGCACAAACAATGCCGGCGGATATATCGTTGAATTTGAAGCATCCGAGATGGCTCCGGTACCTACGCCCACTGCGCTGTCATTGCTTGCTCTTGGTTTGGTTGGATTGAGACTTTCAAGAAAGAAGAAAATTGCCTAGCCAGATTCTTTCTTTAAAATAGCTAACAGTACCTCTGCTAGCGTTATTTGATTAACGCGTTTTGATGTTTAGCAAAGGACTGGGTAGTCCATCGAGACCGATTCACTTTAAATGAAAAGCGAATCGGTTTTTTTAACTGTCCAATTTGGGCACAGAGGCTAAAAACTACACGGCGCCAATATAACTTATTTCATAAGTTATACCACCGGCGCTTTTCCCTAGTGATCCCCGCTGGGAGCTAAAGTAAAGTCGTTGATAGGTAGGGTCAAAGGCAGGGCCGGTTATTTCTGAATTGTCGTGACCAATAATCTGCACAAGAGGAATCACTCGAGCATCTGGGGTTAATACAACAATTTGCATGTCACCACCGTCTTCAGCAATCAGCACATCACCGGCGGCTGAAATAACTACGTTGTCGACTCCTTTTAATATTGGAGTGTCACTCGTGGCAATATCGTACACAATAGTTAGTTGCTGACTTACATTGTCGTAACACCAAACCCGGTTGTCATGTTTAGTAGTGAAGTAGGTTTTATTGTCATAAATAGCAATACCTTCACTCCCGGCAAATGGCGCATAGTCTGGCTGCTGCTTACGGGTTTTTTCATGCTCAGCCAGCGGATCATTAATGGCCAACCATTCAATAAAAGAAGCGCCGTCAGTTTCAACTATAGAAGCAATTTCCAATTGGCCGCGACTAAGATCAGGCAGTGGATTACTCGGTGTAAATCTGTAAAAACCACCATCTGGCCAATCCTCAGTGAGATAAAGACATTGATTTAACTCATCTACGGCTACCGCCTCGTGTTTAAACGTACCCAGCATCGGCCTGATTTCCGCGGGTTTAACTCCCATTGGGTCGCACTCATATACCTGGCCGAGATCAAATTCCTCACAGGACAACCAGGTTCCCCAGGGCGTAGGCCCACCGGCACAGTTTAAGGTGGTATCCTTCAGAATAGAGTAGGCATCAACAACTTCAGCGTCGCTGTTGAAACGAATTGCCCCAACACCGCCTGAAACACTTCGCATTTCACTATTGGAAACATAAACCCAGCCACCGTCGTCTGTCGCAAATACCGCGCCGCCATCAGGCGCTGAATGCCAGGTATAACCAGGCAGTCCCGCCGGAGCTTCTCCTGATCTTGCGACCACACGAGACTTAAAACCAGGCGGCAACATCACACCATTTTCATCGGGAGGCAATAGATCACCAATTTGATTCAGCGAGTAAAAAGCGCCCTGCTCGGCTTCGCTGGCCATTAATTTCTGGTGACGCAGTAATCCACCTGCGGCAAAAAAACTTGCTCCCGTCAGGCCCATGCGCAAAAATTTTCTACGGTTATAATTTTGTTGGGTCATAATTAATTTTGACTCAATGTTGGCTACGACTCATTTTGACTCACGAATGTTTCAGCTTCGTGACTTCATTAAGATAGCTATTCGACTTCCCATGTGTGACCGCTGCGCAATAGCTCCTGCATGGAGCCTTTGACCTGCCGCGCATTAATTACCTGCGCCCGAGAATCATCTACATAACTGGCTTTAGTCTGCTGATAGATTACACCAACAGCAACTGGGAAATCGGGATTTGTCATTGTTGCCAACAAAATGGCAAGCATCTTATTTTTCTCATCGTGAACTAAAACGTCGTCACTGTCTGCACTGGTAACTTCAAGCTTCAATTGCTCATGGTTGAGGCGAAGACCCTTCTCTTTCTCTTTTCCAAAAACAATTCGCTCACCGTGTTGCAGCTCCACTTTAAAATCGGCCGCTATTTTCTTGTTCTTTACGTTATCAAAGATTCCATCGTTATAAATAGGGCAGTTTTGTAGAATCTCGATAAAAGAAGCGCCTTTATGATCGTGGCCACGAGTGACCACCACTGCCAGGTGTTTTGCTTCTGTGTCAATTGAGCGCGCTATAAATGTGCCACCGGCACCAATGGCTACTTCGCAGGGAGACAAGGGTAGGTCAATAGAACCTTGTGGTGAAGAAGGAGTTCGAGTTCCTATTTGTGAAGTTGGAGAATATTGTCCCTTGGTTAATCCATAGATTTCGTTGTTGAACAACAGAATCTGTAAATCCACATTGCGGCGTAGTACATGCAACATGTGATTGCCACCTATGCTAAACCCGTCTCCATCACCGGTAATCACCCATACATCAAGCTCAGGATTTGCCAGCTTCACACCGGTCGCCAGAGCCGGTGCACGACCGTGTATTGTGTGAAATCCATAGGTGTTCATATAGTAAGGAAAACGCGAAGAGCAACCGATTCCAGAAATAAATACCTGATTCTCTTTAGGCTGTTTGAACTGGGGCATTAGTTTCTGAATTGTTTTCAGAATCGCGTAGTCGCCACATCCAGGGCACCATCTAATTTCCTGGTCCGAGGTATAGTCTTTAAGAGTTAAGGTCGGTAGAGCCTGATTCATGATTCGCCCTCCAGTTCAGCATATTTTTTATGAATGGCGGCTAATATTTCACCAATCTTAAAAGGTTGGCCGGCGACTTTATTCAGCGCTTCGGCGTCAATTAAATACTCGCTTCGAATCAACTTAACAAACTGTCCGGTGTTCATTTCTGGCACTAGAACCGCATCAAAACCTTTCAGCAGCTCACCTAAATTTCGAGGCAATGGGTGAATATAGCGAACGAGGATATGAGACACATCAAGCCCCTCTTTTCGGGCGCGCTTAACGCCTTGATGTATGGCGCCAAATGTTGAACCCCAACCAACTATGGCTAATTTCCCAGTTGAATTACCCAGGCAAACTTCCTGCAACGGAATATCATCCGCTATACCATTTATTTTTGCCTGACGAACATCAGTCATCTTCTGATGATTGGCAGGGTCATAGGATATATCGCCGGTTTTGTAGTCTCGTTCAATGCCACCCAGGCGATGTTCTAAACCCGGGGTGCCAGGTTTTGCCCATACGCGCGCCAGGGTTTTTTCATTTCGCAGTGAAGGACTAAACTCCTGTGGATCACTGTGATGCTTCACTGGAAATGGAGTAAATGAATCCATATCAGGAATTTTCCACGGCTCTGATGCATTCGCCAAATATCCATCTGACAATAACATTACCGGCGTCATGTACTTGGTAGCCAGGCGCACTGCCTCGATGGCAACCTCAAAACAATCTGTCGGCGTAGACGATGCAATGACTGGAATCGGCGTGTCGCCATGACGCCCATATACCGCCATGTTTAGATCCGACTGCTCGGCTTTAGTAGGCAGACCAGTCGATGGCCCGCCTCGTTGGGTATTCACGATCACTAGCGGAAGCTCGGTCGCCGCCGCAAGTGCAATACCTTCTGCCTTTAAGGCAATACCGGGACCTGCACTGGAAGTAACACCTAACTGGCCTGCAAAGGAGGCACCGATGGCGGCGCACACAGCCGCAATCTCGTCTTCGGCCTGGAAAGTATTGATTTGAAATTCTCGATGGTTAACCAACTCATGCAACAAATTTGAGGCAGGGGTAATAGGATAGGAAGCAAACAGCATTTCTATGCTAGCGAGTTCCGAGCCTGCTATCAGCCCCCATGCCAGGGCAGTGCTTCCTGTCATATTTCTATAAGTGCCAGGTGGCACTTTTGCCTTAGGTACATGATACACATGTATGCCGGCTGGCAACTCCGCAGTCTCTCCGTACGCGTGACCAGCATTTAATGCAGCAATGTTGGCATTAGCAATTTCAGGCTTGCTGGCAAATTTATTTTTTAAGCTTGTGACCGTAGCGGAGCGATCACGGTCAAATAACCACATCACCAAACCTAGCGTCCACATATTTTTGCAACGCAATCCTGCTTTATGGCCGAGTTCAAATGATTCAACTGCCGCTAATACCTGCTTGGAGATATCTATATCAAGCACTCGAAACCCAGCCAAAGATCCGTCTTCTAAGGGATTGCTTTCGTATTTTGCTTTGTTGAGGTTTTTAGCTGTGAACGCGCCGGTGTCGACAACAAGCAATCCGCCTTCAACCAGGTTTGCAATATTGGTTGTTAGTGCAGCGGGATTCATTGCCACCAGAACATCAAGTGCGTCACCGGCGGTGGTGATATCTTCAGAGCCAAAATAAATCTGAAAAGCCGATACGCCAAATGTAGCGCCAATGGGAGCTCGAATCTCTGCTGGAAAATCTGGAAATGTTGACAGGTCATTACCGGCCAACGCGGTAACCTGGGTAAAATTAGTCCCTGTCAGTTGCATGCCGTCACCGGAGTCTCCGGCAAAACGTACAACCACATCCATCACTTCCCGTTCATCGAGATGATGCTCGTCTAAATTTTCTTCCGCTAATTCCATACCCAATCCGTAGAACGCGTATCAGCTCGCTAAGAAATATTTCTTCTAGCAAAAAATGAAGAACTGATCAGCTTGTTTTGATTCATGAGCGGCTGCGTCAAATGACTCGCACAGCACACCGAAAAGAGGCAGGATTCTAACAGATTAATAGGGGCGGGTCTTACAAAATGACTATTTTGCGACCCGCCAAACCAGGCTTATTGCTTGATGAATTTACGCATAATCATGCCATCACCGCCTTCTCCGCCGGTAACTTCACCCGTGTAGACGTTACCATCGGCATCCACTACAACGCCTTCTGGCTCAGAGCCTTCGATAAAGCCCAACACTTCACCGGTTTCAGCGTTGCCGTATGTCACGCCGCGCTTACTCTGGTAGTCAGCCACATAGAGTATGTCGTTGTGATCGATGAACATACCACTGGGCCAACCGAACTGATCCCACTCGGTAATGTAGTTACCTTCCTGATCGAATATTTGAATTCGATGATTTGAGCGATCTCCGACAAGTACCCTGCCACGACTATCAATAACGATAGTATGAGGAAGATCAAATTCACCTGGGCCACTGCCTTTATGGCCCCACTCCATGAGATATCTTCCCTCTTTATTAAATTTTACTATGCGGTTATTGCCGTGACCATCGACTACGAACAAATCGCCATTTGCAGCAACAGCCGAGTCCGCCGGTCCATTAAAAGTGTTTGGCCCCACTCCGCTAAAACCCCGAGCTCCGAGCCTGAGTAATACTCGTCCAGAGGTATCGAATTTGGTTACTGTATTACCTGTGCTGGGATGAAAGTCTGTCGCCCAAAGCGAGCCGTCAGGAGCCGCACGAAATCCATGAGGAAGAGAAACCCATTCGGAACCCCAGCTATCAACCATATTGCCTTCTGCATCAAACTTCATAACCGGCGGTTCAGCTCGGTGAAAGGCATAAATAAAACCGTCCTGATCGATAGTCACGTTTGGTGTTTGCCCCCACTCAATACCGTCTGGTAATGGTTTCGGCCAATTGGGATCCAGAACATAATCCTGAGCCTGACTTACTCCTGAAACCAGGCCACCGGTAAATATAAGGGCAGCCATTAATAAACATCTGCTTTTAGTTTTCTTATTCATATCTGTTACCGCTGCTTGCCTTAGAGTTTGTAGAGGCTTCTTAGCTTACACGGAACTGAGGTTGAATCAACCGCCACCACCTGCGAACTAATTGGGTTTTAAACGACGGGTTTATATTGAAGCTGCGTATAGTTAATTGAAGCGTGATTAGACTCTAATCATTCATAATTTTTCAATTCACAGGAATGCCTGTTGGAGAAGTCCCATGAATAAATTACCACTAACAGTAAGTTTCGCAGCTTTGATTTTATCAACGACTGCAATAGCCGCTGATGGAAATACGCGTGGCGATCACGCCATGTCTAACCTTGATGTAAATGGCGACGGTGTTGTTAACTTCGTTGAATTTCAAGAACGTGCTTTCGGTGCTTTTGCAACACTGGATAGCAATCAGGACGATGAACTAAGCCTCGATGAATTTATAAATGGTCGACCTGGACCGATCTTTGGGGGCCGAGGTGGTCGTGGTCGCGGTAACGACAATCGCACTCGCCCAGAACCTACTGAAGAACAGATGGCGCATATGCAGGAAATGATGACTGAGCGAGCTACTGCTCGTTTTCAAGAAATGGATGCAAATGGCGATGAAGTTGTAAGTTTACTTGAATTTCAGGAGGCAAGCTTCCTGAATATGGATCAAGATAACAATGGCTTATTAAGCGCCGAGGAATTGCGTCCTCGCCGCCATGGACGACCTGGCTTCGGTCACCCTGAGTCTGGCGGCCAAAGAGGAGGACATGCTCCTCAGGTCTAAGCGCAATCAGCACCCTAGAAGTGAAAGGAAACAGCAAGCGTAATGACTGAAGAAGAATTGATGATGGCAGTTTGCCGGGGCGATCAGTCCGCCTATCAGGCTGTGGTAAAGTTACATCTGAAATCTATTAGTCATTACGCGTTTCGAATACTCGGAAATCAAAAAGATACTGAAGACATTACGCAGGAAGCATTTTTAAAGTTGTGGACCAATGCCGCCAGGTGGAATCCGGAGAAATCCAAGCTGACTACATGGCTGCACCGCATTACACACAATCTTTGCGTTGACTACATAAGGAAGCATAGCAGGGTTCAAACTCAAGATAGTTTTGATGAAAATATCGAGAGTAGCGAGTTTGATGATGCGGACGCAGATGAGAACAACCGTAAAGTAAAATTGCTAAATGAGGCTATTAAACAGCTTCCCCAGAACCAGCGTAGCGCCCTGGCCCTATGTCACTATCAGGGATTTTCGAACAAAGAAGCGGCTGCTATTATGAACATCTCGGTTAAAGCTTTAGAATCAGCTATAGCCAGGGCAAAACGCAGTCTAAGACAATTAGTAACTGAAGAATCAGATCAACGGCAGAAACTATGATAACAATAAAAGAGTTTACACAAATAGTTGAAACCCACGGAACCGAGCCTACCCACTGGCCAGCCGAGCTGCGAGGTGAGTGCTCAGCTTTTGTAGCAAACAGCGCTGCCGCAAGATCGTTGATTCATCAACAGCAGAAAGTGGAAAACTTGTTAGATCAAATAATAGCTCCCGATTTCCCAACACTGGAATCTCGCGTAGTAAATCAACTACTACCCAAACATACAGGCTCAGTATTTGATCAAATATTGAATTGGTTGCTGCCGCAGAATGGTTTAGGGAAAAACATCTGGCGCCCAGCTATGGTTGCATGTCTTCCGTTAATGTTTGGAATTGTGATCGGAAACTTTTACAGCTTTGGTGTTGATCTAGGAAACGATGGCTTCGCCTACTGGGATGATGAACTCATCATGTTGTCGCTTAACGATTACACGGAGAATTTGTTTTAGCCATGAACAAAAACAACTTTGTCATTCTCGGACTATTAATATCAATTGCCATTAACTTATTTTTTGTTGGTGGTATTGCTTACCGGTTTTCGAATTTTAAAACTGGTTTTATGGGCCGGCCGTTACCACCAAATGTTGGATGGATTGTGCGCGACCTCAGCGAAGAACGTAGAACGCAGCTGAGCCCGCTATTACAACAAAGCTTCGACGCCACCCGATCAATTCGCGGAGAAATGTTTACCACTCAGCGCCGAGTCAACGAGCTAATGTCGGCACAACCTTTCGATGGCGCAGCACTTAACCAGGCATTTACCGAACTGAGAGATGCTAATTTAAGGTATCAATCTTTGTCCCACGAACAAACCAGCCTCATTCTTAACGAGTTATCCGAAGAAGAGCGGCAAACTGCTTTAGAGTTTATCGAACGTCGCGGCCCGCGTGACGGCAGAGATGGATTCAGAGGTATGGAGCATGGTCCTAATTTTGGCGGTCGACGATTTAGCGGTTCGGGTGGCCCAGGAAGGCCGCCCTCTTTCCCAGCACCGGAGCCCGATCAATGAGTGAGCAGGCATTCAGAAAAGGCAAGTATCGACACTTCAAAGGCAATGAATATGAAGTGATAGACATAGTTCACCACAGTGAAACTCAAGAGCCACTTGTGTTGTATCGAGCACTGTATGGCGAACAGGGTTTATGGGTTAGGCCTCTAACCATGTTTTTTGAGACTATTGCGCGCGACGGAAAAAACATTCAGCGTTTTCAATATATCAATGACAAAAAATGATCACCCGGCGCAGGGCAATCAAAACTTTAGGCATCGGTTCACTAGGTGCCTATTTAGCCAAAGGTACGTTTACATTTGCTGCTGAACGAGCAATATTGAATGGCGGCAACCCCCTTTCAATTCCAGAACTGGCTCAGGGAGAACTCAGCGAAGGTACTCGAAAATTTCAACTAAACCTGCAACAAGGCTCGCGTGAATTTTTCCCGAATATATCCACCCCTACCTTTGGCATCAACGGCAACTACCTCGGTCCTACACTACGCTTTCAGCGCAACGAACTCGTTTCCTTACAGGTAAATAATCAACTAGGCGAACCTTCAACTCTGCACTGGCACGGATTTCATGTGCCCGCCCAGGAAGATGGAGGTCCACATCAAGTTATCGCAAACGGAGATTCGTGGACCGCACAATTTTCAGTAAGACAATTTGCAAGTACGTTCTGGTATCACTCTCATATGTTGCACTCGTCAGGTGAGCAAGTTTACAAAGGACTAGCTGGAATGATTATCGTCGAAGAGGATGATCTGCAACTGGAGTTGCCTTCAACTTATGGCGTCGATGATATACCACTGATTGTTCAGGACCGCCGTTTCAGCAACGATGGTTCTTTTCAATATTTATCGGCTTACCAGGACTCAGTCATAGGAATGCATGGCGACACGATTCTGGTTAATGGAACGGCGCAAGCTTATCTTGAAGTCAGTACTACACTCGTTAGGTTTCGCTTACTTAACGCATCCAATGCCCGAACCTATACCTTTGCTTTTAGTGACGGACGTGATTTCAAGCAAATCGCCAGCGACGGTGGCTTTCTAGAAAAACCTGTCACTCTAAACAAACTGGAATTAGCGCCTGCTGAACGCGGTGAAATCGTAGTCGATTTTAGTGACGGTCAGCAGCTACAACTAGTTAGCCTTGGTAGAGTGACCAATTTCCCAGAATTTCCGGGCGCCATGAGTGAGATGATGCGCTCTTTGAACGCGCAAGAGTTCGACATTCTGGATATTCGTCCGCAAGAAAAATTACAAAACAGTGCAGAGTTACCTGAACATCTAACATCTATCTATCGCTTACCAGAAGCCGCAGCCTCCAACACACGTCAATTTAAATTGTCCATGGGCAGTGGCATGCGAAGCGGCGATGACCGCGGCCCGGGAACAGGATCTAGAAACGGGAATGGCGGAGGTTATGGCGGCGGAAACTTCTCTATTAACGGCAGGCGCATGGATACGAACTTTATCAACGAACGTATCCAGTTCAACACAACTGAAATTTGGGAGCTGTCTAACAACTCCCCAATGATGCACCCCTTCCATGTACACAACGGGCAATTTCAGCTTCTAGATCGAGACGGACAGCCACCCTCGGAAAATGAACTGGGCTGGAAAGACACTGTAAGGGTTGGCTCCGGAGAAAAAGTACGCATTATCATGCGTTTCACCGACTTCACCGACAATGAGAGCGCCTATATGTACCATTGCCATATATTGGAACATGAAGACAACGGCATGATGGGGCAGTTTCTCGTTATAAGAGAATAGCACCAATCGCCATCCCCGAAACTCCCACTCTGAAACACCACGCAAGCGCCCGTCTAAGCTGACAAAACCTATCCAGTGAAATACCAGCCAGGTCGAATCTGCCTGCCCCAGGTAAACCAATGTTCAGTTGGAGCGTTTTACTCCCTAAATACATCATCTTTTGTCAGTGTGATCAAACATGGGAAATTGAGATATAGAACACAACTATCGTGAAGAAACGTGGCTGTGTCAGGTAGTTACACGTATAAAAATAGTAAGGAGAGGTTAGCTATGACAATAAATCAATATTTGACTACAACATTTCTGAAAATGCTGACAGCAACTTCACTAATGCTGTTGGTGGCAACAAGCGCAGTTGCCCAATTGCCCGAACTATCAATACCATCAGCCGCTAGTGGAAACTCGACCACGGCCAAATTTTTTGGTGGCGCGACCGCAAATGAAAGCGTCAGTTTTATAGACAGTTTCGCCTACGACCAGTCCATCGCAATTTATGCTGAGATTCAGGTTGAGGCGGCACACATCAACACTATGGGCAACCTTTACATCATTATCGTAAAGGATGAACAATACTTCATGCGCGACGAAAATGGTGCTTTTCTACCGTGGGATTTGAATCTAGAAACTCTGCTCGCAGCAAGCCCTGACAAAACTTTACAAGCTTCCGAGCCACTTACCATTATTGAAAATATCGCCCTTGGCCCAGCCGGAGTATCAAACACGACTTTAGGTATTTTTATTGCCTACAACAGTATCGCAGCCCCGGGTGAAGTTTTTTACAACGGCGCACCTTTAGCTGTAACAATCGAAGCGGAAGTCGTGCAGCAAGTCAGCCTCTCGCTTTATACCAGCAATATATCTACACCTATCGTTCAAGCCAAGTGCGTTGTCTGCCATATCGCCAACGGAGTCGCTGCAAACTCAAATCTAATTTACCTAAATAGTTTGTCAGCAAACTTTCAAACCATCAACTACAACACTCTTGTTGACTACATTAATAACTTTCCAGGCGGTGCGAATTTACTGATTGAAAACCCCCAAGGCTTAAACGCCCATACAGGTGGTGTGCAGTTGGTGTCACCTAGTACTGAGCTTACTCAGCTACAGGAATTTATCGACGCTGTAATCGCGGAGTAATGCGGATACTTATTAATACTGCAAGTTAGCTTGATAAGAGTGCGGAGTTAATAGATGCAACTAATTAGCAACATTACCAAGTCAGCCACCAAAACAAGTCTTATGTTTTTGTGCTCACTCACAGTGCTGATTTCCAATCTCGCTTTAGCGCAGCTTCCTGAGCTTGCTACGCCCAGTACTGCGTCGGGAAACGCCACTACTTCGAAATTTTTCGCGGGAGCAACAACTGACAATGGAACAACTTTCACAAACAGTTTTACAGCCAGCCAAGCTGTCGACATTCTCACCGAGATTCAAGTAGAACCCAGCCACGTTAACACTGTGGGTAATCTCTATGTGGCTGCTGCTTTAGGTGAACAATATTTCATGCGAGCTGAATCTGGAAATTTCATTCCCTGGGATACAAGCTTAGAAACCCTGCAAGCTACCAGTACAAATAAGATACTAGATGCCAGTGAGCTAATTACGGTTATTGATCTTGCATTTGCTTCAGCTGGCGTGGCCAGTGCTAACGTAAATATCTTCCTCGCGTACAATACCGAAGCAAACCCGAATGAAATCTACTACAGCGGTACTCCGCTAAATTTTTCGATTATCACTGAAGACTCAGCGACAAGTTTTGATCTGTTTACCAGCAATATATCTCAACCAATTATCCAGACTCGTTGTGTGCTATGCCACACGAGCACCGGAGTTGCTTCCGACAGCGCGTTAGTCTATGCGAATAGTAGCCAAGCCGGTTATCTAACAACAAATTACAATACTCTGCTGAATTATATTGAGAACGCGCCCAATGGAGCGAATTTCATCCTTTCCAAACCTCAGGGACTAACGGTTCATGGTGGCGGCGTGCAACTCACTCCATCGAGTGAAGAGTTATCGCAATGGACCGAGTTTGTTTCAGCGGTACAGACTGAAATCATTAACAATGGACAAGGTAGTAACAGTCAAGGCATCTTCGCCGCTGTATCCACCCTTACTAGCAAAGCAACACTTCGAAAAGCAGCGATTCTCTTTGCTGGACGTATTCCTACCGACGCAGAGTTAAACAATGTGACTAATGCTACGGATGCCGAACTAAGAGACTCAATTCGTGCTCTTATGACTGGCGATGGCTTTCACGATTTCCTTACCGAAAGTGCCAATGATCGCCTATTAACCAGGGCGTTTTCCGGCAGTATATTCAGCATTGTTGACCGCAATTATTATCCAAATTCAATGCAATTCTATAACTCACCGGGAACTCGCGCCGAACGCTTGCTGACCAGTTCTGCCCTTGCTGATGAACCGCTGGAGCTAATAGCCCATGTAGTGACAAACGAGCGCCCCTACACAGAAGTGATTACTGCTGACTACATCATGGTGAATCCCTATTCGGCGGCAATCTATGGTGGCAATGTTGTATTCGACGACCCCACAGATACGACAGAGTGGCGCGAAGGCGAAATCACTGAATATTATCGCTGCACAATCTGCAATCCAAATTCACCTTTATCAAGCTGGACTATCCCTACAGATTACCCCCACGCAGGTATTTTGAATTCCCCGGCGTTTCTGGCACGATTTCCATCAACAGCAACGAATCGTAATCGGGCGCGATCACGTTGGGCATATTATTTCTTTCTTGGTGTAGATATTGAAGGCTTGTCAGAGCGCACGACAGATCAGAGTGCATTGTCTGACGAAAACAATCCGACTCTCAACAACGAAAATTGCACGGTATGCCACACCACCATGGATCCTGTTGCAGGGTCATTTCAGAACTACAACAACGACGGTTTATACAAGGCGCGACCTGGCGGCAATCATTCCTTACCAGGCTCATATACAAACAACCCGAGCAGCGGATACCTAAACGGAGACACCTGGTACTCCGACATGCTAGGCCCAGGGTTTGGTCTGTTACTCGCTCCAAATTCCAATAATTCAATTCAGTGGCTGGCACAGGAATTTATTCAAGACCCTCGCTTCGGCCTTGGCACTGTTAATTTCTGGTACCCGGCAATCATAGGTAGAGACCCTTACGATTTACCAGAAAATCAGGAAGATTCAGACTATCAGTCGAAGCTGGTAGCTTACAACGCCGAACAGAATCTTATGCAGACCACTGCAAATAACTTTATCGCCGGCAGCGCCGGCAACGGCACCTACAACCTAAAAGACATGCTGGTTGATCTGGTGATGAGTGATCATTTTAGATCCAACTCCGTCGCAGAAATAACCGATGCACAAGCCGTGGAATTGAAAGAGGTAGGCACCGGCAAATTACTCACGCCTGAGCAGCTTAATCGAAAACTGATCGACGTAACCGGTTTCGAATGGGCCTATGGCCGCACCAATGCCCTGGCTGCTGTCTATGGTCTGGTTTATGGTGGCATTGACAGCTTTGGCATTACCGACCGGGCCACAGAACTTACAACACTAATGAGCACGGTGGTGACGGCAATGGCAAATGAAACGTCATGCCCAATAGTATCAAATGATTTCTCCAAGCCCGCTGGCTCACGCAAATTGTTTGTGGATGTTGAATTAACATCACTACCGACTACAAGCTCATCTGCGATTCGTAGCACTATTCAGCATTTGCATTCACAGTTGCTAGGTGAAGACCTTGCCAGTAATGATCCCGAAATAAATGCCACCTATGATCTATTCGAGGCGGTCTGGACGGCGCGAATTGCCGCAGGAAAAGGACAAACTGTCAGCTCTGTCTCAGAACTTTGTATTTTTGAGAATGTTGATAACCCTGTCGAGCTTGATCCTAACCAGACGTTGCGTAGCTGGGCAGTAGTACTAAATTACCTGATGCGAGACTACAAATTCATTCACGAATAGGAGATCGTCCTTCAATACCGGAGAGACAAGGGATATGAAACGACGCGAATTTACCAAATTACTCAGCATGGCAGGGCTCAGTGCAGTCAGCCCATGGCTTCCTAATACAGCGAGTGCGGCCGAGCCTTACTCTGGACCATTCTACATTTCCCTGGCCGCTATTGGAGGCTGGGATGTCACGAGCTTCTGTGACCCGAAACTCAATCAGCCCGGACAACGGGATATCAATACATGGGCCAGTAGTGCTGACATCCAGCAAATCGGAAATATCACCTATGCGCCGGTGGCAAAAAATCAGGAATTTTTTGAACGTTTTTATCAAGACATGTTGGTCATTAATGGCCTAGACACTCAAACAAATTCCCATGACGATGGTCGCCGTCACACCTGGAGCGGCCGCATCGGCTTTGGCTACCCAAGTTTTGGTGCCATTGCCTCCGCTGCAATCGCGCCAGATCTGGCGCTCTCCCTGGTGCATGATTCTGGCTATAGCGAAACGGCAGGAATCACTCGTTTTAGTCGCCTACAAAACCCAGACCTAATTCGCAATCTGGTTAATGATTCCAAAGTGTTCAATGGAGCTTCCGAGTTCGATCTATTTGAGCCGAGTGAGTTAGATTTGATCACTCAATATCAAGACGAAAGATTGAACAGGCTAATGGCCAGCAATCAATTATTGCCCCGTCAGGAAAAAGGCATGAACAATCTGTTCATGGCTAATTCCACCCGCGATGAATTGAAGGCCTTTGCCGACTTGCTTCCGGATACATTCGAAGAAGACAATGATTTTCGTGCCGCGCAATTGGCGTTGCTAGCCTATCAGTCAGGACTTTGTGTTTCGGCGCAGCTTGGCATAAACGGTTTTGATACTCATCAGAATCACGACACTGACCATTTCGAAGAACTGGAAAAATTAACTAATCTGGTAACGTTCATATTCGATACCGCTGAGCAGGCAGGATTTGCTGACAAGATTATTCTCACTATGTCATCAGATTTTGGACGCACGCCCTATTACAATGCTGGTGGCGGTAAGGACCATTGGCCAATCGGCAGCGCCATTATGATTCAACAAGGAGCCAGCTGGGGCAATCGTGTGGTCGGCGCTACCGACGGGGTTCACCAGGCTCTCAATATCAATCCATCAACCCTTCAGGTAGACAACAGCAGCGCCGGAATCAGGCTGGAACCCAAACACCTACAACAAGCTATGCGCCAACTTGGTGGCGTGGACAATAGCAACATCGCACAAATGTTTCCGTTAAACGCTGAAAATATAGACTTCTTTAATCCCGCTATTCAAACCGGATAGAAAAAGGGTTGAGGTCTGAGAGGCTCCCACAAAATAATGAATTAACTCGGTAAATTAGACATTATCAAGTGTACCCTCCGCATGATATTAGATGGGAACTGCGAGCGCTGGGTGAGGGTCCCCTGTTTTTGGAGCAATTAAAGCGTAGCATCGAGCGACCGAAGGAGACCGGCTTTTTGGGCTCCTGAC
>NVVJ01000007.1 GCA_002402175.1 SAR86 cluster bacterium
TTGGGCCATCCCTGGCCCTCCCGCGCTCCATCCCTGGGCGCTAGTCACTACAAAACAGCACCCCTTCCCAATCCCCTGTAAAATCCAGTATTTTTTTCAACAGCAGATCTTTATGCATTTGCGAGAAAGCACCGTAGATAAATGACCTGCATGCTAGTCTGTGGGATTAATTATTTCGTGGGGATATCTCAGGCTCTGATCCCCTTTTTTGCTCTCTTTACTAATCCAGTTTAGGCCCTGCAAGAACCAGGGCTTTGCCCTCGTCGTTGTCAGTGAATTTCTCAAAGTTGGCTATAAACAGCTCGGCTAGGTTTCTAGCCTTGCCATCCCATTCTTCCGGATCACTGTAAGTGTTGCGGGGGTCAAGAATGTTGTCGTCAACAGAGTCTATATTCACCGGCACCTCAAGACCAAAGTAAGGCAGCATGAAGGTTTCAGCCTTATCTATTGATCCATCTAATATGGCGTGAATGATTGCTCGCGTTGCCTTAATGGAAATGCGTTTGCCAGTGCCATTCCAGCCGGTGTTTACCAGATAGGCGGTCGAGCCAGCTGCTTCCATTCGCTTAACCAGTTCCTGAGCATACTTGGTAGGGTGCAAAGACAAAAATGCAGCACCAAAGCAGCTAGAGAAAGTAGGGGTAGGCTCTGTAATGCCTCGTTCCGTGCCGGCTAGTTTGGCAGTGAAACCCGACAGGAAATGGTATTTGGTTTGTTCGGGAGTTAGTTTTGAAACCGGAGGCAATACGCCGAAAGCATCAGCCGTTAGAAAAATAACCTTTTCAGCATGTCCGCCTTTGGATACCGGCTTAACAATATTGTCGATGTGATAGATCGGATAGGAGACGCGTGTATTCTCAGTTTTGGAGTTATCGGCGTAGTCTATGACGCCGTTTTCATTGACAGCGACGTTTTCCAGTAAGGCATCACGGCGAATTGCCTGATAAATATCAGGTTCACTTTCCTCGCTAAGATTAATAGTTTTGGCGTAGCAGCCTCCCTCGAAATTGAAAACACCGTCGTCGTCCCAACCATGCTCATCATCGCCTATCAGAGCTCGCTCAGGGTCAGTGGAAAGGGTGGTTTTCCCTGTGCCGGAAAGTCCAAAAAAGATTGCTGCATCGCCATCTTTGCCGATATTGGCAGAACAATGCATTGATGCCATGCCGCGAAGAGGTAGCAGGTAGTTCATCATTGAGAACATGCCTTTCTTCATTTCGCCGCCATACCAGGTGCCACCGATCAATTGTACTTTCTCGGTCAGGTTAAAGGCGACAAAGTTCTCTGAATTTAGTCCCATTTCCTTCCAGTCTGGATTAGTGCTCTTAGCACCATTCATGACGATAAAGTCGGGTTCAAAGTCTTTGAGCTGTTCATCACTAGGTCGAATGAACATATTCTTTACAAAATGCGCCTGCCAGGCTACTTCCATGATGAATCGTACTTTCAAATGGCTGTTTTCATTGGCGCCACAAATAGTGTCCATCACATATAGGCGTTTACCACTCAAGCGATTGGTAACCACAGACTTTAGATGATTCCAAGTATTCAGATCGATTGGCTTATTGTCATTCTTGCCCTGATCAGACCACCATACTGTATCGCGAGAGGTGTCATCGCGAACTATGTACTTGTCTTTGGGTGAGCGCCCGGTAAATATGCCAGTATCCACAGAAACGGCACCCGATGTGGTTAGCACGCCTTTTTCATAACCTTCAAGTTCGGCACTGGTTTCCTGCTGAAACAGAAAATCATACGATGGGTTGTAATACACCTCTTCTACATCTGTTATGCCATATTGTTTAAGGTCTGGAGCGGCGTTCTGAGTCTCTGTCATTGTGCTACCTTTTTCTTCCTTTAGAGGCTTTTATAATCAAAATATCGAGCGTATTGTACTACCGGAGTCACTATTTTCCAGCACTGATCCTGCATGCGATCAATTTTTTTTAGTGTGGGTATTTAAGTACAGGTGAAAATTTGGAAAACCAAATCCCAAAGCCTTCAAGATTGACCTTAACTTGTTAATTTAGCAGGGGAAATATCTGTAGAAATGACATACCTTGCCTTTGCTAGGGGCTATGAAGGGGAGGTGCTTAGGGTTTCTTTTGTAGAACTCATAGCTGAATTAGGATTTTCCAGGTCAGATGCATCACGTAATACATAAATATTGTAATATTTTTGGTTATGAATAACGGTTTTGGTTCGAACTGCCACAGCAAAAATATTACCTTGGGTATGTGCCATTTTCGAGATAAATTCTTCTGAGTCTTTAATGTTCTTTTGCCAGTAGTTCACGGCGAACAGCTCATCCATATGCATTTTCCCGATAGTCTGGCTGGCTGTATACCCAAACTTCGCTTCCGCTCGTTTGTTCCAGGTCAGAATCAATCCAATTTTATCGGCCATCAAAATAACGTCTAGCGAATGATCCAGTATGAACTGTAAATCCTTCTCAGACTGTGTGCGGTCGGCTAACAGCAATTGTACGGTCTTATTGGTGTATTCCACTTCTGCGAGGTTAATTGCGGCCAACATTAATGGAAAAATCAGGGACGCGGCGTAATAGGTTAGATAAAAAAGCTCATCTAGTTGCATTGCAGGCAGTGCTATTCGGATAGCCAGCAATGCCATACTTGTAGCCACTAAAAATATCCTGGCCGGAGACAGGCCTGTTCCAATCTGCCAGGCATGCCAGATAATCATGCTTAACACGATGTATATGGATATTGAAAGCAAATACCAGCTTGCCACGCTTGCAGGGGGCTCAACTAGAACCTGATAGGCAACGCTGGATAAGAAGCAAATAATGGGTAGCAGTATTAGCCACAGGTTTTTACTATTCAGTTTGCTCTTCATCATTATTAATGAAGACAGTAGTACTAATAGGGCAGAAAATTGCAGCGTTATGGAGAGAAAATAGTAGGTGATTGAATCCGGATAAAGGCTTAGCATTAAATCCGGTATCTGTCGGATAGACTCAACCAGGCCGGCGGCACAGGCTATAGCCAGATAAGCTTTGCGAGAGTTAAGAAAGTTAATCCACAACCCGGCGACCATCATCAAAATCAAAAAGATGATAAACCCCTGGGCGAATAAGAGATATGACAGAGAAGTATTCATTTAGCTTCGCTTATTATTTTATTTATTGAGCATTTTTTTAGCGGCACAATGCAGTCTCGGTAACTCGTCATACGCCGGTGTTATTTTAATGTTGAATGTCTGGCTTCGGCCTCGATAAAAACTCGTTGAACATTTTTGTATGCTTTCTTGATCGAACCGTCGAGTAAAGCAACGGTGTCTTCAATCTGATTGGCATTAGCTTCATCTTTGAATTCAACACTGATGTTAACCAGAATAAAATCTGGCCCCATATGCATAGTAAGCACTTCATTGACGTGCTCTATATTATCAATGTTAATTGCTAGCTTCTTTATGCCAAGTACAACGTGGTTGTTTGCACTTTCGCCTATCAGTAAACTTTTTGTTTCAAGTGCTAGCCAGATGGCCGTACCTGCCAGTATCAGGCCAATGACAATTGACGCTATTCCATCAAAGTAAAGGTTGCCGGTTATCTGAGTCAGAGCCGTTGCGATAAGAGCAACCGTCAATCCAAGCAAAGCTGCTGAGTCTTCGAAAAGCACGACAAACATAGAAGGGTCTTTTCCTCGTTGTACGGCTTCGATATATCCTGAATCCCCTTTGGCCTGTTTAAACTCTCGTAAAGCATAAAACCAGGCAGCGCCTTCAAAAATCATTGCCAGTGATAACACGACATAATTAAGCAAAATATTTTCAATGGGTTCGGGGTTGGCAAGTCGATGGATTCCTTCATAGATTGAAACGCCTGCACCGACGGCGAAAATCATGAGGGCGACGATAAAGCTCCAAAAGTATATTTCCTTACCGTGGCCAAAAGGAAAGCGTTCATCGGCTGGCTTTTTTGATTGCTTTAAACCGTAGAGCAACAATATTTGGTTGCCAGTATCGACTACCGAGTGGACTCCCTCTGAAAACATGGCAGAGCTGCCGGTTATTATCGCTGCTGCAAATTTCATAATTGCGATCAAAGCATTGCCCGCAAGGGCAGCATAAATAACTAGTTTTCGCGCAGATGACATGTAGGCGTAAGGTCTCTACTTCAGTTGATTCAAATGCAATTGGTTCAGCATTATTGATTGGTGTCGAGTATGGAGATTTTGGCTGCTAAGTCGCCGCTGAGTTCGCCACTGAAATGTGCAGAAAAGTTTGTATTGCCATCAAGATTCAGCTTTAACCAGGCGAATGTGAATCTGGCTACATTAGGTAAATCATTGCCGCCATTGGTAGGTAAGTTATGCGTGCCGGTATTAAATTCAAGATACGCTTTGGCTGTGCTATCCGCGATAGCGTTATATAACGCGTGCGCATGTTGTTCGGGCGGTGCGACGGTATCTACCGCACTTGTGATTATCAGGGTTGGTACTGTCAAACCACTGTAGTCACCGGTAAATGACTCTCCCAACTCGCAGCAATAAGGCATTAGTGGAATCACGGCTTTTATACGATCACCAAGTTGTTCTGCCGCCGCAAGGGCTGCGCCACCGCCAAGAGAATGCCCCATAATGCCCAGTTTATTAGTATCAATTTTCCCTTGAATAGGGCTGTCAGCATTGTCGTTTTCCGCAACCAGAAAATTAATCGCGGCAATGTGCGCCTGCACTCGAGGCTGAAAAGTATCCCGTGGGTCATTAGTATCTATAATCATTACCGCAATACCCAATGAGGCAAGAGTTGGTCCCCACCAGTCGTAGGCTTCTTGTGTTGCGGTGTAACCTGGGACTAGCACAACTGCACTAAACGCAGGAGCAAAACTCAGAGTTAAGGGGTAGAAAATAGTCGCGCTGGAAAACTCTTCCACATCAGCTTGTGGGTCATAGGTTCGGACTTCGTATAGACTTTCGCCAAACTCGCGGCCAATAGCACTGGCAATTTCTCTGCCCTGTGGACGATAGCGGCCAGGTTCTGCTGTAGCATCTTGAGCGTCTAGCTGGTTACTGCCAAGGGTGAGTAACAAAGCGCAGGAAGTGAGTACGCATAAGAACTTGCTGGTTGATTGAACGACTTCTGATGATTTCTTTATAATTGTTTTGAACATTCTGAAATACCCCGAATATTTAGCCGTGGTTTGTAGATTTAGAATAATTACCTTTATTAAATATAGCAAAGCTGGAGTCACTAGCAAATCGGCTAGTTATCCGTATATAAGTTCAGCTGTTAGCTCGCATTCTGTTTTTACGCTTTTCCTGTCGCCTCTCAGCAAGCAAGGCGTCCATGCTAAAGGGGCCAGCCCCAAAGGCAAAGATAACCATATAAGCCGCTATGTACATAGCAGCTAATTCACCACGATTAAGAGTGGGGAACCAGGCTAGGTGTGCAGTGAGATACGCCATGATCATAATGAATACAGCCATCAACGCTACCAGATGTGTCCAGAGGCCGATCAATATTAGAAAACCACCAAAGAACTCAATAACACCGGTGACAAATAGTGCATTGATTTCCATAGGCATCGGCCAGGAAACCAAATCACCTATGTTGACTGTAGTTATGCCACCCCCGGTGAAGGGCTGAGGATTTTCACCAAATAACTTGGCAAAACCATGAGTCATAAACATTGCCGAGCTCAGGATTCGAAAAAGAGTCCAGGTCCAGTCTTTGGATTTATCAGCAACGCCTTCAAATAATGAGTTTATTCTACCAATCATGTGTCGTCCCTTCTTAGTGTGGCTAACGTGGTCAATATGGCAGTGATGGAGTGAATGGGATTGTTAACTTTATTTCCTAATTAGTCGGTGGACTCCGCGGCTGCGAATTCTTCATCCACCAATTGTCTGATTCTTGTGGCGGTAGGCTGCGCAACTATTCGACCATTTACAAATACCGATGGTGTTGAGCGCACGCCGGCAGAATTGCCGCCACGCTGATCGTTGCGTAGTTTTTGAATTACTTCACTGGACTCAATGTCCGCATGTAGCTGATCCAGATCCAGGTTGAGTTCTAAGGCATAGCTGTCAAATTCATCTTCGACATTTGGCAAACCTGCCCATATGCCTTGAGTAGCGAACAGATAGTCATGCATTTCCCAAAATCTGTCCTGATGGCCAGCGGCTTCAGCATATAGTGAGGCGGTCCAGGAATGCGGATGAGCGGTGGTAACTGGAAAGTGACGGAATACCAAATGTGCTTTATCTCTTATATTTGGCCAAATTCGAGTCATGGTTTGATGTTCTGTGGCGCAGGCAGGGCACTGAAAATCAGCATATACGACAATACTGACAGGGGTAGCGCTAATGCCTCTAACATGATCATTGTCCGCAATTTCGACGGTAGAGTAAGTTGGCCCCTGGTTGAATACTATATATAGAGTCAAGAGCAGGAGTATGGGGGCTACGCCGAACATGCCAAATTTTAACAACAAAGCTCTTGTTTGCTCTCGGTGTGCCGTAGCTCGCTGTTTCTCTTCTTTGCGCTGTTTCTGTTGTGCTCGTTTATCCATGTTTATCAACTGCCCGTTATAGTCTTATCTGCGCTGTACTATAACGCTTGGACAGAACGAGTCAACGATGAAGAGGGGGCAGCTTAATCAAGTAGAGGGAGTTTCAGCAGTGTTCTGAATTGATATGAGGGTCAGGTGCAAAGCTAAAGGAAAAAACAATAGCTAACTTTGCAGCCTATATGTATTCCCTGATCCTGGTGCATGCCAATCCAGCCTTCACACTTGGCGAAGTCAGTAGCCCAGTGCACGATTGTCTCGATGATACCTAACCAAAGGTTATTGGTAATTAGAAAGACTATGCCGCCATGAACGAGGGCGTGAGCAGTTAGCCAGTAGTACCAAACCGGGAAAAGGCTTTGCTCGTTGTCGTGAATTTTGTCGTTACGGTTTTTGCCGTACCCCATCGCGTCGGGTTGCAAGACGAAATCAGCAAGCGCATGGCCAAAAATCAACATGAAAAGATTTTCAAAAAGCAGCATGTAATGTCCCCTGGCTAAAATCAGTACGATCCAGGATTTAATTGATAAGTTAGCCAGTTATTCCGGGAATCGATTTCTATTTGTAAGCTCGATTCTTATCCGACTAACTTTGCAACATTCAAATAAACCCGGCAGCTGATAATAAGCATTAACAATGCCAGCGCACGCTTTGAATAATGATTGTGTTAGCTACTTCACACTAAATATTGGAAGTTAACCCAGCTTTGACCCATGGCGAGTTACAAATAATTTAAGCTCTTGAAAGTTATGTTATTTGTAAAAAAAACCTACACCACAATATTGAGTAGTTACTGCCTGAAAGTGCTTGTTATTGACCAAATTTGACACAGTAACTGTCTGCCAGGCTGGCAGGCGATAACTCTCTAGTCGATAAGAAACAAAGCAGGATCAACACGGGTATTGTTCAGGTTAATACTCCAGTATCGACTTGCGTACCTACCGCAACATCGATGGTATTCATGCGGCAGTACAAACTTATCAAACCATGGCCATGATCCCGAATGAGGGTTTCGAGCCTGGCCATTTAAATATCCTTAAGATTCATCTGGTAGGACGGATTCGACTCTCGATGTGATTTGCCCTTTATGCACTTTTGAGATAATCGTGCTGCCTACCCTTACATCGTCGCAATTGCGAATTACTTGCGCCGATTCATCGGTCGTAATGCTGTATCCCCGTGCTAGTGTATTGAGTGGGCTTACCGTATTCAGGCTGCGACTTAAGGATGCCAGCTTAGACTGCCTGGCTATGTTTGTGGTCTGTATAGCCTTGGTCAACCGTGCCAGGTTATTACTTAGCTGTATTTGAATTCGCTGAAGTTTTTGCGCCGGAGAATTTGCCAGCAAGCCACGGCCTAGTTGCATGATTGTTGATTTTTGCTGAGAGATGCGATTGACCATTGCTAGTCGCATGCGTACTTCCAGTTGATCCAGATTCTGTGTGTGTTCCTGTAATCGGCGATCAGGATGTTTTAGTTGTCTGGTGAGCCAGATTAGTTGCTGCCCAACTTGTTGGAGAACCTGTTTAATTGCCGATTGTAATAGGCTTTGAAAGCCAGTGAGCTGATCAATATAATCTTGCTGGTCTGGGCTCATCTGTTCGGCGGCGGCTGATGGCGTTGGTGCTCTCAGGTCGGCGACGAAATCAGCAATAGTGAAATCGACCTCGTGGCCGACGGCACTGCAAATGGGCAATACGCTGGAATAAATCGCACGAGCTACTACTTCTTCATTAAAGGCTTGTAAATCTTCTATCGAGCCGCCCCCGCGCCCGACAATCAATGCCTGTAGATTCAATTTTGCGGCGTGTCGATTGGCTAATTCAATGGCAGTGACTATTTCGCCTGGGGCATTCTTGCCCTGCACAGCCACTGGGAATAGAGTGATTTGTGTTGCCGGGAAGCGGCGAGCAAATACGCTCAATATATCTTGAATAGCTGCGCCAGTAGGAGAGGTAATAACGCCGACATGTTTGTAATGAGATAGAACCTGCTGCTTTGCTTCTGCTGCAAACAGGCCTTCGCCTAGCAATTTCAATTTGAGCTGTTCAAACGCACGTTGCAGAGCGCCGTCGCCAGCTTCTTCCATGGAGTTGATAATTAACTGATAGTCGCCACGGCCCTCATAAATACTAAGACGACCTCGTAGTATGACCTGATTGCCATTTTCTGGCTTAAACCTTACGGCTCGATTGCGGTTGACGAACATGGCGCATCGAATTTGAGATGATTTGTCTTTTAAGGTTAAGTACCAGTGCCCGGAGGAGGGTACTGCGAGGTTAGATATTTCGCCCTCGACAATTACCGCAGGGAAATTACTTTCGAGTAAGGATTTGGCCAGATTGTTCAGGCTGCTGACAGACAATGCCTTATCGTTTTGCGGATTTTCGAACTGATTAGCCTGTCTATCTGAATAATGCATAACAGCATACTACCTTACAGTAGATAGAAACTGTAACGGTATTGCCTAAGAAGTAATGATGGATATGTTCGGTTGATTTGTCAGTTGTCTCAGAGGTAAGCTCAACCGGATGATAGACCAATTAGCGCCAAAAAATAAATATGAATGAAATTGACTCTAACACTCGCAAAAACGAGTTTGTGTATTTAAGCAATAGAGGCTCCGCTATTTTTAAAGCCGCGCTTGAGCCTTTAGGCGGACGCTTGTTTCGCGAAGGTGATCGCTCTATTAGCCTGCTCTACTTTGATCAATATGGAGACAAATACCCGCCAGCAGAAGTTGAGGCTGCTTATACCTTAATTGACCGTCAACGAACCATTCCTTTAGATAATAAGGCAAGGATGGCTACATTGCTGGCTGATGCCGGGCTGTTATATCCCAGAGTTTATTTTGATGATGCGAATGTGCCTGACGAGTCGGGATCACTGTGGTTTATTAAGGACCCAATGGCTACAGGGGGTAAAGGCATATCAGTTGTTACTCGCGAACAAATAAGTACACACTTTACTTTTGGTTGCATTATTCAGGAGGCAGTGCAGGATTTAGCTTTGCTCGAAGGTCGAAAATTCACATTACGAGCTTATGTGTTGGTGCATGATGGAAAATTATATTTGTTGCCCGAGGCGATTACTGTACTACATGGCGCTATGTATGACCCGGGCAGTAGTGATCCGATGGTGCAGTTCGAGCATAGTGGGTACATGGATGAAAGCAGCGCTATTAAAATGTCTGTATTTGGCGAGCAGTTAATTTCAGAAACAGTTATGAAAAATCTGGAATTAAATATGACTCAAGTGTTTCCTGCTTTTTCAAATTTTCTCAAATATGAAAAAGCACACACTTATTGTTTGTTTGGTGTTGATGTATTGGTGAAAAGTGATTTGACTACGGTGCTAATCGAGATCAATGACCGACCTAATTTGGTTCACACCAGATCGATTAACGAGGCGGTAAACGTACCCATGGTGCAGGCATTATATTGTGTTCTTGAATCTGAAAAAGCACAGCTACAGAAACCAGAAGCCATGCAATTCAAGTGCATAGCCACACTATAGAGGCGCAACCCTGAGGGAGGGTGAACCTCTATAGCGGGCTAGCAATTGAATTCTGAGATTCTATTGCTTGGCAAATACTTCGCTATTGCGAAGTGAGCCATCTAGGTCGAAAGCGGTTAACTCCATTTTCTTGCCCGCTGGCCCAAACGGGAAAGTCAGTTTGACAAATGCAGGTGCTCCACCACTAGTAACCAGGCCGCCAGTAATTGCATAGCTTTTGGATAAACCTATAGCACTCCACTCGCAGGCCCCGTCGCCGGATGATTCCAGTTCAAACGTTTCATCGCCGTACTTGTGAGTCTCACTGATACTTCTAATCGTTAATGTACATTGGCCAGTGCCATTGGCCGCACCGTCAGATATGTAGATCCCATCGATAAGCGATTCTGCCAAACCAGCAGGCACATAAAGCAACATAGCAGACGCTAAAGCTCCAGTTAGTAATGTTGTTTTGTTCATATCAAAGCCTCTAGTAAAGTCGATTGCAGAAATAAATCACGATTTCGCAATGATAAGAGTCCGAATGCGCAGCAAATTGACCTATATCAAATTCACCACGTATTAAGCGCGTGTGTTTCAAATAATGGATGGTTAAGGCTGGTTAGCGTTCGTCGCGGGAGAGTAGTGCGCAGGCGGTGACATTGGCGGTGACATTAGCTGCGGTGATAAACATGTCGACAATGAGATCTATGGCGATAAGGATTCCGATTCCCTCAACGGGCAGTCCTAGCGAAATGTAAACAGGTGCCATGATTAACAAGCCACCGCTTGGAATTCCAGGCGAATAGAAACTAAATAGCCCTATTGCCGATGCAATTACAAACATTTCATACACGTTAAGGTCGATACCGTATAGATTCGCTATGAAATAAGTGCCCGCGGTTCGACCAATAGGGGAGGCAAACTTGAACAGGGTGACTGCGATAGGCAGTACGACTCCGGACACCCTAGTCGAAATCCCTAAAAGCTCGGTGGCGGCAAATGTTGCTGGCAACGCCGCTAGAGATGAGCGCGTGCTAAAACCGATAATCTGAACAGGCGCTACGGCGCGAATAAAGTCCTTGAGAGGTACGCGCCCCACGATGATGGCTATGGGATATAGACACAATGTCATGACCACAATAAGCCCAGCAGCAATTACGATAAATGAACCCAGTACTGATATAGCGGAGACGCCAAGTGTAGCTGCTAGAGGGAATACCAGAGCGAATATCCCAATGGGTGCCAATGCCATTATCCAGCCGATTAAAACAAACATGGCGTCCTTTATGCCGGTGAAGAAAACGACTACGGCATTTCGCTGAGCTTCGTCAATTTTTAGTAAGGCGGCGGCAAACAGTCCGGTAAAAATCATTAATGAGAGGATGGCGTTGTCTGCGGCAGCTCGAATCGGGTTTGTTGGGATCAGGCTGACCAGCCAGTCCCTGAAAGGAGGCAGTTCAGTATTTGCCACGTCTGTTGCATTGCTGCTTTCTAGTAGGCTGGCGCTGGCCGCAGGATCTATGTTTAACAGTGAAAGAAGAGGGGGTGCGGCAAGCAAAGTATAAAAACTGGAGGCGACCACCATTAATACAAACAGAGCAATTGTCTTTCCGCCTAGCTGCGCCGCCACACCGGCGGTTTTTTGCCCGGCAATGGCAGTAACCAATAATGCCATTAGTAGCGGAATGACGGTCATGCGGATGGCATTTACCCACAAAGTACCTACTGGCTCTATTATCTCCGGAAGTCCGCTCATAGTGGTGGTATCGGTTTGCGAAAACCAAATTCCGCCAATGAGCCCCAGACCCAGGCCCAGGAGTATGCGAACTGACTTATTCATATTTTGTATGCCGGTATTATTGAATAGTTGATACAACATAGCATTGGGTATAAGTGTTTTCAATTTGATGATTAAACTGTCTGATTGCAGGGATACGGGGACTTTGATACCTTCTGCGCAATGAATTAGGCACAGCGATAAACAACGGAAAGCGAAGATGACAGGCTCCAACAAGGAAGATTTGGCAGGCAAGGGCGAAATAAAAAATACGCGGCTAAGCAGAAGAACAATTTTTAAAATGGGTTTGGTTACAGGTGTTGCTGTGCCAATGTCTGCCCTTGGGCAGCCACCCGCCAGAATGCGCCCACAGCCAGGTGATCAACTGGTGTTTGAAGAAGGGCCCAATCAGGATGCTCTAGTGCGGCCTGAGTTGTTAAGCCTGGAACAAAGGCCAGTCTCGGCCATGGCTCGAGATCCTTCAACTGGGGTGCTGCGCGATGGGTCTCGACTGAATCGGGTAATGATCACCCGTATAAACACTGAAAAAATGTCCCAGCGGTATCAGAGTAATGCAGCGGATGGAGTCATTGCCTATTCAGCTGTGTGTACTCACACCGGATGCGATGTGATTAACTGGGACGAAGGCCGGTTACGCATGGCCTGCCCCTGTCATGAATCGCAGTTTGATATATATGATGGCGGTAAAGTAGTCGGTGGGCCTGCTCCAAGGCCTTTAGCAATGCTGCCATTGGAATTAGTTGAGGGCATTGTCACAGTAGCTGCAGAATTTCGCGGGCGAGTTGGATTTACACAACAGTTTTAGTCCTCCCACTTTAGCCCAACCATTTTGGTTCAACCACAGGCTCCTTAAATCACACAAAAAAGGAAAGCTCATGTTTAATCGCATCACTACTTCTATAGTATTTTTATTGTGTTCGGGTTTTCTCGGCGCTCAATCGTTACCTCCATACAATCCGGTAACGGCAGAACGACTATTGAACCCAGAAGAGAGCAACTGGCTTATGTACCGTGGCAGCTATGACTCCCATGGCTTTAGCACACTGGAGCAGATTAATAGAGATAACGTAAAAGGCCTGGTGCCAGTATGGAGTTTTTCCACTGGTCTTCGAGAGGGGCATCAGGCTCCGCCAATTGTAAATGACGGCTATATGTATGTTAGTACTCCACAGAATCACATTCTGGCGATTAACGCGCGCACAGGAGATTTGATTTGGCGTTATATTCGTTACCTCCCGGATGATCTACAGCAGTTTCACCCTACAAATCGTGGAGTTGCTCTGTTTGAGGATCGTGTCTATCTGGCAACAGTAGATGCCTATTTGGTGTCGCTGGATGCCCTTACGGGCGAAGTGATTTGGGAAGTAGCCGTTGAGGATTATTACAATGGCTATTACATGACAATGGCACCATTGGTTGCTGATGGCAAAGTCATGGTGGGGGTTTCTGGTGGAGAGCTGGGCATTCGAGGATTTGTGGCAGCTTATGACGCCATGTCTGGCGAACAGGCATGGAAAACTTTTACTATTCCAGCGCCCGGTGAGCCCGGCTCCGAATCTTGGCCTGGAGACACCTGGAAAACCGGTGGCGTGCCTGTGTGGCTTACCGGTTCCTTTGATCCTGAGCTGAATCTGGCGTACTGGGGTACGGGTAATGGCGGGCCATGGATGGGTGACACTCGCCCGGGTGATAATCTTTATTCAAGTTCGGTGATTGCTCTGGATGTTACAACCGGAGAATTGAAAAACCACCATCAGTATCACTGGAATGATTCCTGGGATTGGGATGAAGTCTCTGCACCGTTGTTAATTGATTTTGAGCGCGACGGCAATACCGTAAACGGCATGGTACATCCAGGGCGTAACGGCTATCTCTGGTTTCTTGAGCGGGAGGCTGATGCAATTAACTTTGTCGATGCCAACCCCTATGTTTATCAGGATGTTTTTACCAGCATCGACGCTGTTACTGGTAGGCCAGAATACGACATGAGCAAGAAACCGGGAACCGGCTACGAAGCAAGCTTTTGCCCCTCTTTATGGGGCGGTAAAGACTGGCCGCCAGCGGCGTTCAATCCGGAATCGCGTCTATTATTTATTCCGGCGAATGACAATGTTTGTTCTACCATGGTGGGCGAAGAAATTCAGTACAGCCCTGGCCGTTCCTATATAGGAAGAGGTACATCGGAGAACGGCGGTTTTTTTGTGCGACCTGGCACTAATCATGTCGGTGAGTTGCAAGCCTGGAATGTTGATACAGGTGAGCGTGTATGGACAACCACTTTTGAAAGTCAGAATTGGGGGCCGGTGTTAGCTACTGCCGGTGATCTTATATTCATGGGAGGCACTAACGACAGGTACTTTTGCGCCTTCGACGCCGACACAGGTGAGATTCTTTGGCAGCAACGAACAAATTCTGGCATTACTGGTGTGCCTGTGACTTATACATTAGACGGCAAGCAATATGTAGCGGTGCAGTCTGGCTGGGGCGTGGATGCACAGCGCGAACAAAATCTTTTGAATATGGCAAAAGGCGAACAACACTATGTTCCGCAGGGTGGCGTTATCTGGGTATTTGCATTGCCTGATTAAAATTAAACGTAGGGGCTCGATTATTTTTCAGTAGAGCCACCGTTGTATTTTTTTAAACATTTCTATGTAAACAAGGTAGTTTGATGATGACTGATTTAAATGTAATAGAAAATCTCGTCGACAAATTTGAGCAGAAAAAAATGACTCGTCGTGAACTGGTTGCATCGCTGATCGTAGCTACCGGTGCGGCGACGGTGTCCACTGGTATTAATGCCCAAACCGCGGAGCCAGTGGCGAGGGGTATATCCATGAACCATGTTTCACTTTCGGTTATTGACGTGGAGCGCTCAGCAGATTTCTACAACAGTGTATTAGACATGGAAATAATAAGTCGCCCAGCGAACGGGGGCATAAATATGAGTCTGGGGGATGAGAGTTTTTTAGGTTTATATAATTTACCCAACCCTGGTGGCATGCATCATATGTGTATCGGGGTGAATGACTACGACCCTGATGCTTTGGCGGCAAAGTTGCTTGAGCACGGTATTCAGGCGAATGTAAATCGTGATCCGGCCAATCGGACCAGCGGCGGTGATCAGCTTTATTTTACTGACCCTGATGGAATTTTAGTGCAGCTGGCTCAGCATGGTTATCTGGGTTAGCTGGAACGTCGTTCAGCTTTCAGCTAATTGCTTAAGCTGTGATAAAAAATTGTTTTTAAATGTAGTCTGACGAGAGTTCGAAAACTCTTCAGATTCGCGTGTGGTTCTTTGCTGGTTTTCATTTTCGCCGAACCAGTAATATATTCTGCTCATAAATATTGAAACTACAGAATTATCGGCATCAATTTCCTTAATCGTTACCATTGCAATACCTTGCGTTGCTTCGCCTTCCTGAGAGTTTGGTAGATTAACTAACAACACCATATTTTCAGGAATAATTTTTGCAACTTCAATGTAAAAGTCGTCATAGAGCCTAATCAGGTCGCCTTCGGCTACGGTTGAGCTAGTGGAATTAGTTTCAGCCATCCAGGGCATCCATGAACTCATTTCGAGTATATGAGGCCAAACCACCGAAACAGACCTGCCAATAGTAATGTCAAAATGATCTGTGTAGTAATAAGAATCACCGAGGTCGATATCAACAGGGCTAATTTGAGCGTTCAACAAGCGCGAAGGGAAAATCAGGCAGATCAGAGTTATAGATACAATAGATGCTACAGAGTTAAGTGTTCTCATTCGTGTTCTATCTCTGAATTTGGATGAGTATTGCGGTTACGTTAGCACTTCCTCGGAACCTTTCCAGCAAAATCAAAACCGAATTAATCTTTCTGAAATTTCAACAGAAACCGATCTGTATTTCGGCCCAGCATAGGATCAAATACGGGGCGACGGCGGCGATCTCTTTCATTGTTCAATAATTCGCTGTCACCAATAAGTTTAAAACCGGCATTTTTGGCGAGCTCCACGGCCTGGTTTTTTTGCATGCGATGTAAGCGAGCGTTGTCCTGATCTTTATCTCCAGAATGGTCGATTACAGCTAGTACGCCGCCAGTTTTAAGCAGGGTTTTTAGGTGACTTAACAAAGCACTGGCATAGCCGGGCTCGCTGTTATAAAAATCATGAAGTATTTGCACCATCATGACAGCGTCCAGTGAGCCGGGTTCGATGTCCAGGTCGAAAAACCCCTGCCTTAAATGTTCAATATTGGTTAAAGACGCAATGTCAATTCTTTCATCCAGCGCGTCAGCAAGGGAGAACATTTGTCGTATATCTTCTATATTTGAATTTGCTGCCGGGTTTTGAGCGTATACCACCCCTTGGCTGCCAACGACTTTTGATAAGATATAGCTGTAATAACCATCGGCAGCGTATATATCTAGCACTCGCATGCCACTTTTAATGCCGAGAAATTCCATGACCTCTGCAGGTTTACGAATATCATCTCTTAGTAAATGATTTACATCGCGTTCATTTGCATTTAATGCCTGCTCAAGAACCAGCCTGTCCTGCGCAAATAGGGTGGCTGAACTTACGGTCAATAGTACGGTCAATAGTACAAGTATAAAAGCAGATAACAGTGGGAGTGATATTTTAATTCTGTGTTTATCCATTGTTAACATTCTATGGTGCGGACCTTAGTTTTCAGGTGGACTCAACCATTTTTCAGCGGTAGCCAGAGGGGCGGTAAGTGTTCGTAAAAAGCTTTCCAGCTGTCTGCGTTCTACCGCTCGCAGCCCTAATGGTTTTGCTTCGTTGTGGCTAAGCATGGATGTGGGTGCATCGTTATAGTGTTCAATAACTTGTTGAAGAGTATTTAATTGGCCGCCGTGCATATAAGGTGCAGTCAACGTTATGTTGCGCAGTGTTGGAGTTTTTTGCGCGCCTACAAGGTCATTTTCGTCACGAGCAAAACGTAATTCGGTGCACTGTGTTGGTGTAGCGTCGCTAAATTCCCCTAGACAATTAAATGGGTCGGATCGCGCACTACGGACACCGTCATATCTTCCCATGGGTGGAAGTTGTCCGCTCACAGCCAGCACGCCAGTGTTATGAAAATCATTATTAGTGAAGAGTGGGCTATTATGGCAGTTTACGCATTGGGCCTTGCCAATAAACAGCTTTAATCCCGCGATTTCGGAATTGCTTAGCAGGTCGTTTTGTCTGGTAGATGAATTATCTGACAGCATGTCAGCGTACTCATCAAATTTTGAGGGGCCGGGGATAATCTTGCGCTCATAAGCGGCGATTGCCTTTCCCATATTAGAAAATATTCGAGATACACTGTTTTGTGCAGCGTTACTCATGCTATTCCATGCGGCTTGCTGCTGCGCATCGCCTAGAGGCGAAGCAGAAGGAGGCAGGTCAAGATCCTCAGGCAGCGATTGGAATACTCTTTCATACATTTCCTTGTAAGTACTGTCATCCATTAGAAGACTAATCAGTTGGACCCTGTCGCTTCCATGTTCGTGGCTAGCCTCGAGCGGGGCAAGTGCCTGCGACCATTGACTGTCTTTGCGCCCGTCCCAGTAAAGCCAGGGGCTATAAGCCAATCCGATAAGGCTGGGTGTGTGTCGAGGCCCCACGCTAATACCGACAGCCAAGTCGAGACCATCAGCGAACATTAATTCTGGTTTGTGGCAGCTTGCACAGGCAACGGTATTGTTGCTGCTTAGCCGCGTATCAAAATACAGTCGATGACCAAGTGCAGCAGCTAGTGGGTTATTAGCAACAGCATTACTTGGATCTTCAGGAAGCGCTGGGAGGTTCGTCAACGACAAAGAATTGATTAGGCTTTGTTCATTTTTATCCCATTGATCAGGAATTGGCAGCGCAGCAAAATTCCATGCAAGTGTTGACGCGACTACTAACGTAATTACTGATATTGATAATTTTTTCATTAGAGCTGGAATTCAATGAGCGCTTGATCCACTTGCCCATCCACCGACATGCTTATCACTAATTCCCATTTGCCAGGCATGTGAAAGCGAACCCCCTCAAGCAGATAGTCACCATTTTCTAGTTGGGCGGTGATCTGAGGTTGTGTAGGCAGGCCATGATCGTGCTCAGGCATGCCGCCGATGATAGTGAGTTGTTCAACACTAACGACCTGATCGTTGGCATTGCGAATACGAATATGCCAGCTGTGAATCTGATTGATAAGCAGTGGTGATAGTTCACTGTAAATCTCAATGACCAGTCCTTTTTCCGTGATGCCGCTTAGTTCTGCAGACTTTGTAGTCGTGGCGGCGAATGAAGGCATACTTATGCCAAGAATTATTAACAGTGTAAATAGGAAGGGTTTCATATGAGTACTAAGTAGTGAGTTGGAGGGTTTAAATTTGTGTTGTATATGCAGCCAGAGCATCGCCCATCAGAATTGAGGATATTATATCAATGTTGCGGGTCGTGCTCAGGCTTTTTTGAGTGAAACCCGAATGATTGATTGAGAGCATTATTGGGTTTAGTTGACATTGACTAAAGTAAGCATAGTTACTATTCTCCTCGTAATTACAGAAAATAGTTAATAATAGCGTTGGAGCACATAATGAGCATTCGCCGATGGATAGCAGCAGTCACAGTCATCACCGGATTTGCATTGATGGCCTCTTCTGGCACTGCACACCACTCAAGCACACCTTTTTACGACCCTGATAATCGGATTGAGATTGAAGGCACTGTGACACGGTTTGTTTTTAGAAATCCTCATGCTTTTTTGTATCTTGATGTGACTGATGCAAATGGTGAGGTAAGTGAATGGCAGATAGAACTTGGCGCTCCTGTGAGTATCAGGCGAACTGGGTGGACACCGGATACTCTCCCTATAGGAATGATTGTAAAGGCCTCTGGCCGAAGATCGCGTGCTGAAGGCTCGCAGGGCCTATGTTGCGTACGTATGACTAAAGCAGACGGTAGTCCTGTTCTAGAGGGTGGGCGTGTAGAAGAGCGAACGCAGCCGCCTCGTTAGGTTTCAGGTCAACATTAGATTCCAGGTCATCAAGAACAGGAGTAATTATGAAGCGGTTATCGCTGGCAGGAATGCTATTTAGCAAAAAACTAGCAAGTACGGCAGTTCTTGCACTGATTTTAAGTAACTCGATCCCACAACTAAGTGCACAGTCGGCAGTTCCCGATTTGTCAGGTACCTGGGATGGTGGTTTTGGGGCGAGGCCAGTAAATGGCGAAACTGTTCCCTGGGGTGAAGACAATTTTCCTGTGCTTAATGAGCGTGCACTTGCCTATCAACAGGTATGGGAGGAAATAATGGCTCCCAAGTATGATTGTCAGCCTGCTTCATCTCCGGCAATTCAGTATGACCCGTATCACATGGAAGTTACACAATGGCCTGATCGAGTACTTCTAAGATATGAGAAAGATGACCAGTTGCGCACTGTTTGGCTTGATGGACGTGAACCGACTTCAGTTGATTTCAGCATTCAGGGGTTCTCAGTAGGGCACTATGAAGGTGATGCCTTGATTGTAACTACTACTCATTTTGTTTTCGATGTCGCTGGATTTGATGACTACAATGGTATTCCTTCGTCGTCACAAAAAATTGTTACTGAACGCTATTGGCGAGACGGCGAGGACCTGAAACTGACACTGACAGTGGAGGATCCAATGTTCTTGCGCGAACCAACTTCATATACCACTCGTTGGTTACCTGCCAGACCTGGCTACAAGCTGGCATCCTATGACTGCGACCCAGAATCTTCAAGAGCGTCAGTACGATTCTATCCCTCGAAATACAAATAAAAAACAGTGGGCTGCAGGAATAGGGTAAATATTCCGGTGGCTCAGCACTATGACCAAGCATAATTCTCTTTACGATCAGGCAGACTCTTTTGGATGGATTTCAATCGGTCTGCACTGGGCAACGACTATCGCCGTTCTGGTTTTATGGTTTGTTGGTCAGAGTATTTTATCCCAAGCTGTTGATGAAATTGACGCTCGTCGTTCCCTGCATATAACCATCGGTTTGATTGTATGGTTGCCAATAGCGGCGCGTATAGTTTGGAGACTTCGAACAAAACATCCACAACTTAGAGGCCAGACTACCTGGGTGCGCAACACCGCAAGAGCTGCACATTATTTAATGCTGGCCGCTCTCAGTGTCATGCTGGTTTCAGGGCCTACAATGGCCTGGATGCGATATTTTAGTTCTCCTGAGGGAGCATCAACCGCAGACATAGCTTTTGTGTTTCATTCAACGGCCGCCATGATATTGGCTGGTTTAGTTTCTATACATATTCTTGGCGCGCTGAAGCATTTGATGTTTCATGATGATGAAACGGTTGCGCGTATATTTGTGCCAAGGCGTGACGGTGAGGGCTCAAGTTGAAGCTGTTCTATAATAGTTTTGCCAAGCTTAGGTTGGTTATAAAATTTCCTTATACCAATGGCTAAGGTCTCTGTTAGTGATTTCTTCAACTATCTTAATATCATCATAAAACTCGCTAATAATCGTTTTCTTTAATTCGTTATCAATAGTCTTTCTTTTTCCAGGCTTGGAATTAAACTTTTTTTCAAATTCCTTTACGTAGGTCATTATGCGTAAGTTCTTAATGCCAGTAACCTGTTTGAATTTATTGATATAAGGTTCGAGGAGAGTAGGAACTTTTCGAACGAGGTTGGCGAAATGAGAAGACCTATAGGTTTGATTTTCATTGTGAACTTCAAAATCAATTTTTTCTTCCAGATTTGTAACTCCAATAAATGTTAATATTTCGTCATATATTTTTTTAGTATCTTTTACGAAATCTTCGAAGAAAACAATTTTAATTTGATCTTTAGGAAATATAGCAAGCGCTTTTGTTAGCTGCTCGCCGAACATTCCTATATCTCTATATAAGTAAAGTTCTTTTACTTTGCTGGCTCTTGGTAGTGATTTTCCTTCGCTGCGCTCTTGCTGCATATTCCATGCTTTTTCAAACTGCATTTGATCTTCCATGCTTATAGAGAACCAGAACGAGTGCAGTGACAATGCTACTTCTAATGGATTTCTTAGCATTACAATAATTTTGGCATCGGGATTGAATTCATGAATTCTCGATAACGCTACCTTTGAATACAGAGTCCAAACTGAGCCTTCGCCATAGGCGACATGTTCGGGTTGTATGTTGTCAAAAAGTGCGACATAATTTTCGAGAGTGGTTATGCGTTTATCTCTTGGAAGATCACTAGCCCAATAATGCGGCTCTTTTTGATAGGTAAAAAATACATTTGAATGTTGTCTTAGGTATTCGCTAAGCGAAGTTGTACCGCATTTTGGCCCTCCGACGATAAAGAAATTAGGAATTTTTTTGGAGCTCAAAACTAATACCTTTAAAATAGTTCAGCGAAGCCATTCTTAGAGAATGAATTAGGGTTACGCTTTAAATATTCCAATATGATAATGCGAAATACTGAATTGCGCAATTGTCTAACTAGCTGTATGTTGAATCGTCTCGTAACTTTATTTCTTTATCACATATTCTCATGAAAATATCTTGTTATAAACACCAGGAATTTGAAGACTCACAATTAATATCAGCAAACATAGATGGCTTGGAGCTTTGGTTCAGATTTCCAAAAACGTTTGAACATGATTGTGGTGATGCTTCCCCCTTGGTGGTTGCGTCCTTGATCCCGGCAATGCTGCTAGGCGAAGACATCGAACTTTCTGATGAATTATTCATATCCCCTCTTTTGTTCAGTAATTTGACTGCTCTACAAGAAATCTACTGTTCCTGGAATCCAATATTTAAACATATAAACATTCGAGCGCGATTACAGGAGCCAGTTGCCAGACGATCTGGTAAGGCCTGTTTTTTTTCTGGCGGTGTAGACGGTTCGTATTCTCTGCTGCAACATTCCGATAGCATCGACTATGCTGTATTGGTCAATGGTTTTGATTTCAATATGGATGATGCAACCTGGCGAGTCATGATAGCCAGGAATGAACACCTGGCAAAAAGCCTTGGAATAACTCTTATTCCCGTAGAAACCAATTTCAAATATTTCACATCGGCCTTCGGGATAGCTCGACAGTGCAACTTTGGGGCTGTACTGATTTGTATTGGCCAGATAATAGGGTTTGATGTGTTATATATCGCAGCCGGCCTGACATACAGAAATATTCTTCCTGATGGCTCACATGTCCTTACCGATCCGCTTTGGACTACAGAATCAACAGCAATAATCCATACTGGCATGGAAGCTGATAGAAGGGCAAAGATTGAAAAAATTAGCGAGAATGAAATTGCCTTAAGCAACCTTTGGGTATGCTGGAAAGACCCTAGTGCAAACTGCGGAGAATGTGATAAATGTATGCGAACATACATAGCTCTTAGAATTTGCGGTATAGATAATTTTGAATTTGAGAAGAAAATTTCCATCCGGCAAGTTAGCAAAATATCCATTCACAATAACGTGGAATTATCGATATTTGAATCCTTTCTTGAGGCTGCCATTCAATCAGAAAACCTGGACATCCAGTTGATTAAGGCTCTGAAAAATTTGATATTCAAGTACAAATCTAGAAGCTTTCTAAAGGATACTTTGCAGCAATTCTTTCCGGCGTTTATCAGATGGCGCCACAATGCAAGGCCAGAGCTGGATCGACTAGTTGACATAGGATTGACGCCTCGGTACTCAGATTCAATAGTACTTCAGGGTGTTAGAGAGCGGTTTCAAAAAGGTAAGGAGTTTAAAGAGCCAGAAAATATTGGTTCGATATTTTCTAACCCGAAGAGTGGAACCTAGTACCTGAACGTTTGCATGAAAATAGTCGATGATCACTTTCATGCGGAGTAGGCCGCGGTAATACTTTTAACCGGTACCTACATAGGGAATTAACCTGCCGCACAACAATACCCCAGTCCATAGTATCAATGATGTATAGGCTACCAGTTTGGCGGTAATAGGCGATGTGGAATTCGAATTCCATGTATGCATGACCGGCCTGACTTTCCAGTAGTAAAGCAATGCATTTAACCCAGCTAAAATGATCAATATCATTTTGATCTGAAAACCAATGTTTATAGAGTAGCGTAAGGGGTCGCCGTGGAAAAATAGCAGGCCCGTGGTGAAATTCAATCCAAAGCCTAATAGTACCAGCGGCAGGAGTTTATGAGTGGCTGCAGGGTTCAAAGCGCTAAAGTGACCAGCCATACGAAGATCTATAACGATTAGGCCTCCAAGCAATAATGAAAGGCCTATAAAATGAATTATCTCCAATACCGGCCATAGCCAATAGGTAGACTGTATCCATAAATTTAATGGACTGTCGACTACTAGTAATGCATAGGATTCCAGCATGGTTATTCCTGATTAAAAATAAGCAATTAGACGGCCTGCAATGATGGCGCTCACCCAGCTTAGCAAAGATGCTAATGCGATGAGCTTTGTTGTACCGCTAATTACTGCATTGTCACTTTTCTCGAAATCAACCGCGAGCTCATTTCTCAGTCGCGACTGAATGATTCCAGCTAGCACCATGCCCACAACAATACAGGCGACCTTCAACAGAAATGGTGTGCTATTGACGAAAGTCACTGCCTGGGAAGTAAACAAGAGAAATCCCGAAGTTGCGTTTATGATAAAGCCAAGCCAAGCAAGTTTGCTTAATGGTAAAAATGCCGCGGGTTGTAGGCCATGGAATAACCCGAGTAGCCTCATATCACGCATTGAAAAAATACCAACAACGATAGCCAGCCCAACTGCATGCAGGCTAAGCAGAAAAGGGTATCCGTATAAAGATTCACCGACCCAGATGGCGATCCTGGTATTTTCGAGCGTGTCGAACATGTTTTTGTTCCTGCTTCGTTTCGGTTATTGTTGAAGGCTTAGCAATTTCTTTATCGGTTTTGGACCAGTGAATTAAAATGCTGCTCCAATTTGTCTATTTGTTTTGATAAAACGAAGTGTTGCTTTACTTTTGCATGAGCCGCATCTCCCATCTGTTGCATTCTTTCTTCTGACGAAAGCAACGTAATGATTTTTTCGGCTAAAGCATCCGGTTTCTGCGGACTTACAAGATACCCAGTGACGCCATCGTCTATAATTTCTGGTATTCCGCCTACGGTGGTGGCTATAGTAGGTTTTTTACAAAGACCAGCTTCTAGAAAAACCAATCCGAACGCTTCCTCTAATGATGGTTGTAAAAATAGATCGCAGGCCTGCATCCACTCCAATGCATTGGTAATTTGCCCTAGCAGTATAACCGAATTCTGTACTTTCAACTCTTCAATCAATAAGTGAAGTCTTTCATGGTCTGCTTCAGAGCCATCTCCAGCGATGTAGAGTTTGGCATCACGGAATTTTCTCTTCACTATGCTAAGCGCTTTAATGCTGTCATCGTGCCCTTTAATTGAGCCGAGATGGCCAAGTGAGAATATGATTCGGCAATCAGGTAGTCCGAGCTTGGTTCGCATATCTCCTTGTTCGGTATTGTGGCTAATCGAATCCGAGTCGATTCCCCAGTGAATCATAGATACTTTTTCGCTAGACAAGCCAAGAGTTCCAATCATGAGATTCTTTCTGTCATCTGAAACAGCGAGATATCCGGTTAGAAAATAATAAAACAATCTATTCTTCCAGGTTGGTTTGAAGTATCGCAACTCTGATCGATGAATGGTGCTAATAGAAATGACGCGCAATATTTTTCCAATCAGTCCCGCGTAGAAGGAAGACGCCTCACAATGAGAGTGTATTAGGTCAATTTTTTTCATCTTAGATATTTTTAATAACTTCAAGAAGAGACTAAAATCGAACTTTGCGCGTTTCTTTCGAATTATGATCCACTCTTTGCTGCCCGCATAATGGTTCTTAACCCAGCGAGGCGGTCTTGAAAATACAACAAGCGTTACATTATTGCCTCGTTCTCGAAGCCCTTGATATTCTTCAAGGATATGTTTGGTGCGACCTCCTTTTTCTAGAGAATTAACTAAGATAATAATCTTGATAACTATGATCTCCTAGTCCGCTGTGTTGAGTGTGTGATCAAGTTGGTTAGGGGCGCTACCATTGAGCAATTCATACAAAGGTTTGGATTGAGAGTAGGGGTCTGTTAAAGGGTCCCATATGGGGAATAACCGACGTTGGACGGCAGCGTAAAGTGTATCTATTTTGTTGGCGATTTGAATAGGAAAGTAAAGCCACCTTAAAAAGATAAATAACCGCCTGCGTCGTGCCCAATTATAGGTTGCTTCCTCAGAATAGAACTTATATCCCCACCTTTTTTCAAACAACCGGCTAGACTGATAGGTGATTTTTTTATTCCATCGTAGATTAAAGAATCTAAGGTCTGAAAACTTTGCTCTAGTACCAAGGTTGTCAAATAATATAGAGCTACCCGGCTCTACATACAGTTTCAGTTTCCTGGCTTTAAGCTGCAGCCCGATATCAAGATGTTCGCGAATTGTGATTCTTGGTAACTCGATTGATTTGAAAATGGCGGTATTGAACATGACGCAATGTAGTTCAAATGATTGTGATTCGGTAGTTTCTTTGGGAATTTCCTCATGTAAGCAGCGTCGATATGTCTTATGTTCAATTAAATATGGCTGATTCTCTACATCTACAACGCGGAACTCAGTCGTATATAAATGAGTGCGTATATCCGCACCGTCATCTACACCTGCTCGCTCGAGCGTGACCGGATATACGACTGCTGCATTTTGACGGTTAGCAGTTGTAATGAGAGGCGGCAACCAATCTCCTAACGGAATCGAATCGTTGTCCATAAATACGGTATAAGGAGAGTTTAGGAGAGGGCGTACTCGATCCATGGCCTCCATGGGAATGATGCACCCATATTCAATAATTTTATAGTTGTCTTTTGTGCTCAGAAACTGCCTGAGCTGTATCATGTCATTTTTGGGATAGCCTAGATCAAGGATGAGTAATTCAAATAATGCCACATCAGTATTCAGATAAATCTGCTCTATGCATTTGACCAAGCCAGAATATCTGTCGCGTGGGGTTATCACTATACTAACCGGTTTATTCATATTTGGCTTCGGTCTTTAAATCAATATTTAAGGATGCGTTCTAGGAATATATACTGCTCGTGTCGTTCCGTAAACAAACAGGAGAACAACGACTTAGAGTCCAATTTTAATTAACATATATACGGCGAAAATTCCAGCCACTGTGGTGGCGCCACTAAGTATAAATAATTCTTTATGGGTGTATATGTCACTTGTTTCAGGAAATAACGTTCTGACTCTTCCCAGGCCTGCTGATGACATGCCCAGGAAAAAATATAGAAATGGAACATAGGTTCTACTAAGAAAAAATGAAGACACGCCAAAGGCCAAAAAGCTATATAGAAACATTGTGGCTATGAGAGATTCGTCCTTTGCGGCAATATATCGTTTGTCATTTTCGGGAAAATTGTCTGGAACAAAACTCTTATTCGATATTCGCGTTAATATGACCAGGGTAGATACCATCAGCCCTGTCCAAACCAGACAGCCGAACAACCCAAGCTCGGCAAATGATAAAACAAAAGAATTGTGAGCGGTTCTTTCGTGATTGTCGATAAATCCGCCTTTTCCTACACCAAAAATCGGGTTGCGTAAAAGCATTTCATAGCCTGCATACCATGCATTTATTCTGCCCTGGGAGCTTTCATCTTCGAATTCAATTTGTCTAAAGTTCGAAAATACAAACAGCATAATAGGCAAAGTAACTATACCCACCCAAATACTCGCATTCATTCCATATCTACGATAAAACCAGAATGCGATAATACTCATTGTTGCTAATAACGTGCCTCGAGAATTAGTAAGATAAATTCCGTATAGCAATGCAAGAACACAAGCCATTAATGGGGCTTTAAATACCGGATTTACTTTTTGCATTAACAAAAAAACTATCGGAATAGTCATGACAAGAAACATGCCTAGGTCATTTGGGTCATTGAAAAACCCAACAAAATTAATTCTGATCAGGCTTCCGTTCTGATAAACACGGTTTCCAATCCATCCTAGTCCAGCTTCGCTGCTGACCTGCTGGTGACCATTCGAGACCATGATGATTGAAATCATTACAATGAGTATCAACATGAAATATTGTTTCTTTCGAGTGTCAAGAAAGGCATTTAATAGAATGAATGGGATAACCGCTGTGCGAAGAAACGATTCTGTTTGAGCCATTGCCCCGCCAAGCCAGCCTCCAAGTAGTACAGATAGCAATATTGCGAGTGTTAGCAAAGCCATTAATTTGACTTGAGGAATATTGAGATTCTTATTTTTTAGAATCACAAAGAGCATAATGCATATCGCGAGCGATACTTTGATTACAGCAGTTTCACCAAGCCCAAATATTGGCCACTCGTGAGGCCTTAGGAGCAAAGCGACTGTATAAATTATGATGCAGAAGAATGCCATATTTGAAAAGGATAATTGCCTAATGCCTGCCAGTTAAAAGCCGGATCAACGTATTAGCGAGTGGCAATGTAACGGGCAGGCATAGTAGAAAATTCACTTTAGTCTGTGTTTAAAAAGAAAGTGGAGAATCATGGCTATAACGGTAATCCGAATAATGCCTGAGTCCATTCTTCGGTTATGAAATAGTAGTCATTTATGCCATCGCTGTTTAGGTCGCCTGCGGTTTCGATTTGAACTGCTGAGCCACTTACGACAGGCGATGTAGTCTTTTCTAAGGTATAGCTTGGCATAAACTTGCCTACTACTGTTTGATTTTCGAGTATGGTAATTATTCCCGAAATCGCACTTACTTCATAATCTAGCTCAGCATTTTCAAGTCTTATTGCGAAACTGGTTTTATTGTGTAACTCGGGTAGTAAGTCTTGCGTCGTGCCATCAGGGTAGGTAATTAGAATGCGAAAACCATTCGGGTTTGAATCGTCGTCAATGGATTGAAATGACGCTTCAGCCTCTCCATTTAGAGCAATTAAAGTAGCTCCGGAGTTGTTATCTGCAACAGTGTCGGCTTGTATTTTGAATCTCAGGGACAAGCTGTTTCCAGAAAATTCCACTATAACTAAGCCATTATCAAACAGGTTAGCATTTGCTCCTATAGATTCGATGCCGGCTTTAAAGGCTTCCTGATCCGCAGACGCGGCCGCATATGTGACCAGCAGCCCATTGCTAACTATCTCAAGTTCGCCATTTCGATTGAATGATACGCCATCCGATAAATTTGAGCTCACTACCGATAAAGGTTTTACAGGAATTACAACGTCGACTAATTCGCTGTTGCTAAACTCGACGATGCCATTGCTTTCTACAGTGGCATCTGTTGTTGAATTTTGGAACAAGCTATCTACGGCACTCTTGGAAATGTCGCTAACACTGAGTTCATTTCCGTTATCTACTAGTAGCGGTGCATCCACATTCAGTGTTCCATCATCGTTTCGGATTGCATTAGTGAGCACGAGGCCAGGAACATTGCTTACAGTATCGCTAGTTACTTTGGTGCCTTTGCCAATCACAATATCTTCGCTTACGGAAGAGACATCTAGTAATGCATTTTCGATAGTGCCTGAGCCACTTAAATCACCTTCAATTAGGCCTCCACTTACTATCGAATCTGCTGCAATGGTTACGTCAATTATTGTGCCTTGGCTATTGTCTATCTCGCCACTTAAGGTGCCGCCAATTACCGTTCCTGCATTCACCAAATTGACTATCTCTCCGTCATTTTGTACCACGCCGCCATCAGGCACTACTAGGTCTTCCTGCGGGCCGCTTCCACCGGAAGGTGGTGGTGCCGGGGCGTTATCAAAATCAACAACAATGTTCGCTTTGGTGGCGTTCTGTACAGCAGCGGCATCACCATTGCCAAATGCAGCATCTAGAAAAGTAATAGTTAAGTTACTTATATCATTAGAACTAGCGTGAGATGAGGCGTTGCCGCTTAATACCACGGTCGCTGTTGTTGTGCTGGTACCAGTAATTTCTACTGTAAGACCACTTGGAACATTAGTCACAGTGAAGTGTCCAGCGCCTCCCTCTGTCATTATGCCGCCGCTAACAACAAAGGTTTCTGCTGTAAGTGTAAGTGTAAACGTATTGCCAATACTTCCATTATTAGAAACGGCTTCTGAAAATGTACCGGCACTATAGGAAAGCATGGCATCTATAAAATCGATGTTTAAATCAGTTTTACTAGAATCTAATACGGCAGAGGCGTCGTTGCCAGTAAATGCAGCGTCAAGAAAAACAATTGTCAAATCGCTTACATCATCACTATTGCCATGGCTGCCAGCGTTGCCGTTTAATACAGCAGTGGCTGTGGTTGCACTTGTGCCGGTGACCACCAGTGTAAGGCCGGCGGGCACATTGCTGGCAGTATAATGTCCAGCACCTCCCTCTGTCATAACGCCGCCACTAATGACAAAGCCTTCGGCGAGTAAATTCAAGTTCAATACAGTGCTGAATGATCCGTTGTTAGAATTGTTTTCGACAAAAGTATCTAAATCGTACTCCATCGTAGGTTCCACAAAATCGATAGCAATATCCGTTTTGTCTGAATCTTGAACACCGGCGGCATTGCCATTACCAAATGCCGCATCAGTAAACATGAGCTGAATATTTGCAATATCTTGTGCGTTTGCGTGAGCCCCGGCCATGCCAGTAAGTTCGAAAGTGGCCGTGGTATTACTTGTTCGTGTAACTACTGCTGTCAATCCTGCGGGCACTCCGGATACATTGTATTCGTCTCCGTCATTGAAGGGGCCTGCTGTAAATGTGTCTTCGTTGAGTGTTATGTTGAGAGTAGTAGTAGTCATGCCATCGTTGGCGTTGGTTTCTACAAATACCAGGTTGTTATAACTTATGCTTGGAGAACTAAAATCGACTAGTAGGTCTAATCGGCTTGAATCTGGAATTGCCGCAGCAGGAAAAGTTGTAAAGGCCGCGTCAGTAAAGACGAGACTAAAATCACTAACATCATCAGCATTACTATGAGCGCTAGCTGTTCCGCTTAAGGTTAAGGTTACGGTTGTGCTGTTAGTGCGCGTGACTACAGCGCTTAAGCCGGAGGGTACATTGTTGATGTTATATTCATCGCCGGCATTAAACGGGCCTGCGGTAAAAGTTTCCTCGGTGAGTGTCAGGTTTAATGTCGTAACAATAGTTCCGTCACTAGCATTGGATTCAAGTAATGTGCTGGCATCGTAGCTTATATTAGGGTTTTTAAAGTCGACAGCAAGGTCATTTTTGCTAGAACCGGTAACAGCAGCCGCAGTGAAGGTGGTAAAAGCAGAATCGTCGAAATTGAGAGTGAAATTGCTTATGTCCGCAACATGAGGGCTAGCTGCGCCAGTTAAAGCTACGGTAGCAGTAGTATCGTTTACCCGGGTTACTACAACGGCAAGTCCTGCCGGGGTATTGCTAATATTGTATTGGTTGCCATTACTGAATGGGGCTGAGGCAAATATGTCCTCGCTCAATGTCAGGGTTAGAACAGTTGATACCACGCCTGTATTAGCATTGGTCTCTACAAAGGTTTCTGTGTCATAGCTAATCGAGGGATCAACGAATAAAACCTGAAGGTTATTGAGATTGAAGTTGAGTACGCCACTTGCGTCAAATATGACAAAGGCTTCATCTGTAAACACCAGAGTGAGATTGGTCACGTCTGTGTTATGAGGAGAGGTTGCCGTGCCAGTAAAAGACACAGTAACTTGTGTTGGGCTGTTCCGTGTTACTTCCGCTGTAAGGCCAGGTGGTACGTTGCTAATATTGTACTCATCACCATCTCCAAAATCCCCGTCATCGATAAAAGTATCGTCACTTAGGGTAATTGTGAACGTTTCTGAAACAGAGCCGTCATTCGCCTGGCTTTCGTTTATTACTGCAACATCATAAGTTAATGTGGGTTGGGTATAGACAATAGCGAAGTCAGCTTTGGCTGAATTAGTAACTCGAATGGCAGACCCTTGAGTAAAGGCAGAGTCGTTAAATGTTAATCCTAGGTTGACAATGCTATCTGCAAATTCATGATCATTTGCTGTGTTAGTTAAGGTAAACGTTGCTGTATTAGATCCTGTTCTGGTGACAACGGCAGTCAGGCCGGGCGGCAATGAGGCGGATATATCGTAATGATTGCCCTCGGCAAATGGGCCTGCGACAAAGGTATCTCCTCCTAGGGTAAGGTTGATTGTCGTAGTAATCGATCCATTATTGCTTACTGACTCGAGAAAGGTGTCGGTGTCATAGGTGACACTAAAATCCTTGACCATCTGGTATGTGCCGAAGGGGTCAGGTTTGTTTTGCCAGTTAAAAGCTCTTCGTGGGTAGGTTGCTCCACCTCCCAGATTTTTGTTGCCAGAAGTACAGCTAAATCTGTCATAAAAATCCAGCATGTCATTTGCCAGTGCTTCCATTGCAGCTTTCTTTGCAGGATCTGTTTCAAAGAATATACCCAGTGATAGCTGGAACAAGTTTTCTGGAATATGTTGATCTGCTGCTGTGCTGTTAGGCGATACATAGGTAATAAAATCGTCAGTTAATTTAGGATTGGAGTCATCCATAATAATGCCAGAACCGTAGCGCACCATTGGAGATGTGGTAAGCCCACAACCTATGGGTGTGTACGCCGCCGTTGTGTGTATTTGCACCCCAAAAGCCACTTCAATAGCTATTTTTGTAGTTGGGTTTAATCTTCTTCCGTCTACAGAATACTTGGCTATAGCTTCACCAAAGCCAAGTAAAAGCTCCTGGGCCATCTCTTTTCTTGTTTTCATGCCGTTGACTGAAGTCGCAATGGGGACATCGGCGGGATCGTCTTTAACCCAGTTATAATACTGCCACACACCATCAGCAATATTGGATTGCATCCAGGGGGAAAAGGCTCTGTCGCCATCTAAGTCGGTGTTAATTGAATTGTCTGTGCCAACTGGAGGGATTGAATTATTTAAATCCTTGCGCCTGGCAAGCACTCTACTGCCAGCTGTGACGGTAACCGGAGCACTGAGTCCTATAGTCCAAACCTCAGTGAGGTCATTGGTTGCGTTGCTAGAAATGGACATAACGAAGCGCCAGTTACCGGAGTTAACTGAGTTGCCAACGTTGATTTCATTACCAACTACCAGTTTAGCTACATCACCAATGGTTTTATCAACAACGATGGTGGTGCTATTGGTAACGTCTGCACTAATTTCCCCTATCCACGGAGAAGGTGTTTCATGTCCGAACCACGAATGCCCCAGATAGCCTAAATCACCCAGTGCGTCTGGATTATTAGTTTTGTGTTCATACATGTTCTCAATGATGGTATCTGCCCAGCCACAAACTGTTCCGTCTAAGGTTAATTCACATACATTTAGTACTGTTTGCAAGCCAAGGCCGGATTTTCTTTCGGTATATTTATCTGCGAACTCAAACGGTACTGCAAACCCAGTGGCAGGAACTTTGCCAAATTGAAACCCGACAGAACGTTGACTACCGGTAAAGAGCACATCGGCCATATTAAAGAACAGATCGTCGCGACTTGAGATTTTCGCATTAGACATGGCTGGCTCAAAGCTATCATCACCGGTTAAGGCTAGGTGTAACTTTAAAGGTTGGGCATATATATATTTAGAATCGCAGCCCTTGCCGCCGCCGGTAAAATGATCGGCTTCTTTGTCATAGTTGAAGCCGCCTAAGCAATAATCAGCGGGTGTCGTGCCAAGTGCGTAATCTGTACCGGTGTCATCGATTTTATCAATATAAAATTCGTGAGATAGATAGGCTTCCCGGTAGTATTTTATCTGGTCTTCAATGCTGGCACCGTCTGTGCCTCGTCTGGCGGCTTGGATGTAGTTGGTTGATACCCGGTCAAAAAGCCAGTGCGCTGCTCTGCTATTATCGTAGTCAAATTCCTGAGAGTGCCATTCCCACATATTGGGAAAATAGCCGGTATCGTAGGTAGACCCAGTAATCGAGGCTGTTGGAGGGATGATGCCTGATTTGACTACATAGGCTGCGTTATTGATGCCAAATACTCTGGGTTCGTTGTAGCCAGTCTTGTCTATAGGGGCGCGAGGAGTGGTAAAGGTCAGTCCGCCCGCGATAGGGGGTGCGGCAATATTAGTGTTAGATGGGACAAATAGTGCTGTGCCTATTTCGTTTGGTGCAGGGATTTCGGGAATATCCATTGCAGTTGTTCGCGGTGTTAATTCCCAGGTGTAAGTTTTTGCGCCTGCTGTGGCATCGAATACAAATTGAACCTTAGCTGCTCGCGTGGAAGCCACAGCGCATGGTGCTCTTGATGGCCAGCCCAGGGTTTCTTTGATGAAAATAGCAACTTCACCATTTGCTTCGTCTTTTAAGGTAAACATTGAAAGGTCGGTAAGGGCGCAACTGGCAAAGGGCACGCCTATAGTTACTACCTCTGCAGCAGTAGGGGTGGCAAGAGGGTTAGGTATTATCTCTATGGTGGAGCTTAGCTGGGCTAACGCGGCTGTGGGAATAAGCAGCATACCGCCTAAGGCAATAGTAATAGACGAAGGGATACGTTTAGTTATGCTCATTGGTTGACATCCTTGGCATCAGATTTGATCTAAATTTGGCTTATAGCGTGGACCGATGGTGTGCGGCAGCGATCGAGAATTACGCTCTCATGACTCTTTGAAATATCTTTAGAATAGACCTTATTTATATTCCATAATATTATGGAAAACAAGACGTTAAGCTATTATCATACCCTGCTTCGTCAAGTGCGATCTTCCACTGTGAAGTGTAATGGCTATTAAAACAGATTGCTACCATCCAATGATTTTGAAACGGCCTGAATTACAAAGAACTAAGCAAATTAAATAATGGATATTAAAAGAACTGTTATTGATGCATTGAAGTGGCTAAGTATGGCCCGGCTGTTAGCTCAAATAACTCGCTGGTGTGTCACCTTTATTGTCATCAAATTGTTAAGCCCCTCAGACTACGGGGTGGCTGCGCTGGCACAAACTGTACTTGCACTGCTTGAGTTATTTACATCTCTTGGCCTTGGTGCAGCGGTAGTTCAATCTAAAAATATCAGCAAAAGGGATTTGCAGATCATCTTTGGCATGATCGTCACGATAAACACTATTTTGTTGATATTTCTGTGGGTTATAGCTCCTATCGTAAGTCAATTCTATGATAATCCCGCCCTTGAGCTTATTCTCAAGGTGCTTTCATTGAACTTTGTATTCATAGTTTTGGGCTCTTTGCCTTCGTCGCTCTTATTAAGAGATATGAAGTTCAAGGCAATAGCACTAAGTGAGGTGATTTCAGGGTTCTGCGGAGCCGGCGTTTCCCTCGCATTAGCTTATGCGGGCTACGGCTATTGGGCGCTTGTGTTAGGGGGGATGAGCATTATTATTTCTCGCACAATCGTACAATTTATTGCTAATCCTGTACTGATAATGCCCAGGTTTAATTTCTCAGAGGCGAAGCACTTCATATCGTTTGGTGGGCTGATTATGGCCTCGATTATCGTACGTTATTTATATGTCAGCCTCGATGTGGTTATAGCTGGGAGAGTATGGACGCCAGAGACTCTTGGTATGTATGCAGTAGCCTTGCAACTAGCTGTACTGCCATTAAATAAAATTATGCCTATGATCAGGCAAGTCGCTTTTCCTGCGTATTCCAAGACACAATCTGATCCAGCAAAAGTACGGAGCTATGTTGTCGAATCGATGGGGCTCGCTATGGCATTGGCCTTTCCGTTGTTCTTTGGTATTAGCAGTATCGCTTCACTTTTAGTGCCTTTATTGTTGGGCATTAAGTGGCAGGCAGCAACTTTGCCAATTACATTACTGTGCATGGTGATACCTTTTCGAATGATGCTGGAATTGTTTGAGCCTGCGTTGAATGCTACGGGTAATCCAAGGGTGGTTTTTAATACTTCATTACGGATTTTGATGTTTATGGTTCCAACATTTTTAATTTCCGTCCGATGGGATGAGGTAGGTTTAGCCCTGGGCTGGCTAGTAGTGTTCCCGTTATTGTCTTTGTATTCCTGCTCTGGTTATTGCAGAGAATTAAAAATACCCTTCATGACTATGCTAAGAGCCATAAAGAGCCCTGTATTGTGTAGTTCTTTAATGCTTGTCAGTGTAACGTTTTATATTCAGCAGTTAGAATCATCGATGCCTCAATGGACGCTATTAATAAGCGCCATTGCTCTTGGCGGCATGTTATATGTACTCTTGATTTTTATCTCTTCTCGGTCACTGTTTAATCGGTATAAATCTGTTTTGCAGAGGCGTTAATATAGGTTAAAATGGCCCTGTCATAGCAGGTTGTGCTTGTGATTTCATCACAATATAAAATTAGTAAATAGTGGGATGTATGATTAAGTCAGATTTTTTAAATTTGTTAGCCTGCCCTTTTTGCAAAGGAAAAGTTGAATCGGTTAGTGACTCAGAGGATTTGGTCTGCCTCAAATGCCAGCAATCATTTCAAGTGTATAATAATATTCCAGTGATGAGTGTTAGGAAAATAGACCTTCCTCCCATGAAAAAAAACGATCAAAATGAAGACTTGTTTTCTTCGTCAACAGTCTATCATTTGGAAGAGCTAGAGATTGCGTGTAATCCACAACATCCAGCTCATATCATGCCCGAATTCAAACCCGAACATGAAGTAATTCTGGATATAGGTTGCGGTGTTGGACAGACCTATGTGGCAGCTGAGTTAAATTCTGAAAACAAACGCATGTTAGTTGGTTTGGATATCGATATTGAGGCAATGAACTACGGCAGTAACCACTATGAAAATATTAATTATGTAAATGCATTTGGAGATGACTTACCGATACAAAGTGAAAGCGTAGATCTGTTAATTAGTCGCGTTAGCTTACTCTATACCAATATCCCCACAGCATTTAATGAAATTCACCGTGTTTTAAAGCCAGGTGGCGAGATTTGGATAACTTTAAACCCTATGCATAAGCAAATGCAGAATTTAATTAAAGCTATAAAAAGATTATCTATAAAGGGGGTAATTGCCAGGTCATTCGTAATGTTAAATGGGGTAATATTTCACTTTTTTGGTAAAGTATTTCCGTTTCCAATTGTTGGGGGCTATGAATCCTATCAGTCAGAAAAAGCGATACGGCGTTTGTTAGAGAAAAAAGGCTTCAGTAATATAAAAATATCTAACGGCACTCACTTTCTTATTACGGCAACTAAATAGGCTCTAGTCTATGAGAGTGTACGTATCATCTAATATGCATGCTAATCAGGTAGGGGCAAGATAGAAAATACAGCGTTGATATCGTGAGGTTCTAAATCAAACTCCCAGACCAGTACATTTTTTTTGAAATCATATTTCGCAAGCCTTGTTGGTTTGCACCCATAATATGAGGCACTGTCGGTTAGTAATCTTTTAGCCCAATGTATTGCATCTTCATATTTTGTCGAACGTAAACGAGAAAACCCCAGAATCATTTCATGGTCGCTGGTTAAGCATAAACCTCTACACCACCCCAGGCTTTTCTTGCCTGAATATATAGCATTTACATCAAATAATTCTTCAACCTTTCTGTTTGAAAAATCTATTTTAGAGATAATTCCATTTACATGCGTGAAATATGCCGAGTCATCGGCTAGTAAGCCGTCGTGTGGGCGCCCGAACGGAATTGAAATACTTTCTCTAGTACACAAATTCAATATGTCCTGCTTTTCAAATCTGGTTACCCAGTACTCTTTTTCAATTTCGGTGCAGTGGTTCGGATGTATTGGATGGGGTTTGGTGGTTAATACTTTACGGTAGTCAATTTTGTCATCAAATTTTTCCCATATATTGGAATCAGATGCGCTCCATTCATTAACAACTTCACCTGCGTCAGTTACTTCAAAAACCGCATCAAGGCCAGTAGAGGTGACTATGTAGTTTCCATTCGTATTAATGAATGCGTGATGCACATCGTTAAATATTGGTAGTGAAACGATAGAATCCAGTTTTCGGCTATCAAGAGACACCTTCATTATCTCGGTGGAGGTACTAATTACTAAGAACTTATCTTTTATACTTGCCGACTTAAAGGTAATTGAAGCATCAGCTTCAATTGGCATGTGTTCAGCGGGGGAAGTGTATTCAAAGAACGGGGTGGCTTTGAGGTTTTGTTCATCAAAAATCAGGCTAACAGCTCGGTCATAACCATTCCATTCAACTGTGTCATGACCAGGAGTGCGTTGTTTCCCACCTGTAATAATAAATTTAGCCATAAATTCTTTCTAACCAACCCTATGTATCAATATATTCTTGTTGTAATTCAAACTCTATTCAGCAATCTTGAGTTAACAAAGCATGATTCAATAAAACTGTTAACGCAATAGACGCGTATTTGATTTCGTCTACTCAGTCATAATCCTTTAGCAAAATACTTAGTCTTCTCATTTTGCGGCCTGACAAAAATTTTACGAAGCTGCTGGGTGTTTGAATAACACAATAACCTTTATACACGAGAGTTCAGTATTTCTAATAAAATGAAGGTGAAATCTTAAGGGTTGCAGGTGAATATTCAAATACCAATTTAATAAATTCAAAAGTCAATATTTGAGTAATGATGACGGGTCTGGGTTGTCATAAACTGGGATTCGACCTAGCTCATATCTGTTATCAAACAGATTTGTATTTACGCCTTCAATAAAGGTGAAAGCAACATCAATGTCATGAGCTACCAACAAGTTAATAGTTTCTGGGCTGTAAGTGTTTTCGCCTCCAACAGGATAAGCAAAAGCAGAAACTCTCATATTTAATTTTTCTTGTAAAACCTGGATAGATACCAGGATTTCTTGCTTTTGTTCAGCCAGTGGTAAGTGTGAAAGAATTTTGTGGCTATTTGAATGCGAGCCTATACCCATACCCGCTGCACATAGCTCTTTTACTTCGTCCCAGTTCAAAAAGAGTCTTTCGTCATTGGGCGATTTTCCTTCCTCAATTTGTAATACATCATACAATTCTGAAAGCTTCTCCTTCATGCTTATATTGTCTTCAGCCTTGAGGCATTTTAGTACTTCTCGAATGCTTATATGCAAGTGGCTTCTATCAATAACTATTGGTTTGCTCCAATTTGATAGTTTTACAGAGTCGTTAGTGCAGCTTTTAATCAGCCATGCAGCCTCGTCCCACCATGGTATCTGCATGTTGCCAATAAACTCTGTTGGTAAAAAAAATACAGCGCTCATGTTATGCTTTTTCAATAATGGTAATGCAACTGTGAAGTTGTCAATATAGCCATCGTCAAAAGTGATTAGTGCTAGTTTTTCATTAATTGGACTCTTTGTTTTTGCCAATTGACACAACTCATTGATGTCTATTAGGCGGAATTCTTTTTTATAGTAAAGTAAATGTTTCTCAAAATTCGCTGCGGTACATGAGAAAACATTTGGGTCGAATTGAGTAGCGTCGGGGCTACCGATGCGGTGGTAATTAAAGCAATACAAGCCATTGCCCGGGCTTTTAATTCTTCTAAAGCCTGCAAAATTGGATAGTAGATTAAGGATTTTTGATTTCATAAAAATAGATCCCGAGCTCCGACCATATGAATTAGATCAATTTTCTAAGACCGGTCGTCGTAGCGGGGAGAGTTTTTAGTTTTATAGCATTCTAAATAAGCTAGATGCGTTTGTTGTAACGTGAACTTGGACCTAATTAACTCTTGAGCTGCCAAGCCATATTTCTCTATATAATCAATGTGATAGATAAGTTTCGTCATTGCTTCAGCCATGCTTTTAGAGCATCCGTAAGGTATCAATATCCCAGTAATACCATCATATACCAATGAAGGGTTTCCTCCTACTTCGGTTGCGATTACAGGAATACCACGAGCCATGGCTTCAATAATGACCATTGATAAGCCCTCGCTGCTTGAGGCAACGACAAGAACATCAATACATTCATAGATTTCATCGAGATCAGACTTTTCTCCAAAGAAGGTTATAACATCTTTTCCTATCGTCTTTGATTGTTCTTTTAGCAAAGTTTCGAGAGGCCCGGAACCAAAAAAATTCACGACAAACTTATGCTCGTCTGAGCCTTTGATAGATTGTAGCGTTTTCACAGTCGCATCTAAAAGAATTGATTGCCCTTTAAGGGCTATCATTCTTCCTACAGAACCAAACCTAATCGTATTTTTCGCAGCGTGTTTACTTCCTTTAGAATAATCATCGGAAACATGTATGCCGTTGTGTATAACAAGTAACTTTGAATTATTCCAGTGATGGTTTTTGACGAAAACATCATGTCCGGTTTTGGTCACAAAGGTTATGTAATGTATAAACGGTCGTAGCACGGAGTATAGTAATTTAAGTGTGACAGAGTTCTGAGGGTCTAATCCATGGCGTGTGTAAATGACCTTAGTTCGGAAAAAAAACGGTAGTAGTGGGGAAATGAAACGAAGAGATCCACGGCTGTGAATATGAACAGCGTCAAATTGTCTAACAATACTTAGTATCTGAATGTATCGTTTGAATCGGTTAAAGCCAATCTCGCTAATTGTTAGTGGGATTTTCCGATTTCGAACTTCGCTCACTAGGAAATTACTTTCAGATCCAAGGCACAGTATTTGGGCATCCAGTTTTTCTTTTCTTTGGAACTGCGCTAGTTCAACGACAAATCGCTCAGCCCCCCCAAGTTCCAGGCTTGATAAAACATGAAGTACTGAGAGCATTAGTTAGATACCGTTTACTTTAGGTTGGGTGCATTGTTCATAAATAGTACGGCAATGTTCCAAACAGAATGAGAGTAGCTCTAACCAGCTTACAGAAGTCATAAATATATCTATTCCAATTGTGCATAACTTAAAATCAGTGCAGAGAATATCGAATCGATAATTATAGGCTATATTAACCTTCTGGCAAAAGAGTAACTCTAGCTAGGAAAATTTATACACTTTCCAGTTTTGTAATTATAAATTAGCTAAATATTACTATCTCGAAAGTCTGCCGCATCGATAAAGCTACTAAACAAGGAGTCTGCATCATCGCAGTTATTATTACAGTCTATCGCTATTGCAATCAAATTCGCATCAGAGCGCCCTTTAAAAAGAGCTAACACTTGTAATATTTTAGCTTCGTATGGGCTGTTCGTTTGTTGACCACCAATACTGTACCAATACCAAACTTTTTTTCTTTGGCCGCGCGCTGAGCGCAACTCTTCTGAGTAAATTATAAGTTGATCGCTATCATTGATGTTAATAGTCGAAGTTAGTTGTGACTCTGCTGATGAAAACCATTGAACTTCATCAGTTAGCGTATTCTCGGAGTTAATTACCTCAGCCCCCTGACTTTGGATGGCGTAATGTACGATATGTAATTCAACTATTGCATCTTTATTTTCGTATTTGCTGAACAACACGCTGCTCATGCCTGTGTATTGAGGACTCCAGTCAGTGGTTTTCAATTTAGCGTTAGCAACAAGCGACCATGGCGGTTTTGTAATAGGAGCTTCTATTTCGCTTTCCGCAAGAGGGTTTTGGGTCCGCAAGGAAAGAGCTGCGGCTACAGTGGGTCCAATTAATAAGATGCAGCAGGCCATAATAAAAAACTTCAAAAAACTACTGAAATCAAGATTTTCGGTTTTAATAGATGAAGCTTGATTATTATCTACAGGCGTGGAAAAAAAATATTTAGTAATAATGAAAAATGGAACTAATACAAAAAGGAAGTAAATCACCCAGCCGAAATTTGCGTGATCTTCAACTAGACTACTTTCCATATTGGTCGCATCACCGATCAGTACAACAGCAAGGACTCGCACCCAGTTTGCGAGAAATGATAATGCAATGCCGATGAATACAAGAGTAGTACCTTGTCTAGCGGTAATAGAATGCATCGAGCTGTACATAAGGCTGAGCACTGTAGATACGAGTAGGAATCTAAGGCCGCCACAGCTGACATCAATAAAGAAGGAACCCCCGGGGAGGTTTAAAATATTGCCAACAACAAAAACAGGTCGGCCTATAACGCGTAAATTAAAGTGAGTTACATAAGTAGTAATTTCTTGTAAATAAGGCCATAGCGGATCCCAAAGCGGCAAGGCAAAATACAAAATACAAATAGGTACAACAGCCAGCTTTAAGTAATGGAGGCCAAAACAAAGCATTATGGAAGATAGGAAAATTAAAGGTATTACGAATAATTGTACTTTTTGCACATCGGCTACATTGCCGATTAGCCAAAGAAGCACGAAGCCACATAAGGGCAGTGCAGCCCACAACGTGGGCTTTGGTGTCAGCTTTTTAAACTGATCTGCTTTGAGTATCAGTAAATAGATAACACAGGCAAAGACGAGAAAGCCATAACTATAAATTGCAGATTCAGATCCATTCCATTGCCTTGCGAGCAATATTAAGGAATCGAAATAGGCAACGAAAAATAATGCGAAGAAAAGTATACAGGCGATGAGATATGTTTTAGCGGGCGGGCGAGCTGGGAAAGTTAGCATGGGTAAAGTAACTTTTGAATTACCATGAACTTGAGCTTCTCAGTATCTAAATTGGAAATTAGTGACTTGCAATTATCGCAGTGTATCGAACTACTTACTTTTATGCGACACGAAACCGCTCCAAAGGTGGCGCTGCACGAATCAATAGCGAATGGGAGATCATGTGTCGTTTGCCCACTTGGATCACTCGATGCCGTCTAGTTCGTGTCTGGCAATGGAAGTTAACAAGCATTGGTAAGTACAACTGACAGCCGTACCTAGTCTCTTAATGTGTATTGCTGCTGTAACATGTTGTATTAAATAACATATTACAATATTCCTTCTAATGTTTCGGTGCCGGCGGGGTGTAAAAAAACCTGACACTTCTGGAGTCGAAAATTGGAGTATTTGTTTTCACGGCTGCGTATAGGGTAAGAGTTAACAGAGAAATAAGGTAAAAAGGAGGGGGTAGTTATTCACTTAAAGGTGTGTAAAGAAAGGGAGACAATCCAGGGAGTCTAAATACACCACAATTAAAATACTAATTTATGCATATGACTGAATATGCTGCTGCTGAAGCTGCTTTATAAAGCTAATAAGCATATTGGTATCTTGCTGATTAACATCCAGCATGCGCCCGCCAATGAAGGTTGCATTTTGCCCGTTTTCTTTGGAAGTAACGTTTTTGATTTCCATCTTGCAAGATATCTCGTTGGTTTCCTGCAGTAGGATATTACAGTCAACAATCTGACTCTCTTTCGCCAGGGTATTAGGTAATTCAGCATAGGTTTTCATGCCTAATCCAGACCTGGAAATGTTCCTGACAATTCCGTCTATAGGCTGCTTGTGGGCATCGTGGAGCGTGATTCGAACTTTGTCGCGAATCTCGTCAAGCAAGACCCTAAAGGCTTCTCGGGGGTGTGCAGTGCCAAGAGCAGAAGGAATACTAAGCTGGTAGCCAAGGCTAAAATCAGATGCCAGTGGCTCAAGGAATTTGCTGTTGAAGGTAAATTCTCGGCCCTGTTTTTCTGCTCTTACTGTTATGGGGGTGCCGCGAGTCAGGTGTATGGATGTATCAGGCATCTGGCTATCAAGCACCATAATTTGATGCTTTGCATTAAGGGCGGTGATAATACTAGGATAGGTAGAATCATCGCCTTGAAAACTTACGGAAACCTCCCCTGAGGTGTTCCTTAAGTAAGTCAAGATATCCAGTACTTCGATGTAAGATTCAGTCATCTTGGGGCCTCGCCCAAACAACCTCATCATTTTTCGAAATTCACTCATTTTGCCTTCCAGTCCCATTTGTTATTCATTATGCAATAATGAAGCCAAATTTTAATAATTACTAAGCCAAATGTGTGTGACTTAGTTCTCAATTACAGTCAGTATACATCATAGTCTTTTATATATAGCGTGATATGCGTAGCAAAACATTAGCCAACAACTGCGAATAAGCCCCAAAGATTCGCCAATTCGGTAAATTCGCCACTGCCAGGCGATGGTTTTTAGCTTATTTGACGATGTGGAGCCGGCATAAACACGATAAGACCCCAAAATTTCGTTTATTGACCGAGCCAGACCCGCTTTTTTCACAAGTGCAAGCCATGCGACGTAGTCTTCGTGTTTGAGTTTTGTGAAATATTGCTTTCCTAATGAATCGGCATTGTATATGCCGGTCAAATTGCCTATGAAATTACTTTTGAGAAGGGTGTGGTAGCTTAGCTGTGTCGGTGGCCAAACCTGGCCCATCTTCTCGCCGTTTTCATCGATTCGCTGATAGGCGGCATAGCAAATCAACGTATCGCTAGATTCCATAAACTGCACCTGTTTTTGTAGTTTTTCAGGGTGCCAAAGGTCATCGCTGTCCAGAAACGCTATGTATTTGCCCTGCGCAGAATCCAGAGCAAGGTTTCTTGCCTGTGCCACCCCCTGGTTATTGATCTGGCGAAGTACGGTTACTCGTGAATCCCGAGCGGCAAGCTGCTCGGCTATTAGTAGTGTATTGTCTGTCGACGCATCATCTACAATCAGTAGCTCCCAGTTGGAGTAAGTCTGCTCAAACGCAGAGTTTGCGGAGCGAAGAAGGTATTGAGAGGCATTATATGCCGGCATGACAATACTGACTAATTCAGTATGGTTTAACGAATCAATTCTAGTCAAAATTAACCAAGTATCAGAAGTGTATATTCAGAAATTACGTGGCCGTAGTGTTGCCTAGAGTTAGTGGAATTGCAAACCCATTCTATTGACATTTGGCATGGCACAGGTAAATCAGGAAACGTGATCGATTCGGCCTCTAATTCCCGCTATACTAGAGCTCATATTGACAAATAGACTGTTATGTTGCCGTGCCTGGTAGCTGCTGGGCGGGTCATTAAGCCCGCAACAAGCTTGGTCAGCCGATGATAGAAATTCAGCGATGGTAGAACAATTACGTGGAGTTAAATGATGACACCTATAAGGAATTTTAGATTCGTTAGTTTGGCAGTGGTTGCTCTTTGCGGCCTGGTTGCCTGTGGTCAGGCTGACGACGGTGAAACCGATCTGCTTCAGGTAGAAGCCTATCTGGATGTAGCCGATTTATATCGTACTCAGGGGCAATTTAGGGCCGCTGTCATTGAAGCTCAAAATGCGTTACAGATAGCTCCTGGCTATGCAAATACTCGGCTCTTTATCTCTCGCTTGTATCTGGATATTGGAGATAATTCACAATCCATAGAACTTCTAACTACGCTAGTTGAGGAGCGCCCGGATAATACTGAAGCAATATTGCTTCTGGCGGAAGCTCATCTTAACTCAGGCAATCCACTCGAAACTCTTTCTTATCTAGATAATTTGAACCCCGAAAACTCGGAACAACAAAATAAAGGCGACTGGCTACGAGGCAACGCCCAGGCTGCAACAGGTGAGCCGCAAGCAGCAGAAGCGACATTTCAGGCCATTTTAAGCACCAATAGTGATTATGTTGATGCGCTGATTTCTTTGTCGAAACTGGATTACCGTGGTGGAAACATAGATGACTCACTTGGCTATATGGAAAGGGCTATCGCGCTCGAGCCGACTGATCTTGATCTTTGGATATGGCGGGGCCAATTTGCTTTACTGCAAGAACAATACCCGGAAGCAGAAGAAGCTTTGTTCGAAGCGTTAGATATTATGAGTGTTTATGACCTTACTACCGCAAAAAGGTTTTCTGTACTGCAAAGTGTATTGATTCCATTACAGATGCAGCAAAAAAATGACCAGGCACTACGTTACGCCCAGATTATTGCTGAGTCTCCTCAAGGGCAGTTTCAGGAAGTTTATTCTAGCGCTGTTTCCTTTTTCGAATCTGGCGATTTTGCCGCAGCTGAAGAAACATTAAATGGCATATTAGCATCCTCCCCAGACCATCCAGGAAGCAATATTCTGTTAGGTATGACTCAATACGCCCAGGGAAATTATGCGGCGGCAGCCGATTCACTAGTGGGTCTTGCCAATATTGAAGGCGCATCTCCACAGATTATCAAAACTCTTGCGGCCACCCATTTACGATTAAATCAGCCTGATAGTGCTTTGACAGTTCTAACAGAAGCGTTAAGTAGATATCCACAAGACGCATCACTGCTTGCCATGATTGGGGTAAGCCAGCAAAGTATGGGAAATATGCAAGAGTCAGTAGAGTCATTTACACAGGCTTTGGACTTACAGCCTGACACTGCTGAAATTCATTTCGCCCTGGCCGGTAGTAACTTTTACTTGCAAGATTTCGATGGTGCTATTTTCAACTTAAATGAAACTCTTCGGATAAACCCTGGGTTTACAGAAGCAAAAACAACATTAATAGATCTCCATTTGAGTCAGCAGAATTTTGACCTAGCGCGAGCAGCGGTACAGTCATGGTTAGATCTGGATGCAGGTTCAGTAATAAACATTAATCTGGCTGGCCGCGTAGCATTTAGCGAGGGTAATACAGCTGAAGCCCGCCAGTTTTTCGATTCGAGTTTAAGAGGTAACGAGTCGGATGTGTTGTCTAGATTATTTCTGGCAAGAATAGATTTAATCGATGAGAATTATTTAGGGGCGCAGTCTGGATTCATGGCAGTTCTGGATTATGAGCCTAGTAATGTAGAAGCAATAAGTGGAATTTTGGCAATGGGTGATATGAGTGGCACTGCCGATGCCAGAATCGCGGATGTGCAACGAATAATAGATGAGGATACAGAAGGGTTTATTCCAGCACTTGTGTTATCTCAGTACTATCTTGGTAGAAATGAATTATCCGAGGCCATGGAGTCAGCACAAGTAGCCTATTCGAGAGACGAAAATCGATTTACTGAAAATACAGTTATTGAAATTACTCTGCGCCAGGCAAATATCGCCAGGCAAGATCAAGATAATGCCACCGCATCTCTTCTGGTCGAAAGTGTATTAGAAATTCAAAGTGATAATATACCTGCTATAACCGTTGCTATAGGGATCGCGAATGAAACGGGAGACAATGCAATAGCCGATGCTTATATAGCGCAGATTAAGGAGCTGCAACCGGACTCATCTTATGGTTTCGAAGTCGAAGGTGATTTATATGTGGCCAGGGGTGATCTTGAGTTAGCGGCGTCAGCGTTTGAGCGAGCCTGGGGTATTAATGTTACACCAGATATCGGTATCAAATTTCATCGAATTCTTATTGCCTTGAATCGGGATGCTGAAGTTGCTCGAATGCTTGATACATGGGTTGCAGCTCTACCTGATGGTGCGGCCGTCAATATGTTGCTGGCGCTTGGATATCAGGAGAATGGGCAGGACTCCGAAGCGATAGAAAGTTATGAAGTTGCCATTCAACAACAACCGGATAATATTGTAGTACTTAATAATCTAGCATGGCTATATCAGGATTCGTCCCCTGCGAGGGCGCTGGAATTATCAAGTCATGCTGCGGAGCTTTATCCTGATAATTCTGATGTTCTTGATACCTATGGCTGGGTTTTGTTTAAACAAAATCAAAATTCACAGGCGATTGAGGTATTGCAGAAAGCTCTGGATTTAGCTCCAGAGTCTGAAGCGATAGCAGATCATTTAAATACGGCTTCACAGTGATCTGGTAGAGACTAATTTCAATTTTCGGTAATAGAGTTAGTCTTGGTCGTTGTTGTTATTTGATATTGGTAATGAAATTATAAATTCGGAACCAATGCTAGGTTGGCTGTGGACTAACAGATTGCCGCCAAGTTTCCTAATTGACTCTCGACTTTGAAAAACCCCAATTCCCATCCCGGTTAATCCTTTGGTGCTCTCAAAGGGCTTAAAAAGGCGAGTTTTAATAAACTCCTGGGACATACCAACTCCTGTATCTCTTATGGCTATTTGTACCATGCCATTATTTAAACTTAACTCTACATCGACGGATCCATCATCTGGTGTCGCATCTTGCGCATTTTGAATTAAGTGGCCAATGCATGATTTAAGTTCAGCTTCATTAGCTAGTACCCTTGATTGATCTTCGCTAACCCTAAGTACAGGAGTTGGTTGCATGGCGGTTTGACTTGCGATTATTTGAGGTATTATTTCAGCCAGGTTGATGTATTCCAAAGAGCCTTCCCGATCGAAATTTTCTTCGCTTTTAAAATGTTTCAGCAGAACATTCATTTTGTTGACAGCGTGGTCGCTGGTCTTGATCATGTCTTCGATGAACGAAGGGTTGGTCTTGAACTTCTCGGCATTGGTTACCATTAAAGACAATTGAGAATTCAATGTCTTAATATCATGCACAACAAATGCGGAGACCTGGTTGAAAGCAGAAAATTGCCGAGCTTCGGCTAAGGAGTCAGATGCCACCATTTGCGCTAGATAACTGGCAGCTTGTTGGCCTGCTGCTTTCAACAAATCATAGCCCTCCCAGTTTAAGTCAAACTCCACTCGAGATTCTCTTAATAGAACAAAGCCTAGTAATTTTTCATGTAGCTCTAAAGGGATGATTAACCATGCCTTATTGACTTCGCTTAACCATCTTGGGGCCTGACTTTGATCTAGGTTTTCACTTTCGCTGTGCAGATCAATAACACGATTGTTTTTTTGAAGCAGCTCTATCAAATAATCCTGGTTAGTCAGCCCGCTGTTTTCGACCCAGCCGAATTCAATCTGAGCGACCTGATCGTAGTGATTGCCATTCGAAGTTAACCATAGCCCTCCTGCTGGGCTATCTACGGTGTCGGCGAGCGCATGGATGACGCTGTCTGGCACGGATTCATCGTCATTTCTTTGTGATAAAGTGCGACTAATTCTCAGCCATTCATCCCGGTAGTCGTATTTTGTACTAAACAGGTGCCTGCTTATGTATACCTTGAGAATGCTTCGTATTCGGCCTGAGTAGATCAGAACGACTAACAAGCTCAAAGAAACGACTAGGAACATGATCTGTAGAACCGAGCCCCATTCACTAGAATAGTTGCGAAGGTAAAAGCCTGCTGAGGCCATAAGTAGTAAATATAGCCCTACAGCTACCAGTACCCCAGAATGAAAAACAAGGCGTCGGGAAATATTCACTTGAATTGGTTGTTGTCGCGTTCTTAATACACCAATTGCAATGAATGGTGTTGAAAGTGCAATGATGCTACCGCGAATTTGCCAAAGCGAGTCCTGTATGCGTTCAAATAACAAGGCGTTGGAATACAAATAAATATCGAATGAAAAAAGAATTCCCAGCCCCAGGCATAGAAATTTTAAATGCCATCTATGCTGGTATCGAGTGTTACGTATGACTTGTTCAAGCAGCGCAAGGCCTACAATGGCTGACAACAGAAATCCGATTAGTACTACTTGCCCCCCGTAAGCAGGGAAAAATACAATCGTATCGTCAATAAAATATAAATATAATATATATAAGAATAAGCTAGAAGGAACTCCTAGCGTAATCGTAGACAGCATAACTAATCCTTTGATGCTGTCTTTGCCTCTAAAGCGGGGGAATATTATTTTTCGAATGCCGAGTATGCTAAGCAATAGAGTGAACCAGAATAGATTCTTGAGGGTTTCAACTACCGGAATTATGTAAAACAGGGCTAATGAAAAACGAGTTTGAAAAAGCAGGCAAAGACACCAGATGAGCGTCATGGAAGTCGCTATTAGAAGCACTAAACTGGAGTTCCCGCTACTCCATATTTTTAGCTGGGCAAGCAGGAGAGAAACAAGGCAAAAGGACGCCAGGGTATAACTTGCAATGCCAATATCAAATGACATAGTTTCGCCTTTGGTTCGGGTTTCAAGGTAGCTTGAATCTAATCTTCAGCTTCGGAAGATTTCTTCTGATTACTACTAATGTAAGCGCCGAGTTCATACTTGTTTATAAGATTGTATAAAGTGGGACGTGTAATGCCCAAGCTCTTTGCCGCATCACTGATACTATTATAATTTACCAAAGCTGTGATGATGGCTTCGCTTTCAGCCTCAGCTTTTACATCTTTAAGTAATTTCGGCGAAAATTCTTCAGCCGCTGCACGCAGTTCCAGATCTTCTACCGTTAGGATGGGCCTGTCAGCCATGACCACAGCTCGTTTTATTTTGTTCTCCAGTTCCCGTATATTGCCAGGCCATGAGCTATTGTGTAATGCGGTAATCGCAGTTTTGCTAAAAGAGTTAATGGGACGGTTCTGCTGGGAAGCAAATTTGCGAAGGAAGAAATGCGCTAGAAGCATAATGTCTTCCCCTCTATCTCTAAGCGGGGGTGTTTCTACACAGATTTCACTAATTCGATAATACAGGTCTTCTCTGAATAGTCCTTCCTCAATCCGTTTAGAGAGCTTCTGATGTGTAGCGCATACAATGCGTAAATCAAGAGGGATTTCCTCATTGCCACCAACACGAGAAATTGTTCTCTCCTGCAATACGTGTAAAATTTTTGCTTGTAGCGACAAAGGCATATCTCCGATTTCATCTAGAAACAGGGTTCCTCCGTTAGCGTATTCGATCTTGCCGATTTTTCGAGCTACAGCACCGGTAAATGCGCCTTTTTCGTGGCCGAACAATTCGCTTTCCAGTAGTGCTTCAGGAATTGATGTGCAATTAATAGTCACGAATTTTTTATCGCTACGGTCGCTTTGTTGATGCAATGCTTTCGCCAGCTCTCCTTTTCCCGTTCCAGTTTCTCCAAGGATAAGCACCGTTACTGACGTAGTGGCAATTTTGTCAATGGTTTTCAATATGTCGAGCATTTGAGGGCAGCTTCCAATCATCCCCTGGGATGCGGATTGCGCCTGCGACTTTATAAGTTTTATATTTTCGTGCTCTAGTTCAGTCAGTCGATAGGCGCGCTCAACGACGAACTTCAATGTGTCTACGTCAATTGGTTTTTGGTAGTAGTCATACGCACCCATTCCGATTGCCTTAACGGCGTTAGCCTTCTCTTCCCGGCCTGTAACGACAATAACCTTTATGTTTGTATCTAGTGAGATGACTTCATCAAGTATGGCAAACCCCTCGGAGCTACCTCCCGGGTCAGGGGGAAGACCCAGGTCCGTAATGACTACCGCTGGTTTTTCGAGGCGAACATATTGCATTGCAGTGGTTCGATCACCGGCGATGGTTACATCAAAGTCTTCAAAGCACCACTTTAATTGGCTTTGCAGTCCAGGGTCATCTTCTATTATAAGGAGCTTTCTTTTTTCTGTATTCAATTTAGTATCTACTTTAGTGAATTGGTTTTCCAGAATGAGGTCGTGGGGTTTTTAAAGAGACCGGTTGCATACCTCAAGTATCTAGCAGTGGGGGACGAGGTATTTTAAAATCCCTGTACTTGTTCGGATTTCCCTTTTTGTTAGCTTCGGCCGCTAGAACAATGTTATACATTTCCCGTGCTGAGGCGTAGTGCAATACAAAATTCTTGTCATCATTGTACTTTTCTTCAAGATAGCTAAACATTGAATCAGTAGGTTCGCCCAATAAGGTATCCATATCACTTTCTTGGGTGCCATGAGTATGAATTTTGATAAATCGCCACTGAGGTTGACTCTTTACTTGTATTGCACAGTCTACCCATAAATCAACACGTTGCTTCGATGGGGGAGAATTTTCCCTAATGTCAGAGTTTTCAATTCTCGGTAGCAACCCAAATTTTCTATTTCTCCAATTTAGACAGAGCGGGCCTTGAATGATAATCAAATCCCCTTTGCCTGGTACGCCCGCTTCAACATCGATGCCGTCGTTGTGTGATTTAGATTTTCCTTCCTGACCCGTGGCATAGTAAATGCTGTTAATCTTTGCGGTCTGTGTGTCGCTCGGAGCTGAGGGCAATGTGAAATCAGCGTAACAGCCAGCTTTTGCGAGCACGGCAAGCTCATTGTCTACACCGCACCAACGTCCATCTTTACGTGAATTGTCCAGAGCCCAATTGCCGTGAATAAACGCAAACCTGTACTGATTGGTAACGGGATCCTTGGCGACGGCATGGTGCTTATTGTCTAGAGTTTCCAGAAACCCTTGCAGTTTTTCGGTTAATCCCTCAGCTGTATCGTTGTCATGGTGTAAGTGTATTTCGATTTCACCGAAACCTTTGGCACACAGCTGAGATAATTTGGATAAATGCTCTTCTCGATATTCTTCTTCTGGGAAGAAGAAGCTGTGTTTTGGGAAACATCCATCGGCATCCTTATGTTTGCTTGCCATGTCTGCATACTGCTCACACCACCGGTCAACACGGGCTACCTCTTCTTCATAAGTAGCTTGATTCCAGCCCGGTTCAAAATGATCACAAAAAGTGAAGATAATATGTACGGGTTCATCTTTATTAGGTAGCTCTATTTGTCGGGTGGCATAAGAATGCAGCCAGATATGGATGTTTTTTCCATATATTTCGTGAATAAGCAAATAGGCTGCTGCAATGAACAGCAGGCTGAAAAGTAGAGCCAGAATTTCGAACATCAATCAGAACCCTTTAATCGCGCTTGTTACTTTCGGTTTGGTGGAGTACAGCTGAGTTTAACAAATCATAAACCTTGCTGCTGTTATTTTCCCAAGTAAGTTCCTGAACAGAATTGATAATATCAGTGGAATTCCAATGGCGCTCACTGCATTCCAGCAGTGCGCCCTCTAGTGCCGCGATGTCTCCTGGGTTGAACAAAATTCCAGCATGTTCAGGGATAACCTCAGGAATGCCTCCAACGCGGCTGGCAACCACAGGTTTGCCACATGCCATCGCCTCTAGTAACACATTAGGCACTCCTTCGTTGTAGCTTGGCAGTGCAACCAGGTCGCTTGCATTTATCCACGTTGCCACATCCTTGTGCCCCAGGTTTCCCAGCAGAGTTACCCTTTTAGCCAGACCTAGTTCAATAGCTTTGTTCTTTATATAGTCGGCTGAGCCACCTGTTCCAACATAATAGAGGTCAATAGTGCTCTTTTTTGCAGCAATGGCTTCAAACGCACTAAATAGGTCAATACATCCTTTTTCAGGTTTTAGATTCCCAATATAAAGCCATATGGTTCTTTTGTCCGAAAGCTGCAATATTTTTTTTGTCTCATTTAGTACTCTGGGGTAAAAAATACTTTTGTCTACGCCATTGTAAATCACATGAATCTTATTTTCTGGCACTCCAAGTTTTACCAGTTTTGCTGCCAGATCTTTACTAACAGATATTATAGCTTTGGCATGCATCATCGACCACAATATTTGTGCGGCTCGAGCTCGGTGCTGCAAATGCAAATTAATGTCACTTCCGTGAACTTTGATAACGGCGGGGATATTAAGCATTTTTGAGAGGATTATGCCGCTAACAGCATCTGGGTAGGCCCAACTTAAAATTAAGCAATCTGGTTTATATTTTACGATTTGCGGAATTTTGAAAATCATACTTAATAGCAAAGATGCGGTGTAGCTAAACCGTGCAAACTTTGGTACATAGAAATACCAAAGATAACTAATACTTACCCCATTTTTAATGGATGGGACAGACTTTCCGAAATTTTTTATTCGATCCAGAAAAGACACAATTACAATAATTCGAACTTCGCATTTGCGTGCCAGCCATTCAAATTGCTGTCTGTTAAAGGCTGCTCTATTTGGTTCCCAGGGTAGAGGGAATAAATTGCTTAAAATTTGCACTTTCACCGAATATAACCTGGCTCTATAGAGCGGTTTAGATGGAAGGTGACTCTTGTAGGTTGTGTTTTCATTCGGCTAGCTGTGGCAGGGAAGTTATAGTTATCTACGATAGGTCAGGCCAATAAATATATTCGTTCCATCATAAGTGTCATTTACGTTTTTGCTTTTTTGATCAATATTCCTTAAAGAGAAATTTAATCTAAAATTATTACTAAGTTTATAGCTTAGGCTAGCGCTTACCTCTGAGAGTTTCTGCTTTGGATTTAAATTTGATAGCTGCAGTTCGGAATACCGTGTGCGAAATGAAAGATTTGTTTTTGTGCTGAAGGGGATTGATAAATTCAAGGAAATTCGTTCGTCTGTTTCCTGGTCGTTTAATTGCTCAAACTTTCTTTCACTAATACTATATTTAATTCTCAAATTATATCGAGATGTGTCTACAAAACTATAGGCTAAACTTGCTGATGTTTTAATATATAGGCTCGCAGAATTCGAATCGCCAAATCTATTTTCAAAATCTTCCTCTCTTTCAATAGGCTGTTCTTGATCTTCTTGAGAGCGACGTATATCACTTAGCAAATCTTCTACAGTCCTGGAATAACTGGCGGTGATTTCGGAAAAAGAACTTAACTTATAATTCCCGTTCAATCTTATAAGTGGGTTGCTACTTTTTCCCTGTCCAGTTCGCTTTGTTTCAAATTGCCCTAGTTCCAATGACGTATTATACGTAGCGCTAGACAATGAGGCTATTGCGGAAAGGCTAAAAATTTTATATTTGGAAACGGTCTTGGAATCAAAGCTGGTTTCCATAAGATTGGATCTAATAGAAGCCGTTATTCGCCTAGACAAGCTACGTGTAAAATTCACAGAGATACTTTTTCTCTCTTGGTCTAGCAATTGAGCTTCTTCATAATCTGCTAGTGAATAATCTACCTGCAAATCCAAATAATTTACTGCCCCAAAAGGCAGTGTCAAGCTGGGCCCTGTCGATGTTCGGCTAATTATCTGTCTGTTGTCAGGTGTATCTGGATCTTTTGCGCTTATCAATTGGTTAGATCGTGAATTCGACAGGTTCCACTGCAATATATCGGGGCTGACTTTCCACACAAATGAACTGCTTCCATCTATAGTTTCTCGGTCCTCGAGTATATTGTTTTTGTAGTCTGACCGACTTGCTCTATAGTCCAGAAGCATTGAGAATCGCTGTGTTTCTCGTGCCAGATTGCCATCTATTGATACAGTAGAAAGAAGATCGCTGTTATCTGGATTATGCAATCTGCTCGGGTTCTCAAGATGTTCCAAGGAGGCAGTTGCTCCTAAGTTTACCTGAGCAACACAGTGACTAATGCCCTGAGAAAACAGTAGTAGAAACATGAGTACTTGAGTAATCGAGTTCATTGCACTGGGCTGGAATTTATGAATTGTCACCCGAAATTCTCTCATGTGAACAGAAATAGAGCATAATCTAGGCAAATATTTTGCATGCTAATTGTTCAGAACAAACCCAATTATTTTATCATTGCCCATAACTTTAATGGTTTTATCAATTTTACTGGCACTTGCTCCGCGATAAGGTAGAACCAATAAGACGTAATCGACAAGCTCAGACAAAATTGGCGTATCAGCGGAGTCCAAAATTGGAGGTGCGTCAAGAATAATTATGCGGTTTGGGTCCTGGTTTTTAGCTTCATGTAGGAAAGCACGCATTCGTTCCCCAGTAAAAAATTCTACGTGTTCTTCTTCCGCAATTTGTCCGCATGGTACTAGTTGAAGGCGGGGCACTATGGTTGGATAAATCATTCTATCAATATCATCTATTTGATCAGTCACAAAATCATATAGGCCGTAGGGAGCATCAACGCCTAAAGCGTCTGCCAGTGATGGATGACGAAAATTGCAATCAACCAGTAATGCCGATCTTTGTCGATCTAACGTAAATGCTGCGGCCAGATTAATGGCGTTAAAGCTGGCTCCACCACCCTGGACTACAGAGCTGACCAGCAGGCATGAATTGTAGCTTTCCATTTTGGGTAGCAATGAGGTGCGCAGGTTACGAAACGCGTTCAAAACACGAGTATCTTTCATGCTAGGGTGAATAATGCCACGTTCCGCGAATTCATCTTTTGACGAAGATTTGACAGGTGCCTTTGATTCTATCGATTCGAGCACGTCCGATGAATCGACGATTACGAATTTAGGAGCGGGTTGTTCTGCATTAGCCATGAAGCTACTCACTATTTAATAATAACTTACTAAAAAAATTCGGCCAGATTTAGGTACCACGTAATTCCATATATGGATACCATTGCCGCCGCCACCATTGCTGTAAAGTAACGATCAGCTACTCGCCGCACATTTTCTGTTTGCATATGGGGAATTGTGATAAGCATCGGGGGCCAGGACTCCGACCAGTTAGATTCAGACTTAATCCGAGTATCTAGTTCCATATAAACTATTAGCAAACCAATCGGAGCACAAAGTGCGAGGATAATGCTTCCCATCATTAGCTGTGAAAATGTAAAGCCATCAGGCTGCGTTGGTATGACGGCGGATTCCTGAATTTTAAAGGTGACACCTTGTTCTTCTTCGTCCAGGTGCATAGACACTCGTGCGTTCTCAAGTCTCTGAAGCATTTCATTATAGAAATCCTGAGTAACATTGTAGTCACGAGTGAGTTCCGCCAGTTCCGCTTCGGATTCGTTAATAAGTTTTGATCTCTCTTCTTCCGCAGCCAACAGAACACTAATTCCGCTATGTTGGCTGAGCATGGCTTCACTGCTGGTTTTAAGTGCGGCGAGTTGGCTTCGAAGCTCTTGATGCAGCGGAGTCACTCCCTCACCTTCATCCAGCTCTGTACTTATTATCGGTGATATTCGATCTGATTCAAGCATGCCCTGTAGGTCGGAAATCTGATTTTGTACTTGTACAACATCGGGGTAATTGTCGTGGAATCGTGCTCGTAGCCCATCAAGTACTATTTGCAGCGCATTGATTCTGCCACGAATGGCATTAATTTCGGATAAGTCTTTGGATACTGCATTCTCACCGGCCAGCTGGCTTTCTACTGAGCGTATTTCGGTTTCAACTTGTACAAGGTCCAATTCCAGTCGTTCCATCTCAGCACGATAACCAGATATTCGATTGTTCGAATTAGTGAGTGTTCCTAGATTGTGTTCAGACTTAAACAGGCTCAGCTTGCGTTCTGATTCTTGAAGTTTAGTTTGATATGAAGCTACCTGGTTTTCAATAAAGCCGAATGCATTTCGACTTTCTTCTTGCTTCGCAACGACGCTTTGCTTAATAAATAAAGAGGTATACCTCTGAGTGATGCTAAAAGCGCGAATGGGAGACTCATCGGTGTGCGATATTTTTATCAGGCTTGCTGGATTTCGTGAAACATTTGCTATTATGGTATGACCCTGAACAGTCCCGATGAGTTCATCTTTTTGTGCCTGAGATAGAATATCAACATCCCAACCGCCTGATTCTAAAATCAAATCTGCAAAGTCTCTGTTGAATAGAATGTCTTGCGCCATGCGAGCCTGGTCGACAATTCCAGTCGTTACCGCATTACCTTCCATAAGAGGTTGAAGGATATTGCTGTTGTCTGCGTAGATAGAAGCCGATGCTGTAAAGCTTTTTGGCCAGGTAGCAGCTAACAATAGACAGCTTACTGAAACTGCAAGAATGCAAGCTGCAACAAGAATTCGATTCTCTGATAACGCCCGAAGATAAGATTTTATCATATCCTCTACGTGCAAATTCATACGTTACTCCAGCGTTGCCATTGATGGCTGTCAGTTTTAATCAAAACAATCGTTCAGGAACAGTGATCACATCGCCTGCGCGCATAGGATAATTTGTTTCCAGTAGTCCTCGAAGCAAAATATCATCTAGCTTAATATCAAAATTTAATAACTGTCCGTCAACTTGCCGGTACAGCTTGGCCCGATTTGCGGAGGCGACGTCATTTACTCCGCCGGCTTCAAGAATCGCATCTAAAACCGACATGCCTCTGGCATAAGGTATCGACCTCGGGCTTTGAACGGCGCCAGTAATGCGAACGCGAGAAATATATTCCCTACTGTTTACCTGGCTTACAATCACGGTCACTTGAGGGTTTCTTAATTGCTCCTGAAGTAATTCGGCTATTGTTGTAGTAAGACTTGCAGCATCGAAGCCACTTGCTGAAATGTCGCCTACTAAAGGTATGGATATATATCCATCGGGGCGTACTGGGACCTGAGATGTTAATTCGGGATTACCCCATACATTTATCGTTAGTATGTCGCCCACTCCAATTTTGTAGAATTCAAACTCTTCCTCGGCAAAAGAGATATCCATTATGGATGCTGGAGGAGACGGGCTGCTGGTTTCGCATGCAGATAATATAAGCATGCAAAAACTAATAATTATAAACCGCATTCGAAAGCCCCAAAATAGCTGATTGTTTAAAAATGTAATTGAACGTCAAACGGTCGAAATAGCCTTAACCACTTCCTATCGTCGTATTAACGAGCTTCTATTTCTATGTATAGAATACTGTCAAATTGTCGACAATTAGTGATGCAACAGGTAATTAAAGCAAGCTTTCCGTGAAAGTCAACAATACTGGCGTAGTTTTTGATAGAACTTGTAACAACGTCACAAAAATCATCAGTTTAGCGAGAAAAAATCGATTATTGCGTTAAATCCAAATCGGTCATTACACGTGTAGCCTCGGAATATGTAGTCATGTTCATTACATTTAATGTCTTCAATTGTGGCTTTTAGCATAATTACTGTATGTACAGCGCCTCTACAGCAGAAAATTTCAATCTAATATGATTTCTAGCGACACTAAATACCAGGGAAATGTTCTTCTTTGGCTCTCGATTACAGCCTTTATAGGATTAATTCTGATTCAGCAGTTAGTTGCTGTTACGCCTGATTCCCAAATGACGATAGCATTTCATAATGCTGCACATACCCCGTGGTTTCTATGTCTAACCCTGCTTATATGGCCAATTTTGAAACAGGTGACAGGTCGTGAATTTTGGCAACTGTTGATAGTTTGCGGCTTGTTCGCATTGATTCTGGGAATATTCTTAGAGCTAGTACAGGTATTTACTTCGCGACAGGCGAGCTGGGGCGATGTTGGGCTTAACTACTTTGGAGCTATTTCAGCACTTTGCTTCATAGCAATGGTACATGAATGGCGTAATTTTCACCGTGGCGCAGCTCTGTTTTTACTGGTCGTAGCGATCAGTTTAGTCCTAATGGGCTTTAGAGGCGTTGGTAGTATTTATTGGCTTCATTTAAAACGCGATTCTATCTCACCCGTATTACTAGCTTTTGATGGGCCCTCAGCTATTACTCGAAGAAATTTAGGAGCAGACTGGGAAATCGTAATAGGCCCTTCTCCATGGACTGATTTTGCGGGAAAAAGTGTCGCAAAAGTGACATTGCAAACAAATTTAAGATGGCCGGGGATTACACTGGCAGAGCCATATCCCGCGTGGGATGAGTACTTTTCCCTTCATATCCACGCCTTCCTAGACTCTGATGATCCTATACCTCTTACAGTTCGAGTGGAGACCTTTGAAAACCGTGGAATGGATTCCACAGTGGATGTTTCACTCCTTCGGGGGGCGAATTATCTGACAATACCGATATCGCAGTTAATTCCAGCTTCAGGAAAAACAAATCTAGACGTAAAAGCTTTATATATATTTAGTGAAGGAAGTCAGGCTGGGCGCAATTTTTATCTTGGTGCCATTAAGTTGAGTGACTGACGAAAAACGCTCACAAATAGAAGCGACAATGCATAGGCGGTGTTGAATAGAAGTTTTTGTTGATTATGTGACTGCTAGTCGAGTCCAAAATCAACAAAACTGATGTGGTTGGAGGGGGCACCGTAAGAGGGCGATGCACTATAGGTGCCTATGAAAATTAAATCCCATACAACATATGGTATGGCAGCTGGGTTTAGTCGCCAAGAAAGGAAATACTTTATAGTTTTTTCGATGATCGGTGGGAAGTTCGAGCATAAAGCGGTTCAAAATCAATTGGCTACTAAATCGAGCATCCGTGAATATGTCAACTGTTCCAGCTTTAGTAAAATTGGACATATATAGTTGAATGTTGGCAGGAAAGTCGTGGGATTCCGTAGGAAAACAAGTCCTTTTTTGTTACGCTGCTCCGTTGCATTGCGGGTATCATAGTAATTCGGACTGTTGTGTTTAGTGGGGCAGCCAGTAATTGATCAAATATGGCACATAGAATCAAAAAAATTATCTAGTCTAAAAATACACATGGCCACTTTCAAGCTTTTCAATAACCATATCAACGTGACTTTCATTTTCTTGGCAGTGTGTGAAGCCTTGATATTGTATTGCTCTATTTTTGTGGCGGTTGCTATTAGATTTGGCACCTTTGATTTTGATTCAGATGTGGTTGTTGCTGGAGTTGGGAGTCTTAGTTTAAAGGCCGCCGTTTTTGCTTTGGTTCACATGTTATTTATGACGGCACTTGGGCTTTACCAAGTTGAGCAATTCAGAGGAAAAACTGGCTTCGTGCAGATGATTTCCCGAGTAATTGTAAGTCTGTTCCTTGTTTCAATTGTTCTAATAGTCTTGTTCTATATTTTTCCATCTATTCGCCTAGGTCGCGGCATAATAGCAATTGCATTTTTGGTAGTGTTGGCCTCGCTCATAATAGTTCGCAGAATTTTTTTGGGGACGGTAGATGGAAATGTCTTTGTTTCCAATATTTTGGTGTTTGGAGTCGGGAAAAATGCGGCTAGCTTATTCGCCTCCAATGAAAATTATAAACCTTCTCCCGGATATCGCTTAAAAGGCTTCGTTAACACTCCAGTTCAGGAGAAAGTTGTACCGGATCATTTGATTATTGAACTTGGCGAATCTTTACTAGTGCAAGCGACTAAGCTGGGTGTTAATGAAATTGTGGTCGCGTTGGATGACAGAAGGCAGGGGTATCCCGTTCAGCATTTACTTGATTGTAAGCTGGCTGGAATTCAAATTACGGACCCGGTCAGCTTTTTGGAGCGAGAACAGGGCAAAGTAAATCTGGCTTTAATGAATCCGTCCTGGATGATATTTAGTGATGGTTTCACTGTATCGTGGTTCAAAACTGCGCTGTCCAGATTTTTCGATATCGCCGCTAGCTTAAGTATACTGATACTAACGGCTCCTATATTGCTTATCACTGCGTTTTTGATTGCGCTAGAGAGTGGGTTTAAAGAGCCGATATTCTACAGGCAGCAACGGGTCGGAAAGAACGGAGAAAATTTCGACCTATTGAAGTTTAGAAGTATGCAAGTGAATGCAGAAAAAGGCGGCGCGCAGTGGGCAGCTAAAAATGATGCCAGAGTTACCAGCGTAGGTAAATTTATTCGTAAAGTGCGAATAGATGAAGTTCCACAAATACTTAATATTCTAAAAGGTGATATGCGGTTGGTGGGACCACGCCCCGAACGCCCTGAATTTGTAAACAAGTTAAGTAAAACAATAAGCATGTATTCGCAGCGCCACTCGGTGAAACCTGGTTTGGCAGGCTGGGCACAGTTAAAATATCCATACGGCGCGACAGAGCAAGACGCCTACGAAAAACTTCAGTATGACTTGTACTATATTAAAAATGCGAATCCAGTGATGGATTTTTTTATATTGTTACAAACACTCGAAGTAGTAATTTTCGGCAAGGGTGTGCGATAGCATTTCAACAAGTAGTTGAATCCGAGTTAATAAAGATTAGTTTATTGCCTAAAATTTTTTTACTTATGTAAACTTTATCAGTACTCAAATTGACAACAACATTGAGGATTAAGAGTTTGGAATTGAAAGATTGCAGAATTGCCGTGATTGGCCTTGGCTATGTGGGCTTACCTTTATTAATTGAATTTGGAAAGAAATTTCCATGTCAGGGATTTGATATTCAAACTAAGCGCATTGATGAACTCGGCCAGTGTATTGACACAACCAACGAGATGTCCAAGGAAGAGCTAGGTGCAAGTGAGGTGTCCTATACATCGGATCCCGAAGATTTGCGTGCATCAAATATTTATATTGTTACCGTTCCAACTCCTATTGATAAGCAGAATAGACCTAACCTTCATCCTTTGGAAAGCGCTAGTAAAACAGTTGGGCAATACTTGTCTAAAGGCGATATTGTGATTTACGAATCTACGGTGTATCCCGGTGCGACAGAAGAAGTGTGTGTGCCAATACTTGAAGCTGAATCGGGTTTGAAATTCAACGAAGATTTCTTTGCGGGCTACAGTCCAGAGAGAATTAACCCTGGTGATAAAGTTCACCGGATTCACTCTATAGTTAAAGTGACTGCTGGTTCTACACCTGAAGTTACAAAGTTTGTTGATGAACTCTATAAAACCATAATTACAGCCGGTACGCACAATGTCAGTACGATTAAAGTGGCGGAGGCAGCAAAGGTTATTGAAAATACACAACGAGATTTAAATATAGCCCTTATCAACGAGCTCTGCATTATTTTCGAAAAGCTGGGAATTAACACCGAAGAAGTATTGCAAGCAGCGGGTAGTAAGTGGAATTTCCAACCATTTAGACCCGGGCTTGTTGGTGGGCATTGCATCAGTGTAGATCCGTATTATTTGACTCACAAGGCGCAGGAAATAGGCTATCACCCTGAAGTCATTTTAGCAGGCAGGCGTATAAACGATGGAATGGGCACCTATATCGTAGATCGAATTGTGAGGCTACTAACACAAAAGCGAATTCACGTTGTGGACTCCAGGATTTTAGTTATGGGACTAAGTTTCAAGGAGAATTGCCCTGACCTTCGAAACACTCGTGTCGTAGATGTCGTTGAAGGATTAAGCGATTACCATACGTCTGTAGATGTTTACGACCCCTGGGTCAACAGTGAAGAAGCAATGAAGGAATATGGTATTAGTCTGATAGATAAACCAGAAGCGCAAGCTTATGATGCTGTCATAATTACAGTTGCACATGACTGCTTTAGAGAGTCTGGTATTGAGGCAGTTAGGTCTTACTGTAAAGCTAAGAGCATTATCTTTGATGTAAAATATCTGTTTTCGGATCAAGCTGATGTTAATTGCTTATAGATTCAGGTAGAAGACTCATAGTATCTGCCCGATTCAGTGGTTGCTAAGCAGGGAAAAACATTGCAAAAGTCAATTCTAGTCACCGGTGGTGCAGGCTATATTGGTAGCCATGTTGTTAAACAGTTAGGTTTGCGAAATGAATCTATTGTCGTACTTGATAATTTAAGCACTGGTTTTGCTGACTCTGTACTTTATGGCGAGTTAATAGTCGGCGAAACAGGAGATCAAGCTCTGGTTTCCAGAATACTCGCTGAAAAAAATATAGATACAGTAATCCATTTCGCCGCTCACACCATAGTGCCCGAGTCTGTTACGAATCCCCTGAAGTATTATAAAAACAATACTAGCTCTACACAGAGCTTACTTGACTGCTGCGAGCAGGCAGGTGTAAGCAATTTTATTTTTTCATCTACCGCCGCCGTTTACGGTGAACTAAAGACAGGTGTGGCCACCGAAGATTCGGAAAAAGCGCCTATTAATCCCTATGGTAAATCCAAATTGATGAGTGAGTGGATGATAGGTGATTTGTGTGCTGCTACCGAAATGAATTCAGTCATTTTGCGCTACTTCAACGTGGCCGGCAGTGATCCTGATGGTCAGATTGGTCAGCGCACGAAAAATGCTACTTTACTAATCAAGGTAGCCTGTGAAGCTGCTGTTGGAAAAAGAGAAAAGCTTTATGTATTTGGAACTGACTATCCGACCCCTGATGGTACGGGTATAAGGGATTATATCCACGTAGATGATCTGGCTTCTGCTCATCTTGCTGCATTGGATTATTTACGAGCCGGAGGTGAGTCAACTACGCTAAATTGTGGTTATGGTCATGGATATAGCGTTCGAGAAGTTATAGACGCCGTTGAGAGGTGTCATGATTGCAAACTCAATGTTATCGAGTCACCGCGCCGCGCTGGAGATCCTCCTATTTTAATTTCAAATGCGGATGCTATTCATCGAAGTCTTTCCTGGCAGCCGAAGTTTGATGATCTGGATGCAATAGTTAAAACCTCCCTAGCCTGGGAGATGAAGATTTCTGGCGAGTTATAGCTGAACCAGCAGCTAGACATCGCACATGTATTATTAGATTTTCAGATAGTTGTTGGACTCAAATAAAAAGCAAAAAAAAGCCGCGAACTTCGCGGCTTTTTTACGACTATTATCTAGTCTATCTATTTATCTTCTAGCATACTGCTGCAACCATTCAGTCTTAAGCAGTTAGCTTGAGTTTGCGGCGGCGCACACCAAATCCTAACAGACCCATACCTAAAAGAACCAATATGCCAGGCTCTGGAACTGGAGCAATTGACTCAACAAGAACTACCATGTCTGAGTAATCATAGTCTGAGCCAGGGAATGCTGTGTCTTCAAAAGCAAGAATATATTCGCCTGCACCAAAACTACCGAAGCAAAGTGGGCAATAAGGTAGCGGGGCCAAAGCCAGTGAGCCATCTCCAGCGAACGCGATCATATGATCGGTTGTATTGTTATGTGCAGCATCACCAACGCCTGCATTGTCAGATGAGCGAGAGAAGAATACTCCACCTCCAGCTCCTGCGCTGGAATCAATATAGAAACCAAAGTTTACAGAATTGAAAGTAACTTCAGTTGCCGAAGAAGCACCAAATATATTAAAAGATGTTAGGCCTGTTCTTGCTAAGACGATAGCGCTACCAGCTGACGCACTGCCATCAAATAGCTCCAGGCGATTAGAAGTATTGCCAAGATCATAAATACCGAAGGTATTAGTAGTAGCGAAACCAGCTAATTCAAAAAGCAGGCGGTTAGCGCCTAAGAAGCTGCCATCCAGGCTCCAAATTTCGTCTGGTAGATGTTGGTCAGCGTTAACATCAAGGAAGCTGCCACCATTGGTAATCGAGTCAAGGCCGTTCTGTAGGCCTGAACCGCTAACTACTGTTCCTGCATTGGCTGCCATGGCAAATGTGCCAAACGCCAATCCAAGGATTAGTTTATTAAGTTTCATTTAGTCACTCCGGTCATTCGATAAATAGATTGGCTAAAGCTTGTTAAGAGCAATAGCGCTAGTAACTATAAAGCAAACTTTGTGCCATATATAAAAATACTATTAATAACAACGTGTTACCTGTGGTTCGCGATAAGGTTTTACTGGGTTTTGTAAAGTTTACCGACACAATTAAACGCTTGCTACGTATGAATAAGGCGCTGCCATTGAATATTAGGTAATAATATCAATTAAAACAGCAGGTTAGTCTTGAATTTTCCATGAAACTAAGGTGTAAAAAAAACTGACAATATCGAGACTTTCGCCAATGTAAACGCAGCTAAACTGGTGATATTGCACATAATATTGGAGCTAAAGATTAGGCATACATTTCCTTTCTAAAGCGTATTCAGGTATTTTCCGCATTGCAGTTGACAATATATTAGTTTGTCATAGAGATAATGGCGAAATAGGAATACAGGTTAACCGGTGGAAAAGTACTAACAACATGATATATAAGGCATTATTTAAAAATATTCTATACCCGGTCTATGAATCTGGAATAAGGCGTAGAAAAACACTCCACTACCTTAAAAAATTGAACCAGAATCAATGGATGTCTCTTGATGAGCTGCAGGCACTACAGTGGGGTGAATTAAAAAAACTGTTAAATCATGCTTATGAGCAGTCGCCCTATTATCGAGGGCTGTTTCAGACACTAAACATTCACCCCGATGACATTAAATCACACAGCGATTTTCTTAAGTTTCCAATTTGTTCGCGCGAGGAAATGGTAAACCACAATCAGGAGATGGTGGCGCGGAATTACAAAGACAAAGTTTCACTAAAGACCACAGGGGGTTCTACTGGTGTTCCTGTTCAGTTTGCGCTTGACAGGAATAGCTATGAGTGGCGAACGGCGGCAGCCCAGCGAGGTTATCAATGGGCAAATTGTGAGGCTGGGCAACATACTCTTTATATTTGGGGTGTTGATGTTGGCAATCCTTCTTTCGTGTCACGCGCTAAAAATGCTCTCTATCATCGTTTATTTAATCGCACTATGTTCAACTGCTTTAATTTTGACGACAAGGAAATGCAGCGCTGTCTGGAGTTTATTAATGCGAAAAGACCTACCGGAATAGTCTCATTCACTACGGCTATATATAACCTGGCGAAGTATATAGATGACAATGATCTTCAGTGTGCTTCGGTACCGTCAATAATTACAGGTGCAGAGAAACTGTATGATTATCAGCGCGAGCTTATGGAAAAAGTATTTCAAACTAAGGTGTTCAATACCTATGGTTGTCGAGAAGTGATGTTAATAGCAGCAGAATGTGAAAAGCATGAAGGCCTCCACGTAACTATGGATAATTTATTTGTGGAAATTCTTAAGGACGGCAAACCTGCTGCACCTGGTGAAAGCGGTGAAGTAGTAATTACCGACTTACACAACTATGGAATGCCCTTCATTCGATATAAAAATGGCGATATAGCGGTGCAAAGCGCCGAGGCATGTTCCTGTGGGCGTGGGCTACCTTTAATCAAAGATATCGATGGGCGTAAGATGGACGAAATAGTGGCGTGTGATGGCAAGGTAGTATCAGGAGGTTTTTTCCCTCATCTTTTAAAAGAAATTGATGAAATCCAAAAATTTCAAGTTATACAGAAAACTAGCAATAATCTGGTTATTAAATTAGTTCAAAAACAAAATATTAAAGCACAGCAACTAGAGTTCTGCTCTGCTGAAATAAAGAAAGTACTTGGAGACGAAATGGAAATTGATTTTCAATTTGTTGACGAAATACCGCTGACGCCTTCGGGAAAATATAGAGTCACTATATCAGAAATAGCACAGCGATAATCTATGGATTTTTGGCATTAAATTAGTTTTATACGTTTTGATGTTGAAAAAGAATTGGCGGTAGTCCAGCTAGGTATATCTATGTTTACAGCCAAAACCATTGCTGAGCGAGACCAGTTTCTCGATTTGAAACATGACTGGGATATATTGTCGGCAGCTGACGATAATGCATCGCTTTGCAATGCATTTGAATGGGTGGAAAGTTGGATTCATAGCTATTGGACACCTGAATTCAGATTACACATCACAGTTATTGAGAGTAATTCTAAAGTCGTTGCTATTCTGCCTTTGTATTTGGATATGGAAAAACGCAAATGCTTGTTACTTGGCTCGGGCGAACCTGAATGTTGTGAAGTTGCTTCTGAGTATCTTGATTTTCTTGTTAGTACAGCTTCTTTTGCAAGAGAAGAAATCTATACTTACATTGCTAACTGTCTCTCGTCTATCCCATGTTCATCAATGGAATTTGTGAATTGCTTGAATAGTAGCCATGTCTTTAAAATTGCAGAAGAAATGAGCCTGTCCATTGTGGCCGCCACCGGGAAGCAGTATAGACTAGGACTGAATAAGGACTACAGTCAATTACAGCAAGGCTTCAGTAAGAATCAGAAGAAAAAGAGTAGGGAGATTCTGAATCGTTTTCATAAAACGAATGAGTTAATGTTCAAGACAGTTACAAATGATGATTATAGCGAAAACTGGATGGTGCTACGTAATTTACATACTAAGGACTGGCAATCAAGAGGTAAGAGCGGCGCTTTCGTATCCAATGTATTCAATGATTTTCATGCCTACATGAATAGGCAATACCCAAATATTCAGCAATTATTTTCGTATTTATTACATGACAATGAAGTAATTGCTATCAATCACTACTATCGTTATAAAAAAGTTCTATATTTTTATCAGGCAGGCTCGGTGAAACACAACTACAAAAGGTTTTCTCCTGGCTATTTATTGCATAATCTATGTTTGTCTGAGCTTAGTGGTAGCGATTTAGAATATGATTTTATGAAAGGCAGTTTGAAGAACAGTTACAAAGCGAAGTTTGGTAATGCAACTGGCATCTTTTATACAATCAAACTATTTAATTCTGACTTGCCGGGTAAATTAGCCTTTGCCCAATGTAAAATCCACGCAATGTTGTCATTGCTCAAGAAAAAATTAAAGCAGCTGTTCTAAATCAAGCTGTGAATTATTAATCACTTTAACAATGGCGCTCGCTTCGAACGATATTTATGACTAAATCTGTATTATTTATAGCACATTACTTTCCTCCGGTTGGCGGAGCGGGTGTTCAGCGGGCCGCAAAATTTGTGAAATATCTTCCAGGCTGTGGATGGGCGCCTACAATATTAACTGTTAAAAACCCCTCCGTTCCATTATTTGATGAGTCCCTGCTGCAGGAAATCCCCGACACAGTAAAAATTTATAAAGCAAAAACTCTGGAACCGAGCTATAAGACCAAGCAAGCAGTTTCGGCTTCTGCAGAAAATTCAAATGACAGGTTCAGCTTTTCGTCGGCCATTAAGGGTGTGTTGCGCCGAATAGCGAATGTTTTATTGCAACCAGATCCGCAAATTCTATGGTTGCCTGCCGCGGCAAGAGAAGCTAAAAAAATACTCAATAACGAAAAATTTGATGTGATAGTAGCTACGGCTCCCCCATTTTCTTCTTTGATATTAGGTGCGTATCTGGCGAAAAAATTTAACATACCTCTTGTGCTTGATTATCGTGATGAGTGGGATATTAGTAATTCCGTATGGGAAAATAAAAAAACTGGAAATATTTCCCTGGCTATTCAAAAACGCATGCAGCGTTATGCAATTGAACGTGCCAGTGCCATAGTGGCGACGAGCAAAATGAGTGTTCACGCCTTACAGGAAAAAACTAAGCAAACCGTAGCCAAACCAGAGGTTCGATGTATCTACAATGGCTTTGATGCGGAAGATTTTACAGAGGACGAATCCAGAGCCGCCAGTCGGCGCAAAAAATACGTATTAGCTTATGTGGGTACATTATGGAATTTGACCTCAATAGAGCCTGTGGTCGCGGCTTTGTTAAAGCTGGAGGAAGATTTCCCAGAGCTTGTCGACAACTTTGAGTTAGTAGTAGCTGGGAGAAGAACGGCAGAACAGGAGCAATTGTTAAGTAAGCTTGGCATGTCCAAAATTTCAGTGGTCGTTCATGATTATCTTGAGCACGGTAAAGCGTTAGATCTTATGAGAGAGGCAGATGGACAGCTTCTGCTATTAAGTGACCTTAATATGGCAAGGCGTGTGATACCGGCTAAGATATTCGAATATATGGCTAGCTTGAATTCTATATTTGTAGTTGCCCCCGAAGGGGAGGTTTGGGAGCTAGTTAAAGACTATCCGCGCGCTTTTTGCATCCAGCCGAGTGCTGTGGAAGAAATTACTCAGCTTTTAGCTTTAGATATTCAGCGCTTTTTACAAGAAGGGCAGACAAAGGTGAGTGGTTTTAACCCGAATTGTTTTGAAAGGCGCTCTTTAACAGCAGAGCTTTCTCAGGTTCTAGAGCTAGTTACTTCAACAGACGCCTGAGCTAGTGGCCCCGCCAAACCGACTCGATAATAGTAACTCCCGGCTCTAAAAAGTACGTCCTGTATCAATGTGGCATATTAAAACTGTGACCTGATCACGGTTTTAATATATTTGAAGCTGTATTATCTCTAAGAATATCCAGAGCACTTTGCTACGTCAGTAATTATTACATTCATAGACTGGAAGCGTAATTTCTGTCAAATAAGTTTACATGTTGAATTCTGGAAAATTCTAACTAACTGATTTAATAGAATATTATAATTGGCACAATCATTGCAGGTACGTTGGTAATGACTGTTGTCTTAAACAGCTGAATTACATAGAGGTGGAAAATTAAATGAGAACGTCAACCAATAGCTTAGCGTCGATTTGTGTATTGCTGGCAACAAGCGTTTTCTCAATTAGCGCAGTGGCAGGGACCATACTTGCCAATGATGGCGTGGTGTATATCGAGGCTTCCCCTAGCCCATTGAATACAACTCCAGTTACTGACCCCATTGGCAACCCAATTGGTTCGATAGCCTTCGGTGGCGGTCAAATTTTGCTCGAAGACTACGCTGGAAACCCGCTTACAACCTACGACCCGAATCCCACCTGGTGGAATGCTCCGGGTGTAGCGTATACCACTACTACTCATGGTATCGAAATTAGCTTTTCCAATCTCAATGTGACCGGATTTACCTTCAATATAGGTGCCAATCAAAATGCTATGGCCTGGATAGAAGCCTATTATGACGATGGCTCGGGTAACACATTAAAGACAGGATGGACTGGCGGAATTGGACCTTCGTCCACACCCTCTTATGGTGTGTATGTTAGTCAGCCTAGCGTAAGTTGTGCGGTTATTACTAAAATTGTTGTTGATCCTACTTTTGAGTGGGGCATAGGAAACTTTGGTATAGCTGAAAGTAGTTGTAGCAGTGTTCCTGAACCTGGTACTACAAACCTGTTTGGTATGGGATTGTTGGCAATTGGATTTGCTCAATATATGCAGTCTACACGTCGCAAGAAGTTGCTAGTTCGTAACATTTAGACTTCATTCGTTATATATAGAGTATATGAACAGCTGGCGCGAAGAGCGCCGGCTGTTTTTGTTTATGGGTCTAAATTTAACTACTCCCTTTCTTCCTACCCCTCTATCGCATGATTTGTATCTGGCTAGAATAAATCAGCTGAGTGAAATTAGCCTTGCCTATCGTTCAAGGAACTGTAATCGGGGTGTATTAGGTAAATGTTAGGATTGGAGAGCCCCAGGAAGAAGAGGGGATGCGACAGCGCGAAAACAGGTGTATTGCCTGCCAACTCAGAAGAGTCAGCAGGCGACTTTTTAGGAGTGCATTAATTCTAAGCAGTGGACTTAAGGCTGTTTAGGAGAGCCTTCTGCGTGACAATCCCAGGCCTAATAGACTTATTGATAGCAATAACAACATACCTGGTTCGGGAGCAGCGGCAGGTGAGAACTCAGTTAATATACGAATATAGTCTCCAGGCGAAGAGGCAACAAAATCTATAAACACTTTGTTGTTGGTAACTGTAATAATTTTATCATTACCTTCCAATCCGCGCAGGGTAGGGTTCAAGTAGTTGACTCCGGTGTTGGCCAAATAATCACTCGCCGCCAACGTCGCAGTCGATGTAATTACCCCCAGGATCTTTGAGTCAAATTCTATCCACCCCTGTATAGAAGCATTGATCGGATCAAAAAATACGTAATGACTCGCTACGGTCGTATTAGCCGCAATGCTGCCAGCGTTGGTAGTACTTCCAGTCGCGCCCCCTACGCCGTAGTCATAGCTTAAGACTCCAGTGGTAGTAGTGTTCTGGCTTTCGTCGAAGCCAAAAAGATTAGGTGACTCAAACGTATTAGCTCCAACGCTGTTCACAGGTCCAAACGGGTTGCCCAATGGCACACCTAGTTTTTGATAAATGCCGCCATTAGATAAAGCAGTACCTCCGGTAACGGCTCCGTCTATCAGAGTAGCTTGGGCTGTTGATACCGACAATAATAGCGACAGCGCTACAGTGGCGAGTTTAATGGTGTGAAATTTGCTATTCATGAGCTTTTCCCCTTCGATTCGCTGCTGTTTTACTACAGCAGTCGATTATTTATAATAAAAGCAGCAATGTTCGTACCATTAATAATTGTCCTTTAAAATCATGGGGTTAAAATTCTTCATTTACAGGCATGTATGAATTTTGTAAAAATTCTTGACACAAATAATGCATAACCGCTTCTAGAGTGTAAAATTAATGATGTAGCTTGTGGCAGTTGCTGGGCGCTTATTTGCAAAATCCAAATATTGGAACTTTAAACTCAAATGAAAATTACAAATATCTCTGTAAGTGAAAAAGGTGCTCAAAATGAAATTCGGGGTTTGTGTGGCGACTTCGAACTTTGGTATCGCTTCCCGAAGCATATTTTGCCTGAAATGCGCGCTGATGCCTTTATTGCCGCTAGCTTAATCCCTGCAATGTTTTGTGGTGAAGATATTGTTTTGGATGATGAAATTCCTGTATCACCACTATTACTTAAGAATATAGAACAGCTACAAGATATTTTTATAATGTGGGGGCATGGGTTTGGCAAGGTACTTCGCCGAATAAAAGTGACTGGAGGAATATGCATACCTCCTCAGTCGACGAACGATGCGACAGTTTCCTTTTTTTCTGGCGGTGTAGATGGAACCCACACTTTTTTGAAGCATAGAGAGGAAATCGACTATTTATTGTTTTCAAAAGGGATTGATATACAACTGTCGAATGAAGAGATGTATCAAGTGGCATTCGAAAAAAATGTTGGATTTTTGAAGCGGAAAGATAAAAATCTATTCCCGGTAGAAACCAATGTCAGGTTTTTTGGGCATGAGTTTGGTCTTACCTGGATTCTTTGTTTTGGTGGGGGTTTGAGTAGTATCGCCCTTGCCGGCGGATTCAAAAAATGTTTTATTGCTTCTAGCCTGAGTTACGCTGACTTGTACCCTCATGGTTCAAGTTTTGTTTCTGATCACCTTTGGCGCAATGAGCATACAGAAATTAAGCACGATGGAGCGGAAGCAACACGAATCGACAAGATTAGGTTCATTGCAAAAGATGAGGATGCCTTAAACATTCTGCGTGTCTGCTGGCATGACAAAGGCTATAACTGTGGTGAGTGTGAAAAATGTTTACGGACAATGGCCAGCTTGCGAATTTTGAAATTGAATGCACCAACCTTTCCCGAATGCACTGATCAATTAGTTCGTGAAAAAATTTCTAAACTGAAATTGTACGACAATCACGACGGTGCATTTATGGAAGAAAATCTAGCTGAAGCCAGGCACGTAGGAGATATGGTTTTGGTTAGAGCATTGTTGAAGATTAAACGAAACACGGGTCGAAGGCAGATGCTACATATTCTTGACGAAACTTACTTAGGCAATCGCCTATCACTTCTTAAGAAGAAGGTTGGTAATTTATTGTCTAAGTAAGTTGGCATTGTTAGTGTAATCTTTCAGTCGCTTGCTTGTTTAAAGTTGAATTTTCGTTGTGAATCCCTGCTGGTATGAAGTTGAAAGTTGTTGCACAACTAGCAACTTTACTTTGTCGCTCCATCTTCAATTGCAGAGCTGTATTTTGATTTTCTATTAAAGGCTCAAGATAGCTGCATTCGAAATTAATGATTTTACCGTGTTTTCCAGCCCTAACTCTCATTCCCTTACCTTTTTGTAGAGAATTCATTTGCATGCTTGGGCGCATATTACTAATTACGAGTACGTGGTGCTTTGCATTGAACCCATCGACGGTGCAGGTGTAAGTAGCGCTATCTCCATCAATTTGAACCGACACCTCATTACCTGAGTCACGTAGCTCAATAATGATATCGATTAGCTCGTCTAGCCTGCTTGAATTGAAAGAGCTGTTTATTAGTGATATTAAATTCCGTAGAAATTTGAACATATGACCCAGCTCCTCTGAGTGATTTCCAAAACTCTCTTTTGCTAAAGTGCACTGTTCGAGAGGTAAATACTGTATTTACCTTACGACATAAATTGAATATTCCTTAACCTGGAACAACACAATATTTCACTTTTATTAATAATTTAATCAGTAATGTGTAACCGTGATTTGGTTCGTGATCAGTGAGCTGATCTACTATCTCAGTTGAACTGTAGGTCTTTTTCATCACGAAATCTGTAGGAATTTGTTACCCGAAGTACATAATTTAGTCAATTTTTGACGGGTTTCAACTTGTGACAGCTAAAGGGAGAGGGAAGGGAGGAAGCAAAGAGCGCTGAACGGCTATTGTGGTGCTTTTCCAACCTGTATGTGTTGCCATGCTCGCTCGTGGACATAATAAATAAAGAATTTAAGGAAAAACTCGATACCGCCAATCATTAAGGCAGCTCCAAGTTCACCTGTAATATAATAGGCAATCACGCCGGTAGTAAATGTGGCGAGAACTCGCCACGAAAACGCTTTGAGTAAACTCCGTAGCCGTGAGTCTGGCGCTCTACTGTTACTCATGTGATTTTCTCTTGGATTGCGGATAATATTTTATCGACACATTGGTCAATGGAATGTTCGGCAGTTGCGACTACAATTTCTGCTGATTCAGGCTTTTCGTAAGCGCTATCAATGCCCGTGAAATTTGGCAATTCTCCCTTTCGGGCTTTTCGATATAACCCTTTAGGGTCTCGGTCTTCAGCTACTTCCAGCGGAACGTCCATATAAATCTCTATAAACTCGCCTTCTTCAAACATAGATCTGGCCATATCTCGCTCTGAACGAAATGGCGAAATGAACGCTGTTATTACCACTAATCCGGCATCTACCATTAGTTTGGCAACTTCAGCCACTCGTCTGATGTTTTCGATTCTGTCAGCATCAGTGAAGCCAAGATCCTTATTCAAACCCTGCCTAACGTTATCCCCATCAAGAATGTAGGTTCGCATACCTTGTTTGTGTAACGCCTGTTCAAGCGCGTTGGCGATAGTAGATTTGCCGGATCCACTTAGTCCTGTACACCATAATACCTTTGCCGGATGGCCATTCAATCGGCTTCTGGATTGCTTATTAACTGTTAATGCTTGCGTGTGTACATTTTGTGCACGCCGAAGTGAGAAATTAATCATCCCTGCGCCAACGGTGGCAAATGTGTAACGATCAACCAGGACAAAAGCGCCTAATGGTTTACAAGAATTGTAAGCTTCGAATGGAATAGGCCGATCAAGACTAAGTGTGGCTTCGCCAATGTCATTGAGGCTCATGGAGCGCGATTGCAATTTCTCGAAGGTATTAATGTTGTATTTGTACTTAATGTCAGTAATCGTGGCATTAACTCGCATAGCCCCGATCAAGAGCCAATAAGAACGCCCTACAAACCCTTGTTCAGAGTCCATCCACACCAGTGAAACCTCGAATTGATCGGAAACTTCACAAGGGGAATCTGCTGCAACTATGATGTCACCTCGAGAAATATCTATTTCTCTGTCGAGGGTAATGGTGACAGATTGACCGTTAACCGCTTCGTCCAGTTGAGTTTTATACAGCTGGATACCTTTGATATTTGCAAGTTCGCCCGAAGGTAAAATTCGAACTTCGTCATTTATATGTACCTGGCCTGATACGACGTTGCCTGAGTATCCGCGATAGTTGGCGTTTGGTCGGTTTACCCATTGCACAGAATAACGAAAAGGATCTTCATCTTTTGATTGCCACACCTCGACAGTCTCAAGATAGCCGAGCAGTGTAGGCCCGCTATACCAGGCTGTTTGCCTTGAGCGTTCTACAATATTGTCACCAAGTAGAGCAGACAGAGGAATAGGGGTAATGCTTTCAAACTGAAGATTCTTGGCAAATTCAGCGTATGTTTCGACGATACTATTGAATGTCTCCTCGTCAAAATCTACCAAATCCATTTTATTAACAGCAAGAACAATATGCTTTATGCCCAGTAATGAGGTAATAAAAGAATGTCGCCTGGTTTGTGTGAGTACACCCTGGCTTGCGTCAATCAAGATAATAGCCACATCGGCAGTAGATGCGCCGGTAACCATATTTCTGGTAAATTGCTCGTGGCCGGGAGTGTCGGCGACAATGAATTTTCTACGATCGGTATTAAAGTAACGATAAGCTACATCGATGGTTATGCCCTGTTCACGCTCGGCGGCAAGGCCGTCAACTAAAAGAGCAAAATCAATTTCATTACCCTGAGTTCCCTGCTTTTTTGAATCGCTCTCTAGCGCTGCAATCTGGTCTTCAAAAATTGAATGTGCCTCATACAACATTCGACCAATCAGCGTGCTCTTGCCGTCATCCACGCTCCCGCAGGTGATGAATCTTAGCAAATCAAGCTCGGCCTGGGCTTCAATATAAGCTTCGACTTCTTTGGTTGCGCTTTGTTCATTTGTCATTTGCGACATTAGAAGTACCCCTCCTGCTTCTTCTTCTCCATGGAGGCTGACGAGTCCTTATCTATCACTCTGCCTTCACGTTCACTATTATTGCTTTGCAGTAATTCCAGAATAATAGAAGGTAGGTCATCTGCATCGGATTCAAGCGCTCCAGTGAGGGGATAACAACCTAAAGTTCTAAAACGAACTTTCTTTATCTGTACCTGTTCTCCCTCGAATAATTCAAGTCGATCATCATCCACCAACATAAGAATTCCATCTCTCTCAACCACCGGGCGATAGCTGGCGAAATAAAGGGGAATGATAGGAATCTTTTCTTTGTAGATGTATTGCCAAATGTCCAATTCAGTCCAGTCAGAAAGTGGAAAGGCACGAATACTCTCTTTCTTCTCTTTATAGCCGTTGTAGAGGTTCCATAATTCGGGTCTTTGTTTTTTTGGATCCCAGCGGTGTGTCGAAGTACGAATTGAAAATACACGTTCTTTTGCCCGGCTCTTTTCCTCGTCGCGGCGAGCTCCACCAAGTGCGACATCAATCTGGTACTTGTCCAAGGCCTGAATCAAGCCTTCTGTTTTGGTAACGTGCGTATGCAGTTCGCTGCCATGGTCGAAAGGGTTAATATTCTTACTAATGGCTTCAGGATTAGTGTGAATGATCATGTCCATTCCGCTGGTGCGCACTATTTCGTCACGAAAACGGTACATTGCCTGAAACTTCCAGCGAGTATCTACATGCATAAGTGGGAAGGGAGGCGGGCTGGGGTAAAACGCTTTCATGGCCAGGTGCAGCATGACGCAAGAATCTTTACCCAGCGAGAATAACATGGCTGGGTTTTCAGCCTGAGCAACAACCTCGCGCAATATGTGGATACTGTTGGCTTCAAGTCGATCAAGATTACTAAGTTGATGCTTAGAGATTGAGGAGGCGGGTGTGGCATCCCAGTCAAACTTATCATTAGCATCTTGATAGGCAGGTAAAGCCAGTCGCAAGGTTTTGCCAGAAGCTAATTCGATTTCTGGGTTGCCACTACGACCTAGCAAAGCTCTAAGTTTGGAAGTTACAGGCCCGTGGGGCCAAAGCAGGATATTCTTGTTTGCTGATAAAACATTTAACGCATTAAGAAGCTCCTGCTCATCATCATCAGACTCTAAATAGACCCAACGCCGTCCTCCTCGACCATCGTTTACAAATAAAACGCGTAGGTTGCTACCGTTGATATACTCTTGCAATATCATCGAAACGTAACGTTTACGCTTGGCTTCAGATTCAAGCGATTTTAAAACCTTAAGTTTGGGTGCTCGCTGATTTTCATCTGTAATATCTTCAAGCTTAACTGAATTTGGAATAAGGCCCGAAGACTCAATGGCTCGCTCGGTAGTTCGAGTGGCAGTATTGGCATTATCAGGGTTTAGCGCGTTGTGGACGGATTGGGTACTCCACGGCAGCCATTCACCTGTTTTACTATATTGATTCTTGTATATAAGAGATGGAAGATCCATTAGTAACCACTTGTCGCAATATGCAATAATATAATTAGAAAAAGAATAATGACAATAAAGTTACTCATTATTCGAAATAATGTCAATATAAACCTTAATGCGACACCTCTAGGTGTATATCTAAGGAGCGCTGAGGTGTAAAGAGAAGCCTTATTGTGTCAGATTATTTTACAATTCGCGTGCATTGTTCGGCCCACGAAGTTTGTAACGCATTGAATATATTATATAATTTGTTGCTGGCACAGATATTGCTGTATCTATATTAGCTGCTAGATTCTTATTCAATTACTTATGAGACTCATAACAATGAATTTTTTCAGTAAGGCAATCACCAAGTCAACTTTTATACTTGCGCTACTAGTACCTACAGCGGTATTTGCAAGCCCTATCGTTTATGACATTAAAGACGGTAACAGCGGTGGTTTTTCTGCTAGCTGGTTGCATGCAGGCACTGGCTCGGCAAGCGGTGGTTATTGGAAGAACGGTAACAAGGCAAGCATCAGTGGCGAAATTACTATCGACTGGTCAACCGGTGCGGCTTTTGGAAGTATCTCTACTGACGCAGGTGATACTGACTTTGGTCAGGGCTCAGGCAATTGGGAGCTTGTTATTACCGGCGGCAGCAATACTGGTACTGGCATATTTGCCGGTGGCGTAGATTTACTTTTGTCACTTGATTACGACTTATTCCTGAACGGCTCCTCAACTGCAGCAGACTCAGGCACATTCTACTTTGCCGATCTAAACTTCACGGGTGACGTTAATTCAGCTAGCAATAGCGAAATTTACCTTTGGGGTAATAACTGGCTGAATGAAAATGGTGGCTCTAATATTGATCGTACAAATCATATAAGTGGCGGTGGTATTGCTCTTGGTATTGATCTTTATGGAACTGGTAGCCCTGTTCCAGAGCCAACTATGCTGCTGATACTAGGCACTGGATTACTAGGGTTATCATTAAGACGTCGTCGCAAGCAGGCGTAACTCTCGCGATTACCAGATAAGCACTATAAAAAAGGCAGCCAGTGGCTGCCTTTTTTATTGCCTGCCAGTAAGCAGAATCCAACTCAATTCTTGCTACACGTGGCTTGTTTCCGGGTTATTGGTTAGTATTTGCCGTTAAGGTTTTCTTATTTAGGAATGGAATGTGAAATTACTACGCCGCTTATTTTTTCTTATCGTAGTCCTGTTGCTTGTGGGGACCGTGGTTAGCGTTTTTCTGATGGTAGAAGACAATCCTATTGTTGCTGGATCTCAGTCACTTAGCACGACAGACATCGGCCGCGCTCGCGTATTCATGGACAACACAGACCCACGGAACCTGGCCCCTGGAGAGGTTACCGCCTTTACCGTTGAGGAAAAGGATCTGGAGTTGTTGATGAACTACGCCCTTGATCAGTTAGAGGGCGGTGGTGCCCGAGTCAATTTAAGCAATGGTCTCGCTAATTTAACCATTTCAGCAAGGCTTCCTGACAACCCTCTGGGAGACTACATAAATTTACAGTTAAGTATGTCTCAATGGGGCGATTCACTGACTATCGAAGAGTTGAAAATAGGGGGCCTTAATGTGCCGGCGGGGTTTGCCAATACAGGGCTTCAATATGCTCACGAGCAATTACAGCGAGTACCAGAATATGTGGCGGCACTTGATGCGATTAATGGCTACAGCATAGCCAATAACAGGCTAAATATAGTTTACCAGTGGCAGCCTGATTTAATTGAACAGCTTTCCAATCGTGGGAGAGATTTGCTGATTTCACCTGAAGATCAGGAAAGGCTCCTTGCTCACGCAACTAACCTGGCATCTATTACCCAGGACTCACGAATGGGAAATGTTACTTCTTTGGCTAATTTGATAAGCCCGATGTTTTTGTTTGCCCAGGTTCGAGGAGGAAATCCTGTAGAAGAGAACCGTGCAGCTATCATCGCGATGTCTATGCATATCATGGGGGTGAGTGTGCCTCGTGTATTAGGGTTGTCTAAGGATGCCGTTCCTCAAGCAGGACGGCACAAATTCGTGCTTTCTGAGCGAGGCGATTTCGCTCAGCATTTTCTGGTGTCAGCGGGGTTAGCATTAAGTGCGGGCACTGGATTGGCTGACTCCATTGGTCTGCTCAAGGAAATGGAAGATTCCCAGGGAGGGAGCGGCTTTAGTTTTACTGATATTGGAGCCGACCGCACTGGCGTTCGATTTGCCGAGCTGGCCACGGCCAGTCAGGCGCAGGCAAAATCAATGCAGGAAATGCTCGCGTTGAACTCGGACGAAGATGTATTCATGGCAGAATTTCGTGATCTACCAGAATCCATGCCAGAAGAAACTTTTAAACGAATCTATGGCGGTGTTGGCACAGCAGCGTATAACAACGTTATTGATGATATAGAGAGGCGGATTTCATCAGCAAGGTTGTTCAGGCAACTTGATAACCGCTAACGAATAATTAAGTTATGTTGACAGGCCGCTTGGCAAATAACCAAACCCGATGCTCAACACAAACAAAAGATTAACTATCAAAACGGATGTGTGCATCCAGATTTTTTTGCTCACCGCTGGAATGATGGCTATCACAATTAACCCGACGCCAAGGTAACTACTTGGGTTTGTATATTCAAAACTGACGCCAGGAATGATTAAGTCGGCAAGTTGTGCCATCGCTAAAAATGCAGCCAGTCCAAAAAAAATAGGCCCGCGCCGTGATAGATAATATTCGCGCAGGTTAAAATTTTCATCGGGGTCTATATCGGGCGTGATGGCAAAAGAGACCAGCACAATAAAAAGAGTAGGAAAGATTAAAAACCACACCTGATAAATGTACCTGAATTCAACATTAAGATAAGGCCAGATTCCAACCCAGTACTGAATCGCGTACAACACTACTACCAATGTCCAGCACAGATGCAACCAGTCAATCTTGGGAAGTATATGAGTGCGAAGCAGATGCCCCCAGCCGCCAAATATTTCGGTAAGAGCAATGGCAATAACAACAGATGCAATTGCCATCAGGAATTCGAATAAAGTCATTGCTTGGTCGCTGTATCTTTATTATAAAAAATTGAAGGAGTTACCAAAAGTTACAAAATATCAATAATAAACAGAGGCTTACTAACATACTTAGAAATAAAAAAAGGAGCAAGCCCTTTCGGACTTGCCCCTTTTTTATCTTAGTCTTACAGCTGGTCGATTACTGACTGGCTTATGCCGCTCAGTAATCGAAACCTTGCAATTAAATTGCTACGATTTCTTCAGCCTGTGGTCCTTTTTGACCATCAGTTACAATAAATTCTACACGCTGGCCTTCGGCCAGAGTCTTGTAACCAGAGCTTTGAATTGCACTGAAATGTGCAAATACATCAGGTCCGCCTTCGCGTTCGATAAAGCCAAAACCTTTATTTTCGTTAAACCATTTCACGGTTCCAGTAATTTTCTCAGACATGTTAATTTCCTAAAGTTCAATATGTAGTAATCCTGCTTCGCAGGGGTCGTGCTAGAAATTTGGCGTACTTATAAACTACAGGACGAGGTGTTACTGAGAAGACTTCGAAATGGGGCGAATAAATATGTGCTTAGTTTCAAGCTGGCGGCAGTTTACAGAAAAAATTACTCTTGTCAATACATATCAGGCTATTTTAATAGTTAAAAGCTTATTCCTGTAAATAGTTACTTTTCTTGAAAGGGGGAGAGCAGATTGCCAGGAATTTCAGGTCGTTATCACCAATGTTAGTGATTTTTTGTCTTGCTCCAGCAGGAATAATAACGACATCTCCGGGGCTTATATTTACTGGCTCCCTGTCAGATATTTCTACTCTTCCTGACCCCTGCACGATGACATAGCGTTCTGTAGTATTTAATAAACGATGCCATTTTGTTTGCTGACCTGGTTCTACCCTGGCTTGCACAATAGAAACTTCATCGTCGTCAGTGCTATTTGACACTTCAACGATATGACAGCCTTCCTCGAAATAGTATTCCTTCTCGGCGCTAAACTTCTTAATAACAGGATGTAATATGCTCATTTGATATTCATGTTCAAATTGAAAGCAATATTAGAAAAAGGTTTAACGTTCAACTTCTACGTTGTCCTCTACGATTTGTCCGTCGATTTCCTGTCGCCGAGCGCCAGCTAAAATACCCGGAAAGGAATGATTGCCTTCGTGGCATGCGTATTCATACAGCGGCTCGGCGGAGCGGTTAAGACTCATTTCGCCGCCCCATGTCTGGGTGTAAAGCAATGGATCTTCAACGCTAAACTCATACAACACCTGATCTTCTGACCAGCGCGTAAATCGTTCAGTGACTTTGCCATTGGCGGTGATGTAAGCGCGTTGTAAGGGGTTTGGGTTGATGGTTTCTACCACCAATGTTTCGCCGTCGTAGTAGCCTATAGAATCACCCAGCCAGCGGTTGATCCCATTATCCTGGTGTCCTTTATCGATACGAATAATTCTGGCGTCATGTACCATCTCTACCAGAATCATCACATAGTCTTTGTTTTGTACTATCTGAAAGGTATTGTTATACAAACCGTTTTGCATAACTGGTCCGCCAGCATTAGAAAAACTAAGCAAACAGCGCTCGGCCAATGGTCTGGTTTCAGGCCCGTCGAAGCTGCCAGTTCGAGGAATTCCTTCCTGGTTTCGTTGCATGCGTCGACCATTTTCCACATAGGGGATTCGGCCATTTTCAGGATTAGTAATCCAGGAAGTACGGATTTCATCTCTTACCAACCCCAATCGCGTGCCAGGGTCGATCCAGAAATAGTTATAACCCCGAGTATTAAAGGCGGCGGCTTGAGCACCTTCGTCCGGTAATGCGGTTTCCTGTACTCCGGCCTGTTCGGCGCCGACACGGTTCCATATATTGGAGCGCTCAAGCTCTAAAGCCTCATCGGCAGAGACCACCAGTTTATCTATGCCCTTAGGTCGGGTTAAGTTAGTAATGGATGCGGCTGACCAGGTGCCTTGTAAATCTGGGGCACCGAACTCTGTAAACGGGCGTACATAATCCTGCGCAGCTACAGAAGTCATTGCGAATAAGGCTGCCACGCCCATGCTGTTAAACACCTGTTTTTTAGTCAGCTTCATCTCTATGAACACCTGTCTTTAATTTCTCTGCTTTTTATTGTCGAGCAAGCAGCCACCACTTGAGAGTGGACGTAACCAGTTCAGCCGCATCTTGTTGTACAAAATGGCTGGCATTGGGTGCAGTTACAATGGTGGTATCAGCGTCGATCCAGTCCCAGGTATTATTCAATCCATCAGAATGCAAGGCCGTATCTTTTAATCCGTGGAATATTAATACCGGCATTGTGAGCTGCGGAGCAGCGGGAGGAGCCGGTGCATTACTGTCGCCTCCACGTGGGTAATTTTGCTTGTAATAGGCGAGCATGCCATCAAAGCTGGATCTACCGAATGCCTCAATATAATGCTCTCGAGCTGCCGGGTCGCTGACCCAGCCGGATAATGACTGTGGGTTCATAGGGCCGCCGAAGAAAATATCCGGGTCGGTTGACTTGCCGGCAATGAACGCACGGGCATAGCCGCTGTTTTGTTGCTGTTCCTGATTGTTGGCAAGCTCGCGCGCCATGCCGTTGGGATGAGGCAAGTTGAGAATAACTAAATTCTCAACCATTTGGGGCAAGGCAAAGGCAAATTGCCAGGATACGACTCCGCCCCAGTCATGACCAACGATCGTTGCTTTCTCTTCCCCCAGGCTATGTATTACGGCTGCGATATCGGAAATCAGATAACGCATACTATAGTTTTCTTCACCCTCGGGCTTATCGCTTAAATTGTAGGCTCTTTGGTCAATGGCAACCACTTTGAAACTATCCTTCAAACCTTCCATTTGATGTCGCCAGCTGTACCAGTAGTCAGGAAAGCCGTGCACCATAATAACCAGTGGGCCTTCGCCAACTGTGGCGTAATGAATTTTGACTCCGTTGTTGTCTGCATAGCCATGCTCTACTTCATCCAAGATGTCGGCGCTGGCACCAACACTGAAAATGAACAGGGCAATCAGCGCCATGTGTCTAAATATAATGTGATTTATGCGTGTTGCTAACTGCATCTTAATTCTCCAGTTCCTATTTATAATGCCGGCGTGGTTGAAATCTGAATAACGAAAAAGCGCCGGCCAAGTGTTGATAAGTTCAGTACCCCGATTAAAACAGATTTTCACCTAAAAGTGATGTTCACGGGCCTTAGTATTGCATTGGGTAAAGTAACTGGCAGGGCAATAACGTCCGTTTAGCGTATTAAGTGCTCGCTTTGCTTGATATGAACCTTGCAGGTGCTACCATTTAACTGAGATGGGTGAGAGGCCAATGCCGATAACCCATGCGTTAACAGTTTACCTCGCTTTATACAGGAACTTATTAGAATGAACTCTTTTAGTAAATGGACCAAACTAACTAGCTCTTTGCTTGTGGTTGGCCTTAGTCAAATGAGCTTTGCTCAGGATTACGTCGCACCTAAAACCAGCTTCGGAGTGCCAGATCTGCAAGGTACTTATAGTATTGCTACGGTTACCATGTTGGAGCGCGGGGCCGAGTTTAATGGTCAATTGACTATCACCGCCGAAGAAGCGGAAAGAATTGGAACAACCGGCGAGAGCTATCTGTCTGATTTAACCTCACGGGGTGCTGGTGGCGAGCCTGACGTTGGTGGTTACAACACGTTCTGGATGGACCCCGGCGAACGCATGGCCGTTATAAACGGCGAAATACGTACGTCTATTCTGGTACAGCCCCAGAATGGCCGCTTGCCCTGGGCTGAAGGCGCGCAGCGAGCCATTTTTGCAAATCGCAACAAGGGTCGAGGCCCTTATGATGGACCGGAGGCTCGCCCCCTGGGAGAACGCTGTCTGGTAGGTTTTGGCTCATCTGGAGGTCCGCCAATGTTGCCGGTTTTGTATAACAATCACAGCCAGATTGTGCAGACGCCGAACTATGTAATGATTGTTGCGGAAATGAATCATGACGCGCGAATTATTCGTTTACGCGACTCTGAGCATTCGGATATTCCAAAATGGCTAGGCGATTCGATTGGATACTATGAAGGTGACACATTGGTAGTCGAAACTACCAATTACCACACTCAACAAAGCCTGCGTGGGTCGCTAAGACATTTTTTCTATCTGTCCCCCGATGCAAAGGTAACCGAACGATTCACGCGAACTTCTGACAGCACCTTGCTTTATCAGTTCACTGTCGACGATCCTAAGGTTTATTCCACCCCATGGGTTGGCGAATTGCCAATGAATGCGGTCGAAGATAAAATTTACGAGTATGCCTGTCATGAGGGCAATTACGCGCTACCAGGAATATTGGCTGGGGCAAGAATAGAAGAAAAAGATTCGCAGTAATTACTAGTTTGTACACTTGATAATAGGAAAGCCGGCCTTATTGCCGGCTTTCTTATGCCTGTATATCTATAGACTTGATTCAGCTCAGGGAAAAAGTGTAAAAATGTGATACAAAAAACCTATCGCCGTGGTGGGTTCGGTGCGATAAGCTAATTGAAAAAAGTAAAGGGATGAAATATGAATGCAATACTAAAATTCGGATCACGAGTTTTTCTGAGCATAGGTTTGGTAGCTATGACAGTGCCATCATATTCTCAGAGTGAAATTCAACAGGAGCCGCTTCTCACAGTTAAAGAAGTGATGAACGCGATAATCACGCCTATGACATCAACAATTTGGGGAGCCTATCAGCTAGAGTCAGATGCTCAGTGGCAAGAAATTGAAAATGCGGCATTGACAGTGATAGCCGCTGGAAATCTTCTTGTGCTGGGTGGCGCCGGCGCTGATGAGTCGTCTATGGCCGCCGAGAGTGACTGGAAAGTATATAATCAGCAGATGATTGCTGCCGCAAAACTAGTGATTGTTGCTGTGGCGCAAAAAGATGAAGAAGCATTATTTAGCGCGGGAAACGATGCTCTATATCCTCCTTGCGAATCTTGCCATCAGCGGTACCAGAAACGCTAAACTTAATTCAATTTGAAACCAGTGTAGTTATTAGCGGCCACTGATTTGCACTTTTCTACGTAAGAAGGAAAACCCAGGTAGGGCATGAAAACTCTGCTTTTTCCAGGGATGTTGGCGCCCGTATACCATGAGTTACACCCATCGGCGTACAATGTTTGACCCGCGATCTGATTTACCAACTCTACCCATTGTTCTTCATCGTGTTGCTGAGCTTCTATACGGCTAAGAGAGTTTTCCCTGAGATAAATTAAGCAATCAGCAATCCAGTCTACGTGTTGCTCGATTGCTACGATCATATTTGCCAGTACTGAGGGGCTGCCAGGGCCGGTTATAGTAAAAAAATTCGGAAAGCCACTTACTGACAAACCAAGATAATTTTTTGGGCCACCCTGCCATTTTTCTTGCAGCGTTAAACCATCGACTCCCTGAATATCAATGCTTAATAGTGCGCCTGTCATGGCATCAAAGCCGGTGGCGAGAATAAGAATGTCCAGGTCATATTCTTCTGCGTTAGTTTTAATGCCGTGAGTTGTAACTTTCTCGATGGGGTTGGCACTAACGTCAATCAGTTTGACGTTAGTTCTGTTAAAGGTTTTGTAATAGCCCGTATCAACACAGAGTCGCTTGCAACCAAGAATTGTCGGCGGACAGAGAAGGTCGGCTATCTTCGGGTCATCAATAATTTGGTGGATTTTTTTATGTACAAATTCCGACGCAGTTCTATTGGCATCGATGTTTGTTGCAAGGTCATTAAAACTTGCCAGAAAAGAAAGCCCGCCCGTTTGCCACCGGCCCTCAAAAGTAGCCTCTCGTTCTTCATCGCTGATACCAAGGGCGGAAATGGGATTTGGGTTATTGTTTAATGCAGCGAAACGATTAAAATTTTCTTGACGAAATTTCTGGTAACGAAATTTAATTTGCGCTTCGTAGGTTTTGTCCATTGCTTCATTCTGGGCAGGAACAGAAAACCCGGCGGTGCGTTGAAAAACTGTCAGAGAGCCAGCCTCTTCGGCGATTATGGGTATTGCCTGAATAGCTGATGAGCCTGTGCCTATTATCCCGACACGTTTGCCAGAAAAATCAACACCCTCATGTGGCCAGTTACCTGTGTGGAAAACCTCGCCTTTAAAACTTTCTAAGCCCTGGAAATCAGGAACGTTATTCATTGACAGGCACCCAGTCGCCATTATGCAATGTCTCGCTTGAAACTCTTCCCCGTCCTGTGTTGTAAGTTCCCATATACAACTTGCTTCATTAAATAACATGGCTTGAATGCGGGTGTTGAACTGTATGTTTTTGCGTAAATCAAACCGGTCTGCTACGTGTCTGGCATAATCCAATATCTCTGACTGGGCAGCGTATTTTTCACTCCAGTTCCACTCCTGTTGTAATTCCTCGGAAAACTGATAGGAATACTCCAGAGAATGCACATCACAGCGAGCGCCGGGGTAGCGATTCCAGTACCAGGTGCCACCAACATCTCCTCCTGCTTCTATTGCCTGAACCGAGAAGCCTAGCTTGCGTAACCGATAAACGGCATACATGCCGGCGAAGCCCGCGCCAATTACTATCACATCAAACTGCTTTTTTGTATGTGTCATGGTTCAGCCTAAACAATAAAAAGGGAGGGGATTCTTTGAAGAAACCAGAACGTAGCAATGCCACCTAATCCATAAGCCAGCCCTCGTTGAATACCATATGATAGATGAGATAAATATTTGTTGAGAAACAAATTCAATGCAAACAGAATTAGTATAAAGGTGACCTGACCTGCCTCGACCCCAAGATTAAAAAACAACAACGCCAATGGAATATCGCCACGACTAAGTCCAAGCTCACCTAATGCCCCGGCGAAACCAAAGCCATGAATCAAGCCAAATGCAAATGCCACAACCCATGGCTTAGAATGAACCAGGGTTTTATTGCCCCGCTGACCCATAATAATTTCCCTTGCCAGAAATAAAATAGACAGGGCAATGAGTATTTCAACCGGAGCGCTGGGCACAGGGAATACACCAAGTGCGGCTGCTGCAAGGGTGATGCTGTGGGCAATGGTAAAGGCTGTAATGGTTTTCAATAGCGCCCAAAACCCCTGAAGCAAAAGTAGCAAGCCAAGCACAAACAACAGATGGTCGACACCAAACAGAATGTGCTCGCCGCCTAACCTAAGGTAGCGGGCGGCAAGACTAGCAAGAGAAGCCGAGCTAGCCTTCAGATCAGCCATAGGTACGTCTATTGTGTTTCCGTTGCCGGGGAAATACCCTGAAATATCACTGCCATCATTCCAGCGAGCAATAACTACCACGCCTTCGAGTGACCAGGGAAAAGATAAGCTGTCGTCCATATTGAGTGCAGGTTGGCAGCTAAATCTGTAGCTAAACCTCCCGGGTGGTAAGCCTTCGCATCGCTCAGGTAATATGCGTTCTATGTTAAACAAAGGTGGAACTTGTTGGTCAACAATTGAGAGTTGGTATTTGTTGCTATCCTTCTGGTCCAGAAATACACGCGCAACACCAGTAACATCTATGTCATGAGCGATAGAATATGAACTGAAAACTCCGATACTGATGAATAGGAGATATTGTAAAAATCGAAAGCAGTAGGAAGGAGATATCATTGTATTAACGATCTTCTTCGTCTTTATCATTAACAATAATAATTGTGTACTCTTGCCAGAGTTTGTCTACCTCTTGTTGCAAGCGACTTTCTTCTTCCTGCGATAGCCATTCGAGTCGAACCTGATCAGCAAGCTCATTCAGAGGTGGGATTTTGGACTCGGTTCTTTCTCTAACGCGCAGCCAATGCTGGCCGCGATTGCTTATAAAAGGGCCGGTCCATATATTAGCGGCGGCAGCAAAAACTTCACTGGCAAACGCTGATTCAAAAATATTGGCGAGGTCCACGGCATTAATATTGCCAAGCGTCGAGACATTTCCGGCTTCTAGTTGAAGCAGAACGCTAGGTTCGGCTCCTGCCTGTAATCCAGTAAGTATTTGCGAAGATAACTCGCTGGTAGTATTAAATACCAGTTCATCCACGGTTACTGTGGATGGATATTCATACCGCTGCCTATTTTCTTGATAGTAAATTGACAATTCGTCGACGGATGGCTGAATAATATTTCCACTAAGAACGTGGCGCATTTTTTGCGCCAGTATGTCGTGTATGCGCTCGTCATTGTCCAGGTTCATTTTTATCGCCTCGCGAACCAATATTTGCTCCTGGATATAAGTTGCGGCTATTAGTTGTCGCTGCTCTTCGTTCAACTCAGCGCCAGTGGATATTTCCTGTAAAAAAATACGTGCATCAATTTCTTTCTGATCAAGCTCCAGCACATTTTTATTATTCAATTGCGTAAAGGAGTAGAAAGCGAATATGAGCGCAGCTATTAGAAAAAAGTGCACTGTGGGCTCGTGCAAAATTTTGAACAAAAGTGAGGGTGGCTGCGAAGTCTGTTTGTCGGTGTTAGTCATGGTGGTTTCATTTGCTATCAGGGGCTGCTTAGTAATGAGAGAGTAAATTCTGGCAGAGATTGATGCAAGTACCTTAAACCCCTTGTATATTATGGATACATGGGACTCCATTCGTTAATTAGTATTGCCGTACGGGCAGAACTGACTATAGGGCGCACATTTATGTGGTTATCAACTCGGAACTTTCCAACTCTAAGCTTTCAATTTTTAACCGGTCTTTATTCCAAGCGTTGCGGCGCAGCCTTTATAGCGATGGTTATGCTGGCTAATTCGGCCGTGTCAGTATCGGCGGATGCGCCGGAAATGCCTGATATTACTCGTCTGGGAGGCGGCCCCATTATTGTTCCTGATATGGATAATACAATGGGAAGTAATATTCAGGGACCTTCGCTAATTCGAGTTCCAGACTGGGTTGATGATCCCTTAGGAAAATACTATCTCTATTTTGCTGATCATCGTGGCACCTATATCAGGCTAGCCTACGCCGATGAATTAACCGGGCCCTGGCATATGCACGAAACTGGCTCATTGCAGCTGGAACAGTCTCATTTTCCGACTACATGCCCTCCCTGTTCATTAGCGCAGGGGAGGAGTGCGGCATTATATGCTCATATCGCCTCTCCAGATGTCCATATAGACAACGAGAATCAGCAGATAATTATGTATATTCACGGGCGTGATGTGGGTCAGCAGATTACTCGGGCAGCAGTATCTAAAGACGGTTTACACTTCGAAGGCCGGCCTGAAAATCTGGGTAGGCCTTATTTCAGGGTTATTGAACATGGTGCTTATCATTATGCCATGTCAATGCCTGGGTATTTGTATCGCTCCAGCGATGGTTTGACAAATTTTCAGGAAGGGCCGCGTTTCTTTAACGACAATATGCGCCATAGCGCTTTGCTGATTCGGAATAATAAACTGCATGTGTTCTGGACTCAGGCCGGCCATGTGCCAGAAAGGATTTTTATGTCCACAATCGAAATGACTGGCGACTGGATGGACTGGACAGAATCTGAGCCGATAGAAGTTTTACGGCCACAGACACAGTGGGAGGGGGCTAGCCTGGAGCTTGCTCCATCGAGGCGTGGACATATTGATGAGCGAGTTAATCAATTGCGGGACCCTGCAATCTTTGAAGAAGATGGCAATATATATCTTCTGTACTCCATCGCCGGTGAGCATGGCATTGCAATTGCGAAAGTGAATTTTAACTAATGGATATGCTGTCCAGCAAATTTCTCGATTCCTGCCGCCGTGATAAAGGCAGGGTTTTACGTGGCGAGAACATGACTCGTATCGAAACCTTCGTAGATGCCGCCTTTGCTTTTGCTTTTACCATGCTAGTAATCAGCATCGATAATATTCCTGATACCACTAATGAATTACTGGCGTTGTCGCAAGATATTCCTGCTTTCATACTTAGTTGCGCTGTTGTTGGGTCAATCTGGGTGGCGCATTCGACCTGGAGCCGTACCTTCGGCCTGCAAGATGGAGTGACCATCGTCCTAAGTTTGGCGTTGGTTGTTTTGGTTCTTATCTTTGTCTACCCGATTAAGTTAATGATACAGGTGTCTGTAATGTATCTAAGTAACGGGCGTATAGGAATGCAGCCTTCGGAGAATATGGAGTGGACTGATGCGGCTAATTTATTTGCGTATTTTGGTTTAGGTCTTATTAGTCTGTCTGTCATTCTGATTGCGTTTTATCAGAATGCACTTAGATACAAAGTTGAATTAGGGCTAAATGAGATTGAGCTGTATTTTTGTCGTCGCTCTTCTTTTGTCTGGTTGGTGGTAGCGATGACTGCTGCTTTGTCCTGTATTTTGGCCAAATTCTTTCTTACCGAGGAAAATATTTCCACGGCAGGGTTACTTTATAATTCATTGGTCCTTACTATTCCTGCGGTCAATTACATTGGGGCAAAATATTCTAATTCACCAGCTTTTTAGTTCTCCTGTAAGTCCACAACACGAAGCCATATAGCCGCCATATCGATAACAACCGTTTCTAATCTGTACAAGCCTCGTGACTCTCTGTATAATCTCCGTTTTGTAGATGGTGGTAATCTCATGTTACGTATCGCTGAAGAGGCTTTAACATTTGATGATGTTCTACTTCTGCCTGCCCACTCTGTAGTTCTTCCTAAAACAGTTACTCTTAATACTCGATTGACGCGTTCGATTGCGCTCAACATTCCTCTTATTTCGTCTGCTATGGATACGGTTACTGAATCGCGTCTGGCTATAGCGATGGCGCAGGAAGGTGGACTGGGTGTGCTGCACAAGAGTATGAGTGTGGAAAATCAGGCGAAAGAAGTTCGCATCGTTAAGAAATATGAAAGTGGTGTGGTCAAAGACCCAATTACAATTCCGGTTACAGCAACCATACGAGATTTGGCAAGTAAAATGCAGGAGTATGCTATATCCGGCATGCCAGTGATGGATAGCACGGGCCTGGTTGGTATTGTAACCAGTCGTGATGTGCGCTTTGAAGGTAACCTGGACGCGAAAGTTGAGTCCATTATGACGCCTAAAGACAAACTGGTTACGGTTAAAGAAGACTTTGAGCTTGATGAAGTCAAAGAGTTGTTGCATCGGCATCGTATTGAAAAAATACTGGTGGTGAACAAGGACTTTGATTTACGTGGCCTTATTACTCTCAAAGATATTCGCAAATCAGAAGATTTTCCTAATGCCTGTAAAGATGAACAAGGCAGGCTTCGCGCAGCGGCGGCTGTGGGAACAGGTGCAGATACAGCGGATCGTGTAGATGCGATTGTCGAGGCGGGAGTCGATGTTGTCATAGTTGACACATCGCATGGGCACTCTCAATTTGTGCTGGATAAGGTTAGGTACATTAAGACTAAATACCCCGAAATTTCAGTCATTGGTGGCAATATCGCAACAGCCGATGCAGCTAGAGCTCTGGTTAAAGCCGGCGCAGATGCCGTTAAGGTAGGAATAGGCCCTGGCTCTATTTGTACTACACGTATCGTAACCGGTGTTGGTGTTCCACAAATGACCGCCGTAGCAAATGTAGTTGAGGCGGTTAAAGACACGGATGTTTGCGTGATCTCCGATGGAGGTATTCGCTACTCTGGCGATATAGCCAAAGTGCTGGCTGCCGGTGCTCATGTTGTCATGATTGGTAGCTTGCTAGCTGGCTCGGAAGAGGCACCAGGCGAAGTTGAACTCTATCAGGGGCGTAGTTATAAAGCCTATCGCGGAATGGGTTCTTTAGGTGCCATGTCACATTCTCAAGGTTCCAGTGATCGTTATTTTCAGGATTCTGATTCTGCAGATAAGCTAGTGCCAGAAGGCATTGAAGGCCGCGTACCCTATAAAGGGCCTATGTCAGCAATTATTCATCAGTTAATGGGCGGTGTACGTTCCAGTATGGGGCTAACCGGCTGTGCTGATATCGAAGCGATGCGAACCAAGACTCAGTTCGTAAAAATTACCGCATCAGGTATGAGTGAATCACACGTTCACGATGTGAGTATCACTAAGGAAGCTCCGAATTACCGTGTTTCATAGTCCACAAGACAGCAAACAAACTAGAAAGAAGTGAATGACTAAAGCAAATATTCATAGCCAGAAAATTCTAATTCTGGATTTCGGTTCTCAATATACACAACTGATCGCACGGCGAGTTCGTGAGTTAGGTGTATATTGTGAAATTTGGGATTATGCAGTAGATGAGGAATTGTTTAGAGAATTTAATCCTCAGGGAGTAATTTTTTCAGGCAGCCCCGAATCAGCAAATACTCACGAGTCACCGCTTCCGCCTGAATTTATTTACGACGCCAAACAGCCGATATTGGGTATCTGTTATGGCATGCAAGTCATGGCAGAACGATTCGGCGGTAAAGTCGAAGCGTCGAGTAAATCGGAATTTGGTTTTGCAAAAGTTGATGTGCTCACCGCAAACAAATTGTTTGATGGCATTGAGGATCGACTCAATGACGCAGGGCAACCGCAGCTTGATGTATGGATGAGCCACGGTGATAAAGTCACTGAAGTTCCTTCTGGATTCAATCTTGTTGCAAGCACCCAAAGCGCGCCCATCGCTGCTATGGGAGACGACTCACGTAGCTATTACGGCATTCAATTTCACCCGGAAGTTACCCACACTCTTCAGGGTGAACGACTATTGGAACGCTTTATTCATGGCATTTGCGGCTGCGAACCATTGTGGACTTCAGCTAACATTATTGAAGATGCTATAGCGACGGTCAGAGAAAAAGTTGGCAGCGATAAAGTACTGCTGGGTTTGTCAGGCGGAGTCGATTCGTCTGTGGTCGCTGCACTTTTACAAAAAGCCATTGGCGATCAATTAACTTGCGTATTTGTAGACAATGGATTGCTGCGCCTGCACGAAGGTGATCAGGTAATGGCCATGTTTTCCAAAAATATGGGAGTGAAGGTGATTCGAGTGGATGCGGAAGAACGCTTTCTGTCAAAACTTACCGGAGTTGATGACCCTGAACAAAAAAGAAAAATAATTGGTAACACTTTCATTGACGTGTTTGATGAAGAAGCAAACAAATTGCAGGGCGTAAACTGGTTAGCTCAAGGCACAATCTACCCCGATGTAATTGAGTCAGCCGGTTCCAAAACCGGAAAAGCCCATTTGATAAAATCCCATCACAATGTAGGTGGACTGCCCGACGACATGAAAATGGAATTAGTCGAGCCGCTGCGAGAGTTATTTAAAGACGAGGTTCGAAAAATTGGTGTTGAGTTAGGGCTGCCTTATGAAATGGTTTATCGACATCCGTTTCCAGGGCCAGGTCTTGGCGTGCGAGTTCTTGGCGAGGTCAAAAAAGAATATTGCGATATATTGCGTCAAGCCGATGCAATCTTTATGGAAGAATTACATCGCTCTGATACGTACAACAAGGTTAGCCAGGCTTTTGCCGTATTCTTGCCAATAAAGTCCGTTGGTGTGGTTGGTGATGCGCGTCGTTACTCTTATGTCATCACTCTACGAGCGGTGGAGACTATTGATTTCATGACAGCCCGATGGGCAAGGCTCGACCCAGAACTTCTGGAAACCATTTCCAATCGCATAATGAACGAAATTATTGATGTGTCACGTGTCGCTTACGATATTTCCAGCAAACCGCCAGCCACTATCGAGTGGGAGTAACCTTTACTCTAACTGGTAATTTAACCGTCTTCACGAACTTTCTCGCCCATGAAACTACTCTTAGTTAAATCGATTCCAAAAGTTTTCTGGAGTTCTGACAATCCATTAAACTTTAAACCTAAAATTTCTACCGTTGCTATTTTATGCATTGGATTAGTTATTTTTGGTTTGGGTGAGGCTTTGCTTATAGTGGCGGGTATTGGAGTTAGCCCCTGGACAGTACTTTCTCAGGGGGTTTCATCCATTAGTGGCTTGAGTATTGGTGTATCTACTTTTGTGATCAGTATCGCTGTATTGGTCTTCTGGATTCCCTTGTCTCAATCCCCCGGTATTGGCACTGTGTTAAATGCCATAATTATATCGGCGGCGTTAGAGCTATCACTGCCTTATTTACCTCATCCAGACTTACTTATTCTGAAAGCTGTTGAAGTTGTTGTTGGGATTTTGTTTGTAGGGTTAGGAAGTGGCTTGTACTTAATTGCAAATTTAGGGCCTGGACCACGTGACGGATTAATGACGGGCTTACAGAGAGTAACGGGTTTTCCCGTGGCAAGGGTTCGAACAGCAATCGAAATTACTGTAGTAGTGCTTGGCTGGTCCTTAGGCGGCACAGTAGGGGTGGGCACCTTGTTGTTTGCATTCGGTATAGGGCCTTCGGTTTCAATTGGATTGTTTGCAGTTCACTATTTTTCTCAAAAAACAAAGTAGAGTTAGTCATGGCGCTCGAGAAAGAAAACCCTGATTCAGAACAGTACAAAATTCATGAAAAATGGATGGCTGAAGCTCTTGAGCTTGCGCATCAGGCGGCGTCGTACAATGAAGTTCCTGTTGGGGCTGTAGTTATCGAAAACGGGAATATTATTGGTCGTGGTTTTAATCAGCCCATACGCACGAATGACCCGACGGCACATGCTGAGATAGTAGCTCTTAGAGATGCAGCACAACATAAGAATAACTACCGGCTCCCAAATTCGACGCTCTATGTCACTATTGAGCCCTGTACTATGTGTCTTGGGGCATTAATACATGCCAGAACAGGCTTGCTGGTTTTTGGAGCCGCCGAGCCCCGCGCAGGTGCTGTGCTTAGCCGTCCGATTATGCTCGATAGCGAGCACTACAATCACCAGATAGTATATTTAGATGGAGTAAGAGATTCAGAGTGCGGCGATGTGTTAAAGGAGTTCTTCAAAAGAAGACGGCTTGCCAAATAACTTGCCAAAGACCGAGACAGCTTGTATAAATCCATGAGATTGCCCACATACTAAGAGGCAAAGATTCAAATTATGCTTAAACGCTCAACATCACCCCGATTTCTATCGTTACTAACTGTAGTGCTTGCCCTCAGTGCATGCTCCAGTATTTCTATTCCCTATAAGGCCTATCTCGGTGATCCGCGTCAGGACATGCAATTAGCAACGGTGGAAGGTGCCAGTTTTTCACGGTTGGAATATATTAATCGTTATATCGATACAGTTCGCTTTATGACAGTGGATGATATCCCCATAAGCAATAGCGACCGGCATGAGTCGATTCAAATCACCCCCGGCTTTCATGAGCTGAGAGTGTATTTTTCCTGGGATATGGGCAGCCAGCGAGGATTAGCGCCAGCCATGGTTGATTATGCTCGAACGCGGGATCATATTAGTCGCACACTGCGCTTTAATGCCAGAGCAGGTGAGCTGTATATTGTTAAAGCTGAGCCTACTTTTAGTGCGCGTTATAAAGATATAACCACGCTGTCTCATGTTGATTTCTGGGTGGAAGACCAGGCGGGTAATGAAATAGTCTCCAAGGAAGAAGGCCGCTTCGTTTCTGTTCAGTAATTCTGCCGCAGGCTTTGTGTAGTCAAGCTACCACTGTTGAAAATAGTTGCAGGTGGTGCTCTTTTTTCCTGAATTCAAAAGCCAAATCCATTATCATGGCGGCTCCTTAAGTTTGGTGTTTTAGACACCTGTTTTCGCATCTACCAGCCAGGACTACATCAATGCAAGCGATGTTTGGGGCAGTAGCTCTTTCCGCATTCAAGACCACCAACTTACTTAAAAGCATCCAGGCCAAACTCCCTTCGGTAAATTCTCTCTCTGCGCAATTTGTTCACTTAGTGGATGCTAGCGCTGATCTTGATGAAAGCGAAATGCTCGCCCTGCAGTCATTGCTGGAATACGGTGCGACATTCTCTTCCAAGAGCGATCAAACGCTGTCGATTCGCCGCGTCGTTGTGCCTCGACCTGGCACTATTTCGCCCTGGTCCAGCAAGGCAACCGACATTTTGCACAACTGCGGCATGGCAAAGGTTCGCCGTGTTGAGCGTGGGACTGTGTTTACCCTTGGACTTAATAAAGACCTGACTGAGCCGGAAAGCAAAGTGCTTGATCAGTTTCTTCATGACAGAATGACACAGCTTGTGCTAGATGAAATTGAACAGACTAGCTGTCTATTCAACAGCGCAGAGCCTAAGCCAGTGATGCCAGTGGACATCCTGAATGACGGTAAGTCGGCCTTGACTGAAGCCAATTCGAAATTGGGACTGGCGTTGGCCGACGACGAAATTGACTATCTGTTTGATCAGTTTAAGGGATTGAACCGTAATCCCAATGACATCGAACTGATGATGTTCGCACAGGCCAATTCAGAACACTGTAGGCACAAAATATTTAATGCCAGCTGGGCTATCGATGGAGAATCTCAGCCAAATTCTCTGTTCGGGATGATTCGCAATACGCACAAGCAGTCTCCCGAGAATGTGTTATCAGCTTATTCAGATAATGCCGCGGTAATGCGCGGGCACGATAGTGCGCGTTTTTTCCCCGACCCTGTTTCTCATCAATATGGCTATACCAATGAGCCGGTGCATATATTGATGAAAGTTGAAACCCATAATCACCCCACGGCTATCGCTCCTTTCCCTGGGGCATCAACTGGCTCTGGCGGCGAGATTCGCGACGAGGGCGCGACCGGGAAGGGCTCTAAACCAAAAGCCGGGCTTACAGGTTTTAGTGTTTCGAATTTAAAAATCCCAAACCTGCCGCAGCCCTGGGAAAAAGATTTCGGTAAGCCTGCGCATATCGTGTCGGCATTGGACATTATGCTCGAGGGGCCAATCGGTGGCGCGTCATTTAATAATGAATTTGGCAGGCCAAATTTGTGTGGTTATTTTCGCAGCTTTGAAGAAGAGCTGATAAATGAAGCCGGTGAAATTGAAGTACGTGGCTATCACAAACCTATCATGATCGCCGGTGGTATCGGTCATATTAGAGATGCCCATGTCCTAAAAGAAGAAATTGAAGTTGGAGCTAGAATAATTGTACTTGGTGGCCCTGCCATGCTTATCGGTTTGGGTGGTGGCGCGGCATCCTCAATGGCATCGGGTACAGGCAACGAAGACCTGGATTTTGCATCAGTGCAGCGCGAAAACCCAGAAATGGAACGGCGCTGCCAGGAAGTAATTGATCAGTGTTGGCAACTTGGTGACAACAATCCCATCGCTTTTATTCATGACGTTGGGGCAGGGGGTTTGTCTAACGCCTTGCCCGAGCTGGTCAAAGATGGTGGCCGAGGTGGGGTTTTTCAGCTGCGTGATATTCCAAATGCAGAAAAACAGATGTCGCCTCTGGAAATCTGGTGC
>NVVJ01000008.1 GCA_002402175.1 SAR86 cluster bacterium
CGGTCCCAAGGGTATGGCTGTTCGCCATTTAAAGTGGTACGCGAGCTGGGTTTAGAACGTCGTGAGACAGTTCGGTCCCTATCTGCCGTGGGCGCAGGAAATTTGAGAAGAGTTGCTCCTAGTACGAGAGGACCGGAGTGAACGAACCTCTGGTGTTCGGGTTGTTACGCCAGTAGCATTGCCCGGTAGCTACGTTCGGACAGGATAACCGCTGAAAGCATCTAAGCGGGAAGCCCCCTTCGAGACAAGATTTCCCTTAGGACTTGATCCTACTAAAGTGCCGTTGAAGACGACGACGTTGATAGGCTGGGTGTGTAAGTGCAGCGATGCATTGAGCTAACCAGTACTAATTGCACGTGAGGCTTGACCATATAATCATGGGTTTTAAAAACAATTGATTGTATGTGGAAAAGCAACAATCGACTTAAGGGTATGGACGAAAGTACGCCCTTGTAACACTTGTTAAACAGCACTTCATTCATGAATATTGCAAAGAACACGTCAGTGCGTTGCCTTATTGGACGTACCGACACCAGAATTGCCTGACGACATTAGCGTTCGTGAACCACCTGATCCCATCTCGAACTCAGAAGTGAAACCGTTCAGCGCCGATGGTAGTGTGGGGTTTCCCCATGTGAGAGTAGGTCATTGTCAGGCATTAAAATAGGAAGATCCCCGTACTCGATGAGTGCGGGGATTTTTTTTTGGGTCACTGGAAAGTTGACAATGACCGGGGTCATAGTGATTCGGGGTTTGGCTTAGCCAAACTCCTCACCCCTGCGGGGCCGCTGCGCGGTCTAAGAAGCAACGCTTCTTAATCAGGCATGCGAGGTATAGTAACGGCGGTGGTTGACGAAGGGGTAGGTGTAAAAGAGCACAAAAGCTGGGACAGGGACGGTAGGCACTTTGTTGAGAGGTGCTGTCGAAACCAGTAGCTTGTACGCTGCTGGATTGAGCGCAATTAGTGGTTCGGCTCTTCTTAGGATCTAAGAAGAGCGATGCTCATAAGTTGTTCGAACAAGCTAAGCGTTAGTTTTGGTTTGTATTTAATATACCAAGCCTTGACGCTTGCTCTGCTGATCCGTACATTTTTTCAACAGTTGCACATTCTCGGCGTCTAACTCGGGAGAAGGATCGAGTGTCTTCTGTGCAGACAATTGTTTGCCCCAGGGATTTATCGGCGTTATAGGCGGCTAATTCGGCTTCGCTCATTCTTTCAAAATTTAAACCGGCCTCGACACAGGAAACCAAGATCGGGCTAATGATAAGTAATAGTAATATTTTCACTGATGAAATCCTTTGAATTATAATTGTAATGAGGTGTCTGGATTAATATTTACCAAATGATATAAAGCCTTGCTCTCATAAATTAGGGTGCTTTGAGCGATTTTCACACAGCCTCTTTGTACCGCAAAAAGTTGTACCGCAAAAAGAGCTCCCTTTTTTATCTGTAGTAAGCCGAATAGAGACTCTCTGGAATAGAATCAAGTCCATAGATCGAGAGTTTGGATTGTTAAATCGCAGAGTTTTTTCAACGGGTCGCTTGATAAGGCGCATAGTACGAAACTTCAAAATCGCTAAACTACTGCTATTTCTTTATAATTTGATTATTGAAAACAACTGCTTCAGTAACTTCGCTAGCGCAATTAGCTGGCTCTGCATACTAAGCACTCAGAGGATATTCCATTGGAAATCGACACTCAAGCACTATTCCCCAGCCTGGTCTGGACCACTTTGTTTGACGATAGAGTGAGCTTCAACGAAAAAATATTGGAGTTGGCCAATAGGATGAGAAGCAATGATCCTAATGGCGTGAGCAATACTAATGTAAAAGGCTGGCAGAGCCCCAATATTCTCCAGGATATGGAGGAATTCAAAGACATTAACCTTCGAATTTTGCAGGTATGTCAGCGTATCGCCGAATCTCAGCACTTCAACCCAAACGTAACCTTTGATCATCAAGCTTGGGTAAATATCAGTCCACCGGGAGCTTCCAATAAAATCCATTACCACGCGAACTGCCACTTCAGTGGTGTCTATTACGTGAGTCTTAAGGCGCCGGAGTGCGGTAGCATCTTCTTTCGTGACCCGCGTATCGCATCAAGGATGTTTACTTCTCCCATTACCAAGCAAACTGATTTCACAGCGGAGGAGGTGCGTATGCGCCCAGAAGCAGGTCGGATGTATGTATTTCCAGGGTGGTTAGAACACGGTGTTGAACCCAACCAGAGTACGCAAGACCGCATAAGCATTAGCTTTAACGTGCGAGCTTTTCAACAACAGCGTTAGCTGTTCTGATGTACAATGTTTAACAAGCCGAAACGTAACTCGTTGATATTCATGGAAGAGAACGGCGAATAAGACCTTCAATATGAAAGCTTAGAAGATAGCTGAGACAAAGGAGGGCATCCCCATAGCCGCAAATCCCAGAAACCCCACCCAAGAGCAAGCGCAATATATTGTCCAGCTCTATACGCAAGGAAATCTACAACAAGCTTTGGTGCAAGGTAGTCAATTGCTTCAGACTTTTCCGGATTCTAGTTTTCTTCACAATATTCTAGGAGCAACACATGTCGGGCTTGGGCAATTCGATACGGCAATCGCCAGCTATCAACAGGCTCTCAAGATTAACCCTGACGATGCCAAGACGTATTTCAACCTGGGAAATGCCTTCAATGACAAGGGTGATCAGGGCGCGGCCATAAAAAGCTATAAGCAGACGCTCAAGATCGATCCTCGTTATGTTCTCGCCTATAACAATATGGGAAATGCTCTGAAGGATGAGGGTGATCTAGTACAAGCTATAGATAGTTATAAACAGGCCCTTAATATTGAGCCTGACTATGCTGAAGTTCATAACAATCTGGGGAATGCGCTGAAGGATAGCGGTAATCTGGAGCAAGCTATAAGCAGTTATAGACGGGCTCTCCAGGTTATGCCTGATTATGCTGAGGCCTATAACAATATGGGCAGTGCCCTGAAGGATAAGGGCGACCTGGAGCAAGCCAGAAACAGTTACACACAGGCGCTCAAGATTCGGCCCGATTATACTGATGCTGCATGGAACATGGTGGGAACTACAGAGCTTGTTGAAGACGCACAAGTGTGGGTGGAGCGATGTTTAGCGATGGATCAGAATTATTTGAACGCAAAAATTCAACTCTGTGTCGTAAAATATTTTAGGGGTGATAAGAGGAATTTCGATGAATTGAGGCAATCGTCATTGAGAGATCATCCAACTATGCGTTCTCTAGAGTGGGTATCTAAATTGCCTGAATTACCAGAGTTGCACTTTAACAGATGGTCTTTCTTTGACAGTATCATCGAATTAAGTGATCAAGATAGGCCGTTTTATGAGTTTGGCGTGTTCACAGGTGAGGCGTTCAAATACCTTGTTAATACTTTCAAAAAAGGTTTTGGCTTTGATACTTTTGAAGGCCTCCCTGAGGACTGGCACGAAGAAAAGGCTGGTTCTTATTCAAGCGCAGGTAATATTCCTACGGTCATGGGAGGCGAGTTTATCGCTGGGAGATTCGAGGATACTCTCCCAGCTTTTTTCTCGGAGCCTCGCCCCATTGCCTCACTGATTAACTTTGACGCTGACCTGTATTCTTCAACAATTTGTGCGCTAGACAACTCGAAGTCCGTTATTGATAGCCATACGATATTGATCTTTGACGAATTCATAGTAAACGAACATTGGGAGCAGGATGAGTACAAGGCGCTCAATGAGTTTTGTGCGGCTAACAATTACACCTTTGAGGTGTTGGCTGTTTCATTTTTCACAAAACAGACAGCGGTTCGATTAGTAGGTATTTAATATACCTACCGTATCGTAGAGCTCGGCAGCCTTTTCAGACTACCAGCAGCTGGCTAATGTATAGTCTTTCAAATCCAGCATTCATTCCGCTTCGCATACTTTCTTGCCTAGGTCCGGCGGTGTAGACTTGTAGGCTAATAGAGAACACGAATTCATTAGATAGAATCAGGCCGGAGAGCCTAAAGGCATGTCCCCTAAAGATTCCAAACTCAGCCCATCCCAGGGGCAGCCTCCCATGACAATTCAGGACGGCTTGTCTGTAGCTTCGCAGCATCAGGCAGCTGGTCGAATTGGCGAAGCCGAGAAAATTTATAGGCAGATTTTAGAGGTAGAACCAAACGAGCCGGTAGCATTGCATCGGCTTGGCGTAATTGCTCACATGGCAGGACAGAGTGATGTCGCAATTCAATTGATAAGAACAGCGATCAGTCATGTGCCGGAATATCTAAGCGCGCACTGCAATCTGGGGCACGTATTTCTCGATCTGAGAAAATTCGATGAAGCTATTGCAAGCTATAGACAGGCGATCATTCTTAAACCAGACCATGCCAGGGCGCATGCGAACCTCGCCATTGCCCTGAAAAACTCAGGTAAGTTAGACGAAGCCATTGAGAGTTATGGCAATTCTCTTCGTTTCGACCCGAGGGACCCCACTACACACTGCAATCTTGGAAATGCGTATTTAGACAAGGGCGAGATGAAATCGGCTATTGCGAGTTACCGAGAAGCATTGATGATTCAGCCTGACTTTGCACAGGTTCATTGCAATCTCGGCTCGGCCTTGAAAAATTTGGGCTTAGTCGATGAGGCTATCGCCTGTTATCTTCAGGCTATAGAACTAAAGCCTGACCTGGCTGACGCGCACAACAACCTGGGAACCGCGCTACAGAAGAAAGGACATGTCGAAAAAGCGGCAAACTGCTACAACAAAGCGCTATCGCTTAACGCCAACTTCGCCGATGCTCACAGCAATCTCGGAAGCGCGCTGTGGAGTCTTCGCAAACTAGAAGAAGCCGCTGACAGCTATCGCAAAGCATTAGAAATTGAACCTTCGATGAAAGAGGCAGCGGGCTCTTTGGGTTCAGTGTTGCTCGCCATGGGGAAAACTCGAGAGGGCTTAGCAATGGAAGAGAGTGGCTTTGGTGTGATTAATTTCGATGTTCGCAAAGGCGTTGACTACAATAATGGGAACAGTACATGAAACGCATAGATCTGGAGCTTTCCAAACCCAGCCCTCATTTTATAGGAAGCTGGAATATCGAACCGTTATCAATCTGTGATGAGCTCATTCACTTCTTCGAAACACATACAGCCAATCACACGAAGGGAAGGACAGCTGGGGGATTGAATACTGAATCTAAAAACTCTACCGACCTTACCATCCGGCCCCGAGAATTAGAACTGCCTGACCATGAACCGCTACGAAACTATATCGAGTTACTATTTGGTTGTTATAAGGACTACCTGGAGCAATGGCCCTTCTTAGGAAGCATTTTGCCTAATACCCAAATCGGCTCATTCAATATTCAGAAGTATGAGCCCGGCGGACACTTTTCGAAAGTTCATTCAGAACGCACAACCATTGACACTTCGCACCGTGTACTTGCCTGGATGACCTATCTAAATGATGTCAAAGATGGTGGCTCTACGTATTTTGAACATCAGGACTTCGAGAGTCAGCCCGAGAAGGGGAAGACACTAATTTGGCCGGGGGAATGGACCCATGCCCATAGAGGAAATGTTGTGAACTCAGGTGTTAAATACATCATTACCGGCTGGATGCATTTTCCACCCTACGCCTAGCTACGAAGTAGCACTTAGCCCGCGGTAAAGGGCTTGATCTGCCTGACCCCTACCTCAACAGTCATCGAGATTCTCTGGAAGTAAAAGCCTGGTTGATGACAGTCGTCCTCTGAAGGTATCGCAAAAAAAAACCCGCATCAATTGATGCGGGTTTTTTGACGCTCTTGTGGCTGTTTTTACACAACCTCTTTAAAGAGCCCTTCTGTCTCATCCGGTCGCCGAAGCGACCTTCAAAGTTGCCGCACTAGTCAAACGTGCGGTTTTACAATTTTTAGAAATTGTAGATAAAACGTGCGTAGATCGAACGACCCATCGGGTCTTGAAGACCACCCAGTACACCAGCAAACTCCGGTGAAGATTGAGGTTTACGATCGAACAAGTTACGTGCACCGACCGTAAATGAGGCTTCGCCATCAAGTAACTCGATGCCACGGTAAGAATAGGACGCATCCATCTGAGTCCACTCTTTAACTAGACTCAGATTTTGAGGGCGCTGAAAGCCACCAAAGAAGTCTAGATGAGTAAACTGAGGACCGTCATACGGCATAGAATCAACATAACGCGTGATAGTGTTCACGGAGTGCTTACCTCTGACCCAGCCGATCGTCAGGTTAGCCTTCCATTCGGGCAGCTCTGGCGCTGCACTAGTTGTATCGTTATATAGACCAGCGCCATCTACGATCGGCGCAGAAGCATCGCCCTGATAGTAGAAGTGATCGATAAAGGTCGCTTGCAAACCAACACGGAAGCTACCCCAATTATCAGTGGTGTAACTGTAGTTAGCAGCAATATCGATTGCTTCCACTTCCACAGTCTCAGCATTGATAGTACTAGTATTGTTCACCTGTAGGATCGAATAGATATCACTCGGGTCGCGAATGATGTCTTTGTTCGATGCAGGGTTTGCARYCCAGTCWCKSAGYTGCTGCTCAGATGGTTGATTTGCWGCAGTTACRCCGTTRCCWGCAAAGCCAGTCRMKGTCTGRAARTTARSRAAATCCAGCTGCATWATATCCTGACCGTTGATGTYGACGATTCGATTCTCGAAYTCMGTRYTGTTCCAMGTWACGGAWAKRTCAAAATCRCCCAATKCRAYWKYGAAACCKAGYTGCTGAGACGTWGATTCYTCATTCGTCAGGTTWGGRTTACCRCCGCCACAGGCSGTRGTAAASGCAGAGAAYGGTCCGAARCGRTCMGTWACTGTRGAWAGRCCACAGGARAYYGGATCGAACAARTCTTCSAGATCAGGCGCAATAAACGCRTCGCCYTGMGTMGCACGYAGTGTCAACCARTCRGTTGGCGCATAYGMAACACCGAATTTMGGAGTAGTAGCTTCTTGTCCAGTGTTGAACTCCTCGCGACGTACTGCAAGCTCGACTTCCAAATTAGATAGCACAGGAATCGACAGCTCTACGAAAAAAGCATCGGTTTCACGACTACCAGAAGTGATTACTTCCCTTTCGACTCCGCCGATCCAGGTATCGCCAGCTAGCTCAGTAGCCGACGGCGTGTTGGTGTACTTATCGTCGCGGAATTGGTAACCGATCGCTGCGGCGATAGGTCCACCAGGCAATTCAAAACCACCTAGAGGTACGTCGCCATTCAATACGATATCGACAACATTAAGCTCTCTAGATTCCCATTCCTTGAATCGTGCCGCAATGGCGTCCATCACTTGAAGGGAGTTGTTGTCTGCCTGATCAACAACGAAGAAAGGGTTGTAGCAAGCATCACGGTCGTTGACCACGTCACAGTTCAAACCTTGCTGCATCGCAGAGATGCTGTAGTTCTGGTTTGACATGAATTCAAGTTCACGGACGCTATGCGAGTAAGACGCCATGCCTTCCCAGCCATCAACGAACGGCACTGTAAAATCTGCCTGTAAGCTCCAGCGGCTATTGATCTCAGTATTGTTACTCTTATTGTCTCTGTCTTCAGTGTGACCGGAAGAACGCGTGTGAGTCTTGTTGATCGGACGTAGTCTACGAGCTTGTACGTCTTCGTGCAGCAACACACCATTAGGCGTTATGCCAGAGACGAGATAATCCATCGTGCCATCGTTGTTCAGATCTTGAGTTCCACGATCAGGAACGCCATCGCCATTTGCATCTATACCATAAAGCTGAGCACCACTGGCGTCGACTGCGAAGAATGGGTTACCTGGAATCTCGCCACGTATAGCAGGAAGCTCACCGATACGAGAGTTTCCTGGGTTTGAAGTAGAGGTAAACGTATTTTCTCTTAGGTACGTACGGAAGCCTTGCAGGCTTAGACTTAGGTTGTCGTCTACTTCCCAAGTCGCGTTACCGTAGTATTGAGCAGTCTGCGTCGGCTCGCGATAGCTACGGTTGTCGCCGAAGTCGAAGTAGCAGTTGGCTCCTAGTTGATTGCCGTAGGGATTAGCAACTTGATCAGGGGTATAAGCCGTTCGCTCGGCAGCTGTCCCACAGTTTGGATCCACTACTGAAGATCGAGTACCTGTGTACTGACCAGCAGCATCACGATCTGGTGCAAACCAGTTACCCGGAGCGTTGGAAGATACAGTAAGACCGGAATTGGCTAAGTCACTGCGCTCGTCCCAACCTAGTCGAGTGTTAGTACGGTGTTGTGCGGCTAGAACGACGTCTATGCCGCCAACCATGCCGCCCCACAATGCTTGAATAGACTGCTCGTCGTAGTCACCACGAGTATCTTGCTCCGCGTAAGTATCAATCTTGAACCCATCGTAAGACTTATAGGGTATGAAGTTAACAACGCCGGCCACAGCCTCACTACCGTAGAGAGCGGCAGCACCGTCAGCCACGATATCCATGCGTTGGATAGCGATAGTTGGAATTAACGCATTCACGTTCTGGGTAGCCAGACGCTTGCCGTCGAGAAGAGTCAGAGTCGAACTAGCACCCAGACCACGCAAGTCGATTTCGGTAGAACGAGAATCCGTTCCTTGAATAGTATTTGTAATTGCAGAAGCTGCGCCGTTTACGAAAGCAAGGTTCTGAATAACCTCACCGATGTTTAGCGTACCTTGTGCTTCCAATTCTTCAGCGTCGAGCTGAACAATTGAAGACGCGCCGGTAAAACCTTCGGATCGTCTAATATAGGAACCGGTAACGACCACTTCTTCTATTGCGTCCTGTTGAGCTATTGATTGGCTCGCCAGAGGCAGTAATGAAAGTGAAATCGCCGCGCATAGCAAACTGCGCTTATGTGGGATTCTTCGTTGCATATTTCTCTCCATAATTTCAAATTGTTTACTTATTATTAAAGCTTTAATTAGAGTAAATACAATAGGCGCACAAAGCTTAAATCTTCCGGAATGCTTTGCAAAACCTATCTYTGCGAGCAGTCAANTTTTTKTAAATYGATCTCTCACARYRCCRCYGAATAATACGARGYATTCAGYGATCGGAAGAGTGTACCTACTTTAATAGCGCTTAAAAAGCCCTATTTTAAGGCTTTTCTGTCTTMTRCTGGTGCRTRCCCRCAAAAAAGCGGGRTTCATGGTTTCTCAATYTCGCCGAACCACKGGAAGCACYTAACKGGCRGATTGRAAATNGGYTKRGRRGGAANGMATATTYTCATAYATAACAARGTGTTAGARGGGYGGAARGAATTKYTWYARCAARRSTYMGARCGACCGCTCGATCTAATTTYTGACSTGCCCAAGTCCCCTCTTTATTYAATWAAAKAAAAACAACGAGCCCTTTTTTCAACAAAAGGGTGAAACACGGGCTGCCCGCAAAAAATGTCGCTGCACAAGCCTAATTGAAAGCCTATAATTGGATCTTTCGACAGTCATTTATGTTCGGCGCCCCAGCAAAGAGGAATTTACAATGAAGACTTTACGATCTATCTATTTATTCACATTTTGCAGCGCACTCACGCTAGCGATTGGGTCCACACGAACATTAGCCACCGAAGAACAGATAGTCATAGAAGACTTAACGCCGTCTCAGTTGCGTCGCGAGATTAAGAAAATACAAACCGAATTTTACCGAGTATTCAATAGCAGTGTTGAGGACAAGAATCTCACAATTGTCTGCTATAACTACACCCCTACTGGCTCTAATATAAAGGACGAGGCCTGCGAGCCGCAGTTCGTTATCGATAAACGTGGGGATAATGCCAGCGACTGGCAATCGGGGCTCAATATATTGACCACGGAAGAGGGTATGCTTACAGAGCTAGCAGCTGAATATGCTGCATTAACTGCCGCCATGAACGAAATTAGTACAGAAAATGAATACTTTAGGGAGCTGAACGGTATTCTTGGCGCATTGCGAGAAGAGCTAGAAAGCAGATAGGGCCTTGCCATCGTAGAAAAAACAGCCAACCGCGGTAATGGTGCCACGCCTCTACTAGCAAAACCCCCCAGTTATGCAGGTACCACCGCTAACCCACTGAATCGGAGGCACAACTCCCTGTGCTGTAAGAGTATAAGTAATTCCAGCTAGGTTAGTTCCATCTGCCCGCCAGGCTATAGTAATTACGCCGTCGGTAACGCTTATACCATGGGTCGTTGCGGCTTGAGCCTGAATTTGAGGCAAACCATTCACACCTGAATCGAAGTCGCCTATTACACTGATTCGTCCTGTAACTGAAGCCACGGCCATAGCGGATCGATTTGAGCCAATAGCCAATATTGCTTCTGCGAATCGAGCCTTGTTTTGGTACAGAGTATAAGCAGGTAGCGCTACAGAGGCGAGAATGCCAATAATTGCTACAACGATCAGCAATTCAATCAGTGTGAACCCTTTCTGTGTAGGCCTGTTTTTCATAGTTAAATACTCCAATATCAAGACCGAGTCTAACTCAATCCGTGGGCCGGTATGTGCACTGGGTCAAAATTCGACAATAGCCGGCCAATTTGTAACGCATAATTGACAAAATGCAGGGCATTTACCCAGATTCCAGAACTCCTGAGCAGGCTTGAAGCCATGAAAGGTGTAGGTTAATCTGAGCGTGTAATTCCTAAAGTGTTAAATGTGTCTGAACATACTCTGCTAATTATTGAGAACAAGAGCTAGGCGCAAATAAAAATAAAATAAATCAAGGAAGACAGGCCTACTCTCCATGCAAAAGCATCCACGTTTGGCTAAAAAGCTTTCTCTGTTGTATTCATCCTGTGTAAAACCCTCGATTAAGTCCAATGCCGACCTGGCCAAAGCGCTAGGCATTTCTCGGCAAGCTATCAGCAAATGGATACATGGTTCAGAAACACAAGTTGGAGATTGTATTCCCAGCACTCAGGTCCAGATTGTTTCAGCTCTTTTTGATATTCAGCCTCATTGGTTCACTTTAAGCATCGACGAGTTTGAGCTAAAACTTCATCATAAACTCGAATTTAATACTAATGGTCACCATACGGGACCAGATCAACTCTCAGTTTCATTGTTGCCCATCACCAATGTGCAAATCTTTGGTAGAGACCATGAATTGAATTTGCTGGACCATGCCTGGATGGAATCGACAAACAATGTTGTTGAAGTAATTGCGTTTGGTGGTGTTGGGAAAAGTACGCTAATAAATAGCTGGCTGTCTCGGCTAGATAAATACAACTACCTTGGTGCAAAACGAGTATATGCGTGGTCATTTTACTGGCAGGGAAGTGGAGTAGAAATAAAATCATCGGGGGACTATTTTATTGAACACGCACTTGAGTGGTTTGGTGATGAAGATCCAGTACAGGGCACCCCCTGGGCCAAGGCAACTCGATTAGCAAATTTAATTCGAAAATCCAGAACCTTGTTGATATTGGATGGACTGGAACCCATACAATATCCGCCAGGGGAATATCAGGGGCGAATCGAAAATCCGGCAGTGGCACTACTGGTGCGCGAGCTTGCATCGGACAATAATGGGCTATGTGTTATCACCTCGCGTATAAGTGTAACCGACCTCATCGCCTTTCAGGATGGACGTGTTGAATCAATAGATCTAAATCACTTGAATACAGCGGCGGGAATCGAAGTTCTTAAAAACCTGGGAGTGAAGGGGGAGGATTCGGAGTTTTCCTGTGCGGTTGAAGAATATGCGGGACATCCATTGTGTCTGTCATTGCTCGCCGGATATCTCAACGTGGTTCACGGTGGTGATATTGCTAAATATAGAGAACTGGATTCATTAGTAGAGTCACAGGATTTTGGAGCTCAGGCAAAAAAATTAGTTCGGGTTTACTTAAAATGGTTCCAAAATTCACACGAGATTGCATTGCTGTATATGCTAGGCCTATTCGACCGAGCTGTTACTCTGGAAGATATAAAAATACTGAGTAGCAAAGAGCCAATTGCTAAACTGACTCAGGAATTATCACACTTAACAGTAGCTCAATGGGGTTACGCTGTTAAAAAACTTCAAGATGCAAATTTGATTTCAGTAAATCGAAGAGACGATGGTGTGCTGATCGATTGCCATCCGTTAATTCGCGATTTTTTAGCCGACTACCTAAAGCGAGAAGAGCCGAAAGTATGGATACAAGGAAATAGCCTAATTTTTAGGCATCTACAGAGTATAGCCGTAGAAAATCCTGCAAATATGGCAGAATTTGAACCTTTATTTCGTGCGGTTATACATGGGGCAAGAGCAAAGCTGTATGAGGAATCTTTTCAGTTGTATTTCGAAAGAATTAAAAATCGATATTGCATGCTGACGGGAGGGTCACATCACACTGACCAAATTTGTATTAAAGCCTTTTTTAATAGATTGTGGGCTGACCCTGTTGATGATTTGTCTGAGGAAGCCAAGTTTCATTTGCTTTCAAGTGCTGCAACAAATTTAATGTCTCTTGGGAAAATTGACGAAGCTATCGATCCCTCAGAAAAAAGTATCAACTGGTTTGTTAAACAAGAGAAATGGCTGGAAGCAACAATGACCGCTGGGCCTTTTGTTTCCATGCTTATTGCAGCAGGAAGTTTGAAAAGGGCTATAGCGCTGCTGAGTGAACTAGAGGAATGTGTCAGTAATACAAACAATATGGCTATTCAGGCTATGTCGTTTAATTTTCAGGCCTATGCCTATTACCTCAATGGTGAAAATGATAAGGCCAGGGCTTTGTTTGAACAGGCGGAGGCAATACTAACGTTGTCTGATCCTGGAGCGCCGGTAATATTCCCAACCGTAAGCTCATATTATTGTAAATTTCTTCTGGAAACGGGTGAGGTTGAAAAAGCTTTACTCAGATTACTTAAAACATTTGCCTGGAGGGAATCAAAGTCATGGCAGGTCGCTGTTGATACAACCTCGCTTTACGCAAGCGATGTTCTAGTATTAGGGCTGACATTTCTGGAACTTGGCGATCTGAAAAATGCAGAGAAACAACTTAATAAACAGGTAGAATTATTTAGATCAGCGGATGAATGGCTGTATTTGCCGACAGGTTTGAATGCTCGCGCAAAATTTTTTATTGAGACCTGTAAGTATCAAGAAGCGAATCAGGATTTAGAAGAGGCAATGATGATTTCTCAAAGAACTGATGCAAGGTTTAGTCAGTGGGAGACTTGCATTTACTTTGCCGCATTAAATCTGAAGCAAAAGAATTACGGCCTGGCCGAAAGCTATCTTGTTACGGCCGACGGTATACCAGATATGAATAGTTATAGATTTAGAAATTCTGAAATTGCGCAGTTGAAGAGCCGCCTTGCTTTGGCATTAAATCACTAACATTGGAGTTCTTAATAACGTGTCCCTTTCTCTTTGTACTCGCTTGACGTTCCTTGTATTGCCTGTGATAACAATCTCTGCACTGGCTCAGCAGCCATCTAATATTGATACTCAACCCATGACGGTAAGACTTTCGGAAATAAATTGGGGGCCGCCAGGCGGGGGTAATGGCTTCCCTGTTGGTGTGCGCACTGAGCGTCAGGGAGCCGACCCTGTTACTGGAGGCATTACCTACTACGCTTTGTTTCCATCGGGTTCCCATTTTGATTTGCACTGGCACACTCATGACGAATATGTGGTCGTTGTGCAAGGCTTACTAACTATTGTTCTTGGTGAAGAAAGCCATTTACTTGAGGTGGGAAGCTACATTGTTATCCCCGGGAACATGCATCACTCCTGGGATGTTCACGGTGATGAGGATGCGGTTATTGTAGTTCGGCGTGGCGGGCCTGCTGATTTTCACTTTGTTGGTAAATAGGACGTCACTCTTAGCGGTGTTGTTGGGTATAAATTGTTGGGTATAAATTGCTGCATAAAAACCATCGCATAAAAAAAGGGCCGAATGTTTACACATCCGGCCCTTTTTAATTAGCTGTTTTACTCAGCTATTGTTGCTTATGACAATTAGTCATTTCCAGCTAGAGAGCGTTCTTCTTTCGCTTTGCGCTCTGCGGCTATTTCTTCAAAACCTTCATCATCCAAATGAGTTACAGCAATCCAGGCGTGAGTCATTTCATCACCTGTACGGCTTCCGCCCATTACATACATATCTGGATCAGGGTTATTAGGATTGGCAGCTGTATTATCGTACCACTGCTTCAATACCAATACGGCTCCTGCGGGTAGCAGAGGCGCAACATCAGGATTGTAGATATGGCTGTGATGCCAGGTAGCACTCCACTTGGAGATTTGGCTAATCTGTTCAGTGCGGCCAGTTTCTGGATAGAAAATTTCCAGAGAAGCAGCGTTCATGCGCAGGTGGCCATGAGGCTGAAAGCTGTCTATGCGCACAGGATGATCAAATGAATGAAAACCCTGAGTCATTGTGTAGCCATTAGGTGGAATCACTAAATCTGACTGTGGGCTGATTTGATAAAGTCTCAGATCCTGCTTGAAGCGTGCTTGTTCTTCATAGCCTTCTGGATGAAGCCAAAGACCAATTTCAACAACATTGTCTTTAATCATCAGGCCTTCAGCAGTTGCACCAACTCCGCCTGGGAACATATGAATGCTCCAACGAACCACGGCGCCAGCAGGGATAGTACGGCATACGCCTTCAGGAACGATTTCGCCCCATTTGCCCATAGCGTATTCAGTTAGCTGTCCGTAACGCTCATAGCTTCCATCTTCATTCAGAATTTCTACAGAAGAATTGGCATGGTGGACTACCGCTTTGGCATCTCCACGAGGCTTAACTTGTACAGCTTTAATGCAACGGTCAGCGGATATGCCACTGTCGACATAATGGTTGCTCCAGAGGTCATTACCATCTGCAGGAATATCCATAGATTCAGATTGAATAATTCTGTCTGGCTGACCAAACTGACTTACAAAGGTCCACTCACTAGGGTCGCTCAGTTCAGGAGCCGGAACTACCTGATCAGGATTACCTAAAGGAGAACCCTGGTTTACCCAGGCAACGATTGTGTCGATTTCGTCTTGCTCGAGGCGCCAATCGCCTTCCAAATCTTGTATACCAATGCCATGGTCATAGGCATATGGAGGCATTTCTCCGCTTGCTACTCGCATTTGAATCAGTGGCGCCCAAGGACGTACCTGATCGTAGCTTGTAAGCTGCATAGGTCCGATGCCGCCTTCACGGTGACAGACTACGCAATTTTCATTAAGAATTCGGCCAACTTCACCATTATAGGTGACTGCGTGGTCGGCATCGGCTTGCGCCATAGCCTGGGTCTGAAAGCCTAGTAGTGCAACGGCTCCAAGGCCTAACCAGCCTTTTGAAATTTTCATGTCTCTCTCCTGTGAGTATTATTCTGATCGACAAATAGAAAAATCTATATCCAACAATCTCACAGTCTACTTCTTTTTTTATTGGGGAGAAACAAGTAAAGGGTAGAAATAATGTAATAAATAGTGACAAAAAAGGCTGCCTGAACGGGGTTCAGGCAGCCTTTTAGGGCTTTATAAGCTAAATCAGTGTCTTAGTCTGATCCGGCCAGAGAGCGTTCTTCCTTGACTTTTCGTTCAGCGGCGATTTTTTCAAAGCCTTCATCGTCAAGGTGGGTAACTGCAATCCACGCATGAGTCATTTCATCAGCTGTACGGCTACCGCCCATAACCCACACATCTGGGTCAGGATTGTTGGGATTGGCTGAGGTGTTGTCGTACCACTGTTTGATAATCAGCACAGCACCGGCAGGTAGCAAAGGCGCTACATCAGTGTCATAAATGTGGCTATGGTGCCAGGTTGCACTCCAGTTGGAAATTTGGCTAATCTGCTCAGTGCGGCCTGTTTCTGGATAGAAAACTTCCAGTGAGGCGGCATTCATGCGTAGATGTCCATGAGGCTGAAAACTGTCTATGCGAACGGGATGGTCAAAAGAGTGCATACCCTGCGTCATTGCATAGCCATTTGGCGCAATAACCAAGTCATCCTGGTCGCTAAGTCTATAAAGGTTCAGGTCTTGCTTGAAAACACTCTCTCCCGCTTCATAACCTTCTTCATGGAACCATATTCCAATCTCAACCACATTGTCTTTAATTACGGCGCCTTGCGCCATAGCGCCTAGACCGCCTGGGAACATGTGAATGTCCCAGCTAACACGAGAGTTGGCTGGCAATGTACGGCATACACCCTCAGGTACAAGCTCGCCCCATTTACCCATAGCATATTCGGTCAACATGCCAAACTGCTCAAATTCACCCTCTTCATTAAGCGCTTCAACAGATGAATTGGCGTGATGCACCACTGACTTCGCATCTCCTCTTGGTTTTACCTGAACAGCTTTAATGCACCGATCAACCGTAAGGCCCGTAGGTACGTAATGCTTGCTCCACAGATCATTCCCATCGGCGGGGATGTCCATTGCTATTGAAGGAACGATAAGGTCTGGCTGACCTAGTTCGCCGGCAAAACTCCATTGATCTGGATCCGAAAGTTCAGGAGCCACAGGTATCACATCAGGATCACCTTGAGGTGAACCTTGATTTACCCAGGCGACAACACTGTCAATATCATCCTGAGACAGACGCCAGTCACCCTCTAAATCCTGAATGCCAATGCCATGATCGTAGGCATAGGGGGGCATTTGTCGGTTAGCTACTTTCATTTGTATTAACGGAGCCCAGGGGCGAACTTGCTCATAGTTTGTGAGCTGCATAGGGCCAATTCCGCCCTCGCGATGGCAAACCACGCAATTTTCATTGATGATTTTTGCGACATGGGTGTTATAGGTGATTTGATCGTCTTGTGCTTGTGCAACTGCCGTGGTCTGAACCCCAAGTGCAACAAGGCTTACTAAACCAATGAAACTGGTTTTGATTCTCATTCTCTGTCTCCTCAAATTCTAGCTAAGAACTTGATTCTATTGATAAAAGATAGCAGGGAGTTAAGTGTTTTCATGAATAACTCAACAACAGGGAGGCTACCGTATTTGAGTCTTGGTAAATAGTACCAAATGTGATTAATTGAAATAGAAAAGGCCGTCCAGATTCACTCCGGACGGCCTTTAATGTCTTCAGTCTATCTTTAAATCAAGGCTTATTTATAGCGGCCTTTTTGGTTGTTTTAGAGCAGGCTGATAACTCAATCGTTTCCAGCTAAAGAGCGCTCATCTTTTTCTTTTCGCTCTGCGAGTAATCTGTCATAACCTTCGTCGTCAAGATGAGTTACCGCAATCCATGCATGTGACATTTCATCACCTGTGCGGCTGCCATCATAGACCCACTGATCAGGATCAGGGTTATTTGGGTTATTCGCAGTATTGTCATACCACTGCTTAATGACTAGAACCGCTCCAGCAGGAAGCAATGGTGCGGCATCTGGCTCATACAGGTGGCTGTGATGCCAGGTTGCGCTCCAGTTGGAAATTTGGCTAATTTGCTCCGTACGGCCAGTTTCTGGATAGAAAACTTCAAGAGACGCCGCATTCATACGCAGATGCCCATGTGGCTGGAAGCTGTCTATACGAACCGGGTGATCGAATGAATGAAATCCTTGGGTCATTTTATAGCCATGAGGAGGTATAATTAACTCGCCACTTTCGTAGCCTTCTCTAAGCGCATAAAGAGATAGGTCTTGCTTATAGGTGGTCTCTTCATAGCCCTTTTCATGAAACCAGACACCAATTTCAACCACGTTATCCTTGATAATTTCGCCCTGGGCTGTTGCACCAACTCCGCCTGGAAACATGTGAATATCCCACAGTACCTGCGAGTTAGCAGGCAAGGTTCGACATACACCATTGGGAGGGACTTCGCCCCATTTGCCCATGGCATATTCAGTTAACTGCCCAAATCTTTCCAGCTCGCCATATTCATTCTCTACCCATACGGAAGAGTTGGCATGGTGAACTACAGCTCTTGCGTCACCTCGAGGCTTAACCTGAATGGCTTTAATGCAGCGATTCTCAGTTAAATCAACGGCGGTGTATTCCTTGCTCCACAGGTCATTTCCATTTGCAGGAATGTCCATAGGAGAAGAAGCGATAATCAGGTTTGGCTCACCATATTGCGGGGCAAAATTCCATTCGTTGACATCACGAACTACAGCGGCAGGAGGCACAATGTCCGCATCACCTAATGGTGATCCAGCACTAACCCATGCAACAACTGTATCGATTTCGTCTTGATCTAGCCGCCAGTCTGCCTGTAGATCCTGGATTCCAATGCCATGATCATAGGCATATGGAGGCATTTCTCGGCTAGCAACGCGCATTTGAATCAGGGGAGCCCAGGGACGAACCTGTTCATAATTTGTGAGCTGCATTGGGCCAATTCCGCCTTCCTGATGGCAGACGACACAATTGTCATTGAGGATTTTAGCGACATGGGTGTTGTAAGTAATCTGATCATCTTGCGCTTGAGCAACTTGCAAGCTGAGTGCGCAAGCTACGCCGCCAGCAAGAATGCCGACCTTGCGCATATTTTTCCAACTTTGCACTGTCTTCATGCTTTTCTCCTGGGAGTTAAGAGTAATAGGGCAAGTACATTTTAAAAATGTGACTTGCAAGCACTCTGGCCCACCAAGTTCAGTGAACCAAAATGTCACATTGCATTAATCTGCAATGACATTTAGCAATAAGTTGAAACCTGTTAGCACTTCTTTTCACTACCAGAGATATTTCTGGCTTATAACTAAAATAATTGTTCAGGCTGCTGACTCCCTCAGCAGCCTGGTTCCAGACGACTTAACGTACTGTTATGCGCTGGTAAATATTGCTCCAACAGCACTGATCGCCATTCGAGCTATCTGGTGCTGAAAAATTATCCACCTTGGTGCTGATAATGTATTCGCCCGGCTCTGAAAACGTGGCGTACACGCTAGCCGTGCCTGATCCGCCCGTAACGGGTGCCTGATTAACTTTTTTCTCTCGGAAAAATCTAAAACGACGATCAGTTTCAGCGTAAGGATTTTCCTCGACAATAGTCGACTCATGGCGTGCAAATTCAACATTGCCAGGTCCCTGCCATTTATTAAATTCAACGCCTATGTCCAGTGGCTCGCTAAAGCGTGGATCACTTGAGTCGCGATTAGACGGATCGCTTACATTGACTGAAATAGTAACCTGATCTCCAACGGCCACTGTGCCGCCCGGATAGTCACCAATTTGTGCAGATAGGCCCGCAGACTGGCGACCATTCTCACCTATGCCAACCATTGGTTGCATGCCGCCCTGGGGACGAGGTCGAATAAAATCGAGTTCGTATGCAGAAGTTCCCCAGCGTCCAGGAACCTTCAAATCTTCACCAGTGCTGCTTACTAAATGCCACCAAACATCAATTTCCTTCTGGTCGTTCGGTACAGTGACAGTGAATATGCCTGTTCCGCGCCCAGGAGGGAAATGAGTTGGTTGCTGGCCGCTATGCTGGGCTGGCTCAATGTAGTTATTTGCACCTATTGGGATATCAACAGCTTCTTCGTTTCGATTGATCATGCCAAATGAGAAGCTTATGGTGCCATCTGCGTTAGCTATCCAGCCTTCAAGTACTGGAATAATAGGTAGACCTTCAGGAGGCGTAAGGGACAGGAATCTTGGTTGCTGATCTTGCGCTTGTGCAGAAACGCTAAATGCGATAAGTAATCCAAGGACTAAAGAAACCAGAGGTTTATGTATTTGTTGCATTAATATTCTCTCCAAAAATCGGGTTCTCTTAAAGAACCGTTTTCTCGTATCTGTGTGCGATGATTCTGAAAGCCAGAAACGAATTCTAATAATAGATACTGTTCGTTTTACTCAAACAGGGCGCAAGGATAAACGCCATTTTCTGCTGAGTCTAGCTATGCCATTGGGCATAACGTAATCAATTGTAAGTAATTGTTACTTTTGTAAAGAATGAGCCTTGCTCGCGGCGTCTAAATTCCATCCCTAAGGGCTTTCAGTCATGTTGAACTTGCTGCGTTTATACAGTGTGGGTTCTTTCACTACAATTGCTGAGACTTGCTTTTAGCGGCTACGCCTTGTGCTTTCGTGGTTCAATTGATCTAGATCAATTTGCTGTGATGTAATTGAGGGGAAACATCGCTGTAAGCGGACTTTCACTAATACACCAGTGGCGCAGTCACGGCCAATTTGGCAGATTAATAGTCTTAAGCAGCCTCTTATTTGTAACATCCTTGTAACAATTTTCAATGCCCTTGAGCGGATTTAATTAAGATAATTTAAGTACACAACTAAAATATGGTTAGAATCACCGACCTAGCCTGCTCAAGATCAGACATGAATGACATAAACCATTAACTCCCCTTAACTAATGATTAAGGGTTTGAATATTGACTTATTACTATGCGCTACAAAATCCAAATCAGTATCTACACTCTTTGCCTGGTTTTCTCTGCCGCTTCCTATGGGGCTCTGGACCGAGTCGGGGATTTTGCGCTGCTCGATGAACGAGGTGAATTCCATCAGCTAAGTCGCTACAGGCACCTTCAAGCAATAGCAATTATGTCCTATGTCGAAGATTGTTCGGAAATGGATTCGATGCTTGGCAAATTTATGACCCTACAGTCCAGGTTCAAAGGACAGGGCATTGAGTTTTTATTGATCGACTCTCAGGGTTTGAATCGTTCCCAACTTAGTAATCTCAATGTTGAATTGCCTGTGCTCGAAGATGGTGGGCAGCTGGTTTCTGAATCCTTAGGTATCGTCAATGCTGGTGATGTGCTGGTATTAAATCCAGAAAGGTTGAGCCTTTACTATAAAGGACAACCGTCAGTCGAGCTTGCCTCTACGCTCTCAGGGTTGTTGCAAGATGAAATAGACAATACGATTTCGGGAGGCGAGGTTACAACTGAGACTACAACTGATGTTACAACTACAGGATCAGCTTGTGGAATTGACTACCCTGTTAAAGAGTTGCATGCGAGTTCGCCTCCGGATTACGCAACAGAAATAGCGCCCATCATTATAAAGAATTGTGCGGAATGCCATCGACAGGGAGGTGTTGGTCCGTTTGCGCTGGATAGTTACATTATGCTGCTGGGCTGGTCACCCATGATCAAAGAAGTATTGCTAAATAGACGCATGCCTCCCACACAGGTAGATCCTTATATTGGCCATTCTGACAATGCACGTTATTTGTCGACCCAGGACATGCAAACAATTGTGCACTGGATAAACAATCGAGCACCGCGTGGAAATGGCGAAGAAGACCCGCTTGAATCTTTTCAACTGGCAAATATTTCTGAATGGGTATTCGGCGAGCCTGACTATATTGTTACCGGTCCTGACAATGAAGTGCCGGCAACAGGAGTAATGGACTATATATATGAGGATATTGACCTTCCCTTTGAGGAAGACAAATGGTTGCGAGCAATTCAATATAAAGCGGGCGATGCTTCGGTTCTTCACCATTTAATGACTTTCGTAACGGCACCGGATGAAGATTTTTGGGGAGGCGAGGTTGATAAGGAATCGGTGACTCGCCGCTTTGTCGAAGGCTATGCCCCGGGGAAAGCCAATGCTGTTGAATTTCCTGAAGGGACTGGCGTACTAATTCCTCAAGGACATAAGCTGTCCATGCAATTCCATTATGTCACTAATGGGCAGTCGAGCGTCGATGAAACGCAATTGGGGCTATATTTTAGTGATGAGCCTGATCTGCAGGAAAAACTAACACAAGCTGTAGCATCAAGATTTGTTTTACCCGCGAATGAAAGCAATCATGAGATGCATGCTCAGCATGTGTTTGAAGAAGATATTATTATCACTGGCGTGCGAGTAAGGATGAACTTTCGCGGTAAAAAAATGAAATTTGCCGTCGAGCTCTCAAACGGAACTCTGAAAGAGTTTTTTAGTATTCCGGCATACAACTACGGATGGCAACCACATTATCTATTAGATACACCTGAGCGAGTTCCTGCGGGCAGTAAAATACATATTATTGGTGCATTCGATAATTCAATTTCTAATCCGTCTAATCCAGATTCGTCAAAAGAGGTTACCTTTGGGCTTGATAGCTGGGATGAAATGTTCACGGGTTATCTTACATATCACAAGGACGTTGACTAGAAGCCTAATGACAAATTTGATGCGCTTTCTGTGTTGCATCCTTTGGTCGTTACGCAAGCAGTGCAATAGTTGGTAAAGTTCTCAGGACGGAAAATTCGGGCGTCATCGCTTATCCATTTCGCACTACAGTTTTATAAAATTTCTAGTGATTGCTATGTGTTTGTCGATCTTATACTGTAACTGCGCATCGCGGTCGGTAATTGATTTGTTTCAACTTAGTCGCCTTTCTCCTGCCGATCTTCTGCCGACAACAATACAATTCGTGCCTCTATTTGTAATTTCGCAGCTTACAAATTCACAGGTTTGATTAGAGTAAGGAAAGATAACTATAGTGTCCGAATCTGCAAGCGAAGAAATTTACTATGGCTGGAAAATCGTCGCTGCGATTATGTTTATGCTCACCTTTACAAGCGGGCTGAGTTTTTACAATCACTCGATTTACCTGAACGCGTTAGCGGCACAGCCAGCCTTCGATGTTCAAACTGCTTCTTTCGCGGTGTCTATATTTTTCCTTACCGGTGGAGTAGCCGGACTGGGAGTAGCAAAGTGGGTGCAGGAGTATGACCCGCGCTATTGTATAATCGCCGGGGCAGTTATCGCATGCCTGTCTCTGAATGCTCTCGCCTATGTAGAAACTGTCTGGCAGTTATTTCTTACCTACAGCTTCTTTGGCGTAGGGTTTGCCGCTTCTGCCATTATTCCGGCAACAACCCTTGTTACACGTTGGTTCCATAAGCGTCGCGCAATGGCTTTATCTATAGCCTCTACAGGACTTTCGCTGGGTGGCGTGATTCTCACCCCGCTATGTGTATTACTGGTCGAATCATTTGGGTTTAAAACCGCTGTACCCTATATGGGAGTCATGTACCTTATTGGTGTTGTTCCTGTGACCTGGATTTGGTTGCGCGCTAGTCCTGAATCCATGGGGCTCGCGATTGATGGCGGAAAGCTTGCTGAACCAGGTGGTTCGGCAGTCAATGTCTCCTCGAATACGGCTGCCCAACAAACCCATTCGTCTCTTGATGGCATATCGTTTAAGGAGGCCCGAGGCGGAGGGGTTTTCTGGGGGATTAGCCTCGCGTATATATTTCTTATGCTGGCGCAGGTGGGTGGTATTGCGCATCAGTACGGTCTGGCTCGCGAAATACTTAGCGAGTCCGAGACCGCCATCGCTGTGGCTATCTTGCCTGTTGCTAGTATCGTAGGGCGGTTATTGGGTGGCTGGTTGATAGATCAAATATCTATTCGAGTGTTTGCGATATGTATGATGATTCTACAGGCAACATCTCTGGTCTTGTTGTCCTCAAGCTTCAGTGTTCTTACCCTGTGTCTGGGGCTGGCTATGTTTGGCGCTTCGGTTGGAAATTTGTTGATGTTACAGCCACTGCTAATTGCTGAAGCTTTTGGTGTTCGCGACTATGCGAAAATATTTTCGGTGGCTAATCTAATGTCTTCATGGGGTACGGCGGCGGGTCCGGCAGTTTTGGGTTTTGCTTATGTGGCAAGTGGCAACCAATATAGCCTGTCTTATTTTTTAGCCGCTTTGGCTGGTGCCTTTGGTTTACTGTTATTTCTTGTTGCAGGAAAAATAAATCGTCACCCGAAGAACTAGAAAGAATGTAAAAATGTAGATTGAATCGTTAATCTATTTTTTAATGTTTTGTTTATTGTGAGTAAAAAAATGAAGAAAATATTGGCAGGATTGATCGTATTACCTGTAGTTCTAATAGGCTCGCTGTCGTTGTTCGGTTTTCCTCCTGCTTACTTGTTTAGTGCGACAGACGTTGCTACCGGCATCGGGGCAAAATTACTCTGCAGTTCTCGATATGTTTCCCTTTTTTCCCAAGAGCAAGCCTTCGATGACCTTGTGCAATATTCTTCAATACTGCAACAGTTGGAAGTTGAATATGATGAGGCCAATAAATCGGTTACCACTTCTTTGTTTGGTTTAAGTGAAAAGACAGCGCGTTATTTGCCGGGAATTGGTTGTGCTGTTGAGTATGCTGGCTACGAGCAAAGATCAGAACTGAAAACTCAGCAAGTTGCACTGAGTAGTCTCGCATGGCCTAAGGGAAATAACATTGGGTTGCAGAACGAGCGATTGAGTAATGTGCTGCGACAACAAGTTCAACAGGACAATGAGCTAGGGCTAAACACCCGTGCCTTGCTGGTCGCTCATAACGGAAGAGTTATCGCAGAAGCATATGCTCAGGGAGCCGATGCCAGTACACCTTTGCTAGGCTGGTCAATGGCAAAAAGCTTGAATTCAATTATGCTCGGCAGGCTGGAATACGAAGGGCGCCTTGATCTGAATGAAACGCCAGGCTTTGAGCAGTGGAGTGAGGATGAGCGGTCACAGATTCGAGTAACGGATATGCTAACAATGACGGATGGTCTTGGGTTTTCTGAAGAATACAATCCAGGAGACGATGCAACCGCCATGCTGTTTACTGTGCCCTCTTCATCAGACTATGTAATGGAAAAAGCAGCACTGCGAGAACCCCGAAGTCATTTTAACTACAGCTCAGGTACGGCCAATCTGCTGTCACGCTTGTATCAGGAAACACTAGGCGATTCTCAGGACAGTTATGACGAATACATGCGCGCAATTTATCGACCATTAGGTTTTCAGAACGCCATCTTTGAGGTTGATGCCAGTGGCGTATTTGTTGGCAGCTCGTATCTTTATGCATCCGCGCGCGACTGGGCAAGAATGGGGCAGCTGATGCTGGATGATGGCATCATAAATGGCGAGCGCATTGTCACCTCTGGCTGGATACGAAGAGCGACATCTCCTAATGAGTCTACTAACCAGAAAGCCTATGGTTATCAGTGGTGGTTAAATCGAGGCAATGAAAATTTACGTTGGTCGGATATTCCTGAAGACGCCTTCGCCGCGCAGGGCAACAGGCAACAATACGTAATGATTGTTCCTTCTTTAGAGTTGGTGATTGTACGCCTGGGATGGACTGCTGGCTCTTATCCGGTTAACGACAGGTTCTCGGCGATAGCTCAGTCTCTTTAAGGTAGGCACGTTGTCAGCCGGCGGTAGATTCTTCCTGAGGGCTTGAGTCTCGAAGGCCGCTAATGACCGACTCCATGGCTCTGTCTACCAAAGATCCTTCGCTTACAATTTTTACAGAACCTGCTTTTAGTTCTCGAGCTAGTCTCATGCGAGTCAATTCAACGACTTTTACGCCTTGGCGATTTACAAAAAACATCTTGTCGATACTCTCTATTTTTGCAGCGAGAGTGCAGCGTACCGGTTGTCCTGCGGCACCCTTAAATTCTAGCCAAATACCGATAGGCAATTTGTCTACCTGACGCAAATGTGGGTCGTTGCGAGGAAGAGGAGGTGGCTCTTTGCGTTGCCGTGGAGATTCCGTAGCAGTGTTGCCAGAAGAAGAATTTGCTGCGTTGTGTGCATGCTTGTTGATTGCACCAGTTTCCGCCAGATGAAAGCTAAAATCCTGTACTTGTTTTAGCTGACGAATAATCTTGGCTGTTCTGGATTTTGAGGCGCCGCCTATTTTTAGGGCTTTTTCAAGATTGTCCATTAACCTTGGGTTTATCTTTTCGAACCTTGCTTTATCCCCCGGCAATTTGTCTGATTTCACGGTCCATAATAATACATCGATGGTACTCATAACCGGTTTCCACGAGCTTCCCCCTGGGCCTTCTTTAAGCACCAGCTTCACCAAAAAGTCATGAAAGTGATTGTCTAGAACTGATTGTATTGACGGGTCCAGGTCATTGCGCAAAATTCTTTCATTGATTTTTTGAGTGACAAATTCATTTACATCGTCCAGTCGCTCGCTGTGATCATCTGACTCGCGTATTCGCTGCTCAAGAGAAGCATCTGACTCTCCATGCTTGCTCTTGAATTCTCTTAGGTCATTTATCAAGTTTTGCAAAAAGCTGTTATCAACATCTGTCTCTTCCAGCAAGCGATCGACCAGTTCTTTTACTTTATTAAATACAGGATCACTTTCCAGTAATTCTTTTTCGGTCCAGGCGATTCCAGCCATGGCAAATTCATTTAGGATAACTCGCCCCGGGTGCTGCTTATCATCGAAGAATGTAGTATCTGTTAGTGCGACTTTCATAATTGATATTTGCGTGCGGCCGATAAGCTCTTTCATTACTACAGGTAGCGAATCGTCATTCCAGATTGCTTTGTACAGAAGAGAAACCAGATTCATTACGTCAGATGACTGAGTATTAATGCTCCCCTGATTGTCATCGCTCAATAACGTTTCGTTGATAGAGTTTGTAATACTTAAGCTATCAATCGAGGGAGGTGTATCGGCATTGTCTGTGCGACTAGCGGAATTTAAGTTTGATTGAATACCGCTAAGCATTTGCAGAAGTTGAGCTTGTTGCTTCTTCATATCCTGCTGGTCGCTAACAAGCTGTTCGGTAATTACATTTTGAGAGGCAGAGTTTTCAGCTTGATTTGCAGGAGTTGAGCTGGCTTCGTTTGTACTAGCCGCAGCGGCTGGCATAGGCAGAGTTGAACTATCCTCTTCTTTGTCAGCCAGGCTTTTTACCAGAGTTTGCATCATTGCAAACATTTCAGCGTGAGATTGTTCGTTAGTGTCTTCTTTCTTACTGGCGGTTTGTCTGGCTTCTACGTTTTCTACTTCGGCAAAAGCTCGTGTCTCGGCGTCTGTTGTGGGGCGCTCCGCTGCGCGCTTGGCTTTTTGCAGTTCCTTGTTTCGTGCTTTTATATCAAGTTTGGGAAGTATTCCCATGTCAATTAGTACTTCGTTGGCTTCTGCTAGTACTTGTTCCAGGTTGTAAAATACAGCCTTATTGAATTCACGATAAATGGTTAACAGGTAGTGAGCTTTGAGACCCATGGGGCGGATTGCTTCGTTAAAAGAGTCTCCGATTTGTTCTGGGTCCAGGGGGTTGTTTGTTTCGTCAATATGTAGATTAGTGAAGATTGTGTCCATGCGAGTGGTAAAGCTTATATATTGCTGGATATCACAATTTCGTGCGTGATTAACCATACCTTCCATGGCAATAATTGCTTCTAGATAATCATTGTCCACCAGTGACATATTGCCGTATTCGGAAACATCAGCATCTTTACTTTTTAATGAAATCAGCTCATCGAAATATCCATTAAGATTCTGCATGAATCGCTCAGCAATAGCGCTCGACTCTTCGCGAAGCGGAGGCAGCTGAACATTGGAGAATTGCATAGCCTGAGCTTCAATTTGCAGGTTCGCATTTTCTAGTGCAGTAATAACCAGCCGGGTGAGAGACCTCACTGTGGCAAGTTTGACTTTGTTGACGACTTCTTTCATTGCATAAACCGGCCTGATTCAGGCGAAGGTACTAACGAGCATAGATATTAGCGGTATCCCGAGTTTCAGTACAGCGGAAACGAAAGATCTGTGCGGTGTGGGGCGGGCTAGCCGCTCCATTGGTCTGGTTTTCGCGTGACAACTCCATTGGCATCAGTCCAGACATGTCGTGTAAAACCGCTAACCAGAACCTTTTGACTGTTTGAATCGACAACTTCGTAGGAGAAGCTTACTCTTCGACTCCGGTTTTCCTCGATCCAGGTGCGAATTATTACTCGATCACCATAGCGAAGACTGCCAACATATCGAACGCCCACTTCGGTGACTGGAAGGCGATACCCACTTGCTTCAATACGGGCATAATCTTTTCCCATTTCTCGCATGTAGTGACTGCGGCCTTCTTCGAAGAAAATCAAATAGCTAGCGTGATGAACGACTCCCATCGCATCAGTTTCAGCATATCGAACGTGGAAATCTGTTTCTATCACTACTGGGTGGTCAGTTGCGGGTTCATCGGCGTGGTGCATACAAAGTAGTTCTCGAAGTATTTGTGCTGGAGCGTAAGATTATAACCGTAGAAACCTGAAATCAGGGAGTCTTGTTGGTGAACTAATGTCAGCTGATCTGATATTCTTAATGCTCATTACTAATAAGGCTGACTCTACAAGTTTAAGATTATGCTAAATTTCCCAGAGCCACCCAGGAGTTATAGCTCGGTCTTCTTGGAAGAAACGGACAAGCCGCTTCCGAAGAAAATTGATCAGCGAACTCGGTATGCATTTTTTAGTACCATTGCTACCGGCGGCAAATCTCTAATCAAGTCTTGTAAAGACCTGCATCTGTCTCGTTTTGTGTGTTACAAGACGCTCAAGCCTGAATTCGCAAACGATGAAATTGAGCAGCAACGATTGATTCGAGAAGCCAGAGTGACAGCGATGCTGCAGCACCCGAACACCGTTCCAACCTATGAACTGGGCAGGGATGGCAAGGGTAACTGCTATTTCACGATGAAACTCGTTCATGGCTATACCCTCAGAGAAGTGCTCGATTATAGAGACCGATATGACCTAAGCCAGCTAATGGAGGTAATCCTTCAGGTAGGTTATGCGCTGGAGTATGCCCATATCCATGGGGTAGCGCATCGAGATATAAAGCCAGAGAATATTCTAATAGGGCCATATGGCGAAGTTCTGGTGCTGGATTGGGGGCTTGCAAAAGTATGGCACCCCGATGGCACAGCCCTGGCCGAAGAAGAATCGGCGCCCTCGGACATAGACGACATTACAATTACTGGTCAGGGGAAAGCGCAGGGCACAGCTCATTATATGTCTCCAGAGCAAATTAATCGTGACCCGGCAATAGACCATCGTACTGATATTTTTAGCCTGGGTGCGGTGCTGTACGAAGTACTTTGTGGGCAGACTGCGCCGGTTGGCGATAAGCTTCATCAGGTAATTTCAAGTGTATTGAACGATACCCCAGCAAACCCCTCAGAACTAACAACGCAGCGAGTGCCGGCTTTGTTAGAAGAAGTGGCGATGCGAAGCCTAAGTAAAAATCCGGATGAAAGATATGCCACCATGACTGAAATGCTACGCATGATGCGGCGCGATTGGCGATTAGAAATGATGGCAGCAAATTAACTAGAAAATCTCTAGCGTAAATAACAGGATAATCAAATGAATATTCGTAGCTGGTTTGTAATTACCATCACCGGTTTTATCTCTCTACTATTTGTTTCATCTGAGCATGCTATTGCTCAAGATGCTGACATTATTTTTCTAGGTGAAAATATTATAACTATGGATGATTCTCAGGTTACTGCAGTTGCCGTGATCGGTGATCGAATCATCGCTACTGGAACCGAATCGGAAATACTTGAATTGCGTGGTCAGTCAACACGGGTAGTCGAGTTGGGCGATCAGACGCTATTGCCGGGCTTCGTTGATGCCCATGGGCATTTTTCGGGTGTTTCTCGTTACGCAGACTTGCTGGATCTGTCATCTCCTCCGGTCGGCGGTGTGAATAATATCGATGACATAGTCAGGCTCATTCGTTTGCGCATAGAGCAACAGCAAATACCGTTTGGTGAGTTAGTGTTTGGGTTTGGCTATGACGATTCCTTATTGTTTGAGCAGCGGCATCCGAATCGAGATGATCTGGATCGAGCTTCGACAAATCACCCTATTGTCATTCGGCATGTTTCTGGCCACTTGCTTGCGGCTAATTCAATGGCGTTGGATCAGGCTGGAATTTCAGCAACCTCGGTAAATCCTGCCGGGGGCATAATACGCCGACGTTCCGGCAGCACAGAGCCAGATGGAGTAATGGAAGAAACCGCCATGGGAGCCTTCCCCGGTTCCAGTGGCAATATGAGCGCCGAAAAATTAAGCCAGTTGCGTAGAGCTGCAATTGATATTTATGCGGCGTATGGAATTACCACAATTCAGGATGCCAATGTCAGCCTGGAATATGTTGATTTACTGCGAGAAGAAGCCGCAGCAGAGCCTTTTAAGGTAGATATTGTTGCTTACGTAATGGCTAACCCAATGAGTGATGAAGTGCTTGAAACCGTGACTCATGATCAGAATTACAGCGGTGGGTTTCGAGTGGGAGGTGTGAAATTTACGCTTGATGGCTCACCTCAGGGAAGAACGGCATGGCTGTCACAGCCCTATGATCAAGGCCCTCCAGGGCAGGACGCTGACTATGTTGCGTATCCCAGCTACGATCCTGAAGCTTATAAGGCCCGCATGCCAGGGTTAATAGCACGAGGTGTGCCGGTGCTGGCTCATGCCAATGGTGATGCGGCAATACAGCTAATGATTGACGGTGTTGCCGAGGCGTTGGCAGGCAGAACAGACGTTGACCATCGTTCCGTAGCGATACATGCTCAACTGGTAAGGCCCGACCAACTGGATAGAATGAAAGAGCTTGGAATTGTTCCTTCTTACTACTCGGTACATCCTTTCTTCTGGGGCGACTGGCACAGGCTCAGCTTTGGAAAAGAGCGAGCAAGTTTTATTAGTCCGGTTAGGGCCACTATCGACCGTGGAATACCATTTACCGTACATAATGATTCTCCAGTAGTTCCTCCAGACATGATGCGCCTACTATCAATAACGGTTAATCGTATAACGCGAAGTGGTTATGTGCTCGGACCTGACCAGCGCGCAACTGTTATGGAAGGGTTGTATGCGATTACTCAGGGCGCTGCCTACCAGTATTTTGAAGAGGATGAGAAGGGGTCTATTACACCTGGTAAGCGAGCTGACCTGGTAATTCTGGCAAAGAATCCAACCCGTGTTGATCCTGTGGAAATAGGTGATATTGAAATCATTGAAACATTTTCTCGCGGTAAGTCGGTTTATCAGCACTAAATAGTTATGAAAATAGACGCAGTGAATTTTAGGAGATTACTATGAAGGTCGCATTTATTGGTTTGGGAGTCATGGGCTACCCTATGGCTGGTCATTTAAAAAATGCAGGGCTGGATGTTTGTGTTTACAACCGAACCACAGAAAAAGCTGAGGCCTGGTGCAAAGAATATGAGGGTGACATGGCGCTCTCTCCCAAAGAGGCTGTCGACGGATGCGCGTTCGTTTTTTGCTGTGTTGGCAATGACAATGATGTGCGACAAGTAATTCTTGGAGACGCTGGTGCTTTGACAGGTATGAGTGCTGGTACAATTTTGATTGATCACACAACGGCGTCTGCTGATTTAGCCAGAGAGTTGAGCAAAGAAGCAGCTGAAGTTGGAGTGGGGTTTTTAGACGCGCCGGTGTCTGGCGGTCAAGCCGGAGCTGAAAATGGCGCTCTTACGGTCATGATCGGTGGCGATCAGGCAAACTACGATTCAGCCAAGCCTATAATTGATGCGTATTCAAAATTCAGCAAATTACTGGGCCCAGCAGGGAGTGGCCAACTGGCTAAAATGGTTAATCAGATATGTATTGCTGGCATTGTGCAGGGTCTGGCAGAAGGACTGAATTTTGCTAACAAGGCAGGGCTGGATGGCGAAGCACTTATTGAAACTATTTCCAAAGGGGCGGCAGGCTCCTGGCAAATGGATAATCGGCATCAAACAATGCTCGCTGATGAATACGAATTTGGCTTTGCAGTTGACTGGATGCGTAAGGACCTTGGAATTGCTATTCAGAGTGCGAAGAGTAATGGTGCGCAGTTGCCAGTAGCGTCAATGGTCGATGGTTTTTATGCTGAAATTCAGGCTATGGGCGGAGGGCGTTGGGATACTTCAAGTTTGCTTGCCAGGCTAATGAAAAAGTAATACCACAGGACTGTATCTGGGTTTAGCTACCGATTTGGATTATTACAAGTATGAGCGTTAATCATCACAAATTAACGACTCAGGTCGTCCACAGTTAAGCGAATCTAGCCGCATATGTATTGATTCTTGGCTTCCAAACAACTACCTTACCCTCTGGTATGCGTAACAAATGGGGGATTACCAATGAGATCGCGATTTTTTCTTAGTTTTTCAGCACTTACGGCAATATTTGCAGTTACCGCAGTTCAAGCGGCTGACACTTACGATGTTCCTAAAACAGAATGGGGCCAGCCCGATTTACAGGGTGTTTGGAACTTCAGCTCTAATACTCCTATGCAGCGTCCAGAGCGTTTCGGCGAACAGGAATTCCTGACCCAGGAAGAAATCCAGGCGGCGATTGCCCGTCAAACAAGCTCGGCAGCGGCGGCAGACGCAGCGGCAGCTGAGTTGGTAATTGACCCCGATGCTCCTGATGCAACAGATAACCCCGGTGGCTATAATGACTTCTGGATTGAAGCGGCGGGTATTGGAGATACTGTTAGAACATCACATATTGTCTACCCTCTTAATGGGCGAGCTCCAGCAGCGGTGGAAGGTGCGGCTCGTCAGTTCGGAGGTTTGGGCCCAGATATTCCTGGAACCAGACCAGTTCGTTACGTTGTAGGTGGCATTGCTAAAGACGGGCCCGAAGATCGCGGGCTTTCCGAGCGTTGCATTGTAGGCTTTAATTCAGGCCCTCCATTTACACCTAGTTTGTACAACAACAATGTACAAATTTTTCAGAGCAAGGAAACAGCCGTTATTTTGACTGAAATGATTCACGATGCACGCATCGTGCGTTTGGGTGGTAAGCCAAATTTAACAGACGATATAACCCTGTGGTCTGGAGACTCCAGAGGTTGGTATGAAGGTGATACTCTAGTTGTCGAAACCAGAAATTTTAACGGTTTGCGTCAAACATTTTTTGCTACCGGCTCCAATGACGACATGGTTTTGACTGAGCGTTTCACGCGTGTTGACTTCGCTACGTTGAACTATGAGTTCACTATTGATGACCCCTCAACGTTTACTGATAAAATTACGGCTATTGTGCCAATGACTAAAGTGGCGGGTCAATTGTACGAGTATGCATGCCATGAAGGGAATTACGGCATGACCAATATTATGCGTGGTAAGCGAATGGAAGAGCGTAGAGAAGCTGAGAGTGGCGGGCAGTAATCAAATATAACTAGAGATTTTTATAGTTGTATTGGTTGCTAATATTTTGATAGTTATAATCGCTCAATATTTTTGAGCGTCAACAAGTAAATGAATGAAGGGTTGTAAATGAACAAAAAATTAAAGAAATTCCTAAGCACTGTTTGCCTGACTACGTTTGTAGGTTTGTTCGCGAGTGCGCAATTAGCCGCACAAAGTGGCGATATAGTCAGAACTCCAAGCGGTAAGCCAGACCTAAGCGGAATCTGGCAAGCTATGACTAACGCGCATTACGATATAGAGCCTCATGCTGCTTCTGAAGGGCCACATCCTGGTTTGTTTGGAGCGCTGTCGGCAACGCCAGGAAGTCTGGGTGTGGTAGAAGGCGGAAGAATCCCCTACAACGAACAGAGTTTGAGAGTGCGTGATAGCAACGCCATTAACTCTATTGAAAAAGATCCATTAGCTAAATGCTATATGCCTGGCATTCCTCGAGCTAATTATTTGCCGTTCCCATTCCAGATTGTTCAATCTCAAAGTGTCATTTTAATTGCCTATGAGTTCGCTGAATCGAATCGCATTATGTATGTTGATCAGCCCGAGCTTGAATCTCAGGTGGATGCATGGATGGGTCATTCAAACGCTCACTGGGAAGGTGATACATTGGTAGTGCGTGTTACTGGTCAGATGCCTGATTCATGGTTTGATCGTGCGGGCAACCACCACAGCTACGAAATGGTCGTTGAAGAGCGTTGGACAGCAACAGGCGCTAATCATATTAACTATGAAGCAACCATGACTGACCCAAATACTTTTACCGAGTCGTGGAAGGTTAGCTTTCCGCTATACCGGCATGTAGATGAGAATATGCAATTGCTTGAATTCAAATGTGCTGAATTTTCTGAAGAATATCTGTATGGCCAATACCGCAAGCCAGGTACTCCTAGAGGAATTCCTGCACAGTAATTAATTCCCGGCGAGAGCTTGTCGGGAAATAATCAGCAAGAATCTAAGGGGTCTTCATTAATAATGTTGGCCCTTTTTTTCATCACTGTTTTGGGTTCTACAGGGCGTCACGACCATCTATAATAATTACTATTGCACTAATCAGTGCAGTTTATTATATGCCCAGTCGATTAACTCGATTCAACATGATAACTGGAAATTTCCTGCAGTGATTTACGTGTGATATCCGGGACACGTGCAGAATCTTCAGGATAACCAACCACTAGAAGCATCAGTGGTTTTTCTGTCAGTGGGCGCTGCAATATTTGGTTAAGAAACTTCATTGGGCTAGGTGTGTGAGTTAGGGTCGCCAGGCCCGCATTGTGTAGTGCGGCTATCAGAAAACCTGTGGCAATGCTTGCAGATTCTGTCACATAATAATTTTTCTGTTTGTTTCCAGCGCTGTCGATAATAAACTTCTGTGCAAACACGGCAATAAGATACGGTGCGCGCTCAAGGAATGGTTTATCTGAATCTGTACCTAAAGGTGCCAGTGCGTCCAGCCAGTCCTGAGGTGCTCTTGATGTGTAAAATTCTACTTCTTCCTTTTCTGCCTCAAGTCGTATCTGCTGCTTTATTTTTAGGTCGCTAATAACCGCAAAATGCCAGGGCTGCCGGTTCGCGCCACTGGGCGCGCTGCCAGCGGCTTGCAGGCACAGATCAATAATTTCTTGCGGAACTGGCTTGTTGGAAAAGTCCCTCACAGTTCGTCTATGTTGCATCAATGACTGGAAAGAGTCCGCCCTTGATTTCATTTCTTCAATGGACAGTTTCTTAAAGTTTAGGGGGATCGTTACAATAGTGTTGGTCGGCATTCTTTATCCTGTGATGCTCTTCGTTCTTACTGAAGGTAAAGAGTCTTTATACTCACAGGCTGAATAATGAACAACAGTTTTATTCACAGACTCGCGAATGAAGGCCGGCAGGTTTTTCTATAATTCATAGATGGGCGAGAAGTAGCTACTCAGCGTTCTATCGTGAACAGTCCGCTCACTGAGTTCAAGGAATTTATCTGGTCAACCAGATCGAACCCGCCAACAAACGCCTCGCCATTGTTGCCAGTAAAGACACCGCCCAGGTTTGCTCCAATGCTGTTGCTGATGATTGCTGATCCATCCAGAAGTGATCCGCTTGTAGCCTGTAGATCTACAAATCCATGCTGCACTGATCCTTCAAAACTTACTGACCAGGTCTGATCAGAAACCAGTAATTGCAAGCTGCCATTGTTTATTGAGCCAGAATCAAAATTGACCTCCATCGAGGCAACCAGGCTGCTAATTTCGCCTGCTGTACCGCCGCCCAGAAAAGATGAAGCAATACCCGTTGCATAGCTGTGGCTTCCCTGGAGGTTGGCAATAGGTGCGGGGTTGACTTGGGCGAGATAATCCCCAGCGCCAATAAGCGTTATTTCATTTTCTACTTTGGTAACTATGACAAAATTATCGTCCACTGGATTATTCCATTTTCCCCAGGAAACGTCATATACGTCGATGCTTGGAGTTGGAATTGAAAGGCTGGTGCTGGTAGTGACTGAAACCGAGCCATTTGATTTGGTCGTGGTAGTGGTAACAGTGCCGTTGGCATTGAAGACGATTACAACGCTGCTACCGTTTGGATTAACAGTCGTTGTTGAAATCACTTCACCATTTGAGTTTGTGATTACTGTTACTACTCTACCATTACGGCTTGTTGTAACGGTGGTTTCAGTGCCACTTGAGCCGGTGGTGGTAGTGGAACCATCACTATTTGTTACGGTGTTGGTGTCATCGCTGCTGTCGTCGGAATCGTTAGAGCTGCCGCTGCCTCCATTGCTTCCGGAGTTTCCATTTCCGTTATTGCCAGAATTACCATTGTTTCCGTTACTCGAGTCGTCTCCAGTACTTGAATCATCATCGGAGTCGCTATTGCCGTTTCCATTGTTTCCGGAATTGCCGTTGTTTCCATTTCCATTATTGCCAGAATTGCCATTGCTTGAATCATCGTCGGAGCTATCACCTGTACTTGAGTCTCCGTCGGAGTCACTGCTGTCGCTTGAGTTGTTATCACTGTTGCCGGAATTTGAGTCGTCGTTGGAGGAATCATCGGTGCGCGAATCTCCATCGGAATTGTCATTCCCATTGCTGTCGGAATTGTCGTTGCGCGAGTCTCCGTCGGAATTATCATTGCCATTCCCGTTGTTGTTGGAATTACCGTTACTCGAGTCATCATCGGAGGAATCATCGGTGCTTGAATCTCTATCTGAGTTTCCATTTCCATTGTTGCTGGTGTTACCAGAATTGCCATTGTTGCCATTGTTGCCATTGTTACCGGAATTTCCGTTGCTCGAGTCATCATCGGAGGAATCACCGGTGCTTGAATCTCTATCAGAGTTTCCATTCCCGTTGTTGTCGGAATTTCCATTGTTGTCATTGTTACCGGAATTTCCGTTACTCGAGTCATCATCGGAGGAATCGCTAGTGCGTGAGTCTCCGTCAGAATTACCGTTTCCGTTGTTGTCGGAACTGCCGTTGTTTCCGGCGTTGTCGTTGCGTCGTCCAGTGCCATCATCGCTTACTTCGCCGTCAGCCAACTTCAGGCAAAGCGAAGAGTCTGTGGCGCAGGAGGCAACTTCTTTGCCAGTTTCACTAGGGTTAACCGCAATCTCAGAACCCGTTTCTTCTCGGCTGCTCCTGGCAATTTCACTAGTTGTACCTGTAGTTGACGTCTCGGTTTCCGCTACTAAAGTAGCAGTAGGGGCGTTTAGCTCGGCGGTAGCCGCAGTCTGGGTTGATGCGCCTCTGTTATTGTTAGCGGCGTTGTTAACGGCGCTGTTTTGATCGTTGCTATTGTTTTCCGTTGAGCCAGTGTCTGTTTGCCCTGCGTTGTCATTGGCAGTATCGTTGTCGGTGGAATTAGTCTGGCTGGTTCCTGTGCCGTCACCATCATCGGAACTGTTTCCAGTATCATCGTTCGCGTTATCCCCAGTGTTGGCATCATCTGATCTGCTAGAGTCATCTGCTGAATCGGGGTTGTCAGAAGAGTCTTCAGATTCATCCTCGTCTACATTTTCTTCCAATACCGGTTGCGGAATATCTCCAAGGCCGACTGGCTGCGCTAGCAGTCCAATGGGAGGCGTATTTGGAGCAACTACCTGGGCGAAGTCATAGTCAGCGCCCAAACCAAGATCAAGATTTCCTGCATTGTTTGCGATAGTTGTTCCACCATCATACACAGCAGTTAGTACTCCTCCATTAGGTGTAATTACCGCCTCGTAGTCTGTGCCTCGTATTCCGATAGTTGCAAAATTACCAATTATGGCTTGGTAGGCTTCTTTGTTCTGCTGACCAATAGTTCCAGTAATCGTGCGAAAGCCGCCCCGAATTAATTCTATGGTTGATTCGTCAGAAGTAGGGTTCTGTTCATACCGATAGGCAAGGATTGCGAATTCAGTAGATTCCTTAAGTGCAATAAGCGCGGTATCAACCATGCGAATCTGTGTTGATGCGGCGAGACCGGTAAAGATCGTGTCGCCCACGAAAATCTCATCGCGTCTTTTGAGTTCTCTAGAGCGGCCATTTATATCTTGAGCGGTGACATCTCCATTTACTACGATCACGTATCCGGCTGAAACATCTGATGTACCTGATCCAGATTGTGCAAAACTCATGGGAGTAGTTAGCGCAAACACAGCAGCAAGCACATAGACAAGGCAGCGATTAATTCGCTTGTTGAATGTAAAGTTCGAATCTCTAAAACGCCTAATCATAATAATTCTTCTTCTGTATTTTGGTTTGATTCGCACAAACTCTATATTTTTTGTTAAATTTGCAAGGCAGACTAATTGGGGTAGTCGCTTCCATCACCCCATATCAAAGGCTATGTTATCTTCAAACGGCTGATAAGTAGTGATGCAGGTCGCACAGACCCTTGATTATGCACAGGTATTTGTGATCTGGTAGACAAATAATAGTAAAAGTGGCTTCTTTTTGCCGATAACACTTAAGTTTTCATTGTTTTGCCTGAATTTTCTCCCAGAATATATATGGGAACACGGTTAAGGTAACACACTAATTATGTCGAATTCCTGATAAACAACCCGAGTGAACCCATGAAAAAATACCTCAACCAGCTAATCAATTGTGCGCTTTGTCTTCTATTACTGGGAAGCGCGGCGATCAAAGCGCAGGACACAGTAGGGACCTTGCAGATTGATACAATTGCTACGGACTCGATTCTTCGCTCTACAACTGATCAGAATTTTTTGACCCGCTGGGTCGATGTACTTCCTGATCATCCAACAGTGCCTAGTCCCCGAGACGTTCTGGGCTACACCATAGGAACACCGGGTGAATTAACTCAGGTTGATGATATTTACCGCTATTTCGAAGCATTGGCTGCCGCTTCAGATCGCGTTGAAATATTTCAGCTAGGGCAGACATTTGAAGAGCGGGATATGTTGCTTGTTGCTATTGCTGAGCCTGAGTTCCTGACAGATATAGACACTTACAAATCTTATCTTAATCAATTGTCCGATCCTCGAGTTACGGACCGTGCTAAAGCAGAAGAGATAATTGAAGACGCGTTGCCAATATTCTGGATGACGGCAGGTCTGCACTCTCCCGAACTTGGGCCACCAGAAATGGTAATGGAGTTGGCTTATCGTCTCGCGGTGGAAACCAGAGAACCATTCGCCAGCATTCGTGAAAATGTTATTACGCTAATAACGCCTGTGTTCGATGTCGATGGTAGAACGCGCCAAGTAGAGTGGTATAAGCGAAATATCAAAGGACATACTGACCACAACGATATGCCTCCTCGTAGCGTGCCATTTTGGGGGCACTATACCTACCATGATAACAATCGTGATGGCATCTCCATCAGCCAACCTATTACGCAAAACTATGTCAACGGCGTTTATGAATGGAAGCCAACAGTAAGCCTTGATCTGCATGAGTCGGTACCACTGCTTTATGTTGCTGGCGGCACTGGGCCCTACAATGAAGGAGTTAGCCCCATAACAATTAGTGAATGGCAGATGATGGCTAACTATGAAATTTCACGTTTGACAGGGTTGGGATTAGAAGGAGTTTGGACCTGGGGCTACTACACAGGCTGGTATCCGGGATACATGCTTTGGGCGACCAATAATCACAACGGCATGGGCAGATTTTATGAAACCTTTGGCAACGGTAGCGCTGATACCATGGAACGAGATATTGGCAATGTACGTTTTGCTGGTAAAGATGTTACCAGCAGACAATGGTACAGAGCAGCACCGCCCCCGAAGAAAATGACCTGGTCGATGAGAAACAATACCAACTATATGCAGTCGGGTGTTCTGGCTTCGTTGGAAATGGTGGCAAAGAACGGCAAGATGTTCTTGTCCAATTATTATCAGAAGGGTGTGGACGCGCTGGAACAAGGTGCCGAAGAGGCACCATATGCCTACCTGATTCCCCAGCAACAAACTGACCCTGATTCAGCTAATTATATGGTTGCGGCTTTAGGTCGCCACGCCATCGAAATCCAACAAGTTACGGCGGATGGAGAATACGGTGATGTGGAAATAAAACGAGGAGATTTATTGGTAAAGCTGAATCAGCCCTATGGGCCGCTAGCCAAGACTCTTTTTGAAAATCAGGATTTCCCCAAGGATGTTGAGGTGCCTCCCTATGACGATGTTTCCTGGACCTTTGGTCTGGTTTACGGAGTAGATGTAGAAGCCATAGATGATGAAGACGTTCTGCTTCACGTGGCAGATAGTTTTAATCAGGATGAGGCATTCCTGTCCTCAACCGACTTGCCCCGAGGTAACGGTATCTGGGTTATTCCTAACAATGGTCAGCGGGAGCTGGGCCCAGCGCGGTTCGCCCTTGGTGATATGACAGTGCTGGTAGCTGAAGAAGAATTTGAAGTTGGTAGAGACTCTTATCCTGCGGGTAGCTTGTTGCTGGATATGAATGAGCTGGATCGAGATCGTGTTAGTGCGGTGTTGTCCGAGACGAATCTAGTGGTTGAGAATCTACGCAGAATGCCAGACGTTGCGACCCATGAGTTGGACCTTCCACGTCTGGGTGTGTATCAATCGTGGAGATCAACTCAAAATGCGGGTTGGGTTCGCTACAGTCTGGATCAAGCTGAAATTCCCTACACGCTTTTCTCCAAGGACAAGGCCAGGGCTGGTAGTTTACTCGAAGAGTTTGACGTGATTCTGATTCCACATATGAGTGGTGGTACCACGCTTGCCGCCATAATAGGCGGTGTTGATCCTAAGTGGTCTCCCTTACCCTATACCAATACAGCGGCGACTCCAAGCCATGGACACATCCTAAGCTCCGAAGACATTACCGGCGGCCTTGGTTTTGAAGGAATGGCTGCCTTTGATGAATTTGTTCGTGGTGGGGGTACGCTAGTGACTCTTGGCTCGGCTGGGGTAATTGCCACCGATTCTGGAATCCTTAGGGGTGTTAATAAACGCAGTACTGCTGGAATGAATACACCTGGCTCCATTATGACAGCGAAGATAACAGATCATAGCTCGCCACTGGTTTATGGCTATGATGAAATTACCCATGTGTTCAAAGGCAATTCACCAATTTTTTCTGTTGCTGACTACAACCGTCAATATTCGCCTCTGCAGTTTGGCGTAAAAGAATACGATGAAGATGAGTCTGAAGATGAAGCAAATGATTCAGATGATGAAGAATCTACGCCTAAACCTCCTCTGGTTATTTCCGGAGGGATTGTTCAAGGAGCAGATAGAATCGACGGTCAGCCTGCGATTGTAAGCAAGTCACTGGATGATGGGCATATTGTTCTTTTTAGCTGGAACCCAATGCATCGCCATGTGAATCATCATGATCACGCATTTGTTTACAATGCGATCCTGAACTGGAATGACCTGTAGTCCAAGGGAGCATTTGAGAGGTGTAGTTGAAGGGTTCAGTTGAGAGAAATACTGAATTCGACAGGGGATTGGGAAGGGGTGCTGTTTTGTAGTGACTAGCGCCCAGGGATGGAGCGCGGGAGGGCCAGGGATGGCCCAATGGAACGGAAAAACAGCACCCCTACCCAAGCTCCGATGTACGCATCAATTGCTTACAATCATTCCCTGCTAATTTAAATAATTGCTGAGAGAACGCACTAGGTCAGGGCCCCCTATTTTCTCCGCAGCTTGCACCCGTCCATTTTCCCGGAGAGGTTCCTCCAGGACGATCTGTGAGGAAGACAAGCCCGATTCATCTTCTTATGGCAGATAAGCCCCATAGCGTGTTCTCCTTCGGTCGCTCGATGCTACGCTTTAATCGCTACAAAAACAGGGGGCCCTAACCCAGCGCTTGCAGTTTCCATCTAAATTCGTGCAATGTGTGCACTTTAATAGGTCTAACTCACTGAATTAATTATTTCGTGGGGATATCTCAGGGTTAAAGATTGCTGTTCTACTTATTGCGTTTTGATGTTCATGACCTTGTCTGGGTCAGCACGAAAAATAATATAGCTGATCGTATCCGTAGTCATTTCGTGCCAGCCGTGGGGCATGCCTTTGGGAATAATAGCGATATCTCCAGGTTTTACTTTCTGTAGAGTCCCGCCACGAATCTCGCCTCGTTCCATTGGGCCTAGCAAGGAACTTACTGAAGTTTTCTTATCAATAAATTCACCGCCAGTAATCATTGTGCCTTCGCCAGCAACAATGTAATAGATTTCGTCAAGGTTCACATGAGCAATGCCAGTTTCGATGCCGTTATCTTCAGCCCTAGTTCGCTGGACCACGGAAACCCCCATATATTCTTCACCAACACTGATGTGACGCATAACAATGTCACTAACGGTTCCTCCCTCAGCGAGATTCGCCAGGCCCTGAAGAAGAGTTGTGTCCACTTCTTCTTTGCTCATGATTGTGGCGCCGCCCTCATCAGCAAGACTGCTGGCTAGAAACCCACAGCCAAGTCCAATAGCTAATATCAACTTTGAATAGATTTTCATAGGTTCTCCTTATCCTTAGGTCAGCGTTCAGGCTGAGTAACTGACGTTGATGAGTTCGTTACTCGGCTTGAATTTCTGCTGCAACGCGTTGTACGTCATCCAGAACGCGCAATAAGTTTCCGCTCCAAAGCATGGAAATTTCTTTCTCATCGTAACCGCGGCGTACGAGTTCAAGAGTAACATTGAAGGTTTCAGAAGCATCGTTCCAGCCGCTTATTCCGCCACCGCCGTCGAAGTCAGAGCTAATACCCACATGCTCAATACCAATTAGTTCAACCAGATAATCAATATGGTTAACAAAATCACTCACATTAACCGCTGGTGCATCAGCATTTACTTCCACGTTCATTCTTGGTTCCGCCAAAGCATCTATCTCTGCAATATGTGCGGTATAGACTGCACGATCGGACTCATCCAGCGCGGCAATAGCAGGAAAGCCAAGAATTTCATAACCCAGATCTTCGGCGATGCTGTTCATCAGTTTGCTGCGAGCCTCACGATGTGCAGCAGCCTTTGCTCCATTTATGTAACCACCGAATGCGACTGTTTGCACAACGCCTCCGTTTTCTTTAATGCGTAGCAGTTGCTCGTCATCGAGATTGCGGCTGTGATCGTTCATATTGCGTGCGGAGGAATGTGACGCTATCAGGGGGGCGCGAGTCAGGTCTAACATTTCCATGATGGCGACTTTTGAAGGATGAGACACGTCAATCATAATGCCCCATTTATTCATTTCTGCCACCGCCTCACGGCCCATGTCACTAAGGCCGTTGTGTAACCAAACTCCATCAGCCTCACCGGTGTGTGAGTCTGAAAACTGACTGTGGCGATTGTGAGCCAGCGACATGTAGCGACCGCCGCGTTCCTGAAAATCTTTAATATTGCTCATATCCATGCCAACTGGATAAGCGTTCTCAATGCCAATCATGGCAACTTTTTTACCTGCTGCGCTGATTCGTCTTACATCATCCGAGGTGTAGGCAATTTCGATTCGATCGGGTGCAATTTCTTCTGCCAGTCGGTGAATAGCATCGAATTTATCTATTGCATTGGCATAGGCTGTTGCGTATCCAGCATCATCCAGCGTCGACTGCCCTGTATAAACAATAAACCAGGCCACATCTAAACCACCTTGCTCCATTTTTGGCAGGTTTACCTGAGTATCGAGATCTGAAGTGTAATTATTGGAGACGGTAAAATTACTGGTATTGATGTCGTCGTGAGTATCCATTGTAATCACGCGCTGATGAATGCCCCTGGCCGTTTCCTGTAGTTGATCCTCAGAAGTAGCGTTTGACTCAGGTGCTGGTGTTTGCGTAGTTGTTTGGCTGCTGTCGTCACTACAGGCGACCAGGGCAAAAGCAACAAAAATGAACAGGGATTGTTTGAGCAAGTTTTGCATAGTCATAGTGTCTCTGTTTGAAGTTTCGTTTAAGGTTAATGTCTGCTGGCTACACGGCCACGAAATCGTGGGAATAGCTACCGGTAGCATTGAGCTCGAAGCAAGCAAAGTTAGCACTAAGAATCATCTATTTACAGTGTAATCCTGTGATTTTTCTTTTTTTTCTCTGACTACTCACTAGAGCTGATTTTTAACTGATATTGGCTGATTAACGGTAGAAAACTGCTATTTTTTAGGCTTATTGAAGTGCTTGCAGGGCGTGGATGCACTAGAATACCTGCAATACATCCTCAGTAGCAGGGCTCTCTCCTTTGAAGAAAGGAGCTTGTATTGAAAATTCACCAAACGATTTGAGAGTAAAAGCATGAACCTTCAACGACTAATCAGACTCGATATTAAAAGCATTGTATTTTTTCTGAGCCTAATACTGGTATCTACCTCCTTTTCAGAAGGTGGCAGAACTCCACTAAGAGTGAAGAACGGCATAGTGACAAGTTCATCTCGTCTCGCCTCACAGGCAGGTATTGATGCACTTAAACAGGGCGGAAATGCAGTAGACGCGGCTATTGCTACAGCTTTTGCTCTGGCGGTTACCTGGCCCTCGGCGGGTAATATTGGTGGTGGTGGATTTATGGTGTATCACGGTGATGATGGACATGCCACGACCTTTGATTTTAGAGAAAAAGCACCACTGGCAGCGACTGAGCGTATGTATCTTGGCCTGGATGGCAATGTTGTCAATAATTCAAATCACATTGGGCCATTGGCGATTGGTGTTCCAGGTACGGTTGCGGGTCTTTGGAAAGCACATCAGGAGTTGGGCAGCTTGCCCTGGGAAAATCTGGTTGCACCGGCGGTGAAACTGGCAAGAGACGGTATCCCAATTAGCTATGCATTGTATTCCGGCTTTCTGCGCAGTAAGTCCCGTTTTGAGCGTTACCCTTCTACGATGGCGAAATTTTATAAAGCGGATGGATCGTTATACGAATTAGGTGAAACCTGGAAACAACCAGATTTAGCTCACACCCTGGAGCTGATTCAAGAGCAGGGGCGTGACGGTTTTTATAAAGGTGAAAACGCGAAGCGACTTGCTGATTTTATGTCTGCTATTGGTGGTTTGATTACCGAGGAAGATCTTGCCAAATACGAAGCGATAGAGCGAGAGCCAGTGCGTGGAACTTATCGCGGTTATGAAATTGTAAGTATGCCACCACCAAGTTCTGGTGGTGTGGTGTTAATTGAAATGCTCAACATACTCGAAGGATTCGACCTTGCTGATATGGGACATAACTCTGCAGACTATTTACATGTATTGACAGAGTCCATGCGCAGAGGTTTTGCCGACAGAGCGCAACATCTAGGCGATCCAGATTTTAATGAAGGCATGCCATTGTCACGTTTAATGGACAAAGATTATGCGGCTACTCTACGCGCATCCATAGACATGGACAAAGCATCTGAAAGTAGTCCCAAGGACTTTGCTCAAATCTATGAAAGCGAAGAAACAACTCATTTTTCTGTAGTCGATAAAGACGGCAACATGGTGAGCATGACTTACACGCTTGAATTTGGTTATGGCTCTGGCATCGTGGTGGAAGGTGGTGGCTATTTGCTAAATAACGAAATGGGTGATTTCAATGCGGTGCCAGGTGTAACTACTAGTCGTGGTTTGATTGGTACTACCCCCAATCTTGTTGCGCCTGAAAAGCGTATGCTGTCTAGTATGACTCCCACTATTGTCGCTAAAGATGGCAAGCCAGTATTTACCGCGGGAAGCCCTGGCGGAAAGACAATTATCAATACGACTATGCAAGTAATTCTTAACGTGATTGATCACGATATGAATATTGCCCAGGCTGTAGAAGCAGGTCGAATTCATCATCAATGGTTGCCTGATGCAACCAGCATGGAAACCGGCGCTATGTCGGCTGACACAATTCGACTGTATGAAGAAAAAGGCCACAGATACAGTGAAAGGGGCACCCAGGGCGCAGCCATGGCGGTTTACTACGATAGAGAGAACGGTCTATTCGAAGGTGCATCGGATTCGCGTCGCGGAGATGGGGCTGCTGTAGGTTATTAGATAGCCTATTAGGTAGTTTAGAACGCCACGTCGAATTCGCTAGCGGCCTGTGGAATGTATTTTAAATCATCCACAGGCCAAAAAGCCTGCCTAATTTCCCGGAGAGTATTCTCTTTCCATATTGGCTTCGATATCTTCTCGATAAAATAATACGTCTCGAAATTCGCCGTTAGCGTACATCTGAGCCTGGTCATCAAAATGAGGCGACTCAGGGTTGTTGTTTAAGCCACCTACGGTAATAGCTTTTGCAGTGAGGCGTTCTCCGAATTCAACCGCGGCAATAAAACTGTTACCACTGGTTCCGTACATTCGTTTGGTGCCAGGATAGGCACGGCTGCCGAATGAAGCGAGAGAGCCCCAGCGGGAAGACGCAAATGCTACTGGTATGCTGGCGGCGTTGTCATCAAATTTTTGTACGATGTCACCATTAAGGCGCTGGTATCGATTGATTTCACCCCAGGGTACTTTCCAGTTGCCGAAGTCTGCTTCCAGCTCTTCAGCGGCTTCTCGCAAGCTGCTTAGTTTTTGTCCGATGCTGGCGTTGTTGGCCATGTATTCATAGATATTAATTCCTCTAGAGGCTGCATCCGCACGCACGCTGTTCATCAGATTCTGCCCCCAGTAAACGGCTAGCGAAGTTTGTACAGAATCGAGTGAAAATTTGTAATCCCATTCTCGGAGCAGATCAATATATTCTAATGTACGTGATTGAATGGATGCAGCTAACTCGCCCTGATTATCGACAGCTGTAATCAATAGAAGTTCGGGGATCAGGTCTTCAAATGCAGTAAGAGTAGGGTCGTAAGCAGCTTCAATTAGAGAATCAATAGTGAAGTCTGATGTGTTTTCCAGAACTCGCACAGCATGAATGCCGCGAGGGTTTTCCGAATTATTAGCCATGTAGATTGGATAATCTTGTGCTCTTGGGCTGAATTCAGCAGCGGCAGTAAATGGCCAGTTGTTAGTGTTTTGAATCCAGCCGTTACCTGGGTTGAGCAAAGTAATAATTTCGTCAACAGGGTGCAGTCCCTGCCATTCAGTAGCGGAAGTACTACCGTCTAGAGGTTGGTTCCAGTCGAATTGTGTATCTCTGCGTGGAATGAAATTACCGTGATAGTAGGCAATGTTTCCATCTGAGTCTGCATAGACAGTATTATTAGAAGAATTGGTCAATAACTCCATGCTGGCATAAAACTCTTCATGGTTTTGAGCTTTGGTGCGGGTGTAGGATTGAGTGAGCGCCTTCACCGGTTCCTGCATTAGTTTGATGCTTACCCACTTACCGTCTTGTTCGCGTATAACTGGGCCATGATGGCTATGGTAAACCGTGAACAATTTACTCGCCATGCCGGACTCGGTTTTGTAGGGCAGGGTGAGTTCTGTTGTCTGTAACTTTCTTTCTTGGGAATCGTAAAGATAATAATACCCATCGTCTTTTTGTATAACCGATTCCAGGTATTCGTCGATTGCATCGGCGCGGCTGGAGGTGTGCATCCAGCCAGCATTTTCGTTAAAACCCTGATACACAAAGAACTGTCCCCAGGTGACGGCGCCATAAGCGTTAAGCCCTTCTTCGCTTACCATATGTAGTTCAGAGCGAAAGAAGAAAGATGTATGAGGATTAATCCACAGCAGGGCATTGCCACTTGCTGTGCGTGACGGTGCAAGGGCAAAACCATTAGAGCCACGGGGTTCTCCGTCTGAGGGAGCCTCAGCCTGAGCGAGTAAGTTGCCATCGCCGTAAAAGCTTTGTAACGACCTTAGGTTCACACGCTCGATGTCTCCGCCGATGCTACCTTCGGTAAACGCCAGAGCCATCCAGGGCTCAAAACGAGTAATGACTTTGGGCTGTGTTTCTGGGTGAGTATAAAGATAGTAATTCAATCCGCTGGCAAACGCGTTCATCAGTTGCTTAAGCCAGTCTGGGCTCGATTCATATTGTGATTGTAGCTCTGTTGGATCAATAAAGAGCTTCATACGTAAATCGCGAAACAGTTCAGTTTCACCTTCTGCTTCAGCCAGTCGACCCATTGCATTCAGATAATTGACTTCAACGCGATTAAAATCATCTTCCGCTTGCGCATACAAGGTACCAAACACTGTATCAGCATCAGTCTTGCCATATATATGCGCTATACCCCACTTATCTCTGATGATGGATACCTGGCTAGCCTGCTGTTGCCACTGTACTAATTCTTCGCCCGAAACCTGTACTTCAATACTTTCAGAGTTATTTTCTAAAGGAGGTAAGGCAGTAGAAACCTGATCAGAAGGGGAGCAAGCTACCAGCAGCGTTAGTGAAGAAATTGTAAAAAGAGTTAAATATTTCATAGAAATTCTCAATTTAAATGTTGCACGGCGAAGCAGTTAAAAGCGGTTAAGAATAATTTCAGTCAGTAAACTTTTTACCATTGACCCAGGTTTCGACAACTTGAGTTTGCCACAGTTCACTGTTTGCTGAGGTAAATATATCTCGATCAAGTATTATGAAGTCGGCTTTTTTTCCTGGCTCAAGGCTGCCCAATATATCTTCCTGATGACCTGCGTATGCCGCGTCGATAGTGAAACTCGCGAAGGCTTCTGCTGGCGTCATTCTTTCTTCAGGGTACCAGCCATCAGGCGGCTCATTATTTTTATCTTGTCTGGTGATAGCGGCGTGCAAACCGAAAAAGGGATTCGGTGACTCAACGGGGAAGTCTGAGCCATTGGCAATTATAGTTCCAGTGTCCAGTAATTTGCGCCAGGCATAGGCTCCTTGAATTCTTACTTCCCCTAACCGGTCTACTGCCATGTTTTTATCGCTAGTGGCATGAGTTGCCTGCATAGACGGAATTACACCTAGCTCAGCAAATCGAAGAATGTCTTCATAACGCAATATCTGTGCATGTTCGATTCGATGACGTAAGTCTCTTGTATTTGTTTCGGCAATTAGCTGCTCATAGCTATCTAGCACTAACTTGTTAGCATTGTCCCCTATGGCATGGGTATTTACCTGGAAACCTGCATTCATGGCGGCACGCATAAAATACTGAATACGTTCGGGGCTGTGTAACAGCAAACCTGTATGACCGGAAGAGTCAGAATAATCATCAATAAGCGATGCGCCACGGCTACCAAGAGCACCATCAGCTGATATTTTTACACTGTTAAGCGTGAGTGTGTCATCACTACTTCTGAAATGACCTTCCGCCAGGCGCAGTTCAAAATCATCGTCTACAGCGGCTAACATCACATTAACTCGAACAGGAAGGGGACCAACTTGCTGCAGTTGTTTATACGCCTGTATCGTAGTGCTGCTAGCGCCAGCCTCATGAACACTAGTCAGGCCAAACTTGGCGAGGCTTTGCATTGCTGTCAGTAGCGCCAGTTTTCGTTCTTCAAAACTCAAGGGCGGAATTCCTGAGCGAACAAGTGCCATAGCATTGTCAATAAATACGCCGGTAGGATCGCCATTCTCGTCGCGGATAATTTGCCCGCCATCCGGGTCTTCAGTTCTACTGTTTATGCCAGCGATTTCCATAGCGGCACTATTTGCCCATCCGGCGTGACCATCGATACGAATAAGCCAAACCGGTTTAGCATTTATTGCTGAGTCCAGACTAGAGGCAAGAGGAAAGGCATTGCTTTCCCACAGTACCTGATTCCAGCCACGACCCTGAATCCAGTCCAACTGCTCATTATCCTTTGCGAAATCCACTACGCGTTGCACAGCATTCAGCTCACTTTCTGCGCCAACCAAGTCGACTCTGAGTAGGCTCAAGCCATAAGTTAATACATGCCCGTGTGCGTCGATCAGGCCAGGAATCATAGTCTGGCCCTTGCCATCTATAATCAGGTCTGGATCTGTGGGCAGGTCTTGCTCATTCAAATAAAGACGATCAATTTTGTCATTAGTAAACTGCACGGCGTAGAACTGAACAATTTCACGTTCTCGGTTTAAGGTATACCCATTTACATTAGTATATAGAGTGGTTTCAGCGAAGATTGACGAACTAAGAAACAGAGTAGAAAGTATAAGCAAAAGCCGGGAATCGATTTTCATGAGTTTGTGCATCTTCATATAAGTTGTCTTTAGAGTAAAAATCATACTAGGGAGTCAATGAATAAGTCTATAGGTACGATGGCGCTTTTTTTGCTGTACTTAATTGAAGATAATCGAAGGCAAAAAAAAGGCCCGGACTTTCGCCCGGGCCTTTTGAACTAAACACTGGTTAGATTATTCACCGTCTCCAACGTCCGCTTCTACATAGCGGAAGAAGCCGAAAAACATCTCTTGCCAGGTTTGTTCCCCCCACGAAATTTCTGACGATGGATCCGGGTTGAATGGATTCATCTCTGAATTATCGAAAGTTGCTCTGAACACCATTTCTGTTCCTGCTGGTAAAAACATAGGCTCTTTGAAGTCGTAGGTTTTTTGCCAGTTAAACTGATAGTTAGGAACATTAAGGATTTCATCTACTCTGCCATCAGGGTAGACCAGTTTGAAATTGGCGTCATAACCGCGGAAATGCATATGCGGTCCAACCATTGTAAGGTAAGAATCCTTACGGAATTTTTTGGTTGCAATCATTTCGTGGTCAGCTTCAAAAGGAGCGATGCTGATTTCAAGGTCAGCAGCTGAGCCGCCGAGGATTTGTCGCGTAGGCTTTTCATCCCACAAGTACAACCCGATCTCAGATGCATCGACAGCTTCTTTGCCTGAAGTTGTGTAATGCATTTGAAGCATCAAACCGCCACCAGCTTGTAATGGGTAGCCAGCGTCTGCAGGGTAAGTATTGATTGAGTTTCCTGGAGCATAGGCGCCAAGACCAATGCCCTGACTTAGAATTTCAAACTCATTAACACCGTCGGGGCCATAAGAGAAAGCGATGATGTGATGAAGTACCGTAGTGTCCCCAGCTGAGAATTCAACAGCCTTAACCCATATGTCTTCTTCAATATCCAGAGGTATCATCAAGTTACGATAGTCTTGAACACCTGTTGCTGGAATTCGTTGCTCCGGAATTGCAATAACAATATCAGGCTCTCCATAGCCCCACTTAACTACTTCAGGGCGATACTCAGCCAGAGGGTCGGAACCATCATTATTTTGAGAGCCATTGTTTATCCAGGCTACCAACTTCTGTGTTTCTTCAACGGTAATATGATTAACGCCGTGGAAGCTCTCTACAAATTCGTTGTCAATTTGGCCTGGTGGCATACGCTTGGTATATAACGTTTCGCGAATCATCGGTGACCAGCCCTGAACCATTTGATGACTGCTCATGGCGAAAGGGGCTATACCACCTTCCATATGACAGCTAACGCAGCGTTCCTTGAGAATAGGTGCAATCTCATTGGCATAAGATATATTGCCAGCATGACCTGCACTTACTGAAAAGTCGATTTCGCTACCTTTGCTGTTGAGTTGCGCTACAGTAATTTCTTCACCATCTAGTATTGCCTGAAGTGCATCAGCTACATACAGTGCGCTTGAGCGACTAGCGCGATCACCTTCGGAAAATCGTTTATTTAAAGCGCCTCGATATACCAGCTCTTTGGAGCTTGGATCGAGAATAACTACTTCAGCTGCGCGAGTAATACCGAGTTCTTCAGCTACTAGCTGAGTATCATCCATGAGGATTCGGAGCGTAATATCTTCATCGGCGGCTTCCTCTTGCATGGCAAGCTTGTCAGTAGAGCCGGTTGAGTTGATCAAAAGAAATTCAACTTTTTGATCTGCGAACTGCTCGGCCAATTTAGCAAAGTCAGCTGCGGCTCGGCGGGAATCCCTATTACTCTCATCATAAGTAAAAAGAACGATGGCATCTTCGTTGGCATGGCGGCTTAGCTGGAAAAACCTGCCTTCATGGTCAACCAATGAAAAATCGCTGATTCTTTCAGCGGCATTGACTGACATACCAATACAAGCTGTTGCCAAAGATATAGTCGCAATTTTGGCTAGTGTCGAAATTCTAAGCATTTTGCTCTCCTCGTACTTCAATTGTGTGGTACTGCCTTACTTTCTTGAGATGCATAGTAGGGTTCAAAATCTAAGAATGCTTCCTGAAAATTAAAAAGTTGTTCAATTTCAATAATCGAATAGCTGTTTTTTGATGAAATTTGGCTTTCAAGCCAATAGAACCCGAAAATCATCCTCCGTTGTTAAGACGTATTAGATCTGATTTAGTTAACAATCACGGTCGAATTCGAGGAAAATTTCATGTTAGCGGGCTAATTTGGATAAAATTAGCGAGGTGTTTGTTGTCTGCAAAGCCAGAAAAAGCGAAATCTCCGATACCAATGCTGGCAGTGTCGGAGGCTAAGGCGATAGAATCGGTGGGCAGAATGTTAGTCGTAGTAATGTAGTTGAATTATAGGAATGTTCAATGAGTGATCGACGAATTAAGCCAGATCGGCAAGCACGAAATGAGCTATCTAGTAGCATGGCTTCAGTTTTCGTGTTGTTAATTCTCTTGTATTCACCATTTGCCTTAGCCGAGGAATATCGCATCGGTCAATGTCTATATGGTTGCCCCGAAGGAGCTAGCCGTGAAAATCACCTTCTATTAAGACCTATTTATGCACTGTCCTATAATTCCTCAAACAAAGCAGCGGACTGGGCAGCCTATAGAGTAACAGCTGGCTCAATAGGAATTGCTTCCAGTTTGTCTCGACAACCGGTTCTGGATAATTTCGTTGAAGATACTTTACAGCCGGTAGATTTTGCAGGATCAGAAGAGCTTGGATTGGTGCGCTCTCATCTGGTGCCCCTGGTAGACTTTGCAGGAACTCCTTACTGGAATGATGTGAATTTCTTAAGCAATGCAGTAGCAAGAAGTAGGAGCTTGAGTCAGGGCGCATGGTATGGGTTGGAATGGTCAATAAGAAATTTTGTAAACAGAGGTAATGAAGTTTTCATAATTACTGGGCCAATTTATAAAGAATTACAAACTGTCCCACAGCTGCAAACAGAAACTCAACACAGAGTGCCAGATGCATTTTTTAAGATTGTTATGACAGATAATGGGCGCGGGAGTGCTTTTGTTTTTGACCAAAGCACTCCGGTGCATGTGCACCACTGCGATTTACAAACTACAGTTGAAGAAATAGAAGCGCTTACAGACTTGAATATTTTTCCAGAGAATCCTCGGTTGAATCTGGATTCTCTGGGAGAAAGTTTGGGGTGCAGGTAAATCAATAATTGACTCTCGCTTGGAGTCGCTGCAAATTAATTGCTCTAGCGTATTTCCTGTAGAAAATAATCATCGCGTACAAGTTCGTTAATCATGCGATCAAGTGCCGCGCTAACCGAAGCGGTCATTCCTTCAGTTTCCGGAGTTCTGCCCCTGCCAAACAAGGTAGTCTGCCATATACTTCGGCCACCCTTGTGTAATTGCACGTTGACTCGAAAGGTTAGCTGAATCATTTGAACACCGTTACGCTCGATGATCTGAGCTTCGCTGCTGAGTAATTTTCCAGTCAAGCTCATATCTTCGTCTGAGTCGACAGGAGTAGCGCCGCCGTCGATGAAGCCCTGAGTAAATGCGCCTTGAATTATATCCGTTATAATTCGGTCGGCCTGGTAACCGCCACTTACACGGCTATCGCCTAAATCTGCATCGGTAATTAGTTGTAAATTGTCCACGCCTCTATCATCTGAAAAATCACCTATCTTGAAGCTGCCTTTGAGCTTGCTGAGATCAACGCCGTGGTTGCCGGCATACACGTATTTAACATCTACTTCTTCGATTGCAAACACAGAAGAAGTTATGAATGCTGAGCAGGAAACAAGTGTTAGACCTAGCAAGGTTAGTAATCGGAATTTCATAATGTAGGGTTACTCTTTGGCGGACGGTTAAAGTTTGTATAAGTTTTCGTAGCTAGACAGTGTTACTCGAATTGCCAGAGTAATAAACATCCAGCTGATGATCAAGCCGCCGTATAAGCTTGACACAATTTAACGAAACTGGGTATTTGCGTGCAATAAAAAAGCCGTATCGAATCGCTTCGATACGGCCTATTTTCAGGGTTTACCCTAAAAGCTTTATAGTTCGTCCGCTGGCCATGTTGGCGCACGATCACGAACAGTTACAGCACGAATTCCCTGATATAGGAACTTCTGTACTCGGCTGCCTTCGTAAGTCTCAGTTGTGTAAATATTACCTTCTGAGTCAGTAGCAATACTATGCGGGGCATAGAATGTGCCAGGCTGTCTGCCGCCTTGACCAAAAGTATAAAGAACTTCCATAGACTCACGATCAATTACAGATATTTTGAAGTTTTGGCCGTCTGCAAGATAGATGAATTCCTGCGCTTCATCACGAGAGAATGCGATATCCCAAGTTGAACCCTGGTTCAATGTAGCTGGGTTATAAACTACTTCCCTTACATAGGTACCGTCTTTGCGGAAAACCTGAACTCGGTCAGCACCACGGTCACACACATATACAAGGCCGTCATTTGAAGGCTCTGCACAATGAACTGGGCCACGGAACTGCTGAGGACCAGGTTGACCAGGTGTGTAAGTTACATCGGCTGTATCATCAGGTGTATTGCCGTACGCACCCCAGTAGCGCTTGAAAGCACCAGTGGCTACGTCGATAACTGCTACACGTCTATTTTGGTAGCCATCTGCAAAGTAAGCTTCATTGGCTTCTACGTCGATTGAAATTTCTGCAACTCGACCGAAGTGAGTTCGGCTATTGGAATCTCGATCTTCGCCCTGCATGCCGATAGTGCGGATATACTCGCCGTCACGGGTAAACACAAGAACGTGAGAGTCGCCACCACCGTTGCCGCCAATCCAGATGTCGCCATTAGGCGCAATTTCAATGCCATGGTTTGATGCAGGCCACGTATAAGGAGCGCCTTCTACCGGGCCGCCCCATGCATTAATAATATTACCTTCTAAATCAAATTCGATGATTGGTGGTGCGGGTGTGCAGCATTCTGCAACTCCGCCTTGAAGGCCGATTTCAGTGTTGCCACCGAATTGAGACGCGTCATTGCGATGCACGATGAAGATGTGATCTCGCTCATCAACGTCAACACCTATAGTGTTGCCCATAGCCCACATGTTAGGTAGTGGTTTTGGCCAAAATGGATCGACCAGAAAATGAGGCGCCATTACGTCACCTGACGCAGCAATGCTTGGCTCTTGTAATTTCGATTGCCCTAGTCCTAGGGCGACCAATGCAACGACTAGTGTTGCACCTATAATCTTCTTGATATTTGTCATTCTTATTTTCCTCTAAATGCCCGAATTGCGGGGGGTTTAAACTCTCAGAGCAAGGGCGAGTATACTCATTTCCTAGTAGACAGTATACTCACATGCGAATTTTTCAGGGAGCGGCTTGTAAGTATTTGTAACATGCTAACAAGTGCCTCTGGAAAACGCCTGAAACTGCCTCATCTTTGTGATGTGCGGGAAAGGTTAACTAATTGAAATTATTGGATAATACTAAGAATATATGAACTATAATTGTATGCTTTTTTTACGTCGCTTTGGCCTTATATTATTATGTCAAAGCGTTCTGCTAGCGACCTTACTATTTCCTGCTCCCAGCTTTGCACATGACATACCCAGCCGTGTCACTGTGTACGCGTTTGTCAAACCATTGGGCAATCAATTAACTGCGCTCATTCGTGTGCCGATGGAAGCATTTGGCGAAATTAGCTTTCCACTACGCGGGCCAGGCTTTCTGCAGTTCTCCGAAGCAGAGTTTTCCTTGAATGATGCTGCTCGCGTTTATATTACTGAGTCCATTCATTTTTTTGAAGATGGCGAAGAGCTGAGCGAAAAACAACTTGAAACAGTGCGTGTGTCACTACCTTCAAATCGGTCATTTACCAGCTATGAAGATGCTCTGGAAAATATCATGCTGCCGCCGTTGGAAGATTCGGTCAATTTATTCTGGCGACAGGGGGTGTTGGATGTAATGGTGACTTACCCTATTCGGTCGGAAGATTCAGAGTTCTCAGTGAACCCCGAGATTGGCACTTTGTCCAATCAAACCACAACGGTATTGCGCTTTCTGCCTCCCAATGGGGCTGAGCGAGTTTTTAATTACCTGGGTAATCCGGGCCTGGTATTACTGGACCCTCGTTGGCACCAGGCCGCATTTCGATTTGTTAAAATGGGCTTTGAGCATATTTTAAATGGTATAGATCATTTGCTCTTCCTGTTTTGCCTGATAATCCCGCTGCGTAGTATTCGCGCCCTGATTCCAGTTGTGAGCTCATTCACCGTGGCACATTCTATTACTCTTATAGGGTCGGCTTTTGGTATTGCGCCCAATGTGCTCTGGTTTCCCCCCTTGATCGAGACTTTGATTGCCTTGTCTATTGTGTATATGGCCTTTGAAAATATCATTGGCGCAAAGTTGGAGCACCGTTGGATAGCCGCTTTCGGTTTCGGGCTGGTTCATGGTTTTGGCTTTTCGTTTTTATTCAGCGATACGCTACAGTTCGCCGGCGGGCATTTGTTCACTTCATTGCTGGCGTTCAATGTCGGAGTTGAGATTGGTCAGATACTGATATTGCTGTTGGTGCTGCCGGTATTGAACCTTCTTTTCCGGCGGTTTGTACAAGAGCGGGTTGGGACAATATTACTGTCGGCTTTGATAGCTCACAGTGCATGGCACTGGATGATGGATAGAGGCACTCAACTCAATCAATTTCAGATACAGGCTCCGATCTTTGATGCGGTGTTTTTTGCTGCACTGATGCGCTGGGGAATGATGGCTATTATCATTGCAGGAGCGTTGTGGGGAATGTATGAATTGTTCCGACGATTTGCGTTAATAGAGGATATTTCCAGCTATGGTTCTCGTCGAGATAGCAAAACCAGGGATTAGAAGCTTAGCGGTATGTTTTTTGTGCTAAAAACGCCGTAGTGGTGCGTATTCTCTCGATTTTCTTTCGCTTGCTCGCGCGCGAGTAAGCCTCTGCGAGATTTCAATTTGTTACAAATGGTAATGCTTTCTGCTGCCTATTTTCAAAGAGATGGTTTAGACTTGCTGGGTTAATAATGTTTCTGTGGAGCAACAAAAATGAGTAAATTGTACCGCTTGGGAATAGCTTTTATAGCAACTGTTCTTTCAACAGTAGCCTTTGCTTTGCCAGATAGAATTGGCGATTTTGGATTGCTGGACAGCGATGGTGACTTTCATCAGCTGAGCCGTTATCGCAACTTTGAAGCTATAGTATTGATGTCTTTCGATAATAGCTGTGCATCTACCGATTCAGCGATCGCTGGCTTCCAGTCCATGCAGGCTCAATGGGCTGAAAAAGGTATAGGCTTTGCCTTGATCAACTCCTCCAGTGAAGCTGACGTTGAAGTTATTCGCTCAGCAAAGGCGGCGCGCGGATTCGACCTTCCCTTACTACTCGATGACGGACAACTGGTTTCTGAGACATTGCAATTGACAAAAGCTGGCGAGATAGCAATTCTCGATCCAGAGCGATTGACTCTTTTGTATCGCGGCCCCGTAGCAAATGCTGCCGAAACCCTGTCTGGTGAAATTGCTGGCACTATAAATGGTACAACCGTGGTTGACGCAGTAGGTTGCGACCTGAACTTTCCTGCCAAGGAACTTCATGCCAGTGCTGTGCCTGACTACACGACTGACATTGCGCCAATTGTTGCCGAACAGTGCGCCACCTGCCACCGAGAAGGTGGAATTGGACCATTCGCCATGGATAGCCACCTGATGCTTCAGGGCTGGTCGCCAATGATTCGCGAAGTTCTATTAACTAAGCGTATGCCGCCTACACAGGTTGATCCTAATATTGGCCATTTTAGCAATGCGCGGTATATGTCTGATGACGACATGCAGACACTTGTTCACTGGATTGATGCTGGAGCCCCTCGTGGCGCCGGAGCTGTAGATCCTCTGACTGAGCTAGAGATGCCTAACTGGAAAGAGTGGACTCTTGGTGAGCCTGACTACATCGTAATAGCACCGAAGATGGAAATTCCAGCAACCGGTGTAATGGACTACATTGATATCGATGTGGAGCTGCCTTTTACTGAAGACAAATGGGTGAAAGCAGTTCAATTCATCCCTGGTGATGAATCTGTTCTTCATCACTTGCTGGCTTATGTAACCGCCCCGTCTGAAAATTTTGACGGAGGCGAAGCAAACACCGCATCTGTTGCTCGTCGTTTTCTAGAAGGTTATGCACCAGGCAAAGTAGATGCCATGACATTCCCTGAAGAAACAGGCGTATATATTCCTGAAGGTCATAAACTGTCTATGCAGTTTCACTTCACTACTAATGGCAAGGCCACTACTGACGAAACTGTTATTGGGCTGTATATGCACGATGAGCCGCCTAAATACGAAAACTTCACTCGTTCAGTCGCTTCAAACTTCAAGATTCCAGCTTACGATCAGGATTATGAGTCGTCTGCTGCGTACGTCTTCGACGAAGACGTAGTGGTTACTGGTTTGCGTGCTCATATGCATTTTCGCGGCAAGGACATGAAGTTTTCTGTAGAGAACGCTGACGGCTCCATGACTGATCTGCTTAGCGTGCCAAACTACAGTTACGCCTGGCAGCCAACTTACGCACTTGAAGAGCCAATGCTGGTTAAAGCGGGAACCAAGGTTCACGTCACCGGTGCTTTTGATAACTCCGAATTCAATCCGGCAAACCCTGATCCAAGTCAGGAGCTAACCTTCGGCTTACAAAGCTGGGATGAAATGTTTATCGGCTATTGGACATATCACGCTGCCGCACCGTCTAACCCCTAGGGTTTAGCGTAAAGGTAGTTCTAAAAAGCACTCTTAACAGGGTGCTTTTTTTTGCCTGTAGATTTTGTCTCTTGGCGTTCGTTTTCGCGATTAGTGACGGTGTTATTCCTCGCTCATGAGCCTTCGGCTCTAACCCTGAGATATCCCTACGAAATAATTAATTCAGTGAACTAGACTTAATAAAGTGTACGTATTACACAATACTTAATGGGAACTGCGAGCGCTGGGTTAGGGGACCCTGACCTAGTGCGTTCTCTCAGCAATTACATAAGTCAGCAGGGAATGACTTGTAGATAGTTGATGCGTGTATCGGGGATTGGGAAGGGGTACTGTTTTTTCGTTCCATTGGGCCATCCCTGGCCCTCCCGCGCTCCATCCCTGGGCGCTAGTCACTACAAAACAGCACCCCTTCCCAATCCCCTGTCAAATTCAGTACTCTTTTCAACAGCAGATCTTTCTGCATTACTCGTGGGGATATCTCAGATTCTAACCTTTTAATCCTACCCCAGTTGATTTGTTGATTTCAGCTTCGCAATGTTTTTCACTACATTCTGAATTAAACGATGCCCGCTTTGATTCTCCAGACTCATAATGGATTCGGGATGAAATTGCACAGCCGTAACTGGCAAACTATTATGCTCAACCGCCATCACATTACCGTCTTCGGTTCTTGCTGTTACAGTCAGACAGTCGGGCACGCTTTTAGCCACAAGCGAATGGTATCGACCTGCTGAAAATTCTTTGGCAATTCCTGCAAACATTTCACTACCTTCATGCTTAACCTGTGATTGTTTGCCATGCATGGGATATCCAAGTTCAGTTAATTCACCACCAAAGTATTCGACTATACCCTGCAAGCCAAGGCAAACTCCAAAAACAGGAATATCATTGCTTATCGCCAGTTCGATTGTAGCGTTCATATCAAAATGCATTGGAGTAGACGGACCCGGAGACAAAATTAACAGATCAATTTTATTAGTCTTTATATACTCACGTGCGGCTTCTGGCCGCAAAGTGTCTAACTCAACTCCGCATTGCCTGAAATAAGATGCAAGGTTATGCACAAAAGAATCCTGGTGATCCACCATCAAAGCTCTTATGCCCTGCCCGCTATCACTGATAAAGGCATCAGCATTGTTTCCTTTTCTTAGCTGAGTATGGCCACGAACCGCATCAACCAATGCGGAAGCTTTAAGCCTCGTTTCTTTCTCCTCTTCTACTGGATCTGAGTCAACCAGCAAGGTGGCTCCTGCCCTGATTTCGGCAATGCCGTTCTTGACGCGTATTGTTCGCAAGGTCAAACCAGTGTTGAGGTTTCCATCAAACCCTATGTGCCCAATAGCACCCCCGTACCAGTGCCTGGGGGATTTTTCGTTCTGTTCGATGTATTGCATTGCTGCCAGTTTTGGCGCCCCGGTGACTGTTACCGCCCATGTGTGTGCCAGGAAACCATCCAGAGCGTCCAGCTCCTTCTTTAAGATTCCCTTTACGTGATCGACGGTATGAATAAGGCGGGAATACATTTCTATCTGCCTGCGCCCTACAACTCTTACAGAACCTGGCTCACAAACACGTGACTTGTCGTTGCGATCAACATCGGTGCACATCGATAGTTCTGACTCATCCTTGTCTGAATTCAAAAGGGTTTTAATCTGCTTCGCATCACCGATGGCATCTTCGCCTCGTTTGATCGTTCCCGATATCGGACAGGTTTCAATTTGATTGCCATCGACTCGAACGAACATTTCCGGCGATGCCGCGACCAAGTATTCCTGCTCCCCTAAATTCATTAGCGCGCCGTAAGGTGATGGATTGCTTTCTTTGAGTCGTTGAAACACCGTGGCAGGGCTGTCCAGGCAGGGCTCATAAAACACCTGGCCTGGAACCACTTCAAACAAATCACCTCGATGAAAATACTCTAATGCCCGTTCTACCTGTTCTACAAATTCACCTTCGGTGTGATCACATGATTTCTCGACTTTTGTGGCTGGCACATAAGGACATTCAGGACCGGCACGTCTAAAGCCACCAGTGGTTTCAGAAAACTTGTCTGAATTCCATCCCCGACAGACAAACTCATAGTTATAGCGAATCGTCTTACCGGTTCTGTGATCCGCAACAATAATTTGATCAGGTAGGTACAGCACTAAATCTCTGTCGTTTACATCGCGGACTTGGTGGCGAGTCACGTCCTCAAATTGGTAAGTCAAGTCATAGCCGAACGCACCAAACAATCCAAGATAGGGATCACTCGAACTGGAAAAACAGGCAACAATGGTTCTAAGAACTGTGAAAATACTCGCCCTTCGACTGCGCAATTCTTCGGTAAATTCCTCACTCGCCGAGATAATAGACAGGTTGATAGCTTGCTGATCTGCATTGATTTGTTCAACCGCATCACAAGTCTGCAAGGCTCGATAAATTTCCGGCAGCAGAATCTCACCACGAATATTTAGAGCTTTGATCTCCAGGCTCTTGCCTCTACCAATAAACTGAAGAGGAGGATTCACAAAGCCAATATCCCAGCGCGTATATCTTCCAGGAAATTCGAAGCTAGATGCCAATAACACACCCGGGGAAGAATCCAGCGAAGCGGCAAGCTGACTCACGGCCACCTTGTAATCTACCTGCATAGCAGAACGCCGCACCTTAATACCGCTGGCGCATTTATATTGAATTTGAGTATTTGTATGCATCACCTAAACCTCATAACCTGTGACTGGCTAGAGTTATGGTGAAAAATGATTTTTTTGGGAACAATAGACCACCACAACCCTGGGCGGCCAAAGAAGATAACTAGAACTGTTTCTCCTGGCAACCCGCGTATTCTGGCCACCAAAAGTAAAATCGTGTATTCATAGGAGCGCGATAATGCGCCTCGCAGATTATGAAGTCAATAAAATTATACCCACATGCCACTGGCGGTGTGGGTATAAATGAACCCAGATAAACCTACAACCCTTCAGTTATCACAGGAAGAATGATTGCCGAAGGATGCTGAGCATCGAAATAAATGGTATTAGTGGCAATCTGAGCCGGCGTATCAAGATCATCCAGCGCCGCGCCATTGTTGGGATTTACTGCAAAGCGAGGATAGTTGCTTGAAGTGATATGAATCCCTATCTTGTGACCTTTCTCAAAAGTTTGCGCCGTACTCCACATATTAATTTTTAGCTTTTCAATAGAGCCAGGTGTCATTAATTTAACATCCGAAGCTTCCTGCCCGTCTCTGAAGCGAGCACGAATAGGATAATCCAGAATCAGTGCTTCATAACCATCTGGATAAATATCAACAAGCTTAACCACGAAGTCTGTATCAAGCACATCGGTTGAAACATAAAGCTCCATATCGATATGCCCCGCCACAACAACATCTTTCTCAAGGGCAGGCGTCATAAATCTCAAATAGTCCTGACGCTCACCTATTTCTCGTTGGTCTCTAGGCCCAACATCGGCGCCAAGATTCTGTCCGCCAACAGTGCCTACAGGATTCTCAGGATCAAATTTATAGCTAATAGAAGCAGAGTCGCGAGTAGGAGCGGCGGTATCTATAGACATTGATGGCTGCAGGTAAAATTTGGTTTTCTCGCTTTGCGGCGGCCATACTTCGGCATTGATAAGCCGGTTCTTTGTACTTACATTACCTTTTCGCGCGGAGGCCATCATATAATAACTTACGGCAGGCTCATCCATGATGCCGTTGTCTTCATTTTTAAGCCAATATGCCCACCAGCGTAGTTGTTGCTCAATATCTCCATATATAACTCCACTGCCCGGGTAAGTTAAATCTCCCTGCAACACCCCGTGCCCAAAAGCACCCATGTACAGTTTCTGCTTACCTCGTGCCGCCTCATTACCTTCAGATTGCAGGTACATGAAATTGCTGATTGATCCCTCTGCATAAATATCATGCCAGCCACCAACATTGTAAACTGGAATTTCTACGTTCTCACGGTGAAACAGAAAATCTGTATCGCGCCAACCCTGGTCTAGTACGGCTCTTGCCTTATATGCTGCTATTCGTTCCTCGCTAATTCCTTGTCCGCGCAACCATCCACCCGAATGACTTTCCTTAAATACACCTCCCAAAAAGCGCGAACGATAAAACAAACTATCAGGAGCGACTGTTATATAAGCTGCCGTTAAGTGCGGCGGCGCGGAGGCGGCGGCAAGATTGGAGGTTATACCTGGGGCTGATGTGCCAAATATACCTGTTTTGCCATTGCTAAAACTCTGTGCGACGATCCATTCAACCGTGTCATAGCCATCCTCCATGTCGACCTCGAACGGCTGGTCAACACCCTCAGATTCATACCGTCCTCTTACATCTTGAGAAACCAGCACATAGCCATTTTCGTTGTATATTTGCGCACTTCTATCAGCACTATTTTTATTGTATGGCGTTCGAGTAACAACCACTGGCCAGGGACCATCGCCTTCAGGTAAGTAGATATTAGTTGCCAGCTTCACATCATCGCGCATGGGCACCATAACTACTTGCTTGTTCTCTTCTTGCGCTAAAGAAATCTGCGCAAAAATCAAAGCGGAAATCACTACACAAACATAGCTTAGGAAACCAGGTCTCCAGACTTTAGATAGATTTTTCATTGCTAGCTCTCCTTATAGAATACTCAGACAATAACATAAGAGTACTCTACTCATTGATATAAAATATATGCCTGCGTATACAGACAAATCACTACGAATATATAATCCCGCCCCGCTCGAAGCTTTCGCGATTCTCGCCAATTTTTCCGCTCTTGAAATTAAAAAGTCGGATACATAGCATTCGCTAGTTGCAACATTTCCTCTTGATCGGCTGGCAGTATAAAACCCGCCTCTACGGCTACGATAAGTGCAGCCTCAAACTCGGCGATATACTGTTCCTTTCCTCCCGGATAAAGCTGCAATAGTTTATCTTCACTGAAAACTTCGGTGATTCCCGTGAGTCGCGCTATCGCACTTCCCTCATTACCAAGCCCAGAAAGTATTGCAGTGGGCGTGTCTACCCAGGGAGTTCTAACTCCACCTTTTGCATTGCCATTATCATCAATATCGATAGCAGGCATTTCGCCAGAATCATTTGAGAGGATCAATTGTATCGGCATAGCACGAGGGGGCTCGACACCATGTCGCATCCATTCATTGAGATGATAAAGCGCACTCATTACCACCAGGTGATGCTGAGGGCCGGAGTTAATAGGCTTACTTAATTGCATCTGAGGGATTGATGTCATGTTATACATTTGTGCTAATGCCTGGATAGGAGTAGTGCCGCTATCGCTGCCATTAACAATAAAGATATAGGTATCAGCATGGGATGCCCCAGCAACTTCCCAGGTACGAAGTTGGCTACTGTCCTCCTGACGTGCGCGAAAATAGGGCGCTAACCCAGTGCTTAGAAGATCAGTTTCAGTAATCACATTAATTATTGGTGCTCGTAAGTTGTCACGATACTTAACAGCATCAAGATCAGGGTTCTCATTAAACATGCCTGAGTCACCAAGAGAGGCCGCCGTACCAAATCGTGAATCGACGACAAAACCATCATAGATTTTTTCAATCGGGTCGATGGCATTGATATATGTAGTTAGAAATACAGCCGATTGAGATTCTCCAATTGCAATAACCTTTGAAGGAGCAAGCGATCCCATTAAGTCATTATTCGCGTAATCTTTAATGAGTTTTCCCGCCGCACTATAGATATCGTAGGAGTATGCATCACCCGGATGAATTAAAGTGCCGTAACGTTCAGGGTTAATTTTCTTTAAGGGATTTGAAACCCCCATAATGCTATAGCCATCTCCTTCGATACCTACTTTCTGAGTCGAAACACCTACATACGCATAACCATTACGAATAATTTCACGATGCATCATTCCCCATAGTGGTGCACCATCTGCGCCTCCTGAAACATTAAACCATTCAACAACCACTGTGCCATTAAAGTGATCTGGATCATTAGGACGAGCAACTACTAGACGAGATTTATAAGCCGCTTGGGAATCTATTTCAACTGACCAATTGCCATCGTTTGTAAGAGAGGCTGACGGCTTATATGCATTTGCATCGCCTTCGAAAAAGAACTCTTCGACGCTATAGCCAAGCTCTTCCAAATTATAATTGCCAAGAGAGATAACGGGTTCGCCGGGAATTTTTTCAAGGTTAATTGTCTGCGCGTGAGCCCCAACAGCGGTAAGGATGATGGCAATATTTATTAAATTTTTAATTTTCATGGTGTTCGCTCTTATCAAAGTAAAATGGTCGTACTGTTAATCAACTACTGACCTTTCCGGTTTTTCTAACTCGTTTGTTCCGATAGCCGAGTGTATAGCCCCTCTATTAACGACCTCATAAATAATTCAAATTGCATTGCGCTATCTGGCTGCATGTCGAACATTAAGCGAACATTGGGTAGCATCGATAACATTTCTTCTGTGGGTGGAGGCATAGTGCGAAAAAACATTTCTTCTTCCACAAAACCTGTAATTGACAAGCTACTTGAAGTCGCCGCTAACAAAGCTTTATCTGGTTCTAGTCCACTTTGCTGCCAAAGACTTAGCCAGCGTTCTGTCATTTGTAAAATAGAAGGAGTCCAAATTTGATAATGCCTACGAATATCTGCCACTGCCGGATGAGCATGTATGTTCTCTCGTGCCCATTGAGCCATGGACCAAAGATCCTCTTGCCAATCTCCGGTAGATGGGGGAAGCGGATGTTCACGAATAATCGAATCGATAAGTAGTGCAGCAAGGGCTGCCTTATTTTTAACATGGTGATACAGCGCCATGGGAGTGACATTCAATGCACCTGCAACAGCACGCATGGTAAAACCTTTGACACCATTTTCGTCCGCTATGCGCAGCGCTGCCGCCGCGATAGATTGAGGGTTTACTTCAGCCACAGCTTCCTTCCATTGCGTACAATATTATTTGCGACATTAAGAGCATCCAAATAAAGATTTTTCTAACTACACCTTGCTCTCTCAATATCAAAAGATTTGGCCTGAACAACACGGGGTTTGTGATTCTTGTTAGGCCGTGGATTATCATAATATAGCCTGAGCTATACATTGTATAGCAATGAATATAACCATTACCGTATCTCAAGGATAGGGATATACTCGTATTACTATAAAAACCAATACGAGATACTTAATTATGTCAAAAGTAATTCTCCGCCTAACAAGCGCCCTCCTGCTCTGCCTTATTTACTCCAATGCACTTTTAGCAGCGGATTTTAGTAACACCCGACCAGAAAGAGTGGGCATGTCCAGTGAACGCTTACAGCGTCTGGATACTGTCTTAAAATCCTATGTCGAAAACGACCAGTTAGCCGGCCAGGTGGTTCTGGTTTTACGCAATGGCAAGATAGCCTACTCGGCTGTGAACGGCATGCAGGATATTGAGGCCGGCATTCCCATGCAGGACGACACCATATTTCGTATCGCCTCACAAACCAAAGCAATTGTTAGCACTGGCATTATGATTCTTCATGAGCGAGGTGATCTAGATATTAGTCATCCATTGTCTCGATATATTCCTCAGTGGAAAGATATGCAGGTTGCCGTTGCCAACGAAAGTGGTGGCTATGATCTTGAACCTGCACGACGTGCAATCACATTACGCAATTTACTAACCCATACCGGAGGCATGAGTTACGGCAGTGGCCCCGCTTCAGAAGAATGGGCAGCAGCCGGTTTTCAAGGTTGGTATTTTGCCGATAGAGACGAGCCGGTTGGAGAAACCATAGCGCGCATGGCTTCTCTGCCTCTGGACGCTCATCCAGGCGAGGAATGGATTTATGGTTACAACATCGACATTCTCGGCGCTGTAATCGAAGTTGCCAGTGGCATGGATTTAAATGCATTTCTGCAAAAAGAAATTCTCGGGCCGTTAGGAATGAAGGATACACATTTCTACCTACCTGAATCAAAGCATGAGCGGCTAGCTACCGTCTATCGGCCCAAGGCTGGCGGCGGCATTGAAGCCAGACCAGAAACCAACGGTATGTCTAGTCAGGGTTTGTATGCAAGTGGCCCGCAAGTGAGTTTTTCCGGCGGCGCTGGCTTATTATCGACAGCTAATGACTATGCCAGATTTTTGCAAATGACACTTAACGGGGGCGAGTTTAATGGCACCCGTATTCTTTCTCGTAAAACTATTGAGCTAATGACTACTGACCATCTGGGTGATATTCCATTTCGAGATGGTCAAGGCTTTGGCCTGGGCTTTTTTGTAGTGACTGATTTAGGGGCACGTGGCACCGTAGGTTCGGTTGGTGAATACGGCTGGGGCGGCGCTTACCATTCAACCTATTGGGTTGATCCCATGGAAGACTTGGTTGTGGTTTACCTGACCCAGCTTATCCCAGCCAACGGACTTGATGACTACGCAAAACTTCGAAGTGGAATCTATCAAGCGATCATTGACTAGCGCCATGAATAATCCACCTAGCAGTCCACCTAACAATCAAAAGAAAGAAGGCTTGCGCGTACTTTTCCCGACTCTTATTTATGAGGCCTGGTATCAGAATTATCAAGCTAAAAAAGAGAGTTTGGTGTCCTTCAATCACAAGCTACGCGATGAAGACACTGAGGGACAACGTATCTCGGCCGCACAATACCCGAATGGATACACGTCCTATTACTCGCGCACTGATCTTTACAAGCTTCCTGAGCTTGCCGAACTGGTGGCCTTTCTTTATAAGTGTGCGGACAACTTTGCTCACCAGCATCACTGGGATACTCAGAATTTTGAGCCCGTAATTAACGCCCTGTTCACCAATATAAATTCCAAATTCAGCGGTCATGCTGAGCACCTGCATCCTTATTCACACATCAGCGGTGTGTTCTATGTTAAATCTGAAGTTGGCAGTCCGGCCATCAGCTTTAAAGACCCAAGAATGGGTCGCTGGATGATGCCACCGGCAGCGGATGGTAATAGAGCCGAAAACACTTTCCATGCAAACATACTACCCGACGAAGGTAAGCTGTTGATGTTTCCTTCCTGGCTAGAACACGGCGTCCCACCGAATCAATTAGATTCAGAGCGGATAAGCATGTCTTTTAATTTTGAGATGCAACCAAAACCGAAATCGGAATCATAAAAAAAACGGCGATGATTTCTCATCGCCGTTTCTTATTCACCAATATTACTCAGTGATTAGAAGCTCCATAGAGCCCGTGCATACAGGCGACGACCACGTGGGTCAAACACTGTTGCATCGTAGTTCAAAGAACCGGTTTCACGGTAAGGTATGTCCTCGTCGAACATGTCGAGAATACCTACTGTGAATACAGTGTTACCTAGGTTGTTATTGCTCCAATCGTGAGCGTAGCGGTACTGGATATCCCAGGTGCTGTAGCTGTCGATTTTCTTCCTAAGTAGAGATCTCACTAGATCATTGCCTGTGGAAAACTCAAAGTCATAGGCAAGATCCTGGTAAGAACCAATATGGCGATTAATCACTGTTACACCATGAGAGTCACGCTGCCAGGAAAAGGTAAGGTGACCTTTGTTGTCTGGCAATGAACGCACATGCAGAAGATTACCCGAGGTACCCGCTGCATCAAACTTACCGGTATCCAGCAAGCCTAATTCCAGTCCAGGTACGCCGATCAGCTTGTACTGACGTACATGAGTGTAGTCAAGACTAGCTCGCAGTCTGCCCCAATCAGTATCCCAGCTATAGCCAACCTTCACGTCGATGCCGTCTGCCTCAATCTCACCGGCGTTAATTGCCGCCAGAGTCAGAGTGATCAGATTGGCACTTTCACTACGAAATGATCGACTGATGCCTACACCTTCTGTTACGTCTGTATAGAGAGTCGGATTAACTACACAATTCAATCGCTCATCAGAATCGGCACCAAACTGTGAAGCCAATGCATTAGGGTCGCAAGCCACATCTAGTACTGCTGAATCTGAGGCTATTGAATCATTTAGAATGTAGTTATTGCTGTCACCAACAACAGTCAGGAATCTATCGATCTCTGGCTGTACCGCTCTGATACCAGGCTCTGGCAACACACGGTCTGATACCTCAAAACGCCAGGCATCTGCTTGAACACTTAAACCTTCAAGTGCGCCACCTGGAGTCCAGATAAAGCCAAGACTGTAGGTGTCGGCGTACTCGTTGCCAACATTGGGAGCTGGGCCACCCAGGGTAAAAGTAGTTTCCACTTCGCCATTTTCAGCAATTGGTGGAAGCAAGCCTGCTCTAACCGCCTGATTAGAAAGCGGATCTGCGAAAGTTACGCTACCTGCTTCCAGGCCTTCCTCAACGATGCCGATATTTGGAGCACGGAATGACTGTGACCATGAACCCCTAACGAGCAGTTCTTCTATTGGTCGCCAGCTCATGGCGATTTTTGGTGACAACTCGCTACCAATTACGCCTCCATAGTCTTCATATCGAAGTGCAATCTGCGTTTCTACATTTTCGATAAACGGTAAAGACAGCTCTACGAACACCGCCTTAGTACTACGCTCATGATTAAAATTGAAGATACAGTTCGAGCACTCATAGTTGTTCGAAATGTAGTGTCTTCTGTCAGGCACACCGTTTGCATCATAAGTGAGTATGCGATTAGGCAAACCTGGATCATTCAAGCCAGGAGCTCGAGAATCGGCTGTTCTTTTACGGTATTGAGCACCGAAGGCAACAGCCGCCGCGCCACCACGTAAATCCATGAACTCGCCACCAACTACTGCATCGAACACAGCCAGCTGGTTACGCTTGTCAGCGCGCAGCACAGTTTCGTTCATCCAAGATAGAAGCTCAGGTGAATTCGCCAGAGCAGGATCTCCATTAAGTGAAGTTAGGAATGGGTTGAAAAATTCACAACCTCCCTGACCCTGATTGTTACTGGTAAGTGCAAGAGACATACTTTCGCGGGTAGTTAAAACATAACCCGGGAAGAAAGTTTGTGTATACCCGTCGCCGAAGAAGTCCCAGGCTTGAGGTACCGCACCACCAAAAGGACCTGGCTGATGTTGCCAATCGAAATCGGTCACACCGTTAGGAGTACAATTTGGCCCACCTAAACCGTTTACCGCCAACTCTGTGTTTTGACGATTAAAGGTTTGATAAGTTTGCTCGTTACTGGAAGAACTCCAGGAAAAACTAACATCGTAGTTCCAGTCGCGATCGATGTAGGTGAAATCACCACGCAAACCGGTCTGCACTATAGTTGAGGTAGACTTATTCGTGTTAGATCGTTCACCTGTTCTAGGAACACCATCGCGCGGGTTCGTTAGAAAAGCAATATTGATACCACCGTTAGCCAAGGAAACCGGTGCGTTTGGAATGTCTAGCTCAGTTGGACGCGTTAGTCCGATAGCAGGAGCAAACCACCCTAGTTCAGCGGTCTGGCCAATGGCATTGCCACCAAAGGCTGGATTACGCGTGTAGGCACCTGGTTGTGCTAACACTACAGTCGGTCCACGAGTTGAGCTGGAACCCCCTGTATTATTGATACCACCACCTTCGAGAGTAATTTCATTCTCCATATAGTTCACGAACGAATAAAACTCCGCCGCTTCACTGAAGGTATGATCGAACGCTGCCGCAAAACTGGTGCGCTTGGTATCTCGAGAGAGAAAATTAAATCGCTGCACGTCTTCACGACAGGCGCCACTGCGTTCGCCACGTTCCTCACGTAGTCTACCGAGCTGCATAGGTACACCTTCGGCGGTAAGAGTAGTTAAACACAGAGGGTCACTATAAAGGATATCGTTATCACCACCCTCGGCTACGTTCTGATCAATAATGCTCTGTGCGATATAGGCCGGATTAACATTGGCTCCAAAAGCAGTAGGGTTAATGGCACTGCCAAAAGAGGATGTAGTACCTAGAAACTCAGAGTTTTCGTCGATGAAGTTACCGTCAGAAACATTAACCGCATCTCGCTCAAAGCGTTCAGCAGAAACAACGAAATGTGTATCTCCATCGTCGCTGGCCCAACCCCAGATTCCACTAAGGGTTGTGTCATAGGCGCTGCCTGCTGCCTCAACACCCTGAACATCAGCGTAAAGTTCTATACCTTCGAAATCGGTACGCATGATAATGTTAACCACACCCGCTACCGCGTCAGCACCATAAAGAGCTGAACCACCGTCAGTGAGTATTTCAAGGCGTTCGGTCATAACAACCGGAATGGCGTTAATATCGACGAATTCGCCGCCGCTGCCGGTTATACCTGCATAGGGAGATACGCGCTTGCCATTGATTAGTGTGAGTGTGGAGTTCTCACCCAGGTTTCGCAAATTAATCTGCGCCGTACCTTCGTTTTGTCCAGACAGGTTCTCGTCAGAGCCTGAGTTGGTAGAAGATCCTGAGTTTACCTCAAGGTTCTTAATTACGTCCCATATTATTGCTGCCCCCTGGGCCTCAATACTGGCACGATCGACCAGTTGTACTGGCGACGGTGCATCTAGTGCCGAGCCACGGATAAACGAACCCGTAACGACGATCTCCTCGATACCATCATCTTGTGCGACAACTGGCATAGCCAACCCCGCAACAAAAATACCCAGCGCTAGTGCTTTGGGTTTACTTGGAAAATTTTTGCGCATTTACCTCATCCCCTTTTATTTTATTTTGTAGATCGAACACTTCAATATACCCAAGTTTTCTGAATATTTAAAGAAAACCCGCTACCTTATTGAACGTATATTGCAGTAATTTATTTCGCAATACACCGCTTCTAATAGTTTATATGTAGTATTAGAATAAAGTGTTACCATACTTCTCATATTTTTAACTAATTGGTTTTTATCACTAGCCAACACACATAATAAATAAACAATGAATAATAAAATTAAATTGTCTGTCCTCGATCAATCACCGATTCGCTCTGGCAGCAACCCATACGCAGCACTACAAGAAACCATCAAATTGGCACAGTTAACTGACGAGCTTGGTTATTACCGTTATTGGGTAGCCGAACATCACGCATCTGATGCACTGGCGGGTTGTTCTCCAGAAGTTTTATTAGGGAGATTAGGCGCAGAAACAACGCAGATTAGAATCGGCTCAGGCGGCGTGATGCTGCCACATTACAGTCCGTATAAAGTGGCTGAAAACTTTAAACTTTTGCAAACACTGTATCCCGGCAGAGTCGATTTAGGTGTAGGTAGAGCGCCAGGTACTGATCCCTTTACGGCGGCTGCCATACGCTACGGCTCTAGAGTTGGCCCCGAGCATTTCCCTAATATGGTGGCAGACCTGCAAGCCCTGCTAAATGATACCGATCCTTCAACCAAGGGCATGGAACAGGCCAGAGCCTTCCCCAAAGTTGAAATCCCCCCTCAGCTGTGGATGCTCGGATCGAGTGAGGATAGCGCCATGCTAGCCGGACTTTCTGGCCTGCCTTACAACTTCGCTTATTTTATAAACCCAAATATTCAGCCTGGTATTTTTGACTTATACAGAGATCATTTTAAACCCGGTCCTAATTTAAAATCCCCACAAGGTTCGTTGGCTATTTTTAGCATTACCGCCGAAACTGAAGATGAAGCGCTCAACCTATCCCGCAGCCGCGACCTTTGGTACACCCGATTACTACGTGGAAATCCCGGCCCATTCCCTTCAGTGAAGGAAGCCATTGAATACCCTTATTCCGATGGGGAATTACAGATCATCGAAGAAAACCGAGACAAAAGAGCTGTAGGTACGCCCGAGCAAGTTAAGGAAAAGCTACTGATGCTTGCTGAGAAATTTCAGGTCGACGAACTAATGCTGGTGACCATAACTCACGACGTTGCAGCCAGGCGGCGTTCTTACGAACTGCTAGCACAAATTTGGTAGCCCAACGGCTCTCCAACAGATAAGCCAAGCGACGATTACCTATTTCGTAGCTGGTTTATAGTTGGACTCACATCAATCAAGTCATTATTCTTAGCGATAACATCATTAAGAAATTAACTAGAAATTTGCTAAAAACTAACTAAAAGAAAGGCGCAATTATGAAGTTGTTATCCAGTTTATTATTTCTGTTATTACTTTCGAGCTCTGCCAGCGCACAATTAGCGACACCTAATCCAGCAGGACTCACCTATGGACATGTGCATCTAAATGTTTCAGATATCGAATTGCACAAACAAATATGGGTAGATCATTTTAACGGTGTAGTGGTTGAGAAAGGACCTCTTACTGCTATTCGTCTACCTAATATGCTGGTGGCATTAACCGCACGCGAGCCAACTACAGGCATGCGCTCTACAGTACTAGACCATTTTGGTTTTAAAGTTCGCAACATGGATGCATTTCTCGACAAGTGGCGCAGCGCAGGGCTCGAAGTTGTCCGTGTATTTATCGGAGCAGAGAGCCAGACCAATGCCTACATTATGTTGCCCGATGGTGTTTACGTAGAGATGCAAGAAGACCAGGGACTCTCGCAGGAGATCATGGGCTACCACATTCATTTCAATCTTGCGGAATATGAAGAACTTCTCGACTGGTACACCGATATTTTTTCACTGGAAATTAAACCAAGGGGCTCGATTAAAACTACAACCAATGCTCCGGGTATGAACATAAGTTTCGGGAATTCTACGACTCCAAGAATAGCCACCCGTGGAGCAGCACTGGACCACATAGGTTTTGAATTTGATGATCTGGAAGCCTTCTGCAAAGAATTGGAAGCCAAGGGAATTGTTTTCGATGTCCCGTTTCGCGACATTCCTTCAATCGGATTAAAAATTGCTTTTATAACTGATCCGGCAGGCACTTATATTGAGCTTACCGAAGGGTATGATGAGTTTTAACAAAAAAGAGATGTAGTAAGAGCTGACGCGTGGCTGGAAAAACTATGATTTTTAACTATGGTTTTTTATTAGGTAATTTTTCCAACCATGCCTCGATTGGAAGTTCCAGGCCACGTCTGGCCAGTTCCACACCAACCCAGTAACCAATATAGGCTACCAGCAACCAGACTATAATGGAGTCAGCCGGCCAATAGCTAAACCACACAAAGGCAGTGATTACATTGCCCAGCTGGTTTAAAAGAACCGAAACAATCAGAGAGATTACGCCTTCGGCAAACAATGACGAGAGGCCAGGAAAGTTAAAGACAAAACTAAATAGATCTGAGATTTCGACAATGGCAAATGTCCAAAGCCCAGCCAGGCCGTAAAACCCACTACCGAACCACATCCATTTATCATAAACATAGTTAGCATTTTGCGAGTCTTTCTTCTCGAAAGATTTCTTCATTTTCTTAACACGCGCTGATATAGCCTTTCGATCAGCTTTGCGATCAATTTCTCCTGAACTGTACAACCAGGAAAAAATAAACCAGCTTAGGACAACCATAGGTAGTCCCAACTTTATTAGCGCCTCAAATAGATCAAATATTCCCATCATCTAATACCGAATTACCCAAATACTCTTTCAGTCTATAGGTATCTACTCCTTTTTTTCTAAATATTTCCGGGTCAACAAAAAACACAGCGTAAGACCCGTGTAAATTAATCCATTTAGAAATAACCCGAGCATAAGAAACAGTGAATCTACCGTGGTTTTCCCCGCGAGATGCAAAAGAGAAACACCGGGAATCAAAACTGGTTCCAAGTATTCAACAAACGAAATCCCAAGGCCCAAAGGTGCAAGCGCCATAAACACAGAGCCAACAATAAAGCCGGTTATCGCAGATTTAAACACCAGCTTTAACATGTCTTCGCTCTCCAACAAAATCAATTAGTTTTCTAAACGCAAATAAATCGAAACATTGCTATAGTTGGTTTCATCCGGACGAGCACCAGACATAGTATGTTTACAGTAACGAGTTCTCGCTGAGCCGACATTACAGTAACACCATTCTTTCTAGCATCTGACTCCAGCAAGGTGTTGCTTTTTAATGTCAGACGCAGCTCATCAGCTACAGGAACATCTTTTAACTCGTGGAAGTTACCATCGCATATTTCAGAATACGACATGTTATGTGATTCCCCTTTTGAGTCCATCCATTCCATATTAAAAATTAACGTTTCCCCATTTTTAATAATTTCATAGGTACCCGAAGACGGCGGTGTGCCAAATTCATAGAGCGCTTCTTCGGGAGATAACTTCCATTTGCCCAGAAAATTTTCAATATTGTGCATTTATTTTAACCTGACCGCTTAGTATGCGAGGGTCTGTTAATTTTTGGCTAAACGCCCTTAGACCATATAGCCGGGGATTTAAAGGAATAGATATAAAGTTCTTTTAATGCCGGCAATAAAGCAACCGCCCCCACAAGAAGCATGCCCGCAGGAAGGAACACTGCGGTAAACCCGAGGTATGCAGAAAACGCGATCATTACCGTACAACTAAACGAAAAAGCCATGAACACGCCTTTCCAAATCCATTGTTTTCCAAATGCAACTTCACGAAATTTTGCTACAAGTACAAAAACCAAAATAGTGGCAACGATGGCACCACTGTATGTTGATGATGCCCCGCCAGCCTCAGAAAGAATCTTGCGCAGCATTTGGCCGTATCCAAGATACCAATATACATAGAACGTATAGCTGCCAATACCATTTCACTGAGATTCTCCCAAGATCATCTTAACCAGTATTTTTCTAGTTATGGCTTATCAGTCGTTTTACTATTGCTCAGCTCGTGCTTCCTGTACGCGCGCACCACGAAGCGCACCAACCATGCTGTAGTTGCCTTCGTGGCAGGTATATTCATAGATGTGACCGCTATTCTCTCGAATGAATGAGAACTCGCCACGCCAGGACTCTGTGTAATATTTTGGATCATTCACCGTAAACTGATAATTCAGTTCGGTTTCTGAAGTACGGGTAAAACGTTCAGTCACACGAGCCTCACTACTTATTAACATTGGTCGCCCGATGGTGGCGCGTTCTGGATTCACATCGCTGTAATGAGTAGTTTCCACTACCAGAGTATCGCCTTCCCAGTGACCGACAGAATGTCCTTCAAGGCTTCTTATGGCATCCGGCCGCATATGCCCGTCCATGTGAATAACACGTAACATGACGGCTTCTTCACTTATTATCGCGACGGTGTCAGCGGTTTGAACAAAACCATGGAACAATTGATACATAAAGGCACGCATAGGAGGAGAGCCCCAGGCTTCGGTGCAACGCTCCACGCCTGGTCGCTGCTCAGGGCCGTCGTAGCCCACTCCTTCAAAATAAATATGGGAGGACATTTGAGTACCAAGTTCGTTATAAGGCAGCACACCATTTTCAGGATAGACAATGACCGAACTCCGGTACTCGCCATTTACTACAGCCAGAACCGGTGGGCCGAGTATGTCTATATCAGGATCGGTGTTGTCATCACCACCGAGGGCAACCGCCTGAGCGAATCCGGCAGCTTGTTCCGCTGACAAAATAAGAGGGAGACCTTCGGGACGTTCTAGCATGGTATTAAATCGGGTGCTCCATACTCCCTGGAAATCGGGTTGGTCGTGTATTGTTCTAGGCACCACGTAGGTGTCTGCTGTCTGCGCGAGAACCAATGAACTAACAAGACAAACCGCTATTGCTAGAGTGAAGTTAAGTGACTTCATAGTAATATCCTCTTTTTACATTCCTGACGCTTGAACTGAATTTCATATTCCATCACAGATTCAGGCTACTTCCAAAACGGACTATCTGGCTCCATTCCAGCCATCATATTTTCAACGTAATCTATATAATCGCCTGTGAAGTTTGGCCGCATCGAATCCCAGCCTTGTTTCCCGATATCAGTTAGTAACCAAGCTCTTATAGGCCCTAAAGTACTAACCATTCTGTCTTCGCTGATAAGGCCCGTTACAAATTGGTAATAGCCTAAGTCTCCCTGGCGGTATATCACCCTTGTCATATTGATCATTCGACGTGTTTCTACTGGGGTCAATGCAGAAGCATCGAGATGCCCTCTATAGATAATTTCGGCTAACTCTGGATTCGAAGCCTCAAGTTTGTTCAATTCAACAATTTGAGTGACTAGTTCCTGGTAGGCCGATGTTTGAGCAATGCGTGTATTTTGGTTAAGTTCCAAAATCAAGATTGCCAAGCCTATTAATACTCCGACATTCGCGCCTACGGTTATCCAGTTGCTTAGATTTGATAGTTTCAATTTGATCCTACTTCACAGTAAATGAGTAAATTTTGCACTTAGTCGGAAATAGTTATGTGTCGATATTCTCGGTCTGGCACTTCCAACATATTTCAAAAGAGCCATCATTCTCTTCATTGCACTTGTTGCAGACCCACACCGGTTTCTTACTTGAATCACTAAGTCCGACTTCTAATATAGAGACGGCGCTTTCAGCATCCGCTGCATTATGAACCCAAAGTTCGAGAGGGACACTTCCCAGACCAACATGACCACCTGACGCGTGGTACTCATTCTTTACGAAACATTCAATACCATTGTGCTCTAACAAACCTTTTGCGGTTTGAAGAATTGCCAGATTCTCATGACTGTATACTTTTCTCATAGCTCACTGTACACATAACGTCGGCAATAGCGAATTTTTACTAGTTGATATCAACCGCATGCTTTTTCAGTTTTTCCAGAGCCACAATCTCCAGGGCTTTTTTGTGTGTTCGCATAAGATATACCTTCGGCGCCATGCCTTGCTCGTACGCCTCTAGCCAACGTGCTGCGCAAAGGCACCAACAGTCGCCGGCGTTCAACCCCGGAAATCCGAAATCTGGCATGGGGGTAGATAAATCATTGCCACGGAAACGGGAGTATTGAAGAAAGTCTTCAGTTGCCTGAATACAAACTGTGTGTGAGCCGAAGTCTTCATCGCTGGTGTTACAGCAACCATCGCGATAAAAACCTGTAACCGGATCTTCGCCACATGGGACTAACGGCTCATCAAAAACATTCAGTGATTCATCCACAGCAAGTTTCCATATTCAATAGTTAAGTTGTTTCTTTCAGAAATATTTTATTTAGCATCTTATTTAACGTCTTAGTATCATAAACCAGCGGCCAACATTAAGCACATTAGCAAGTGCAGCAGCAAAGTAGGTTAATGCGGCGGCTTTCAATACATTCCGTATTGCAGGTAAATGTTCATCATCAACATACTCTCCTTCAACCAGAATCGGCAACGCCTTATTAAAGCTGGCATCCCATTCTTCAGGAAGAATAATCAAATAAGCTAATGCGCCACCTAACTGCAACAACAGGCTAACTGCAATTATTGCTCCTATCGCAATAGGAGATCGCAGAACAAAGCCAATAATAGGCAATGAAAACATTATCGCTACTCCCACTTTGTTCAGAACTGTCGCCGTAGGCAGGTAGCGTTTTCTCAATTCAAAGATTTTTTCTTTGCGGTGAAACTGAATCGCATGGCCCACTTCGTGTGCCGCAACGGCAACGGCGGTGAGAGATTTTCCGTGATAATTAGTTGGGCTAAGCCGAACAACCCGTGCTTCCGGGTCGAAGTGATCACGTTGAGGGTCTGTTTCCTCAACGGTAATGCCATCGAGCTTGTAACGTTTGATTAAATGCAGCGCAAGTTCGCCACCAGTGCCAGACAGTTCAGGCATCTCCTGGCTATATTTGCCCATAGCCCGGCGCACCCAAAAAGCAGGTATATAAACCAGGATCGCCAGAACAGCACCGATAATCAGCAATGACATAGGTCGCCCTCGCTATATAACTCGTTTAAATTTGGGTGACACAGGAGTGTCCTGCTTTTTTGTCGGGGTTGCGCCTGGGGCCTGGTACATTTTTTCTCTAAACCAGAAATTGCAGGCCCACTTCTCGCCTTTTAGTACCGGCATTCCACCATGAAGACTATCAGGGTGGCGAACAAGACTTCCCTGATGACAGTTATGAAAAAGCACCATGCGCCCTTTTTTGGCTCTTACTTCCATATCGAGTTTTGGAAATGATGTACCGCCACCCTCTTCAACATCATTGAGATATAGCAGACAGGTAATCATGCGCTGCCCGCCTTTGGCCATACAGCGCTGGCCTCTCTCAGTCGCGGCATCCCATGCATCAAAATGAGGAGCGTATTCTTGGCTTTCACTGTAGTGAATTACCTGCAGTGATTCAGCATTTTCCAGTGGCACACCAACAACTTCGGCAACTCTTAACGACAAGTCTTCGATAACAGCATTGTAACCATGGGCCACCCAACAATTATGTCCAGTACGCCCTGCACTGGGTACACCAGATTTCTCTGCGCTCACCAAAGCTTGTTTCAGCTTGGGCTTTGCCGCCGCTAACAGTTGTTCTATTTCAAGTTCATCCAGAAAATCCTCAAAAACATAGACCAAAGGATCCTCGTTTACCTTTGTACCTGTTTCATAAAACTCGCGAAGTTTAATGGTCATTGAGTGCCTTTAAAAAATCTGAATTGGTTTGAGTTGCCCGCGGCCTTTAAAATTTATTCAGTGTTGCATAGCGATCACGATGAAAGGTGGCGTCGCCAAGAAATTGTTGTGCAACCCTTGCTCGCTTGATAAAAAAACCAACATCAAACTCATCAGTCATACCCATGCCGCCGTGCATCTGAATACCTTCGTTACTTACCAGCATCATCACATCACACAATTTTGCCTTTGCGACGCTGGCTAGAGAGGCAATTTCTTCCTGGCTTTTGTCTGCATCATCAAGCGCTGCAAGTGCTGCACGAACTGTGGATTTGCAAAGCTCTATTTCGCTGTACATTTCGGCGGCACGGTGTTGCAAGCCCTGAAACGAGCCTATCAATACGCCAAACTGTTCTCGCTGCTTTAGATATTCCAGAATACTATCGAACACGGCTTGCATACTGCCAAGCATTTCTGCGGCAATACCAATACGAGCCACATCCAGCGTTTTATCCAGGCCGGAGAAACCCTTATCTAACTCACCCAGTAACGCATCTGCGCCAACTTTAACATCGGTAAACTGTATATTAGCCGAGTTACGATTATCTACCATCCAGCTGCGTTGACAATTTACACCTTCGACATTGCTGTCTACTATAAACAGGCTTATCCCCTGTTCACTGTCGATAGTGCCAGAGGTTCGTGCAACGACAATCAGCTTCTGTGCCACATGGCCATCGAGCACAAAAGTCTTGCTGCCGTTAAGAATAAAACCATCGCCGGATTGTTTTGCCGTGGTAGAGATATGGCTGGGGGCATGACTGGTTCGCTCGTCAAGCGCGAGCGCTACCAGTAATTCACCAATAACTATTTTTGTCAGCAATTCTTGCTTCTGCTGCTCCGATCCCAATTCATTTATTGCCGTGGCCGCTAGCAGCACTGTTGATATTAACGGCGAGCTAACTAGTGTGCGGCCAGTTTCCTCAAGTACCACGCCAAGGCCGCCATAACCAAAGTCAAACCCTCCGTAGGCTTCGGGAATCGCCATGCCGGCCCAACCGAGGTCGATCATTTGCTGCCACAGCTGGCGGTCGAAGCCATCGCTGTCTTTGCTGTCTCTTAACTTACGCAACATCGAAACGGGTGCGTTCTGCTGGCAAAAACTTTTTGCCGAGTCTTTCAATAGTTGTTGATCTTCATTAAGTACTAAAGCCATGTCTTTTCTCAAACTCCTGCTATTCTTTCGCTAACGTAATTATTTTGTGCTTTGCAAATTAAGCCACTTACTTCTTACTCATGCTTAACATGTCCGGCAGGCCCAACACGCGCTTGGCTATTACGTTGAGCTGAATTTCGGATGTGCCTCCTTCTATTGAGTTGGCTTTGGAACGTAGCCATTCGCGGGTAAGCTGTAATTCTTCATCACTAAAACCCTCGCCTTCCCAGCCCAGCCCCTGGCTGCCTATGGCACGCAATAACAGTTCATAACGTCGCTTATTAAGCTCACAACCGTAGTTTTTCAGCATGGACGAGGTTGCATTTGGCCCCTGTCCTTTTTTGGATTCTTCAACTGAACGCTGGGAGGTAAAGGCGAATGCTTCGCTGTCAATTTTGAATTGTGCTATTTGATCTCGTAGCACCGGGTCGGACAGTTTTTCGGTATCGCCGCGATAATGCATAGCCGCGCCTTCAAGACTGGCCACCGAGGAAGTGGTTCCGCCACGATCGGACTGACCGCTAGCGGACAACCCAAAGCTGGATATCATAGTGCGCTCATGTTGTAGCAGGCGCTTGGCGATGGTCCAGCCTTCATTCAAACGACCGACCAGATTACCTGCCGGCACTTTCACATCATCGAAAAATGTTTCACAAAATGGAGATGAGCCACTAATAAGCTGAATGGGCTTTGTAGACACTCCTTCGCTGTCCATATCAAACAAAATAAAACTAATACCCGAATGTTTAGGCACTTCCGAATCTGTGCGCACCAGACAAAAAATCCAGTCAGCCTGATCTGCATATGATGTCCACACTTTGGAGCCATTAATTAAATAATAATCTCCCTGCAATTCCGCCTTGGTTCCCAGGCTTGCAAGGTCTGACCCTGCCCCTGGTTCGGAATAGCCCTGGCACCAGCGAATTTCTCCGCAAACTATCTTTGGAATAAACTCCATTTTTTGTTGGTGACTCGCATACTCGAGTAACACCGGGCCTAACATGCTAATACCAAAACTGGTTAGAGCTGGCCTGGCATTTATACGCGCCAATTCTTCACTAAGAATTATTGCCTGCTCTTTATCCAGACCGCCACCACCGAATTCGGCAGGCCATCCTGGGCAGGTCCAGCCTTTATCTGCCATACGCTGCAGCCAAAGCTCGCTGTCGGGGTTGGCAAAGCTCGCGTTACGACCGCCCCACACAATCTCTTCCTGCACCATGGGGGTTCGCATGGACTCAGGGCAATTCTGCTCTAGCCATGCTCTTGTGCTTTCCTGAAATTCACTAAGTGCCTGCAATTCTAAACTCCTTCATTTTCTATAAGCTACTACCAACAAACGCAAACCGTAATTATTAACTAGTCGTTCATCAAAACTTGACGACCTTGAACCTTGCCAGCCTTTAAGTCCTTCAGGGCGTCGCTGATTTCCGATAACGGCCTTTCCTGAATGTCTATTGGCGCCACCTTACCTGCCCGCACAAGTTCCATTAACTCACCCATGTCTGCCGGTGTTCCGACATAACTACCCTGAATAATACGTGCGTTCATCGGAAAAAATGGAATTGGAATATTCAATGCACCGCCGTATAGGCCCACAATCACCAACATGCCACCCTTGCGCAAGCAAGCCAGACCATAATTCACAGATGACTCGGCACCGACAAAATCCAGCACAGCATAAACACCGCCCGTTGCCTTGCGAATTTCCTTTGAAGTTTTCGGATCGGAAGAATTAAAAGTACGTGTAACTCCCAAATCCCTTGCAGCGCGTAATGTCGAGTCATTGATGTCGACAACAATGGGGTCAATATTCATAGCAGACATGGCTATTTGTATAGCCATCATGCCAACCCCACCTGCGCCGATAATTACCACTTCGTCATCTTTGTGCAGGTCGCCCATTCTTTTTAGAGCGGCGTATGCAGTTAACCCTGAACAGGCATAAGTCGCTGCCAGAGAATCAGCCACATCACCCTTGTCGAACAAATAGCGACTATGAGGAATCATGACATGATCAGAAAATCCGCCTCGTACGACTATGCCTATGGCTCTGCCCGGCGTACACAGTTGCTCATCACCACGATTGCAGGCCGCACAATCGCCGCAGCCAATCCATGGGTACACAACTCGGCGATCGCCAACTTGCACGCCTTCTGCTTCAGGGCCAACAGCGACGACTTCACCAAAAATTTCATGGCCCAACACCATGCCTTCACGGTGCACATCAAGACGTTTGTCATTGCCAAGCTCAAACACGCCTTCGTGCATATGAATATCCGAATGGCATACACCACAGGCAACAGTCTTAACTAAAACTTCGGTACCTGTTGGTACAGGAGTCTCCGACTCAACTCGCAGCAAGTCAGCGCCAGGTGTAGTGGTTTGATATGAAATCATTGTGTGTTCTCTCTAATTACAAATTTAAATTACTATCTGAATTTTTTCGCGATCAACCGTTAAGCTAACTTTGTTCTTTCGCCCACTGTGCAAATGTTTTGCCTTCGTTTGCCAGTTTTTCAAGCAAAGGTGCAGGCTTCCAATAAAGCTCGCCGCCCTCGCGATCACGGAATTCACAAATCTTGTCGTATACATTTTTTAATCCAATGTTGTCTGCGTAGTGCATGGGGCCACCCTTAGCTGCTGGAAAGGCATAACCAAATACATAAACTACATCGATATCGCTGGGGCGCTGTGCAATCCCTTCTTCAAGAATACGCGCACCCTCGTTGATTAACGGATAGAAGCAGCGCTGCAATATTTCTTCGTCAGAAATATCCCGTTGTTCAACACCTATTTTTGCCGCTTCTTCTTTAATCATGGCTTCAACTTCAGGGTCGGACATGCGCTTACGAGTTTCGGGATCATACTTATAGAAACCCGCCCCTGTTTTCTGGCCGTGCCTTCCCATTTCAACCAGTAAGGTACCCATGCGATAAAGCTTTGGATCGTCGGGCAAATCTGTTCTGCCCTGACGTGCCTTGTAACCTACGTCGAGACCGGCGAGATCACCCATAGCCAATGGCCCCATAGCCATGCCGAATCGTTCCAGAGCGGAATCAATCTGAACAGGAGTACAACCATCCATTAATAACATTTGTGCTTCTCGGCCATAACCACCCAGCATGCGATTACCAATAAATCCGTAACAAACTCTCGATAACGCGCAAACCTTGCCTATTTTCTTACCAATTTTCATAGAGGTTGCCAGCACATCATCTGCCGTCTTTTCTCCACGAACAACTTCGAGCAGCTTCATCACATTTGCAGGGCTGAAAAAATGCAAACCTAGTACATCCTGTGGCCGACTGGTTGCTTCGGCGATTGCATCTATATCCTGATAAGAAGTATTACTGGCTAGAATCGCACCCTGTTTACAAACTCGGTCGAGCTTAGCGAATATTTCTTTCTTCAATTCAAGGTTCTCAAACACTGCTTCTATAACCAGGTCAACTTCACCCAGGTCCTCATAGTTAGTTGTTCCCGATATTAAATCGAGACGGTCCTGCATTTTGCTGGCATCCAACTTTCCTTTCTTTACGGTAATCTTATAATTTTTGTTAATGATGTCCATTCCACGCTGTAGCGCTTCGTCGTTAATCTCCAACATCAATACAGGTATACCTACATTAGCGAAGCACATGGCAATGCCACCACCCATTGTGCCACCACCAATAATCGCCACTTTGTTAATGTCACGCAGTGGTGTATCTCTTGGCAGGTCTTTAATTTTAGCTGCCTGGCGCTCGGCGAAAAAGATATGCCGCATAGCAGCTGACTCTGGAGATGTAATCAGTTCGCCAAACAATTCTCTTTCTCTTTTAAGACCTTCATCCATTGGCAAATTAACCGCCGCTTCGATACAGGACACAATCTTGTCTGGTGCAATCTGACCTCTGGCACGCAACGCTAATTTTTTGCGTGCGGCATCAAAAAAGCCAGCTTCTATTGTTGCCGGGTCAATAGTGATGTCACGAATTCTCTTAAGTGGGGCATTTGACGCTAGCAAATTTTTTGCATATTGGATGGCTCCAGCTTTTAGATCATCGGAGTCAACTAGTTCATCGATCAAACCCAGCTCTTTGGCTTTTGCCGCTGCTATAGGGTTACCCGTAGCAATCATATCCAGCGCCGCCTTAACACCGGCGATACGAGGAACACGTTGGGTGCCACCGGCACCAGGTAATAAGCCCAGTTTAACTTCGGGCAAACCAACCTTGGCTGATGCAATAGCACAGCGATAATGACAGGCAAGGGACACTTCAAAACCACCGCCAAGGGCAGTGCCATGAATCGCCGCTATAACTGGTTTACTGGAATTTTCTATTGCATCAAGAACAGTAGGTAATCCTGGCTCCATAGGCGGCTTACCAAATTCGGTAATGTCTGCTCCGGCAATAAAGGTTCGTCCTTCACAGCAAAGAACAATAGCTTGAGAGTCATCGTCCTGAGCAGCCACTACAGCTTTCAATATGCCTTCACGTACCGCTTGAGACAGGGCATTGACTGGCGGGCTATTGATGCTAATCACACCAATATTTTCAATTAATTCGTAGCTAACAACATTCGACATATCGATTCCTTTTCTACCTGAATAAGTAGTGCTTGATAATTATTTAATTAGAATTTCTAACTGTTATAAATCTTATTTCCGTAACTTCAATTGAAAACTTAATAGAGAATTTAGTGGACAGCCTAATCGACCCTTTCCAATATAGCAGCCACACCCTGCCCGATTCCTATACAAAGACTGATAACGGCATAGCGTGCACCAGTTCTTTCCAGCTGACGCATAGTCGAAATTGCAATCCTCGCGCCAGAAGCTCCCAATGGATGGCCTATAGCAATAGCTCCACCGTTTGGATTGACTCTCGAATCATTAAAATCCACCTCCAGCATTTTGAGACAACCTAATACCTGAGATGCAAACGCCTCATTAATTTCAATGATGTCCATATCGGATAATTCCAGCTGCGCACGGGCCAAAGCTTTACGAATAGCAAACACCGGACCCAGGCCCATTACCCTGGGCTCAACACCGGCAACAGCGCCCGCGATAATTCTTACTCTGGGCTTAACTCCATATTTTTCACCAACAGCCGCGTTACCTACAATTAATGCCGCCGCACCGTCGTTTATTCCAGACGCATTGCCAGCTGTAACAACTCCGCCGTCAAGCAAAGTTCTAAGGCCACTCAGGGCTTCAAGATCGGAAGTAGGCCTGGGATGCTCATCAGTATCAACAGCAAGGGCTGGCTTTTTGCGCCCCTGTGGCACATCTATAGAAATTATTTCATCTTTAAAAAAACCGTCGGCTCTTGCCGTTTCATATTTTGCCTGAGAAGCGGCAGCAAAGGTGTCGCTTTCGGGTCTACTTATTTCCAGATCACTGGCTATGTTGTCTGCTGTTTGCGGCATGGTGTCGTTACCGAATGCTTGAGCATAGGCTGGATTGGTAAATCTGGCGCCGAGTGTGCTGTCGGCAATTTGCTGCCCGCGATCAAAAGCCGAGTGGGCTTTAGACAATATCAACGGCGCGCGGCTCATTGATTCAACTCCGCCTGCTATAAATAACTCACCCTCACCAACCTTTACTCCCCGCGCTGCATCAAGAGTTGCTGCCAGACCTGATCCACAAAGACGATTAACAGTTAGTCCGGCTACTGAAGTTGGCATACCGGCACGTAAAGATGCAAACCTTGCAACATTGCGGCAGTCTTCACCGGCTCCGTTAGTGTTACCCATGATGACATCCTCGTAGGCGTCGGCAGCAAAGGAATTTCTCTCCACAACGTTCTGAATAACATGGGCTAACAAATCATCAGGGCGTATGGGTGACAGTGCTCCCCCATGGCGACCAAAAGCGCTACGTCCACCATCGTAAATAAAGGCATCGGTCAGTGTTTTATCAGGCATTGTTTACTCTCTAATCTAATCAGATCTAAATGATTGAGGGGGAATATAGATGCGGCAACATACGCGGCTTGTTGCTAAGCCAGAAAGTATTGGCTTCCCCCAGAAACCAATACTTTCCCCAGTATCCTATAGCACCGCCACAAGATAGGGTCGATCATTCTAGCATAGGCAATTCAACGGTGGAATTGGGGGGAAAGCCAGGGATTTCGGTGGCTGTAGTCGCATTCAAATCAGCAGTATGATAGCGTGACTGCTCTTTTCTATGGATTTCACAACAGGCAACCATGCAATGATACGCGATCAGGAAACACTCACTCAGCTCATCGATGTAATTGAGCGATTCGTGCAGGAAAGGCTTATTCCGGCAGAGAACCAACTAGCAGAAGACGGCAAGCTACCTGACGATATTCTTACCGAAATGAAAGCGTTGGGTTTGTTTGGCTTAACCATCCCTGAAGAATATGGAGGCCTTGGACTGACCATGGAAGAAGAGATTCAGGCGGCTATTGCCTTGGGGCGAACGTCCCCCGCATTTCGTTCAATCATGGGCACCAACAACGGTATTGGCTCCGCCGCGATTGTATTCAGTGGCACCGAAGCACAAAAGCAAAAATACCTACCTAAATACGCCAGTGGTGAATGGATTAGTTGTTTCTGCCTAACCGAACCCGATGCAGGCTCCGATGCCGCGTCACTTAAAACCACGGCAAGGCGCGAAGGCGACGTTTATATACTTAACGGCACCAAGCGTTTCATCACCAATGCCCCGGTAGCCGATACTTTTAACGTTATGGCTCGAACCAATCCGGACATCAAGGGCGCTCGCGGTATTTCGTCCTTTATAGTAGAGAAAGATTCACCGGGTATAAGCCTTGGTGCTATCGACAAAAAAATGGGACAGTCAGGCTCACTAACCTGTGATGTAATATTTGAAGACTGCCCGGTTCCCGCTGAAAACATCATAGGCGAAGAAGGCGAAGGTTTTATTACTGCAATGAAGGTGCTGGACAGAGGCCGACTACATATTTCCGGCCTCAGTGTTGGCATTGCTCAACGCCTTATCGATGACGCACTGGAATATGCAATGCAGCGAAAACAATTTGGCAAGCCATTGGCTGAACAACAATTAATTCAGGCCATGTTTGCTGACTCACAAACAGACACCTATGCTGCCAAATGCATGACGCAGGAAACTGCACGCAAACGTGATAACGGCGAAAATGTCAGCATGGAATCTTCAGCCTGTAAATTATTTGCAACCGAGATGGTAGGCCGAGTAGCTGACCGTGCGGTACAAATACACGGTGGCGCTGGATATATGTCCGAATACGCAGTGGAACGATTTTACCGCGATGTTCGTCTGTTTCGTTTATACGAAGGGACTAGTCAAATCCAGCAACTGATCATTGCTCGCAATATGATCAAAAATGCCAGCTAGTATTTACCTAATGCAGCTCGCAGGTCCTACAAGCTAATTCAGTTTGTTGATGTGGATCAATAAGCTTTCGGGCAATAGATCAACAATACTAAGCAAGCACTTGAAATAATTTTCCCAGCCCTTATTTTCAATAGTATACGTCGCATCACTTTGGCCACCAGGCATCATGGGAGCTTATGAAAACCGTCGAGAACATATTAGTTGTTATAGACCCAACTGTTGACAGAGATTTTGTCGCGGATCGAGCAAAATTAATTGCCAAAGCTGCAAACGCCAAACTTACCTTTTTTATCAACAACGAAAATACACTTACTGATCATTCCTATATTTACGAGGGAGTGGATGGTGATTTTTTTGAAAAACAGCGCCTACTCTTTGAACAACACTACAAAAAAATCCTAGACAGCCTTGTTGATGAGTTCACTAATGACAACATAGATGTAACGGGCGTGTTCACAGAGCATCACCACCTGGCTGAAGCCATTATCAACCAGACCAAAGAAATGAAGCCTGACATGGTGATGAAAAGCACCCATAACCACAATATGGTTGAACGTTCTCTAGTATCCAACACGGATTGGCGCCTAATTAGAAAATGCCCAGCTCCGCTATTACTGGTTAAACCTTGCGAGTGGCATACTGATGGCTCCGCCGTTACAGCGGTCGACCCTTTCCACCGAAAAGCCATTCAGGCGAACCTGGACCATGTATTAATAAATCATACAGAGCGTATAGCTAGGCTGCTCGATCAAGCACCTCATGTTTTTCACTCGTATTTTCCCTTTGTTAGTAGCATGTTTCCCCTGGGCAGTGAATCTACAATCGGATTGGATAATATGCGCCAGGAGCACGAAGGAAAAATCAATGAACTTCTACAGGGTCACAATATCCCCAAAGAAAATATTCAACTTAGTCACGGTGAGATTGTTCCTCAATTGATCAAATACCTCAAACTGGTAAATGCGAATGTATTGGTAATAGGCGCCCTGTCCAGAAATGTACTAGAGCGCGCCATTGTCGGAAATACAGCGGAAAAGATTCTTCAGGATTGTCCTTGCGATGTATTGGTAATTAAGCCTTAATTACTTGTATGCAAAAAATCATTTACGATATTATTTTCGGTTATGAGTCTCGCGTAGGAAAAATATTCGACGTAACCTTAATTGTGCTTATTATATCCAGCGTAACCGCTGTTCTGCTGGATTCTGTCGCAGGCTACCATGCTCAATATGGTGAGTTTCTATACCGGCTTGAATGGTTATTTACCATTCTATTTACCATCGAATACGGGCTACGGCTGTACAGCACCTCTGAAAAGCGAGCCTATATTTTCAGCTTCTATGGCATTATCGACCTACTTTCTATATTGCCTACCTACATTGCCTTTCTGTTTCCTTCTGCGGTATATCTAGTCGTCATTAGAATAATGCGAGTATTACGAATTTTTCGCATACTCAAATTGCTACGCTATATGGGCGAAGCAAACATGTTGTATCTGGCGCTGCTACAAGCCAGAAGAAAAATACTTGTTTTCCTATTTTCTGTTATCAACATCATTATCATTTTTGGCGCCCTGATATTTATCATTGAAGGGCCAGAGCACGGCTTTAACAATATTCCACAATCTATCTACTGGGCAATTGTGACAATTACTACAGTTGGCTACGGGGATATTGCACCACAAACACCACTTGGTCAGTTTGTTGCAGCGATTGCCATGATTTCTGGATATGCGTTTATCGCCGTTCCTACCGGCATTATTGGCGCTGAGCTTATGCAGCAGGTGCGTCAACGTACCCAGGCGCAGGGCAATACTGATAGTGAATGTGTTAGCTGCCACTCCACCGGTCATGATGGAGATGCATTTCACTGTAAATATTGCGGTAATTTACTCAACAAAAAGCCCAGCTCTTCATAGTGAAGGACCAGGCTTTTTATAAGTCTTGCTTGTTGCTATAAAGTTAAGCCGATGGCTTAACAAGCAATATATCTGTCCTAACATAGTCCAACACTTCTTCTGCCGTGCTGCCTATTAATGCCTCAGCAAACCTTGATCTGGAAACTGCTCCCATAACAATGATATTTGAGTTTAGTTTCTTACTATACTGCTGTAATGCATACACTGGTGTTTCGTCGATCAGGTGCAGTTTATCTTTATCAAAATTATAATCCGACATCAGCTCATCGAATGCGGCGCTATGTTCAGCTTTGATGATTCCTGCTGGCGCAAATGGTCTTGCTGCTTCAGCATAGGCATGTACTACATGAAAATCACAGCCAATCTGTTCACTTACAGAGGATGCCGCATCAATAATCAAGCTGTCCAAATTCAGCGGTTTACTGTGACTATGCATTGGATCGACCGCTGCCATCATAACCACTGGATCTGACCATTCTCCATCTTTAACCAGGAGTAAAGGCAAAGGACAATGGCGAACCAGCTGCCAGCTGTCATTGGTTAAATGATGATGTTCTATCTTTCCGTAAGCGCGGCAATGCTGAATAAGTAAATCGGCTTTAAACTCCAGGGCTTCCTTAACGATCGCTTCATAGCGTGGGTGCGCCCAGCGTACTTCACTGCTAATGGTATAGCCCTGCTGCGATAGCTGATCAACCATTCCTTGCATGCCCTCTGCCAATCGATCGCAATATTCCTTCCGCAGCGTGTGATGATCGGACGTTAGGTCGCGAAAGCTGTGGCTCAGGTATTTCTCATAACCCACGCTCAACAGCTTGATTTCAGCCGCTTGCTTATCCTTTATGAATCGCAGCGCTTTTCTCAACTCAATGGGTAATCCATCAGGCGCATTGGAGTAATCTTCGTTTGCGTCTATTACCACCATGATTCGTTCAATTTTTTTCATTTGCGCCGCTCCTTCCTGCTTCAAAATATTACCTTTTTCCATTATGGCAAGGCATAGCTGTGGTATCAATATAGGTATCAATATAACAGCACAGAGAATCTCGTGGAGTTAGTGATCAGCCGCACAGCTTATGCAGCTGTCTGTATAAGGGATTGCTTTAAGTCTGTCTTCTCCAATAGGCGAGCCACATTTCACGCAACCTTGATAAGTATCGTCGCTAATGCGCCGCAATGCTCTATTTACCTGTGCTAGCTCCTCAACCCCTTCGGCCTCAAGAACCATTACCAGGCCGTCATTTTCAGTTTCCTTTACCTGCTCATTGAAATTCGCGCTAACTGGCTGTTCTTTTTGATAAATATGCTTATGGGTTCTTTCAAGGCGTGCCTCCAATTCAGTTTTTCGAATATTTAACTCTTTTACAATACTATCTATATCCATCTTGGACCTCGCGAATTCATCTTTAAATCTATCATTGAATTCAAAGTTTGTTGATATAGATGAATATACCTTGCGGGTAAATATTGCATTTTGACTCAGGTCAATGCTTCATTGGCAAACAGATATCACCAGTAAAAATACAGGCTGACAAATGATCGATTTCAAGGTTGTAACTCTGAATATTCACAAAGGATTTTCCATGGGGAATCGTCGTTTCACCCTAGAAAAAATTCGTGACTGCTTAAGAGCAACCGGTAGCAATATGGTTTTCTTGCAGGAGGTATCTGGGGAAAATGAGCTAAAACGAGAATCTATTTCACAATGGCCCGAAAGTAATCAGTTTGAATACCTGGCAGATTCAGTTTGGGAGCATTTCGCCTACGGCAAGAATGCAATTTACCAGCATGGACACCACGGTAACGCCATACTAAGTGAATTGCCCTTCGTCTCATGGAATAACATAAATATATCTACACTTCGTTTTTCTCAGCGCGGCATACTTCATGGTATTTTGAAAAATGGCATACATCTGTTTTGCATCCATTTCGGTTTGTTTGAAAAAGAGCGGCGGCAGCAGTCTCAACTATTAATGCGTTACATAAAAAACGAGCTTCCTGACTCAGCACCTCTCATACTTGCTGGAGACTTCAATGACTGGCGTAAAACAACCCATGTGCAATTGGTTAAGGGACTAGGTCTGGTAGAAGTTAATATGCAATATAACAAAACACTGGCCAGTACTTTTCCAGCTGTGTTCCCCTGCCTGAAAATGGACAGAATTTATGTGCGCGGCTTCAGCGTACAAAAGGTAGAAGTCATGAATCATTCTTCATGGCGATCCATTTCAGATCACTGCGCTATAGTTGCAGAATTGCAACTTGAAAATCATAAAATCGCCGATTAATTACGATACTTTTTGTCGCGTTTGGGAATACACTGTAAACACCATGTTCACATTATCTATTGGCTTTATTGTTGGTGCTATATCCCTGATAGCCGCCACACATGCTCTTCTAAATAAGCGAGACTCAATATCAGCTCTGGCCTGGGTATCTTTTTGTCTGATACTTCCATTACTGGGCCCTGTCATCTACCTGTTATTTGGAATAAATCGAATTACATCCAAAGCCCAGCGACTTTACCTGATCAAAAACCTGAAAGAGCAAGCTGAAACGATCCCGGAGCCTGTTGGCACACACTTTAGGCCACGCTCACTTGTTGGCGAAATAGTAACAGGAGCAGGTTTGTGCTCCTGTACTGACATTCAAATTTTAGAGAATGGAGAAGCACTGTACCCAGCCATGTTAAAAGACATTGGCGAGGCCAAAAGCCGAATTTATTTGTCTACCTATTTATTTCAAAATGACAGCACCGGTAAACAGTTTGCTATTGCCCTTAGTTGTGCACAACTAAGGGGCGTTGATGTCAGAATACTAGTCGATGGGCTCGGCGCTATAGCCTATCCTCCTCGCATTAGTAAAAAATTGCGCGAGCTCAATCTCAATTTTAAACAGTTTGATCCTGTTAGACTGATTCCCCCATCTCTGCATATTAATATGCGTAATCACCGAAAAATTTTATTGATAGACGGCGAGTCGGTCTACACTGGGGGGCAAAATATAAGTGACCGACATTTACTTAAGAAGCCTGACAATCCAATACCAACTCTGGATTTGCATTTTCGCTTTACCGGAAGAATTGTCGATGACCTGGAGCACGCTTTTCTAAAAGACTGGAATAATTGCCCCGATGTCACAGACGAGCAACCTTTGTTGCCTGCTCGTACTAATAATCCGGAGTCTCAGATCTGGACTAGGCTTATTCTCGATGGCCCCAATGAAAACCTGGATAAACTCAACGAATTACTTGTCGGGGTATTATCCTCTGCTACCAAACGTATATGGATAATGACTCCGTATTTTTTACCCGGGTTTGACTTGCTAGGTGCGTTAGTTGGAGCAAGGCTCCGAGGCGTTGATGTCAAAATACTGCTCCCCCAGCGAACCAATATTCATTTAGCTCACTGGGCTGCACAGCATAATTTACGCCATATTCTCGCCAAAGGATTAAAGGTTTACTCGCAACCCGCACCCTTCATTCACACCAAGGCCATACTCATAGACGACAACTACGCCCTAATAGGGTCAGCAAACCTCGACCCTCGCAGCCTTAGGCTAAACTTTGAGCTAGGCGTTGAAATATTCAGCAAAGATTTCAATCATGCCATTTCAGATTATTTTGAAGAAAAACTGAAAACATCAATAAAAGTAGATGAGAATAATTTGCGTGCCAGGCCAAGCTGGGTAAGAATCAGAGACGCCGTAGCCTGGCTATTTACTCCCTATTTATGAGCATTTATTTTGCTCTAAAACTCAGAGCACTGTTGACATAAGTCAATCGTTCAAACATAAATAACAGGTTCAATGATTACACAGGTTCATGTTTATTTACTCAATAGTTTAACTAACAATCAGGGGGGCAAGTGCCATGTACAACAACATTCTTGTAGCAATTGATCTATCGAAAGATTCGCAGAAAATTATCGATACAGCCGTGCGAATGGCCGGTAATGATTCAGCCAAATTAACATTAGTACATGTCGTCGAGCCCGTTGCCGCCGCTTACAGCATGGATATATATGCTGTAAATATCAATGAACTGCAGCAAGAGGCTATAAACCTTGCTGAGCAGCGCCTGGAAAAAGTTGGGGCGGAAATAAACGTAGCCAGCGATCGTGTTCACACTCTCCTTGGCGCACCCGCTTCCGAAGTACGCGCCATGGCCAGCGAAATCGGAGCAGACGCAATTGTGATGGGCAGCCACGGACACGCTGGCTGGAAAATATTACTCGGCTCTACAGCTATTAAAGTTTTGCATGGCGCTACTTGCGATGTGCTGACTGTGCATGTTGGGTCCGACTAGTTATTCAACGCGCTAGCTTCAATATGAACGCAAAGACATAGACGAATGTTTGGTGATTGACGCGGATGCAGTATTGCCTCCATAGACACGCCGTAAACCCATCCCTGGGGGCTCGATTCGGCATCCCTGCCTCATTACGGTCTATTCCGG
>NVVJ01000061.1 GCA_002402175.1 SAR86 cluster bacterium
AGGATGCAGTGTTGCCGGAGTAGACCGTAATGAGGCAGGGATGCCGAATCGAGCCCCCAGGGATGGGTTTACGGCGTGTCTGCGGAGGCAATACTGCATTCGCACCAATCACAAAAACTGCAAACCCCAGCAAAGAAAGCACACCCAATGCAAACATCTACACTGAGCCTACTTTCAACACTGCGCTGCGTTCAGTCTGTTCTTAAGTAAAAGCCTGAATACCAGTTTGCGATCTACCAAGAATCAAAGCGTGAATATCCTGTGTACCTTCGTAGGTGTTCACAACTTCCAGGTTTTGAGAATGGCGCATGATGGGAAATTCATCGGAGATGCCATTTCCACCTAACATGTCTCTTGCTTCTCGCGCTGTATCTAGTGCTTTCAGGCAGGAGTTTCGTTTCAGCAGTGATATCAGAGCTGGTGCTAGTTTGCCTTGATCACGTAAACGGCAGGCTTGTAGGCAGCCCTGTAGGCCGAGTGAAATATCGGTTTGCATGATGGCTAGCTTTTTCTGAATCAGTTGATTCGCAGCCAGTGGTCTACCGAATTGTTTGCGATCCAGGGTGTATTGCAGTGCTGTGTGCCAGCAGGTTTCGGCGGCACCAAGGGCGCCCCAGGCGATACCGAGTCGAGCTGAATTCAGGCAGCTAAAAGGCCCGGCGAGGCCTTTTGCCAGTGGTAGTTTGTTTTCTTCGGGGACGAAGACTTCGTCCATAACTATTTCGCCCGTTATGGATGCTCGCAGAGCGAGTTTGCCTTCGATTTTAGGTGCGGTTAATCCATCCATGCCTTTGTCGAGAATGAATCCACAAATTGTGCCGTCATCGTCTTTTGCCCAAACAATAAAGACATCTGAAATTGGTGAATTGGTTATCCAGTTCTTGGCGCCGCTGAGACTGAAACCGCCTGCGACTGACTTTGCTCGGGTGATCATACTGCCGGGGTCAGAGCCGTGATCGGGTTCAGTCAATCCGAAGCAGCCGATATATTCGCCGCTTGCCAGTTTGGGCAGGTACTTCTGCTTTTGTTCTTCGCTGCCAAAGGTGTTGATTGGATGCATTACCAGGCTGGATTGAACGCTCATCATTGAACGGTAGCCTGAATCAACTGCTTCAATTTCCCTGGCTGCCAGCCCGTAGCACACATAGTTCACGCCGGCACATCCATAGCCTTCGATTGTGCAGCCTAGCAAACCTAGCGCGCCCATCTCCCTAAAAATTTCGGGATCTGTTTCTTCGTTACGATAAGCGTCACGAACTCGAGGAAGGAGCTTGTCCTGGGCATATTGTTTAGCTGTGTCCCGCACTAAACGTTCTTCTTCGGTTAATTGCTCTTCCATTAAAAATGGATCTTGCCAGTTGAATGGCACATTGTCCGATCTGACAGACATAAACTCTCTCCTAAATTGCCCGGGGCGACCTTCCACTGGAAGACCTATACGTTTTGAATGTGGCTGGCGCTGAATACTATGGAAATATTGAGCGCCAGACGCAGGGAAGATAGTTTATCAACTTTTCCTGTTTTTCTCTAAATCCGTTCGTCTTTAATGCAATTAGATGCCATTAATAATGCAGAGATAAACCCAAGAATGTTGTAAACAACTGATAGAATAGCGCGCCATGGATGTCTCTCACATACTCGATTCCCTCAACGAAGAACAACGTAACGCCGTAGCCAATCCGGGCCAACATTTGCTGGTACTGGCCGGAGCTGGCAGTGGTAAAACCCGCGTGCTGGTTCACCGAATTGCCTGGCTTTTGGAGGCAGAGCAGGTTTCTCCCTTTGCAATACTGGCCGTAACCTTCACCAATAAGGCCGCACGAGAAATGCGCGGGCGCATAGAGTCGCTAATGGGTCAGGCTTTTAACGGCATGTGGGTTGGAACGTTTCATGGCCTTGCTCACCGTTTGCTGCGCATGCACTGGGCCGAAGCGGGCCTGATTGAGGATTTTCAAATACTCGATGGCGACGATCAATTACGATTGATTAAAAGAATAAATCGATCCTTGCATATCGATGATGACAAATGGCCAGCAAGACAATGTCAGGGGTATATCAACTCTCAAAAAGATGAAGGCCTCCGGGTGGCAAACATCGACCATTTTGAAGATGACTATACCAAAACCATGCTTAAGATTTATGCCGCTTATGAGGATGCCTGTAATCGTGGCGGCATGATCGACTTTGGGGAAATTCTGCTGCGTGCTCATGAGCTATGGCTAAAGAACCCACAATTACTGACGCATTATCAAAAACGATTTCAGCATATCCTTGTTGACGAGTTTCAGGACACTAACTCTATTCAGTATGCCTGGCTGCGTGTGTTGGCCGGCGCTGATAATCACTTGATGGTAGTTGGAGATGATGATCAATCCATTTACGGCTGGCGCGGTGCCAAGATAGAAAATATCCAACAGTTCAATGTCGATTTCTCCGGAGCCGAAATGGTTCGGCTGGAGCAAAACTATCGCTCTACTTCCACAATTCTGGGTGCCGCTAATAAACTGATCGCCAACAATCAGGGGCGCCTTGGTAAAAATCTCTGGACTGACGGCGCTGAGGGCGAGCAGATAAGCTTGTACGAAGCGTTTAACGAGCAAGACGAAGCGCGCTTTATTGTTAATCGATTGCAGGATTGGTCCAACGGTGGGAACAGAAGGTCTGATGCGGCTATTTTGTACCGCTCTAACGCTCAGTCACGAGAGCTGGAAGAGGCATTGCTGCGAGTCGGCATGCCTTATCGAATATATGGCGGGCATCGATTCTATGAACGCCTGGAAATTAAAAATGCCCTCGCCTACTTGCGTCTAATAATAAACCGACATGATGACACCGCCGTTGAGCGAATCATCAATGTGCCAACTCGCGGCATAGGCGGGCGCACACTGGAATCTGTTCGCAGCCTCGCACGTGATGAAAACTGTTCACTGTGGCAGGCCTGCGCCAAAAGCGTCAATGAATCGTTGCTAAGCTCGAGAGCATCCAACGCCGTTTTAGCGTTTCTTGAATTAATAGACAGCCTGCAAAGTGCCTGTGATGAAATGGAGTTGTCGGCAAAAGCTGAGCACGTTATTGCCCACACTGGCCTTGTTCCTCACCACGAGAAAGAAGGCGGAGAAAAAGCACGAGCGCGAATAGAAAACCTGGAAGAACTGGTTAACGCCGCTGGAAATTTTGACGACCCTGAAATCGATGGAGACTTTGATCTTAGATCAAACACCTTTCTTGCTGCCTTTCTCGACAAAGCGGCTCTGGATGCCGGCGATACACAGGCAGACGAATCAGCAGATGCCGTACAGTTAATGACTTTGCATTCGGCCAAAGGACTCGAGTTTCAACTTGTATTTCTGGCAGGTTTGGAGGAAGGTCTTTTTCCTCACAAAATGTCTATGAATAATATTAGCGGCCTCGAGGAAGAACGAAGGCTTTGCTATGTGGGCATTACCCGGGCAAAAAGCAAACTGTATTTAAGCTATGCTGAATCCAGGCGATTACACGGAGAGGTTAATTTGTGTCGCCCTTCTCGCTTTATCAGCGAGATACCCAAAGAGTTGATCGAAGAAATTCGAATGAAATCCAGCATAAGCCGACCGTCAATAGGAGGCCCAAGGCTAGGACGAAGCGTTATTAATAAACTAGATGGTAGCGTAGAGGTTCCCGAAACTAGCTTTTCGCTAGGTCAGCGGGTTGCTCATGGAAAATTCGGCGAAGGCGTAATATTGAATTACGAGGGCCAAGGGCCAAACGCTCGCGTGCAGGTAAATTTTGATGATGTTGGAAGTAAATGGCTGGTATTGTCCTACGCCAAACTGGAAGTGCTGAGCTAACAACAACCGCAAACTAAAATAATAAAACAGGATAAGCACTAATGTTCTTCAATAGATTTTCTTTAACGCGTTTGTTTCTGCTTGTACTACTGGCAACTCTGTTCGCCTGCTCGGGCGAGTCAGAGTCAACATCCGTTAACGCTTCAACCTCTAGTGCCAGTGAACAGCAAACTGTTTACGAATGGAAAATGATTACCTCCTGGCCGAAAAATTTACCTGCTCTTGGTACGTCTCCAGAACACTTTGCCGACATCGTAGAAAAAATGAGCAATGGACGCATGAAGATCAGAGTATTCGGCGCCAACGAACTGGTTGGCGGGCTGGAAGTTTTTGATGCGGTTTCACAGGGTATTGCCCAGATAGGCCATACCGGAGCCTATTACTGGCAGGGCAAAATACCGAGTACACCGTTCTTCTCTACGATTCCTTTCGGTCTTACTGGCACAGAGATGGATGCCTGGCTCGCCTTTGGCGGAGGTAATGAATTGTGGCAAGAAATCTACGCGCCTTTTAATCTTATTCCTATGCGCGGCGGTAATTCCGGCACACAAATGTTTGGCTGGTTTAACAAAGAGATAAATTCGCTGGATGATTTACAAGGCCTGAAAATGAGAATCCCGGGGCTGGGCGGTGAGGTATTCAGACGCGCCGGTGGTACGCCTGTCACCATGCAGGTGAGTGAAGTTTTTACAGCGATGCAAACTGGCGCATTAGACGCCACTGAGTTTGTTAGCCCTTACAATGATATGGCGGCGGGTTATCACACTGTCGCTGACTACTATTATTATCCTGGCTGGCATGAGCCTGGCTCAACGCTGGAAACCATTTTTAACAAATCTGCATTTGAAGCCTTACCTGAAGATTTACAGGAAATATTAAAAGCCGGCACTGAGGTAATGAATCAATTACTAATGGACGAGTTAACTGCCAAGAATAACGAAGCACTGCGAGTGCTAGTTGAAGAACATGGTGTCGAATTGAGAAAGCTGCCTGATGACGTGCTCATTGAACTACGAACAATTTCAGATCAGGTTGTTGCCGAGCTAGGTGCAACTGACGACATGACAAAAAGAATTTATGAATCCTATAAGAATTTTCAGAGCGGTGTCGAAAATTACCACCGCATATCCGAAGAAGCCTATATAGAGGCACGAAAACTTCCAGGCCGATAGTTTTACTCAGCCGCTTGCTGTGGAATTTTTCGAGGCTTGCCATTGTCATCAATGGCAACAAATACGAACAGCCCATCAGCTACTTTTTTCGACCTATCATCAATATCAAAGATTGATGTCCAGACATCAACTTGAATTTGAACAGATGTGCGGCCAATACATACCACTGTTGTAAAGCAGCTTACTGTTGCTCCAACCTTAACCGGGCTCAGAAAATTAATGCCCTTTATCGCGACTGTTGCTGACCTGCCGCGAGTTACTTTTTTGCTGGCAATGCCCGCAGCCAGATCCATTTGAGAAACTAACCAGCCACCAAAAATATCGCCATTGGCATTGGTATCTTTTGGCATAGCAAGAGTTTGCAGAGCCAGTTCGCCTGTGGGTTTGATATTTTCTGTTTCTGTTGCACTCATAAAGATCTCCAATGACTAAATATGGGCTATAGCTGAAAAGTCCGTTTACAATATCGAAGGCAGCCAGGTAGCCAGCGCTGGTTGAAATGCCAGTAACAGCATAAGCCCAAGCTGTATCATAACAAACGGCACCACTCCCCTGTAAATATCACCGGTCTTAATTTCCGCCGGTGCCACGCTGCGTAAATAGAATAGTGAAAAACCAAAGGGTGGTGTTAAAAATGAAGTTTGTAGATTAACGGCGATCATTATTCCCAGCCAAATCGGATCTACACCCATCCCCAGAAGAATTGGCCCCACTAAAGGCACAACCATAAAAGTAATTTCTATAAAATCCAGAATGAAGCCCAGGAAAAAAATTAGCAGCATAACCAGTAGCGTCGCCGCCACAACACCGCCAGGTAAATTGAGTAACAGCTCTTCAATTAGAATGTCGCCCCCAAACCCTCTAAATACCGATGAGAATATTGTGGCACCTACAAGAATCAGATATACCATGGAGGTAATGCGCATGGTTTCTATGGCAACCTGATGAAGCACATTCAGACTAAGCGCCTTTTTGATTAAAGCCAGTAACATGGCACCCACGGCTCCAACGCTTGCCGCTTCAGTTGGAGTAGCAATGCCAAGCAATATTGAGCCGAGTACGGCAATCATCAAAAACACCGGCGGTAGCAGACCCTTAAGCAGTGCAGTTAAAATTTCAGCTTTGGTTTGCTGCATCTCCTGTGCTTGCATTGGGGGCGCTGCATCAGGATTCAGCTTTGCGACTACAAAGACATAAGCGGCATAGGCAAACACCAAAATAAGCCCAGGTATTATTGCTCCGGCAAATAAATCGCCAATTGATACAAAGTCCGGTGCGAAGACTCCGGCATTAAGTTGTGATTGCTGATAGGCGTTGGAGATTACTTCGCCCAGTAATACCAGGCAGATTGAGGGAGGGATAATTTGACCAAGGGTTCCAGTAGCGCAGATTGTCCCCGCTGCCAACGAGGGCTTGTAACCTGCCTTCATCATAGTAGGTAAAGACAATATTCCCATTGTCACCACGGTTGCCCCAACTATTCCTGTGCTAGCCGCTAGCAACATGCCTACCAGGATTACCGATATGCCCAAACCGCCCGGAAATTTTCCAAACACGATTGCCATATTCTTTAGCAAGTCTTCCGCTATGCGGCTTTTTTCTAGCATTACACCCATAAACACAAATAGAGGTACTGCAAACAAATTTTGATTTGTCAAAATTCCATAAATTCTGTTGGGTATAAGCATGATATAGGCGGTATCGAAAATACCGATGACAGAACCAGTAGCAGCGAAGAACAGGGAAACACCGGTAAGGGTCAATGCAACTGGATAACCCGCCATCAAAGCAAGACAAACCGCAGCGAAGAAAATGACAGGAAGCAGCTCTAGCACTAGGTATTACTCTCGCGAATTATTGTTATCGACTTAATTACTTCCGAGATACCTTGAAGGGAAAGTAGTGCGGCCAGCAGGATTATGGTTGCCTTAAGCAGATATACATAGGGCAAGCCACTAAGCTCAGCCGAGGCTTCCTTTATACGCCAGGACAAGGAAACGTAATCCCAGCTCACCCAGCAAATAAAAATAGCCGATGGCAGCAGAAATACTAGTGTGCCAATTAAATCTATAATTGCTTTGCTTCTGGGCGTAAGCCGGCTGTAGAAAATATCAACTCGTACGTGACCGTTTTCTTTCAACGTGTAAGCAGCGCCCAGAGTAAAAATCAGCGCGTTGATATATATAATGGATTCTTGTAGCGCAATGGAACCTATCTGAAAGACATAACGCAGCGTCACAATAAGCGCCATGAGTAAAACCATAACGAGGGTCAGCCAGGAGAATATTCGCCCTGTTCGCTCCGAAAATTGATCTAGTAAGAATGAGATTTTTTTCATGTTTTGAAGAAGAGTCAACTACCCTGTGTGTAGCGAAGCATTATTACACATTTTGTACAGTCTCTTATGCAGCGGCAACAACGAGTTTGAGCCTATTCACCGCGTCACCAGATTCGAAGCAACTGATAGCTGAGTATCAGCACCGCAAATGATAGCGCGAGGGTAAAGATGCCGAGCAACCATAGCATTCCGCGCCTTATTCTAGCTGAAAGCCTGGCTCGAAACCCGGCAGATGCATCGGGAATGGCTGGAACAGACACAAACAGCTTGCTGATACTGTAAAGCGTGACAGCCCAGCAGAAACCCAGAATAGCCGGCACCAGAAGCTTGTCGTCATTCAGCCAGGGCGTTTCAATCAGGCTCAAGAGTATGAAAACGATTGAAAGCCCGCCCAAACTAAAAATCAGGATTCGAAGCCGCACCAAAAGAGTAGCAATTCGTTGTAGGCGTTCAATCATTGGCTGCTTGTTACTTATTTACAAAGCTTAGAGCTTACCTGCTAATCCGAATATCATCCACAAACTCAAGCCTGGCTTATCCAGGCATAGGTAATGAACGGTTTCGATAAACAGAAAACTTGTTCTCAATCCCGCTATAATGTGAAAAGAGAAAATTATTAGAAAGGTAGCGCCTGTATGCTAATTGTTGTGTCCCCTGCCAAGTCTCTCGATTTTGAATCGCCTGCCAAGACCCGTAAATTCACCGAGCCTGAATATCTGCAGGAGTCCACACAGCTTGTAAGTCAATTGAAGAAACTAACGCCCGAAGATTTTTCTGAGCTAATGCATATCAGTAGCAACCTTGGCGAACTAAACCATGGCCGTTACGCAAACTGGCACACGCCATTCGATTTAAAGAATGCCAAACAGGCTATTTTTGCATTCAAGGGTGACGTTTATATTGGGCTAGAAGCCGAACAATTCTCAACGGCTGATCTAAACTTTGCGCAAAATCATTTACGTATTTTGTCAGGCTTGTATGGCCTGCTACGGCCATTGGATTTAATGCAGCCATATCGCCTCGAAATGGGCACAAGATTCAAAAACAAAAAAGGCAAAAGCCTGTATGAATTTTGGGGCAGCAAACTCACACAAAATATTAATGATTTGTTAGCCAACGACAAAAAGCCTATTTTGCTTAACCTTGCGTCGAATGAATATTTTAGCTCTATAAAACCAAAAGAACTGAATGCTGAAATTGTAACGCCTGTGTTCAAAGATTATTCCGGCGGAAAATATCGCGTGGTCAGTTTCTTTGCCAAGAAAGCCCGAGGCTCTATGACTGCTTTCATTATCAAAAATAGAATTAAGACAGCGGCCAAACTAAAAGAGTTTACTATAAATGGCTATGAATTCAGCGACTCGGAATCTGATAGTTCCAGGTTGGTGTTTTTACGCAAGCCACAGTAATCAGAAACAGGTCAGTATACGCCGATGAATAACTCCCTTCCCTTCAGCCAGGCCTGCGAAAATAATAAGCAGGTAATTCTCGATATTCTAAAGAAGTACCTGAAAGATGGTGACTCGGTTCTGGAAATAGCCGGTGGAACCGGGCAGCATGCCGAACACTTCATCGAGTATTTTTCTGCGCACTGCCCCGACCTTCATTGGCAGTCCTCAGACATTCCATCCAACGTAGATAGTTTGAACCTGCGTATAGAATCTCTACAGCGACCTAGTCTACCGCTGGCCATTTCTCTGGATGTGAATCAAACAAATTGGAATTGTGATAAGTGCAATGTCATATACAGCGCAAACAGCTTGCACATTATGTCTGCCGCATCTGTAGAGAACTTCTTTAGTGGAGCTGGAAAGCAGTTGCCCGATGATGGCCTGTTATTCGTTTATGGGCCGTTCAAATACGAAGGAGAATTCACTACCGAAAGCAATGCCCATTTTGATCTATGGCTTAAGGATAGGGACACACTAAGTGGTGTCAGAGATTTTGAGTGGGTAGTTGAACTTGCAAAGGACGCAGGGCTGGACCTGCTTGAAGACAATTCCATGCCTGCGAATAATCAGATTCTGATTTGGCGAAAAAACAATTCCGGCAAACCCTCATGAATAAACGAACAGCATTACTGGTTATAGACGCACAGCTATGTGCCTTCGATAGTCAGCTGGAGCCAGCCTGTTATAAGTCTGAAGAATTACTCGAGGTTTTAACTTCGTTGATTCAAGCAGCGAGAACTGCCGACATTCCAGTAATATTTATTCAGCACTGCGGCAGTAAAGGACAGCTATATGAGGAAGGCACTGAGCACTGGATCATTCATCCGCAACTTGGGCCAAAGCCGAGCGAGACGGTTGTTCACAAACGCCAGTCGAGCGCATTTGATGGAACAAACCTGAAGAATATTCTTGCTGAGCTGCACATCGATAGTGTGATCACTTGCGGACTACAAAGTGAGTTTTGCGTAAGCAATACCAGTTTTACCGCCCTGGACTTAGGGTTAAACGTAACTGTTGCCGAAGATGGCCATAGCACCTGGTCAAATGATAGCGACGATGCTGCTACCATCATTCAACGGCAGAACATGCTGTTAACCGACAAGGGCGCGAAAGTTATGCCACTTGCTTCTCTGATTGAAAGGTTCGCGTCTAGCTAAACCAGACCACGCTACCTACATAGCATGGTCTATCAGCTTCCATCCTTAACCCTAATTACTTGTATTCCTCATAGGCTGCTCTTAACCAACGCTCAGTACCAGCGCCAGCTTGTGCGTAGCCACGTGCAGGATTAGAGGCCACTACCTGATCGGCTGTGCGGCCATTGGCTATTTCTTCTTTTAGCCTGGCTCGAATAGTAGTGAGCATGGTTCGATATTCCAGCAGGTCAGTTCGTGTCGAAAGCTGCCCGTGACCAGGAATGATGATTGTATCGTCGTCGATCAGGCCTGCTATATCCCACAAGGCGTCAATCATTCCATTGGTTGAGCCGCCATTAGGCTGATCAATAAAAGGTAGCCCGTAACGCACGAACATGTCGCCGGTATGAATAACATTCAATTCGCGAAAATACACCTGCGCATCACCATCCGTGTGTCCTGGTCCGGTATAGACAACGTCGATTGTGTTGTCGTTGAAATAGAAACGCATAGAATCCATAAAGGTAATCTTAGGCAAACCCTCTTTGGCATAGGCTAGTTGATCTCGATTCGTCAAAGAAACAACCTGGTCAGTCTCCATGCGTTTTCGTGAATTGTCCTGAGCAACTATATAAGCACCAGCACGACCGAAGTTTTCATTGCCATCGGTATGGTCGTAGTGCCAATGGGAATTGACCACAAAGTTAACTGGCTTATCGGTTAACTCAGCAATTGCTGCGACTATTTTATCTGTCAGCGGCGCAAACTGATCGTCGATGATAAATGTGCCATCGTCACCAATTGAGACTCCGATGTTGCCACCACTACCTTGCAACATGTAGATGGAGCCTTTGACAGGAATGGTAGTAATTTCAATATTGTCGAAATCCTGAGCTACTCCAAAAGCGGGATAGATTAAAAGCCCCAAGATGGTATAGATGACTGATTTTATTTGCTTCATATTCTCTCTCCTTTATAACGATGCCCACACTCTATCGTGGCGCATAAATTGTGTATAGGATAAATTGCAGAAAATTCAAAAGCCCATCTAAGTACTCTGACCGCGGCGCAGATGTATCATTGTTTACAATAAAAAAGGGTGAACTCGAAATCGAGTTCACCCTGAGTTCTACCCATAGAACTTTACATCTAAAAAACTTAGTGGTTTCTAGTCAGAGCCACCCTGGTCTGCATTTTTCCAGGAATAAAATCCCATGAACATTTCCTGCCAGCTCTGTTCTCCCCAGAATATTTCAGCGTCCGGGTCAGGGTTATAGGCGTTCTGCGCAGAATTATCGAAAGCACCTATGGCCTGAATTTTAGTTCCTGCTGGTACCAATAATGGTTCTTCCAGCATATGGTTCAACTGCCAGTTGAATGAATAGTTCGGAACCGAAAGCAGAAGTTCTTCGCTGCCATCAGGATATATCGCTTTGAACTTCATGCGCTTGCCACGAAAATGCATATGTGGCAAAAACGACTGTAAATACGCGTCTTCGTGAACCGTAACCTCAACGATCATTTCATGATCTTTGGCTCCGGCAGGAATGCTGATGTTGAAATTGTTAGCTATTGCGCCAGACGTTCTCTGAGTTGGTACTTCGCCCTCTGGATAAAAGTAAATACCAACCTCAGACGCATCAGTTAACTCTTTGCCTGTAGTGGTGTAATGCAATTGCAGATCAAGGCTGGAGCCCGCCCGCAACAAGCCACCAACACCAGGCTCATTCCATTGCCCAGGAGCACCAGAGGCATAGCCCGCAATGGAAGCACTGTCGGCATCTTGCGACCCACTAAACAGGGCGCTGATATCCGCTTCCGGTGGAAGTGAATTCAAAATTTTACCGAAGTCTAGGCTCTCACCCGAACTTACCGCGGCCATTAGCATTTGTTGAATTGGTCGCGCTTTTTCAGGCGGAAGTGAGTTCACAATTTGCATGAATATTTCCTGTTGGCTTTTTCTGCCCTCAGGAGGAATCACGCCTGTTAATACATGGTGAAGCGCCGACGGCTCGCCAGCAATAATCTGGCTGCCTCTTACCCATACATCCTTGTCCAGATCCAGCTCTACTACTACATTCAGATAATCCACAACACCAGTAGCCGGAATTGACTGAGGAGGAATCGCTACGATTAAGTCAGGCTCACCTCTTGCCCATTTGGTCTCAGGCCAAACCAGTGCAGTCAAAGGATCATTGTCGGTATCGGCTATTGAACCCTGATCAATCCAGTGCACCAGCTTCTGTATTTCAACATCACTGAGATTCATCGCGTCTTTAACCTTATGACCAACTTTGTTATCCACCTGGCCCGGTGGCATACGCTTGGTCATTACCACTTCTTTAATCATTGGAGACCAGCCCTGAATTGCCAGATGGCTATCCATCGCAAATGGGGCTATGCCGCCATCACGGTGACAACTGGCACAGTTCTCGGCAATGATAGGTGCAATGTCTGTTTCATAAGACAGAGCCGCTTGGGTGTTGGATGCCAAATAGTTTATTTGCGTACCAGAGCTTGCAACTTCAACTATGTCGCCTATGTTTCCCGCAAGCACTTGCTGTAATACATTCTCCAGTTGTTCTGCAACTGGCCCTCGGTAAAGAACTTCAAAGCTGGCAGGGTTATACACCACTGCCTCACCAAGGCGGGTAAAACCAAGCGATTCAGAGACTAGCTGGGTATCGTCCATTAACACGGGCAGATTTATCCCCATTGCGGCCGCATCTGCCTGCGCGGCGGCTCTGTCTGTTTGTAAGCCTGGGTTAAGGGCGAAAAAAACCACGCCCTGATTTTCGTATTTGCTTTGCAATACCTGTATTTCTGCCAGTGTGCTAGCTGCTTCGGCCGCTCCACTGGCGTGGGTAAAGATGACGATAGCGTTATTGTCGTCGTACCAGGCCATGTGGTGGAATGCACCCTCATGATCTATCAATGCAAAATCTCCGGTACGCTCGCCAGCGTTAGCCGTAAGTATCCCGGTAACGGCAGCCGCACAAAGTGCAATTTGTAATAATCTTTTCACCTGTTGTTCTCCTCAAGTAGTCGGACTTCAATCGAGCGTTATTCTTCCGCCGATTTTAATGAGTATTCCAATACTCTTTAATTTCATGTATCCATTATGCTGTATCTTCTCTGGATTGATTACTGGCTTATAGTGCCAAAAGTCACTATTTTAGTGCTTTAATCAGCGTACTTAGCTCACAACTTTTATTTTAGACCAATCTCCAGCAACAGAGTCCAGTAGTGTCTTCAGTGGTTTACATTTGTGTTGGTAGCCCTGGGCATTAAGCAACCAACGCTGCTTAACAGATTTATGTACGGGCCCAACAAGTTCACGCTGAAATTTCTTTCGTGCCAAATACACGCCTTTTCGTTCATTGTGCTGTTTATCAGCAGGGTTGGGATTTAATGAACTAACAAAATGCGACTCAAATTTTAAACCCGTTTTAGACGCTTCTTTTAACATCCATTTACTGGCGCAATGACTTAGCCCCGACTCGGCATATCCGCCACCAACATCGGAATGCACGCCGGCAAACCACACCTGCAGTAAATCCAGGCCGGGCTTATTGCTCCATGTTGTAGGCGCAAAATCTATTCTATTTTCGTCAATAGCCATAGCGTGCCGTGCATGGCGAACTATTTTGCTTGGTTGTGTGTCATGAAACAGAAATTCTTTTTCGCCAAGTGAACCCCAAAACGGCACAGGAATACCAAGCGCTCCTACTGTGTCCCATACACCGACAAATTCAATATAGGTAATGTCAGCTACGGCGTAATCACTACGAAATTTAACCGCTTCTGTCTCGTTAGGGCCCGTGGCTTTGCTGCGCTTACGATAAAGTTTATAGGCTTCAGGTATACGGTCTGCATGCTCGCGTTTTAGCAATCCGCAATTACGAATGAACCCCGCCAGTGAACGAACCGTATACGCCCCACGACTGAAGCCGAAGAAGTAAAGTTCATCGCCGGGATTATAGTTGTGCACAATAAAGCGGTAGCAATCTGTAATGTTCTTATCGATGCCGGCGCCGCTAACACCACCAGATAACTTCTTTCTGTCGGTGCCTACGCCCCAATCATAAAATGCTACCTGCTCTATTCCAGCCGCTTTAGGCCGAACAGCTCTGGTCATTTGCAGCACATTAGTAGCGCCGCCTTTCTCTGGTGAATTCCAGGTGCCATCGGCAAATATTGCAATACGTTTCATTGATCTGTTTCCTGGAAGTTATTCAACACAAAAAATGTAAGCCCTTGTTATTCGTGGGCCAAGTCTAAGCTCAAATTCAGGAAATTGAAACCAAGCGATAGCCGCCTACAGAAGCTTATATCCCGTCATTTACACTTGATAATATTGACCAATTGGTTGAGGATAATGCCTGTTCCCCATTTCATGAAGGATTTGCGCCATGAATAGAAGCCATACAATCTACAGCTCTCTCGCTGGCTGCCTCTGCCTGGCACTAATGTCTGCACAGGCCATGGCTCAAACCGACAGCAACTGGCAGTTGTCCCGAACGATTGATGGCCACCCGGATTTACAGGGTGTGTGGGAAAACAACACAATAACGCCCGTAGAGCGGCCTGATGTTTTTGGCGCTAAAGAATTCCTCACCGATGAAGATGTGGAATTTCTGAAACGTCGGATTATTGAAATCAATGAGGAAGGTAGTGACGCATTGTTTGGTGAAGGTGTGCTGGAAGCTGCTTTTAGTGGTGAGATAAAATCTTACGACCCTTCCACTGGAAATTATGATTCGCAGTGGATGGCTGAGCGCACAATTCATCGCCGCACTTCACAGATTATTGACCCGCCAAATGGCAAATATCCAGCAAGAACAGAACAGGCTATCACCGCATCACGAGAGCTGGCAGAGCATCGACTCGAGCATCCTGCTGACTCCTGGCTTGATCGTCCTCTTGGCGAACGCTGTGTTTCTTTTGGCGCCCCTAGACTTGGCTCTGGATACAATAGCTATTGGCAGATAGTGCAATCCCAGAACACTGTGGCAATTATTCAGGAAATGGCACATGACGTGCGCATTATTCCCATTGTCGAAAAGCCTCATATTGATGCAGACATAAAACTTTGGCACGGGGATTCACGAGGATATTGGGACGGTGACACACTGGTAATTGAAACTAGTAATTATTCAGACAAAAGCAGTACAGGCCCGGAAACATCTAGAAAAGTAAATGTTGAACGACTCACCAGAATTAGTGAATCTGCTTTGCAGTATCAATTTACCTCAAACGACCCGGGCAGTTACACCGCCGCCTACACGCGTGAGATTATTTTTGATTCTTCGCCTGATGATATTTACGAATATGCCTGCCATGAAGGAAACTACGGCATGATGAATATTCTTTCGGGCCATCGCGCCGAAGAGAGAATGGCGGCGAACTAGGGCCGCAGTTCACAGCCGATCTATTGCCGAATCAAGCTGGTTTCTGCACCCTAAAGTGAGAGAAAACAGCTTCGAGATCTATATTAAAATCATTTTCGTCCAGCACTCGCTTGATAGTTCTCTCGCCTGTACTCCTAGAATGCGCTTCTGTGTCGACGATTAGCGGCTGACGATTGTGTTTGTTTTCATCCAGTACAATATTAACTCTTGGGTGTAAGCGGCTATTCTTGTTGCTGTCGATTACTACAGCGCCTTCGCCACTGTGTAATTCAACCAGCGAGCCTATTGGATAAATACCCATACATTCAATAAATTTTTCTACCAGTATGGGATCAAAGTGAGTGGTTCGCCCGGCAAACAGAATTTTTATTGCTTCCGTTGCTGGCCGAGATTTATCGTAACAACGATTGGTAGTGATGGCGTCGTACACATCGACTATTGAAATGATTTTGGTGTATGGACTAAGGGAAGCCGCTTTTTTCCCGCGAGGATATCCACTACCGTCCATGCGTTCGTGATGGCAATAAGCCGCTTCTATAGTGACCTTTGGCAGGTTGGAGTCTTGCCGCAGAATGTCCCTCCCCATAACACAATGCTCTCTTACCTGATCAAATTCTTCGTCGGTAAGGCTGGAAGGTTTGTTAAGAAGTTTTTGATCCACCTTCATTTTGCCCACATCGTGCAGCATGCCGCAAAGCCCAAGTGTTTCCAGTTTTTCTACTTCTAGTCCCAGGTGCCGGCCGAAGGCTATAGCTAGAATGCCAACATTCAAACAATGCTCCGCAACATAGTCATCACTGTCTCTTAGCTTGCCTAGCCATAGCATTGCGTTTGGATTAGCCATGATGCTGCTTACACAAGATTTCACCGATTGCCGAATTTTGGTGACATTGATCCCTTCACCTTCGACCATTCTTTTAAGCGCTTCTTTTATCTCGAATTGAGCTTCTTTGTGCTTGTTATAGGCATTGTCAAATTCCTGTTCGACGGTTTTAACAACAACCTTGGTGCTAATTTCAACCTTGGCTTCAACTTTAGGCGCAACAGGATTATTGAACTTCTGTTCCGGCTTAACCTGGCTTTTGTCCCCATCAACATAGATAAATTCACATTCCTGCCTGACCTTACCAAGCAGCTTTTCACTGTCGAGCAAAAAACCTTGAAATAGAAATGAAGTTTCCAGCCAGGGACGGTCTGGCTGCGACATATACATGCCTACCTTAATGTCGGCGACACTGACTTTTACAAGTTTGGGATTATTCGGAGGTGAGGGTTCTGACATACAAATATAAGTGACGCGAGTTGGGTTTGTTAAAATCGGATAGAACTTATCACATATTGATCGATGTATACAAAATAAGGCCTATAGAGTCATGCGTAGTTGTGACGAACTCTTCGATTTTGGAGGCATTTGTGAAGATCGCAAGGTCCCCATAGGAAATTGGTGGTCTCGCACCATTTACGTGGGAGAAAAATACSGTTGGTGTTGGTTACGTGCACGCATGCAACARAGCTTAAGTTATCTTGCCACTAGTCCCGGCGTTTATARCTRGTYTGTTTTAAATGYTGTTGGTAGGCAAGGCTCTCTAGTTCTTCTGGTTTTGTTAACAAGTCTTCCGACATATTTTGTATGTCTACTAATCGCTGCTCGAGTTTTTCCTGAGCTTCCAGATTGCCATCGTAGCCTATGTGCTGAACCGCTACGCCAAGGTTCTGTTTCATATAGTGCGCTATCAACAGGCTTCTATGACAATTGGCCGGGTTTTTTTCGGCGCACATCAACGCAATAGAAAACCCTTTTTCCATTCCTGTTTGAAGTCGCTCTACGCCTTGCTTGAATAAGTCTGACTCAACCAGACGACTAAACTGCACCTGACCTTGTTTATCATAATGTGCCGAATCTTTTGAGCGCGGGCCCAGTTCGGTGCCCAAATACACATAGCGTATGCCTGCCTCGGGCAAGGCTTTTTCCAGAGCTGGCTGATGGTAGTCGTGAAAAACTGTGCTGAAAGGAACTGAGCGAACATCGGCGACAACGTTAATTTTGTGTTGCTGCAAGTGCTCTATGAACACATCGAAGGGTTTGGTGGCGTAACCGATGCTGTATAACATTGAACTCGAGTCTATCTAGTTTTCAACTAATGGAATATGACGATAAGGCATTAACGCCGCTAAGCCTGAACCGGCTGTGGCTGGGTAATTAGCTTTCGAATCAACGTTGGATAGCCCACCATGATTTCTGCGTGTTCCAACATTCCTTTTTGCTTGAGTGCTTCATGAAAAGCAGCAAGGCGATATTTAGGCACCGAGGGTAATAGATGGTGTTCCAGATGATAGTTCACATGGTTAGGCGCAAATGTAAGCCGCTCCCACCACCTCGCCAACATGGTTCGTGTGTGCAGCGTTGGGTCTGCGTCGAATATATCTGGCACCACGGCATGTTCGGCAAGGTTTCGAATTCGACTGAACAACATATAGAAACTGAAGTAGGCGGCAACCCACAGCAAATACAAATGCGGCAACCCCAGGCTAGCAAGAATGCCGAACAGCACCAGGTTGGAAATTATTCCTGCATGCATGCGAACAAAAAACTGGCGAAGGTCAAACCGCTTCTTCCCAGACTTGTCGATTTTAATAATGTTGTTGGCCAGGAAAGCTTTTCGAAGAAAATTGATGGTTGTTCGGCCAGTCATATCTCTAAAAAGTTTGCGCTTTAAAGCAGCACTGGAAACTGGGTAGTTTTGATAACGGTGCAGGTCTGGGTCTTCGGCACTGCCTGCTTTGGCGTGGTGCTTCAGATGATTGTTCATATAATCGTCGATACGGTTAAACACCGGTCCGGCACACAGCCATTTACCCACCCAATTATTTACCGACCTGGATTTAAACATGGTGCCGTGTCCGCACTCATGCATGAGCACACCCAGACCCAAAATTCTGCCGCCCAGCAAAACCAGAGAAAGAACAACCGTAAGTGGATTGGGCCACAGCGCCACAATGGCAAATGCAAACGCGATAATGCCCCAGGTAACCACAACAGCAAGCCATGCATGGAAGTTACTTCGCCGACAAAACGACTTAACTTCCGCGGTGCTGAAATTGTCTTTCAGTTTCATGGATAAGTCCTAAGCCAAGGCAATTATTTTGCGGCGGCGGCTTCGGCTTCTTGCAAACGCGCACCGGCAAGAATACCCGGCATTGCGTAATTGCCTTCGTGGCAGGCATATTCATACACCGGGCCGTCGGTGGCATGAAAACTTAGTTCGGCTGTCCAGGGTTGAATGTACAGGTTGGAATCTTCTACTGTGAATGAATAGAAAATTTCAGTATCGGAATAACGGCTGAAACGTTCGGTAATTTTGCCGATGCTAGTAATGGGTATAGAGCTTTGCTCCATTTGCGCCGGCTTTATATTAATTGTTTCTACTATAAGCGTGCCGTCTTCATACCAGCCTGTTGAATCACCAAGCCAGGGC
>NVVJ01000009.1 GCA_002402175.1 SAR86 cluster bacterium
TATTTGCAACAGCTGTTGTACATCGTGAGTTCCCGGAACGCCACGACTAGCCAGCAGGGAGTGTTGTTCATTCGCTAACTCTAATCGCTTTGCTTTTGAAAAATAAAAATCATCAATGGAGAGATTAGCGACAGAGTATCTCTTTGCGTTTAGTACTAAAGAGATTAGTTTGGCTAGTGTAGATTTGCCAGTGCCCTGGGCACCATTGATTCCGATTATAATGGGTGACTCGGATGCTGCCTTCAGGCGCTTTTCGATTTCATCTACCAGAGGAAGAAACCACTGGCGCGAATCTTCGGTGTAGCTCTGTGGAAGCGCTTCTTGCTTAACAAAATTACTAATAAGCTGTTGATACATTGTGCATACTTTTCCGTAAATGTGCGCTGCAGATTATTTCACAATCAAAGTGCTAATGCAGTGAATAGATAAGTGTGTTCCAAAATTTTCCTGTGTTACGATTCTCAAAGATTTAGCAATCGGCATTTCGACCCTCGGTTCTGCTCGATTGAACTATAAATATTCGCAGAAAGTATTCACAAAAAGCATTTACAGAACTTCACATCATGTCATTGTTACCCGAAAGACCCCTGCTCATTTCTCCTACCCTAGCCTCTACCATTGGTCTGGAAGAAGCTGTCATGCTTCAGGTGCTCGCAGAATTTATTAGTACTCGAGAAACCCAGAGGCGGCAGGTTAATGCAACTCTGGATTGGGTTAAATTGACCGACGAAGACTTACAAAAAGCCTTTCCCTTTTGGGCTACCGTAGACATTAAACGTGTTCAACTTAGTTTGCAGAATCTTGGCTTGATTGTCATCGATCCTACCGACAACGAACACAGAAGTAATTTTTTCGCTATCGATGAAGCGAGTAATGCAGGCCCAGCTGTTCTTGGAGCTTCGAGTAGCACAGTGAAGCCCAGTGCCCCATCGGCCATAAATACAAGAACCGCTGCTCCTGCTCATCCTGTAGTTCCCGGCACAGCAACGTTAATCGATCCAAACTGGCAACCCGACCAAACCTGGATTCGACAGTGCAAACAGCACGCCATACCCGACCAGTTTATCCTCGATCAGGTGCAAGAATTTGTTCACTATTGGCATGATCGCGGGCAGGCGCGATTCTCCTGGGGTAATGCTTTCTATAAGCATGTTGTTAAAGCATGGCGTAACGAACAATCACGGCAGGGGGCTTATGAGCTCTCAAGCGTTATGTCCGCGCAGTGGCAACCGAGTGATGATGCAGTAGGCATTCTGGGAATGTCAGGGATTAACCTCAGCTTCATTGAGGACGCCGTGCCAGAGTTTGTGCTTTACTGGCGTGAGCGCGGCATGCTCAATGGCACCTGGAATACCAAGTTTATTGAGCATATACGGCGACAATGGGCAAAATTCTCCGCCTCCTTTGGCTATGATGACACGCCAAAGGTTATTACTGCCGATTGGCAGCCAGGCGCCGATTGCTACGATATTTTGCAACTGGCTGAGATTGACGAAGAGTATGCGCGGAGTAAAATTCCAGAGTTTGTGATGTACTGGAAAGACAGCCAGCAGGTAAAGTCATCATGGAATACCGTGTTTCTTCAGTTTATAAAACAGGACTGGGCGCGGCAATTAAAACAACTTGAAACAACAGATATAAATCATGCAGAAAATCAAACCCTTGTTGGAACAAGCCAGCAAAGAATTAAAGAAAGGTTCCAGCGCATCGCTGACCGAAGTTGGGCAGAATAAAGACCAGAGTAGAGGTCACAGCGGAGGTCACAGTAAAGACCTGACATCAAACGGTGTGGCCGAGTCAGAGTCCGGTTATAACGATGAGCCTACGCTTGATCATGTTGATGCCATAAATCAGATTTTTGCTGAATTTGAATTTGCCTATCACAACCAGTTTCACAAGGCGTTTAGCGATGTCGAAAGTCAGCTTATTGCGAAAAAATACTGGCTTAGCAGTCTTGAGGAATATTCTCCTTCGCAGATAGTTCAAGCGGCAAAGCGAGTTATAAGAACTCAGGACTTTTTGCCTTCTATTGCTGTTCTGGTCAGGGCCTGCGAGCAGGGTTTTGATCTTTTTGGTCTGCCTTCTACTCGCCAGGCTTATTTTGAAGCCTGTTCAGCGCCTTCCCCTAAGCGCGATTACAACTGGAGCCACGAAGCTGTATTTCTCGCTGGCAAGGCAGCAGGCTGGTTTGTGCTGGCAAATGAGCCAGAAAAGGTAGCTTTGCCTGTGTTTGAATACCACTATGCACTGCTATGCAAGCGGGTTATTGGCGGAGAGCATTTAGACACTGATGTGCAAATACCTCTTGCGGCTACAATTGCGCGCAAGCTTGATAAAAATGAAGCCAGGGCGCGCATTGCAAAAATGCGTAAAGAGCTGGGCATATAATCCAGGGTTTAGCTGCTTAGTTTCTTGTATTTTATCCGTGTTGGCTGTGAACCATCGCCAAGTCGCTTCTTGCGATCAGCTTCATATTCCGAATAATTCCCTTCATGCCATATCACTTCGCTGTCACCCTCAAACGCCAGAATATGCGTACATATTCGATCGAGAAACCAACGGTCATGAGAGACAACAATCACGCAACCGGGGAAGGCCAGTAAGCCTTCTTCCAGAGCTCTTAGTGTTTCAACATCCAGATCGTTGGTGGGTTCGTCCAGTAGTAGAACATTGCCCCCTCGCTTCAGTAGCTTTGCCATATGCAGTCGATTGCGTTCGCCACCGGAGAGGTCTTTAACAAATTTTTGCTGATCGCCGCCCCTAAAATTAAAACGGCTGGCATAAGCGCGTGAGGAAATTTCATAATTGCCGATTTTCAGCTGTTCTTGTCCATCGGAAATTTCCTGCCATACGGTGTTGTCGCCGTTAAGTGAATCACGACTTTGATCAACATAGGCAAGGTCAACTGTTTCGCCAATATCAATAGAACCGCTGTCTGGCTGCTCATCGCCTACCAACATCCGCAAGAAGGTTGTTTTACCTGCGCCGTTACCACCGATAATGCCAACGATGCTCCCCTTGGGAACATTGAAACTCAGATCATCTATCAGGGTCATACCATCAAAGCCTTTACACAGATGGTTTACTTCAATGACTTTATCGCCGAGCCTTGGGCCGGGAGGAATATACAGCTCTGCTGTTTCGTTACGCTTCTGAAAATCTCGTGAGTTAAGTTCCTCAAAACGCGCGATACGAGCCTTGCTCTTGGATTGCCTGCCTTTAGGGTTGGCACGCACCCATTCGAGTTCTGACTTGATGGTTTTTTCATGGGCGGCTTCTTGTCTGGCTTCAGTTTTTAGCCGTGCTTCTTTGGCTTCCAGCCAATTGCTGTAGTTACCTTCATAAGGAATTCCATAGCCTCGGTCCAGCTCCAGAATCCAGCCTGCCGCGTTGTCCAGGAAATACCTGTCGTGGGTGATGGCGACTACTGTGCCCGGATAGTCTTGCAGAAAACGTTCCAGCCAGGCGACACTTTCTGCGTCGAGGTGGTTGGTGGGTTCGTCCAGTAGCAACATGTCTGGTTTGGATAGCAGTAGCCGACAAAGTGCAATGCGGCGCTTCTCGCCGCCAGAAAGATGTGCAACATTGGCTTCCCATGGTGGGAGTCGCAGAGCGTCAGCCGCACGCTCGAGAATTCGCTCAATTTCCCAGCCATCGCTGGCATCTATTTTGTTTTGAAGTTCGCCCTGCTGCTCAAGCAGGTCAGTCATTTCTTCATCGCTCATTGGTTCGGCAAATCGATCGCTTATGGCATTAAAATCATCAACCAGGCTAATGATTTCCTGAATCCCCTGTTGCACATTGCCGCGCACATCGAGGGAATCGTCCAGTACCGGTTCCTGTGGCAGGTAGCCTATATTGATACCTGTTTGCGCTCTTGCCTCGCCGATATACTCCTGATCGATACCGGCCATTATTCTTAGCAGCGTAGATTTTCCCGAACCGTTAAGGCCCAGAACACCAATTTTTGCACCGGGAAAAAATGACAGAGAAATGTCCTTCAATATCACCCTTTTGGGAGGTACGACTTTTCCAACCTGGTGCATGGTGTATACAAATTGAGCCATTTTTGTGTTCCTGTAGTGGAGCTGAGGCAGAGGTAAAGAAGAGCTTAAAATCAAAATCGCAGTGAACATTATTATTACACAGCCACATGAGTTATTCCGAATACTGCCAAGAATATTGATGCTCATTTAAAGCTCATCATGTAGAATGGCGCCTTCAAAAACCCCGAGATCTGACTATTGAATCAGAGCTCAATAGCCCCAGTCTAGACCCGGAGTAGCAGATGTTTAAGAGCGATTCTCGCCTGTCGGAATTTGACCCAGAAATTAGTGCAGCAATCGAAGCAGAGCGATCTCGTCAGGAGCATCACATTGAGCTGATTGCATCTGAAAATCATACCAGCCCTCTGGTAATGGAAGCACAAGGGTCTGTRCTGACCAACAARTATGCRGAAGGTTATCCCGGTAAACGCTACTACGGTGGGTGTGAACATGTAGACGTTATTGARGAGCTSGCCATTTCCAGAGTACGAAAGCTTTTCAATGCTGACTATGCMAATGTACAGCCTCAYTCAGGGTCGCAGGCYAATGCYGCTGTTTAYATGGCGCTTATGAARCCCGGYGACACMGTGTTRGGAATGAGCCTGGCCGACGGSGGRCATCTTACTCATGGTGCCAGCGTTAGYTTTTCTGGYCGTATTTACAATGCGGTTCAATATGGTTTAAAMATTGAGACWGGCGAGATCGAYTAYGAWCAAGTTAACGCTCTAGCTCAGGAGCATAAGCCAAAAATGATCATGGCWGGKTTTTCAGCCTATTCAAGAGTAGTAGACTGGCAGAAATTYCGTGATATTGCTGATAGCGTGGGTGCTTATTTTGTCGTAGACATGGCACAYGTTGCTGGATTGATTGCAGCGGGTATTTACCCTAGTCCGGTTAATATCGCCGATGTAACTACGTCCACAACCCATAAGACTTTGCGTGGCCCCAGAGGCGGACTCATTCTCGCCAGAGCAAACCCAGAGCTGGAAAAGAAGCTAAATTTTGCTGTATTCCCAGAGAGTCAGGGTGGGCCTTTGATGCACGTTATCGCCGCTAAGGCTGTCTGCTTTAAGGAAGCCATGGAAGCAGATTTCAAGGTATATCAGCAACAGGTGTTAGACAATGCCAGAACCATGGCCCAGGGATTTATTGACCGTGGCTATGATGTAATTTCAAATGGCACAGATGATCATTTGTTCTTGCTTAGCCTGATCAAGCAAGACATCACCGGTAAAGATGCTGACGCGGCGTTAGGACGGGCGAATATTACTGTGAACAAAAATGCCGTTCCAAATGATCCAAAACCACCCTTTGTAACCAGCGGTTTACGACTCGGTTCTCCGGCAATTACTACCAGAGGTTTCAAGCAAGCCGAGGTGGCCGAGCTTACTTCCTGGATGTGCGATATTATTGATGATCTTGAAAACGAATCTACTATCGAAGAAGTTAGAAAAAAGGTTATTGAATTGTGCGCAAGGTTTCCTGTATATCAGTAATTTACGAAAAACAGTTTACGAAAATTTTTATGTAGTCAAATAGATTAATTTTACAGAACTCTAAAATTCAGATAGAACAACAGGTTTATTATGCATTGTCCTTTTTGTGGTGCCATTGATACCAAAGTAATTGATTCTCGGCTGGTTACTGAAGGAAATAATGTGCGTCGCCGACGCGAATGCATAACTTGCGAAGAGAGATTTACGACTTATGAATCTGCAGAGCTGGTTATGCCGCGCATCATTAAACAAGATGGAACCCGCGAGCCATTTAACGAAGATAAATTGATGGCAGGGTTGAACAAGGCGCTGGAAAAAAGGCCTGTCAGTATTGAAAAAGTTGAAGAAGCAGTCACCAGAATAAAAGCTAATTTACGTTCCACCGGCGAACGAGAAATACAGTCCAGAGAATTGGGTGAGCAGGTGATGACGGAGCTTCGTGATCTTGATGAAGTGGCTTTTGTGAGGTTTGCATCGGTATATCGAAGTTTCAAAGATCTGGAAGAATTTCGTAAAGAGATCGATCGCCTTTCTCAGGACAATTCTCAGGACAACTCTAAGTAAAGCCGGCAACAATGCTTTGCTGTTGTTGATTCGGCTTGCTAGTTCATGTCCTGCACACAAGCAGGGCTATATAAAGAATCCATGAAAATACTTTCCAACAATGATCTCGATGCAGACATTCTTGACTGGCCAGTCTATATGGGGCAGGCGCTGGAGCTTGCGCGCAATGTAATCGGTACTTCACCCAATCCCAGAGTAGGGTGTGTACTTGTTAAAGGCAGTGACATTGTAGGACAAGGGTGGCACGTTGCTGCTGGTCAGGATCACGCCGAAGTAATGGCTTTGAAAGAAGCTGGCAAAGCGGCCGAGTCGGCTATCGCTTTTGTGAGCCTTGAGCCCTGCTCTCATACGGGATGCACGGGGCCTTGTGCTGAGGCTTTAATAAAGGCAAAAGTTGCTCAGGTAGTTATTGCAAGCATTGATCCGAATCCAGCGGTTTCCGGAGAAGGTGTTGCAAAACTTGAAGCGGCTGGCATTAACGTCTTTCATCTTGTTGAATTTGATCAGGCAGCACGGGATATCAACCCAGGTTATTTCAAGCTGAGAGAGCAGGGCCTGCCCTATGTTCGCTGCAAAATGGCCATGAGTCTTGATGGACGCACGGCGCTGGCTAATGGAGAAAGCCAGTGGATAACGGGCCCTTCTGCAAGGTCTGACGTACAGAAATTGAGGGCAATGAGCAGCGCGGTTGTTACAGGTATCGAAACAGTGCTCGCTGATGATCCGTCACTGAATGTCAGACTTGATGAGCTGGGTTTTTCTGAATTAGAAATGGCACGAAATGAACTGACCCTGACTGAGCAGCCGCTAAGGGTAATATTGGATAGCAAGTTACGCACGCCAACTGATGCAAAAATACTGGCAAGCCCAGGGCTGGTTAAAATATTCACCACTGCAGAAACCACCGAAGATAAAAACCTTGCTACCAATGTGGAAATAATCGTCGCAGATAAAAGCGGGCAGCGAGTAAATCTACGTTCTATGTTAGAATCTCTGGGTTCAGATTTTGCCTGTACCGATATTTTGGTGGAGGCTGGGGCGACATTAGGCGGAGCCTTCATTCAGTCAGGATTGGTTGATGAGTTAATTCTGTATATAGCGCCCAAGTTATTAGGAAGCGATGCAAAAGCATTACTAGATATTAGTGGTTTGCAGTCAATGTCTGAAAGCATCAATTTTGACATCGTAGACATTAGAAAAGTAGGCAATGACATAAGAGTGACAGCCAAACCTCTGACTACTTCTGAGAATCATTAATTTTTAGCCTTGAGCTAAAAAATCTAACATAGAAAAACTAAACCCAGGAAATTTCATAATGTTTACCGGCATTATCGAAGCCACAGGCGTGATCAGCAAGTTGCAACAAAGTCAGTCGGATTGGCGATTGCATGTTAATACTGAAAAGCTAGATTTGTCGGATGTAGTGCTTGGAGACAGCATTGCAGTTAATGGTTGCTGTTTAACAGTTATCGAACTGTTGGCTCAAGGGTTTTGTGCCGACGTGTCTAATGAAACAATGAAATGCACGACATTGTCGTCACTAAAAGCAGGTGCGAGAGTTAATCTCGAAAAAGCGATGCTGGCGACCAGTCGTTTTGGTGGTCACATCGTGAGTGGTCATGTCGATGGAGTTGGCAGTTTGCTTAGCCGTGTTCCTGATGGGCAAAGTGTGAAACTTGTTTATAATGCGCCTGCAGAATTAGCAAAGTATATTGCAGCCAAAGGATCAATTTGTATTGACGGTACCAGTTTGACAGTAAATGGAGTTCTTGATTCTACGTTTACCGTAAACATCATTCCGCACACACAAGAAGAAACTATTATTGCTAACTACGTTGTTGGCCAACAGGTAAACCTCGAAGTTGATCTGGTTGCGCGTTATCTGGAAAGGTTGATGCAAGGTGAATCTACACCCGCTAACTCTACTTCCATTGAGAAGGCACCGATAGATAAAGAATTTTTAACAAAGCATGGATTTTAAATACGCTGATTAGCTATTTACAAGAATGAGTTTATTACTATTATGAAATTGAATTCGATTGAAGAAATCATCGACGATATTCGCCAGGGAAAGATGGTGATATTGATGGACGATGAAGACAGAGAAAACGAAGGCGATATAATTATCGCGGCGGAACGCGTACGCACAGAAGATATAAATTTTATGGCAACCAATGCCAGAGGTTTGATTTGTCTGACGCTTACAGAGGAACACTGCCAACACCTAAAGCTTCCGCTAATGGTGAATGAGAATAACACGCCCTATAACACCAATTTCACGGTATCGATTGAAGCAGCTAGCGGTGTTACCACGGGAATTTCAGCGGCAGACCGGGCCCGAACTATTCAGGTAGCAGTCGGTCGAGATTGTTCGCCGGAAGACATTGTTCAGCCTGGTCACATTTTTCCGATCATGGCGCAGCCCGGTGGCGTGTTGCGTCGTGCCGGGCATACTGAAGCGGGTTGCGATTTAGCCAGACTTGCAGGGTATTTTCCAGCGGCGGCAATTGTAGAAATCATGAATGAAGATGGCACAATGGCCAGGCGCTCAGATTTGGAATTGTTTGCTGAGAAACACGGAATTAAGATTGGCACAATTGTGGATTTGATCCACTACCGAATAGCCAATGAACATACCGTAACTCGAGTTTCTACAAATAAGATGGAAACGCAGTTCGGTGAATTCGATGTTCATACCTACAAGGACTCAATCAGTGGCAGTGTGCATCTGGCGTTTACCAAGGGAACAATTTCTGCCAGTGAACCAACACTTGTTCGCGTGCATATCCCCAATACTCTGCGAGATGTGTGTTCGGTTTTCAATGCAGAACGCACCAGTTGGTCGTTTAGTAGTTCATTGGAGAAAATCAGCAGCGAAGGCAGTGGGGTGGCTGTGCTATTATCCGGAGAAGACTACGGGCAAGAGCTTGAACAAAGTATTTCGGCGGTACTGGCCGACAATAAAGAAATTAACCCCAGCGCCCGAACAGTCAACGATCTAGAAATAGGCACGGGCTCGCAAATATTACGAGACCTGGGAGTTGGGAAAATGCGGCTTCTGAGTTACCCGGCCAAATACAATGCAATTTCTGGTTTTGATCTGGAAGCTGTTGAGTTTGTACCTTTTGTAAAGTGAAAAGCAGGAACTAGAACATGAGCACCATAAGAACAATCGAAGGGAATTATAATAACGCTTCGGCAAGGTATGTCATTGCAGTAGCAAGGTTTAATAGTTTTATTGTTGAACGCTTACTTGAGGGTGCTCTCGATGTTCTCAAAAAGCATGGTGTTATGGAAAAAGATATTACAATAATTAAAGTGCCGGGTGCGTTTGAATTGCCTCTTGCTGTAAAACAAACACTGGCTACCAAAGAATGCGATGCGGTAATAGCGCTTGGTGCAGTGATTCGAGGTGGCACACCACATTTTGAATATGTGGCTGGTGAGTGTGTGAAAGGGCTGTCTCAGGTGAGTCTTGAAAGTGGCAAGCCGGTGACTTTTGGAGTACTTACAGTTGACTCTATTGAGCAAGCTATAGAACGTGCTGGCACTAAAGCCGGAAACAAAGGCGCAGAGGCAGCAGTCACTGCCATTGAAATGGTTAGCTTGCTTCGTCAGCTGGAAAACTAAATGCCTACCGGTAAAAAAAAGACAAAGGCAAAGGCAAAGGAAAGTTTGTCGAAAAAAACCCCAGCGCCAAAATCCTCAAAACCAAAAGTCCCTCTGGCTCAGCGCCGCAGAGCCAGGCAGCTTATATTGCAGGCGCTCTACCAATGGCTGATTGCAAAAGCTGAGCCTCAGGAAATAGAAACTGAATTTCGCGAAGAGAATGCCGAGAAACCAGGAAAGGTCGACTGGGAATACTTCCACGATGTTTTTATTGAAATTCCAAAACAGGCCGCCAGTCTTGATGAGCATATACATCCATTGCTGGATCGTGATGCATCAGCTTTAGATCCAGTAGAAAAGGCGTTACTTTATTTGGGGGCATTTGAACTTGCCCATCGTGTGGACGTGCCTTATCGAGTTGTTATTAACGAGTGTGTAGAGTTGGCAAAAACATTTGGTGCTACTGAAAGCCATAAATACATTAATGGCGTGCTGGATAAATTAGCAAGAGTGTTGCGCTCAGCAGAACGTTCTAGTCACAAAAAAAAATAAAAAGGCATCTCTAAATAGGTTCGTTTGCACAGTTTTCTTGTTGAGTTAGCTCAATCAATTATCATGAATTGCGTGATTCGCACTAATGTATCAATCAGAGTTTGAAATTATTCGCCGCTATTTCGTCGATTCGGGTTTGTATTTTACAGCACCTGGTATTGAGCTTGGAATTGGAGACGACGCCGCGTTGTTGCATATCCCTCAGGGCAAATTGCTCGCGATATCGATGGATGTATTAGTCGAAGCCGTCCATTTTCCAGTAGCGGCTGATGCAGGGTTGCTTGCCAACCGAGCGCTTGCAGTAAATCTAAGCGACCTCGCTGCCATGGCGGCCGAACCATTTTGCTTTACCCTCGGCCTTGTACTACCTTCCAATAACGAACAATGGCTTGAAGGTTTTAGTCAGGGGTTGTTGCCTCTGGCCAAAAAGTATAATTGCCCACTAGTGGGTGGAGATATAAGCCGAGGCCCACTTAGTATCTGTATTCAGGTTCAGGGGCTGTGCGATAAAGATAAAGCGGTAAAGCGAAGTGGCGCAGTAGTGGGTGACAAAATTTATGTAAGCGGCACACTGGGAGATGGCGCGATAGCACTGGCCAGCCTTGGCCTTAAGTCTCATCTTGGGGTGTCATTCGCTATGGAAGACGAGAGTCAGTCATCAAGTTTTCATCAGTATTTCAAGAACGCTTATTACAAACCAGAACCGCGAATCGAACTAGCGACAGAGTGCGCTACTCTGCTCACCAGCAATATCGATATATCGGATGGCTTACTGGGTGACCTGGCACACATTATTGATGCCAGCGATGTGGGCGCTCAACTGCTTGTTCACAGAATCCCATATTCTGAAGCGGCGCTTTGTTGCATGAGTGCTGAGAATCGATTAATGGCTGCATTGCATGGTGGCGATGACTATGAATTGTGTTGTACTGTCGCTCCACAGAATTGCGAGAAATTTGAAAAAAAGGCGACTCAGCTTGGCGCAAGAGTTACCTGTATCGGAGAAATAGTCGCTGGCAGCGGAATTCGCTGCCTTGATGAATCTGGTACGCTAGTGAACACAGAAGCCGGCTCATATTTACATTTTTGAAATGTATTCAATTCCGGCTCACGAAGTATTTGGTTTAGAACAATAGCCACAGGATTTTCAGATTATGAGTAGCAGCCAGGGCCCAGTTTGGAGTAATCCAGTGCATGTACTGGCATTTGGCTTTGGCAGCGGTGCTGTGCCTAAAGCGCCAGGGACTGCCGGTACAGTATTGGCGATGGCGATTTATCTGGTATTGCCGCCGATGTCAGTGCTTGTGTATGGCATATTACTGGTTTTTACCTTTCTGATTGGTATCTGGTTGTGCGGTAAAACAGCTGCTGATTTGGGCGTACATGATCATGGAGGCATTGTCTGGGATGAATTTGTCGGATACTGGATTACCATGTATATGGCGCCAAGCGGCTGGTATTGGGCGATTCTGGGCTTTGCCTTGTTTCGCTTGCTGGATATCTTTAAGCCCTGGCCAATAAAGTGGATCGATAAAGAAATGAAAGGCGGTATTGGAATCATGCTAGATGATGTATTAGCGGGTATAATGGCGGCTCTGTGTATTCAGGCCATTGTTATTCTTATTCAATAATGTCTGGACGTCCCAATTAGAAAACCAAGAGAATTACGAGGAAAGTCTGTTGACAGTTAAGTTTGTAGCATCGGCGTCTTTGCCCACGAAATGGGGCCACTACACAATTCACGGTTTTGAAGACACTGAAACCGGTAAAGAACACGTTGCCCTGACCCTGGGTGAAATGGATACGGACAAGCCATTGTTATGCCGAGTGCATTCGGAATGCCTGACAGGTGATTGCCTGTTCAGCTTGCGCTGTGACTGTGGGCCTCAATTGCAGCATGCCATGGAGAGCATCGGCAAAGAAGGCAGCGGATTGATTTTGTACCTGAGGCAGGAAGGCAGGGGCATTGGCTTGTTGAATAAAATTAAGGCCTATGAATTACAGGATTCGGGTGCTGATACAGTTGAAGCTAATGTTCAACTTGGTTTCGAGCCAGATAGCCGCGAGTATCAAATATGCAAACCAATGCTGGATCATTTATCAGTGTCCAGTGTTCGGCTAATGACCAACAATCCCAGTAAGGTAAATGCATTGAATGCTATGGGTATTGAGGTCGCAGAAGTTGTGCCAATTCATACTGGCTCAAACCCGCATAATGAAAGCTACCTCTCAGTCAAAATTGATAAACTGGGTCACATTAAGTAAGCCTTTCTAGATAAACTTACACTTAACAGGTTCATCTGGTGTCTTCCAAGAAAAGAATAATTGTTGATTTACTTCGCCATGGTGAACCGGAAGGTGGCGAAGTTTTGCGCGGAAGAGTTGACCACCAACTGACAGAATTAGGTTGGGAGCAGATGCAGAAATCTGCTGGGCTCGATAATAAAAATGTGCCAAGTAGTGCTTCGCCCAAATGGAGCCACATCATTTCATCGCCTCTCAAGCGATGCCGCGAGTTTGCAGAACAACTTTCCCAACAGAATAATCTTCCCTTATCCGTTATGGATCAATGGCAGGAAATCGACTATGGCGACTGGGATGGAATGCCCCTTAAGGACTGGAAGCAGCAGGCAGCGGAGCAGTTCAGAGAGTTTCGCAAAGACCTGTCAAAACTCGCACCGCCAAATGGCGAGAACTATCTGACTTTCAAAGACAGAGTATTAGGCGCGTGGAAAGAAATAGGTGAACTGGAAGACGGCAGTCATGTTCTGGTCGTAACTCACGGCGGTGTATTGCGAGTCGTATTACCAACAGTGTTAGGTATGGCTCTTAACAAGAGCTACCCGCTGCATATTCCCTTTGCTTGTTTTAGTCGGGTTAGATTGGAATTTACTGAAGACAGAGTCAGTTACAGCCTTTTGTTTCATAATACGGCTGAACATTCATCTAACTAAAAAGTAAATTAGCGCCAGCTTGGCATCAAGCTATTCCAGAGAAGATCGAGCCTGATCAATTTGCTCGCACATCATTTTTGCACCCAGCAAAGCTCGCGGCGTATGCCGTTGTAATAGATCCGGTGGTATGAAGAAGAGATTGTTCCGCGCAACGGCAGTAATGCTGGACCAGCGCTTCCAGTTATCCAGCCATTCCGGCCGTTCGATATCCATGCCGCTGGCGATGATGGCCTCAGGATTGCGAGCCAGCACCGCTTCCTGACTGACTTTGGGTGACATCAGGCTTATTTCTGAAAATATATTCACGCCACCACAAAGTTCAATAATGTCATTGATTAGTTCATTGCCGCCGGCGCTGATTAGCGGCTTGTCCCAAACTTGATAAAAGGTGCTAACTGGCGCTTTATTACTGTAAGTAAGATTAAGTTTTTGTAGTGAGTCTCGGAAAAAATTTGCAGCTTCAGCGCCTGTTTCTTTAGTGCCCGCCAGAGTTGATAGTCTCTCGAGATGGCCAGGTATGGAGTCGAGGCTTTTGGGCTCCGCAATATAGACAGTGAGCCCAAGCTCTTTAAGCCTGTTTACAGATGCTCTTGGATTTCCGGTCTGCCAGGCTACTACTAAGTCGGGGTTTAGTTGCAGTATTCTTTCCATGTCGAGTAAATCATGCCTGCCCACTAACGGAAGCTCTTTGGCTGCTGCGGGGTAGTCGCTATACTCAACAACACCCACCAGTTTATCTCCGGCTCCCGCTGCAAAGATTAGCTCGGTTAACGAAGGGGCAAGGCTGATAATGCGCTCGGCAGGAGCAGATAATCTAACTAGAGAGCCTTCATCGTCAATGACTTCGATTCTTTCAATTTCTTCAATCGCTTCAGCCGCCGACAGACTTTGTACGCAGGCCAGTAGAGCCACAGCGAAAATTAGTATTTTTTTCACCTTATAAGTAGAATTCTGTGGCGACAGATTCACTAGTAGTCGATTCCTTTTTGCACTTTTACACCATCATAAAAGGCATGTTTGCTTTCGCCGACTTCGGTAACGGTGTCTGCCAGTTCGATTAACTCTTTCGATGCGTTGCGTCCGGTTACAATCACGTGCTGATCAGCAGGGCGATTTTCAAGTGCGCTCAACACCATTTCTTTATCAAGGTAACCATAGGTGAGCATGTAAGTCAGTTCGTCCAAAATGACTACATTTACATCAGGGTTGCTTAGTAGCTCGGTGGCTTTATTCCAGGTGGCGACGGCGGCGACTATATCGGCCTCCCTGTCTTGTGTGTCCCACGTGAAACCGGTGTTCATCACATGAAATTCAACCAGAGGGTTGTCGGCGAACAACATCTGTTCGCCGCATTCCCATTTGCCTTTAATAAATTGCACGACACCACATCGCAAGCCATGACCAACACTGCGTGCGAGCATGCCAAAGGCCGATGAACTCTTGCCCTTGCCATTACCCGTTAATACCACCATCAGCCCTTTATCGATGGTGGCTTCAGCGATGCGGCCGTCGATATATTCCTTCTTGCGCTGCATCGCCTTTTTGTGGCGCTGGTTTCTTTCTTCTGCCTTTGTCTGTTCGTTGGACATGGAGTTTTCTTCCGTTTAATTCTTTCTAGAAGTTTAACCTGATTCCGATATAGGAAGCGCGGTCTGGTGAAACATAATCGATCACTTCCTGATAACGATCATTCAGTACATTCTCGATTCGACCATAGACCTCAAAGTGATCTGATATTCTATAGCTGGCACTGATGTCCAGCACCTCAAAATCATCCAGGTTTACTACAGTGCCAAACTGTTCATCAATAGCATCTTCGGAGGTTCTATAGAACGCATTAATGTTCAGTTTTTGGTTGCTACTTCTGTAACTCAACCCCAGATTTGCTAATTGCTCAGGCCTTCTTAATCGCTGTAATCCGTTTGGGCGCTCAGCATCATTGAAAGTGATATTGGCTGTAAGCCGTAATTGTTCGGAAATTGAAAACTCGCCGATAAGCTCTACACCATTAGAGGTGCTGGTTCCAACGTCCTGCACATAGCCACTAAAACCTACCAGATCAAAAGTGATTGCATCTTCCACATCCTGATCAAATACCACCAGCTCCAGGCGTAATCGATCTCCTGCCAGATATTCGATGCCATATTCGAATCCTTTGCTGACTTCCTCGCTAAGCACAACATTTGAAGCTGGAGGGGCGGCAAAAGGGCCGTTGTTATAGTCAATTTCGAATAGACTTGGGGCTCTAAAGCCAGATCCATAGCTGGATTTTAACTTAACAACCGAATTAGAAAAATTGATCAGATAGGCCATACTAATTCGATGACTAGTGTGTTCGCCAAAGTCATCATTGTCATCCTGACGAATGCCTGCCGTGAGGAAAAAATTGTCGGAGAAGTCACTAAGGTATTCCAGATAATATCCCTTATTGTTTCTGTTAAGAGGTCCGCTTTCTTCCCGTTCCAGGTCGACGCCGAACACTAAATCAAAACCTGGAAGATTGCTTGCGCTACCAACATATTCCCAGCGGTTTATTTCACCATTGGAGTCGAACGCGCTAACGCCAAGAGTCAGATCATCGCGGTCGGTGCGAGTGTTTGAATAAGCCAGGGAATGAGAAAAAGAATCTGAGCCGTAGTTAATCGACAGGCGACTAGCCTTTTGATCATATAGTGCTTCACAGTCATTTGCCGGACTGAAGTCAGCCGCAAAGCATCCATCGTATTGAGTTTCACCTTCGACATTGCGGTGTACTAATTCCAGTCGCAAATTATCACTAATGTTATAACCCAAACGGGTATGGAATGACGTGTTCTCATAGCCATCTTTATCGGCGAGCGTGGCATCAGAAATTCGCACGTTATAACCATCGGTTTCATAGTTTGAAGCACTTAGAAAGAAATCCACATTTTCATTAGCCGCTGATAGGTTTGCAGATAACTGGCTGGTGCCTCGGCTTCCACCCTGCATGTCGACATCGGCTTTCACACCCGGCCCTGCTGAGATCGAGCTGATGCTGATAACACCCCCAGCATCGGCACCATAGCTGAGACCTTGTGGGCCGCGCAGAACTTCTACCCGTCCAATGCCACTGCTGAGAATATGCTCCACCGATGTAGCAACCTGAGGCGCGCTCGGGTTAGACAGCCTTAAGCCATCAAACAATGTGAGAGTGCGAAACCCTTCTTCACCTCGAATGCGAAGCGAAGACAGAGAGCCAGCGCCACCATTTGCTGTAGCGCCAATAGCACTCGACTGGCGCAGAACATCAGTTAAAGAAAAATTACCACGAGCCTGTATATCTTCCTTGTCGAAGACGGAAACCGAGGTTGCAATTTTCCTTAATGGTACGGGTACACGATTAGCAATAACTACCACTTCTTCGAGGTAGCTTGGTTGCTCCTGTGCGAGAACATTAGTACAAGATACGGTGGCCAGCGTAAGTGTGGCCGCCACAGATTTTAGATTTAACATATTGGATCTCCCAATGAATGAACCTGCTCAACAGAACAGAAATTAAAATTCATCAGGGAGGGGGTCAAGTAGAAGAGCCAGAGTTAAAGCTCTGCCACTGATGTAGCCCTCCGCTGCATCAATTACAAAGTCAATTAGGCTGGTATCGGACTTAGCGAGGTCAGAGCCTCGATTCACCGTTGCGGGGGCAGTGTTGGAATTTAACCAACTTCCCATTTAACCTGTTTCTTGTTAAACCAAGAGACAGGGTACCTGTATCAACTTATTCCACCAACCCACATGGGAGTCAATGGAATGCGCGCAGTTTATAGGTGGGAAGGGTTGTCGTCAATTGGAAAGTTGAGGCTGCACAGCACTGAAGCAACAAATCTGGGATGAAAAGCCCCTATTTTTGAATTCATTAGCCCAATGATTTCCCGATAAATTCGTGGCATTATGTAAAGCGTAGATAATATTAACTAGTCTCAAAAAAAGCGAAGTAGAAAATGTATCTCATTAGGAACGTTGTGATACTTTTGTGTAGCCTCAGTGCTTCTATGCTGATTGCTGAGGATGTATTTGCAACTGGACGCTACGACGTAGAGAAATCTACTCTCACAATCGAATGTGTCGAAGTACTGAGTGATGGCAACCCCATTGGGCCAGGCGGTAGCCGGGTCGCCTACAAACTTTCCTTGCTGGTATCGGACGATCAACTGACGATATTGGAAGTTCAAGAAACATTAATCATCGAAGATTGCAGTGCCGTATTTGAAACGACGAATAACATTCTTACCACCGAGGCTCGGGTCGTAGATGATATTTATGATGTTCGCCTGCAATTTGATGATGAAACCGATCGGTTTGCCCTGCTTTCTACTAATCACAGCAGGCGCGGCGAAACTTCTCTCTGGCGTGTGAGCAACGGCGAGCATGAACTTTTTCTCGGCGGAACAATTCATATATTACGAGGCTCTGATTTTCCGCTACCACAATCATTTCTGGACGTTTATCAGCAGGCAGATACTCTCGTGTTCGAAATAAACCCTGACGAAGTTATAACTCAGTCAGACTACAGCATTGCCTATCTTCCATCAGGGCAGTCTCTAATAAATTTATTGCAACCGAGCACCGTATTTTTGGTCAACACCTACCTTAATACACAAGGAAAATTTCTTCTTCAATACGACAGAGTCAAGCCAGAGTTTTTTGATGCTGAATTATTTTACATTGCAGCGAGAGAAGTGGGTTACATTGATGGTGTCGATGATTATTTTGAATTAGCTGCACGCACAGATGGAAAACCCATGAGTGGACTGGAATTGGTATACAATAATTTGGCGGCGCTTGATGAATCTTTTGATCATGTATATTCAAATGTTGACGCACTTTTGACAGACAGTATAAACGCCATTTACAGCGACGACTTCAAGACAAGTATTAATGAGGATATAGTCAGCTGGCGTGAGGGGAATCTCGCAGAATTTACTGCAAAAAACATCGCTCGAAAATTAGAAGACCCAGTCTTTTATGAGGCTATTCTTTCCGGCCGAAATCGTAGCTGGATTCCAATTTTGGAACAGCATTTGACTTCAGACGCGGTGGAATTTGTTCTCGCTGGCGTATCTCATTTTGCGGGCCCAGATAATGTGATTCAGTTGCTCGAGGAACTAGGTTACACAGTAGAAAGATATCTTCCCTGATCATGAGTCTTTATCAAATGGGAGCAGATTTATTTTTTTGGGTGGAGTTCTCATCTAAATTATTTAAATAAATCTGTCTCCTTAAACTTGATTCAACACTTCGGATCAGTCCTTAACTTGAATATTCATTTCTACATGCTGTTTCTGGACGGCGTGTTAAGCTTTGGATAAGTCAGTAGAATACCTTTGTTTTCTCAACCTTAGCCCAAGACAAGCCAGACTTAAGCCTAAAAGTGGTAAAGTTGCAGGTTCGGGTACTGATGCCGGGTTGGTTGGTGTTACATTAATAGTTACAAAATGTCCTAGGTCCGAGTTGCCCAGATCACCCGCTTGCGCTTGACCTGTTAGATTAAGTTGAGACAAGGTGTTATTAAGACCAAAATTGATAGATGCCTGGCCTAAACCATAGTTGTCCAGAAAAACGTATGTGCCATAAGAGCCCCTGGTAAAACCCAAGGCAAAGCTTCTGGTGCCAACAAAGTCACCAGCAAGAAATGTCTTATCCAGAATTGCAAGGTCATGGTCAAAAGCAGTATTGCTATCGGCTCTTGAGTCACCCACCTGGATCATAGTTAAATCATTAACCTGCGTGTTAGGTACTATTTGCGTACTTAATGTATCGATGCCGTCATTTAAGTCAGTGTCAATGCGACTCGCCACGGTGGAGCCAGTTGCTCGCGACCCAAACAGAGATTGATTGGTATTTTCTGAGCTCCACGATGCCGTGGTGTAACCTTGCATTAATGAGTCAATAGATAGGAAATAGCCTTCATTTAAGTCATCTTTGACAGTAAAAAAAATATCGTAAGCAATAAATCGGCTATGGGTTTCAGCAAGATATCCCTTGCTAACTTCAAGGCCGTTATACCATTGGAATTGGCTGGTGAAAGTTAGATCTGAGCCAATGGTCTGAACAGGCCCTACATTAAAATCCGTATGAAATTCAGCATGCCCTCTAAGTTTGCCTTGGAAGTTAGTAATAGTGCTGGTTTCGTCAGCATCACTGTTGTTAATCAGGGATATCAAATCAATGGAAACAGCATTAGCAAAGCTTGCGCCAATCGATAAAAAAAGGCTTAGAACAGAAAGTGTTAAATGCTTTCCGCTGATTTTACTAAATATTAATTTCATTATATTCTCACATCTCCATACATTCGATACCAGCTCGATTGTTATAACTTAGATTTACAATAGTTTTCGGTAAGCTTAAACACGCGCACTTAACGTTTTTTCTGAGTTTGTCATTCTTTATCGTTATACTGTTTGAAATATCCTGCGGTCTATCTCTAACAGGCATTACAATTTCACATAGTGCTATTTTCTCAATAACTCACAGACTGCCCGTAAGTTGTATTTGCAATTCGTCAAGCATTCTACTTAAGGGTTCGTTTAAGTGATTGTAAATAGCGTCCGAAAATGAATACACGACTATATAATTGGTTTGATCGAGTTATCACATTGGGTGATTATCAAGGCGCTACCGTCTCTAATCACTTCTTTAAAATGCTGTATATCTCCACTCAATCACCCTTGAAGTTTAATATAGAGGGGGAAAAATTAATCTGCCGCACTGCACTAATTCCCGCTCATTCAAATATACCTATACAAATAGGTGAGGGTACCAACTGCTGGATTGGCTTGGATTTTCTTGATGTTGATTCCTACTGGCTTAAAAAAAATTACACTTTCCAAAAAAAAGGAGACATCCTTTATAACTTTGAACCTCATCTAAAATTTGAATATTTCGTTAACTCAATAATAAATAATTCTTCTATTTCCCATGCAGAAAAAGCATTTAGAAAACTTGTAAATCCAAATAATTTCCCTATCAATACGATTAAAATGGATTCGCGAATACTTGGCTATCTGATTCACACAGCCCTCACTCAAAACAGTAGTGAGAAACTAAAAGATGCGGCTGCATTTTGTAATATGTCAGCATCTAATTTTCGTCATGTTTTTAAAGATAACACTGGTTTAAATTATTCGAATTTTCGAATTGCTATCAAGCTAAAACTTTTTTGTAAAATATTTAGTCAAACTGGTAGTTTGATGCGAAGCGCAGTCGGTAGTGGTTTTTATGATATGCCCCACTTAATTAGAACATTTCAATCGTATTTTGGTCGATCACCTGGTGTGGATTTTATAAAAACGCTAGAGTTGAAATTTAGTGATAACGTAGATGATTATTTGTTAGATATCCCGGGCCCGAAATCATTTCTAAAATCACATCTAAAAAAAGATGTCGATTTTTGAAATAGTACACACTTGACTGAAATCAGCTGTGAAGCACCCATCGTATTGAATTTTGTCTTCGACATTGCGGGCCATGGGGATAAGCGGGGTCGTAACGAATAAAATTTAATCAGCCGCCAAAAATAATAGAAAGTTGGTTAAAAAATATCCGTTACGATCCCTTTTTATACTCACTTTAGAACACAATTTATATGCCCTGTATCCTAGCTGAGAAGCTTGCTAATCGTAGCGCCTGGCGTTGCATCTTTCATCCACTCGAAGCTGCCGTTTGCCAACATATCTTCTGATGCGGCGATGGTTGCCGCGATGATATAGTTGGCTAGCCCACCACCAATACTTACTCTACAAACGCCCAGTTCCGCATACTCAGATAATTTCATATCTGGCATGAAGGCGCTTAGTACATTTAGTGATTTGCTAACTGATTCAAGAACCGTTTTAATCTGCTCACTGTTTCTTAGTCCTGGGGCATACAGTACGTCTGCACCAGCGGCTTCAAAGGCTTGTAAGCGTTTGATGGTATCGTCCAGATCATCGACGCCCCGCAGTAAATTTTCTGCCCGTGCCGTCAGCATAAAATCATAGGGAAGCTTTGATCGCGCTTCAGCACAGGCGGCTATTCGATCTACTGCCAATTCAAATTCATAGAGTTCACTCCCGGAATAATCTTCAATCGAGGCGCCCGCTAAGCCACAGTTTGCTGCTTTTATCAGGTTTTCAGCACAGGCTTCCGGGGAGTCTGCAAATCCATTCTCAAAATCTGCATTAATAGGAATATCCGTGACTTCGCAAAGTTCACGACAGTGAGCAAGTTTTTCCTCAAGTGAAACTTGTCCATCAAGGCGTCCCAGAGTTTGGGCAAAGCCAGCACTGGTAGTAGCCAGTGCTTTAAAGCCAAGTCCCTGAAGCATGCGAGCTGAACCTGCGTCCCAGGGGTTAGCAATGATGAAAGTTTCACCTGAGTTATGAAGCTCATTAAATGCTGCTACTTTTTCTTTTTGTGTTGTCATTTTTGCCTCTGAATATTTTTGTTTGCCTCAATATTTTTTAAATAGAGAGCTATCAATATGGAGCTGTCATTGTAACGAAGCACTTTACGTTGCACTGGCCATATTCGGACGCCATCATCCAGGAATGCGAAAATGAGTTAAAGGAGTCGTAACGAGTGAAATTAGACCAGCAACCAAAAATAGCAGGAAGTTGGTTAAAAAATTCCGTTATGGCTCTTTTTTTTGCGACCTGATGAGCACTTGTCAAGATTTTTTACATTCTCAACAATTCTTTAACTTTTTGATAATTAAGACTTTGTTTGAGGTTTTTCACATTTTTGTGACGATTCGGTCTAGAAATAAACTGAAAAGTGTCAGGTATTTTTACAATGTTGTTGAGAATCAATTGCTAAATTCGCCTAACTTGTTGATACATATCTTGTTATACGCTCTGGCATGTATTGTGCTTACATGGATGTAGAGTTAAATTGTTTCTAAAACTGAAAAAAAATAATGAGTACCAAGAAATCCAATCATGAATAACACTTTTAAAGTACTGTCTCGCCTAATCCTGCTTTCGGCAGCCTTTATTGCCCCGTACGCATCAGCAACAGTTATTGACTTCGAAGGGATACCTGATGGTGATTTTTCTTTCGGCACTGAGGACGGTTACAATCTTTCTGTGAATTCAAACGGATGGATCTCGCTTTGGGGTAGTGGTGGAAACGGCACCATTAATTTCGGCGCCCAATCTCCGGACGGAAGCGCCCCTGTATTGACGATCACGAAGTCGGGTGGCGGAGTTTTTAATTTTGAATCTATTGATCTAAAACACTTCGGGTCCAGTCCCGATAGCGTTATTCAAGGTTTTCTATCAGCGTCCTTAGTAGGGCAAGATGTGTACAATCCTACAGATGGAGGCACTATGGCAACCTTCGGAGCATCCGCTCTCTTGGGAGTAGCCGTGGACAGTTTAGTTATTATGCATATCCCTTACAGCCATCAAATTTTGTTGGATAATATTGTTCTCTCTGAGGCGAGCGTTCCAGAGCCCTCCATTCTTGTTCTTTTATCCATCGGCTTAATAGGGTTAGGAGCAAGACGGCGACGCATTCATCAAACGAACCCGGTCTAGACGTGTCGAAATAGCCCCGCACAGAGAAGTTGTTTTAAAACAGCTTCGTATAATTGCCCGAAGCAAAAAATAATTGCTAACTCACCCCTCCTACAGGTTCCTTACATTATCCACGTCATTAAACTGAACCTGTCACCGCTGGTTACTTTTTGGACCTGATGGGGATACATGAAGTTTGAAGGAAATACGATAACCGAGCCTTGCTGTGTTTCAGGAACAAAACCTCCATCGCATAAGTCGAATTCACCCCCTTCGTAGTTATCATTAAGCATGACAAGCACAGTCACGTGTGGGTAGCCAAACTGCTGCCCATGACTGTGGTGAATATTGTCGATATGCTGCTCCATAAAGCCACCTACCGGGTAATGATTTAATCTAAAGGGAGTAAAGCGTTGAGGCTCGAATTTGGGATGTTTCTGTAAATATTTCACGACTGCTTTTTGAAAATGCGCTTGGAATTCGCTATAGAATTTCATGTCTTGCTGAATCCAGAACTCCTCCATTTTCACTCTTTCGGCGGTCTGGGTCATGATGCCTGTGCCGTCGGAAAATGTAGAAGATTCCCACTTTGCATTTTCCTTGTAATGAGAGATCAGCTCATCGCACAATTTTCCGTCCACAAAACCTGGGAAAAACTCTATGTAATCTAAAATTGACATGAGCAATAACTCTCCTAAAATGTTTTAGCGATCACGGAACCAGCCGGTAATGGCCAGGCGACCGAAAGGCGCGAAGTGTGGGACAAAACTTACATTGTGGTCTTGCGGAACAAGGAACATATTCAAACAATTGAACCGCGGCTTATATCCGGCGACGATGTCGCCATTCTCATCAAAGAAATTCAGGTAGCCGCCCCAATCGGGCCGCCATTCGCGGGTACAGAAATTCAACACATAAGCCACCAGCCAGCCCTGTTCGGCTTCAATATCCTGATGCAAGGAAAGGAACTGGCCAGGTACGTAGAGAGTGGCTTGAGCGTCAGCCCATTTTATCGCCGGAAGATCGGTGACTTCTCGCACCAGGTCCAGGAACAGTTTGGAGTTCAAGTCCTTCAGTAAATCATCGTGCGCTTTACCCGCTGACCAACCCTCTTGATAGGCATCGAACATCTGGTATTGCGAGTAGAGAAACGCGAAATCTGATTTGCCCATAGAGGCAGACAGCTTTTGCCCGATAGCTTGATGTTCGCTCTGGGATAAGCCCATTGCGGCCTCGCGTCGCAGCTTGTGAGGGCCGTCTTCGCCAGCGTTCCAGGACATTCCCCAGGGGGTGTTATTAACCAGCAGCTGCGCAATCTTGTTGGCAGAGTCTTCGGTGAGAACATTCTGGATTTGAACCCTTTTGTGCTCGGCGAACACCGCGGCCAACTGCTCCCGGTCAATATCAGGATTGATCTTAAGCAACTCCGTTGTTTCGGTTGAAGGGCCGGAAAATGCCATTGCTTACTCCTAAATCGTGACAGCTGCAGTATCGTAACGTCGGTACGCCAGGGTTTGCCTGCAGGTTCGTGTTCACTGAAACAGGCAGGAGCTTCGGTACGCATTATAACGTCTATCCGTAGGAAGGCTACGGCTTGGGGGAAACCACAGGACACTCACATGTCACGCTAGCAAAACGCTCTGGAGTCAAAGGCTCTCAAACCCACGCGATAGTGTTTCTCTATTAGGGCTGCATTAGAGCTGCGTAGAGTAGTTCGATAGAAGACTATAGCTAGAACAAAAAAAGGAAGGGCTATGCCCTTCCTTTTTTTGATGCCCCGGAAAAAGGGCGTTGCTATTTAGTAGGTTTTAGCCGAGCCAGCTGTACATGATGAATCCGGCTACTGTAGTACAAACCAGGAAGTAGGGCAGTGCCATATACACCATGCGGCCATAACCCAACCTAATGCGAGGAGCGATTGACGACATCAATAGAAACAGGAATGCAGCCTGTCCGTTTGGTGTAGACATGCTAGGGATACCAGTTCCCATAACCACGGCGACCGACTGAGCCTCGAAAACTTCTCTGGTCATTAGGCCTTGCTCCATTAACGGCGTAATCTGATCCATGTAGATAGTCGCAACAAATACGTTGTCACTGATGGCAGATAACAGGCCGTTGGTCAGGAATACCATGAATACCTGCTGGCTTCCTTCCATTTCCAGTACCCAATTCATCACCGGGGTAAACATCTCCTGGCTATTGATCATCGCAACGATCACATAGAAAACAACGAGTAAAGCTGCGAAAGGTAGTCCCGGCGCAAAAGCCTGACCGAGTTTATGCTCATCAGTTACACCAGTAATTGCTGAGCCAAGAATAATCACACCTAGTCCGATCAGTCCGATTTCGGCAAGGTGAAGCGAGAGGGCAATAATCATTAAGACGGCAACCACCGCTTGAAAAACTATTACAAGCTCGTCACCTCGAGTGGCTTCCCGCTTTCGTTTCTCATCCTCATCTGCAAGAATTTGTCTCACAGCAGTAGGAAGTTCAGCGCCGTAGCCAAACCAGCCTAATTTCTCCAGAGCGTAGCAAGTAAAGATACCAGCAAATAGAGTTGGGATTGTGGCAGGGCCCACCATCTGGATGAATGTCACGAAGTCCCATCCGGCTGCACCGCCGATAACGATATTTTCGGGCTCACCCACCAAGGTACATACACCGCCGATGGCTGTGCCTATAGCGCCGTGCATGAGAAGGCCGCGCAAGTACGCGCGAAAAGCATCAAGGTCTTCTCTGTGCAATTCGTCAATGTGCCCGTCATCAGGGTCCGGGTCGTCGTGATAGCCTACTTTTGAGACCACTTTCTCATACACATCATAGAAAGAGGTGGCGAGGGCGATGAGTACAGCCAAAATAGTTAACGCATCGAGAAAGGCAGAAAGCACCGCAACGACAGAAATAGTCACTACGTTCATCACTACACGAGATTTAATCCCTAATAGAACCCCGCTGATGAACTTGAACAGCATCTCCCTCAGAAAATGCACACCAGCCACCATGAAGATAACCAGAAGAATTACCGGTAATCCGTGCTCAACTTCTTCGTATACGTGGTGGGAGTCGGTGAGTTGCATGAGTAGCACTTGCAAGGCCAGCAAGCCGCCGGATTGCAGAGGGAAGCACTTTAGAGCCATCGCAAGCGTTGCAATGAACTCGAACAGGATTATCCAGGACGTAAGGAGTGGACCAAGCACGAAATAAAAAACAACATTCATTACGAGAGCCGCTAATATTGTTTGCTTGTACCAAGTAGGGGCGTGCCCCAGGAACATCGCCAAGGGCGAGTTGGGGTAGTGGTGTGCTGCTGATGACATCTAATTCTTCCTTATTATTTTCGACTACTGGATTACCCGAGTCGAGGTTCAGTCAAATATACCGAGTTAAAGGGGCCATAACGAATAAATTTTAACTAGATGCTAAAATAACAGGAAATTGCTTAAAAATATCCATTACCGCCTTTTTTTCCCAACCTAGGAGAACTCCATGAGAAAGATAATCACCTTAACTGCACTTTGCTGCTCATTGCTCACCGCTACTGCGGCCTTCTCTGAGGATGTGCCTGCTGCAGCATTGGTGCCGGGCGCCAAATATGTCTCGCTCGGTAGCTCATTCGCGGCAGGACCAGGTGTTGCTAACCAATTGGGATCCTGTGGACGTTCTGATAACAACTACTCGCATCTTGTTGCTGCTGCGCTGGGTCTCATGCTCACTGATGTGAGTTGCAACGGTGCGACCACTGCCAATATTCTTGATACTCCTCAAGGTGATGCTGCCCCACAGATCGATGCCGTCAGCCGTGACACGGCGCTGGTTACCGTCACCATCGGCGGCAATGACATTAGCTTTACTTCATCGACTTTTGCCTGCGCCGGAACAACCCAGGACGAGCATTGCACTGCCAACCTCGATCTGACAATGATCGATGACGCTGTAAATCAACTCCCCGCCAAGCTTGGTGAGATGCTCGATGCCATCAAGGCTAAGGCACCACAGGCCACCATTGTGCTAGTGACCTATCCGCGAGTCTTCCCCTCAGATGCAGCAAACTGCGGTGAGCTTGAATTGAGTGCCGACGACACCAGCTATCTGGCTGCACTTGGTCAGAAGCTAGAGGCCGCTTTCGTGAGCGCCACCTCAAGTAGGCAAAGCCTTATCGCTGATGCCTATGTGCGCGCAGAAGGTCATGGGCCCTGTGACACGGCTGAGCGTTGGATCAACGGTGCCAATGTCGCGGACACCGGGATTCGCTACCACCCTACGGCTAAGGGACATATAGAGATGGCGCGATTGGTGCGGGCCGCATTGGGAAGTATCTGAGGTAACCAAGGGGCGGTTAACTGGGTAAATTAGTTAATGTCGTGGAGATATAGGGAGATTTCCCTTTTAACACACTTTATTACAGTCCCGTTTATCACTACTTATATTCCCTATGGTATCCTCCACTGGATTTTGCATCTTATGAGGCTATAAAAATGAAAACACGTTCTTCAACAATCTCTGGCTCATTCGCCAAGAAGCTCGCTACATTGAGCTGTATGGCTGCCGTTCTGGGCTTAACGCCACAGATGGCCTTGAGTCAGAATTTAGTTAACGACGATACCGCCGAGTGGTTTACCCTTGGTGGCGACTACGCCCACACACGCTACACCCCTGCCGATGAAATCACCGCTGAAAACTTCAGCGACTTAGAAGTCGTCTGGGAATGGGATGGCTCAAGCTTCAACGGTCAATCAGGTCGTTCAACTCCTACTTATGTAGATGGCAAGCTATTCACCGTATCTGGTGCTCGCCGTAATGTGGTTGCGATCGATCCCAAAACAGGTGAGACGTTGTGGTCTTACCGTCTGCCAAACACAGGACGCTGGGAATATTCCATGCGCGCCTCCTACGGAAAAGGTATTGCCTACTCCAGAATAGACGGCAAGGGCGTGGTTTATATCTCCACACCGGGTTTCTTTCTGGTCGCATTGGATGCTGAAACTGGCGCTCCTCTTGAGGGCTTCGGTGGACAAGTGCCGGTAGAAGGCTTTCCTACTACTGGTGTTGTGGACATGCTCGCTGATCTGGGACACCCCTATGATCCTTATGAAGGCATTCCTCTGGAAACTGGCTATATCACTACGTCCTCACCCCCAATCGTTGTTAATGACACGATTATCGTAGGCAACTCAGCCGAGCAAGGTTATTTGCAGGCGAGAATAGAGAACGTTCCAGGCGATATTTTGGCCTATGACAAGGTCACCGGTGAATTCAAATGGAAATTCAATGTGATTCCACAGCCAGGTGAGTACGGCCATGAAACCTGGGAAAATGACGCCTGGCAATGGACAGGAGATGTATCTTCTTGGGCACCTCTGACAGCCGATCCTGAGAACAATATTGTCTATGTTCCAACCAATCCTCCTACAATCGATTACTACGGCGGCTTCCGTCCTGGTGATGGTCTGTTTGGTACTAGCTTGATTGCGCTGGATACAGAAACTGGCGAGCGTCGCTGGCATTTCCAGACAGTTCACCACGATGTGTGGAACTACGATAACCCAGCGGCACCGATACAGCTGGACCTGAATATTCCAGGACGAGGTATGATTCCTTCTGTATCCCAGGTAACAAAACAGGGTTTTGTTTACTCTTTCAACCGCATGACCGGTGAGCCAATTTGGCCAATGGAAGAACGAGCCGTTCCTGCCTCAGAAGTTCCTGGCGAGAAACTGTCAACAACACAGCCTTTCCCAAGCAAGCCGCCTGCCTTTGAAATGCAGGGCCTGACTCAGGACGACCTGATTGACTTCACACCTGCACTGCGCAGAGAAGCACTTGAAGTGATGGCTAATTACGATATGGGGCCTTTGTTTAATCCGCCAATCCATTCCGATGACCCATCAGGAAAGATAGCTTCTGCTATGTGCCCAGGTGACGGTGGTGGTGCAAATATCAATAACCCACCAGTAGCGGACCCTACTTCAGGCTTCCTCTATGTTACCTCCAGAAAAGCTTGTAGCTGGCAACGAATTATTCCTGGCGATGAGGCAGATGCTCGCATCGATGCCCCAACAGGAACTACCTTCGCAGCCTATGCCAATGGCGCCCGCCCTAGGCCACCTCGCCTCGATTCAGGCTTGCCTTACTTTAAGCCACCGTACAGCACGATTACTGCTTACGATATGAACACAGGTGAGATTGCGTTCCAGATACCTACTGGTGAAACACCAGATCGTATCCGCAACAACCCTGCTTTGGCTGGTGTTGATATAGGTGATACCGGTACTGGTAATGCTATTACCATGGTAACTACTGCGAACATGCTGATCTATTCAGACATGGATCACGACGGTAGAACTGCACTTCTGTACGGTATCGATAAAAAGACCGGCGAAGAAGTTGGTCGCATCGAAGTGCCAGCGCAAAGCCGTTACGGCATGAGCTCCTGGATGCACGATGGACATCAGTACATCATATTGCAAACTGGCTCTAAGCTTACTGCAATGGCATTACCTGGAGCGGCAGCTCAGGGTGGTGCTGCACACTAGTGTGGTGAGTCAATCTAGCTTGATTGACATACGGTAGTACGAAAAAGATAAGGGCGAAAGGATGGTAATCCTTTCGCCCTTTTTACTGATTTCTAATCGGGCAGCGATAAGCAATCACATGGCCACTATCGACCTCGCCATTATCGACCGTCGTGTTCACCGAGCCTTCGGCTAGCAGGTACCGTCCACCGCCGTCGGGCACAGTAACCAACACTTATTGTTATTCCGCTAACCGGGCTTACATTGCTCATTGGCGTAGCCGCAGAAGACGAGGGCAAGGAATCCGTCCATACTACTTCTCCTGTAACTACATCGATTGCCCGCATTGTGCGCTCTAGCACACCGCCCGTAATTCTGATCGCAATATTTGTCCAGTTTCTTTACAAATGCCTTCTAACCGATTATTAAATATTTCATAACTTATTGTTTTTTAAAAAGTAATAAATCATGGTATGTATTGTGCTTATTTATTTCTACGATATATATATAAAATGTCCTTCGGTTTTCGTCTGTATAGGAACGTAACAATGAAAAGTTTCACCTGTTTAACACTAACGTCAATATTAACGCTGATATTGATCCCGTCAGCCACGGCAGGCCTGATAGACCACGGCTCATTTGCAACAGATGATATAACCGGATTCGATTGGTTAGATATGTCATATACCGACGGATTAACTTTTGCCAATGTTGTGACGCTGACCAACGGTGGTGCATTAGATGATTGGTCGATCGCCGATACTGATCTGGTGATCGAGATGATAGCTGGACACATCGGTACGACACCTGTCGGAGGATGGTCTGCGGGCCAAATTGGAGTATCCAGCATCGTTGGTATTTTAGGCGCTACGGCAGGAACACCACCATATACCGGTTATATCTATGCAATGACCAGCGATCTGACTGTGATTAGTGGTACCAGCTACCAGGCCCAGGTTGGCATCGGATACTCGAATTCAAAGCCAGGCCAAGGATATTTCTGCGACCCATGTTCAGCGACTACAGTAACCGATCCAACTAACTGGGGTGGGACCTGGCTGTATCGTGATCAGACCTCAGTCCCCGAACCTGCGTCATTCGTACTTCTTGGTATTGGCCTTGCAGGACTGAGACTTAGACGACGAAAAAAGCACTAGTCACCAAGCGTAAATCTCATGGTGCTAATAAATAGGGCAATTATACTCATAGAAATATAAACTCCTTACTATCAACATACGGAATTTGTCTATGCGCTATCTTTTAGCAATAGTTTTACCCCCTTTGGCTGTATTTCTCTGTGCCAAGCCAATCCAGGCTATTCTCAATATATTTCTTTGTCTGGCCTTCTGGGTGCCTGGCATGATACATGCCCTGTTTGTGGTGCACTCGCACCTGGCTGACAAGCGCAATCAGGAGCTAGTCAAAGCTATTAAAGAAACTCATAAATCATAACTAATCTTCTCAACGAGTAATCCTGCAGGTTTATCACGATGCATACTATTTACAATTTTTATCCTGCCTTACCAGGTTTACAGAAAAAATTAGCGGCAGTGACAGTGCTATTTTTACTCTCGGCATGCAGTACGGTTTACTACGAAACCATGGAGCAATTTGGTATCCATAAACGCGACATTCTGGTTGACCGAGTAGAACAGGCGCGAGATTCACAAGAGGCAGCAAAAGAACAGTTCAGCTCGGCTCTGGAACAGTTCAGCGCCTTGCTAAATTTCAATGGAGGAGACTTGCAGGAGACATATGAATCCTTGAACAGAGAATTTGAAAAAAGCGAAGAACGGGCTAGCAGCGTCAGCGAACGTATTCGTGCGGTCGAAAGTGTTTCTGCTGATTTATTTGAAGAATGGGAAGAAGAGCTGTCTTTGTATACCAGTCAGTCATTGCGTGCCTCCAGCGAATCTTCATTACGATCAACCCGAGTACGGTACGAGCAGTTAGTCGCTTCAATGCACAGCGCGGAAAACAAAATGACACCAGTTATTAATGCCTTTCGTGATCAGGTTTTGTTTTTGAAACATAATCTAAACTCAAGAGCGATTGCCTCTTTGCGCACGGAACTAAGCACCATTGAGGATGATATCTCCGAACTCATTCAGGACATGGAGGCCTCTATCGCAGAGTCTAACCGTTTTCTTTCTGAGCTGGCGATTATCTAACAGCTCCTCTTTGCATCAACAAAATACGACAAAAAAAAGCCCCGATAATATTTATTATCGGGGCTTTTTAAAACAAGCGTTACAATTACTTCTTGGCTTTAGCTGCCTGTCTTTCTTTCTCAGCTTCTACAACGGTTTCAGAGACTGACTTAGGACATGGCAGGTAATGGGAAAATTCCATTGAGAACTGACCGCGACCTGATGTCATTGTTCGCAGGCTGCCGATGTAGCCAAACATTTCTGCAAGGGGCACATCTGCTTTAATACGAACACCTGAGGTGGCAGAGTCCTGATCTTTGATCATGCCGCGACGACGGTTTAAATCACCAATAACATCACCTACGTGATCATCTGGCGTGAACACATCTACTTTCATGATGGGTTCGATTAACTGAGGTCCAGCTTTGGGCATTGACTGACGGTAAGCGCCTCTTGATGCAAGCTCAAAAGCTATTGCCGATGAATCCACCGCGTGGAAACCACCGTCATATAATTCGATTTCAACGTCGAGTACTGGAAAGCCCGCTATTGGGCCTTTTTCCATCATGCCTCTGAAACCTTTTTCAATAGCCGGGAAGAATTCTTTCGGTACGTTACCGCCCACAACTGATGAGCTAAATACATAACCGGTACCTGGTTCGCCGGGTTTAATACGGTAATCAATTTTACCAAATTGACCAGAACCACCTGACTGTTTCTTGTGTGTATACGAGTCGTCAATTTCCTGAGTAATCGTCTCACGATAAGCTACTTGAGGTGCCCCTACTTCTAATTCAACACCGTAGGTGCGATTTAAAATATCGACTTTAATATCAAGGTGTAGCTCGCCCATTCCTTTAAGAATGGTTTCGCCGGAATCTTCGTCTGTTTCAACTCGAAAAGAAGGATCTTCTGCTACCATTTTGCCAATCGCAATACTCATTTTTTCAACACTGCTCTTGTCCTTTGGCGATACAGCTATCGAAATAACCGGCTCAGGGAAGATCATAGGTTCTAGCGTACAAGGATGTTTAGGGTTACATAAAGTGTGGCCTGTTTTCACATTTTTCATGCCAACGATAGCAATGATATCACCGGCTTGCGCTCTATCAATTTCATTACGGTCATTGGCATGCATTTCTACCATACGACCAATACGCTCAGTTTTACCTGTGTATGAATTTAAAATGGTTTCGCCTTTGTTTAACACGCCGGAATATACTCGAACAAAGGTCAGGGCGCCAAAGCGGTCATCCATGATTTTGAACGCTAGTGCGCGGAACGGTTCATTTTCATCAACCACGGCGACTTCACCATTGGGCTCGCCTTCGTCATCGGTTAAAGGCTGAGGCTTAACTTCAGTTGGGTTCGGCAAGTAATCAACAACTGCATCCAGTATCAATTGAATACCTTTGTCTTTAAATGCAGAGCCACAATAAGTAGGGAAGAAGTCTAGTGCGATAGTGCCCTTGCGGATGCAGCGTTTAATGTCGTCTATTGAAGGCTCGTTGCCGTCTAAATAAGCTTCCATCACGTCGTCATCTTGCTCAACAGCCGTTTCAATCAGTTTTTCACGGTATTCTTCTACCAGATCAACCATGTCTTCGGGCACATCGCCAATTTCGAATTTTTCCGGGTTACCTGGGTCAGGCCATACATGTGATTTACGGGTTAGCAGGTCAACAATACCTATAAAGTCATCTTCGCGGCCGATGGGTAAAACCATAACCAGGGGGTTTGCACCGAGGACGGTTTCGACCTGGCCAACAACTTTAAGGAAATCTGCACCTATGCGGTCTAGCTTATTAACGAAGATAATGCGCGCCACTTCTGAGTCATTGGCATAGCGCCAGTTAGTCTCTGACTGAGGCTCAACACCGCCTGAGCCACAAAACACACCTACGCCGCCGTCCAGTACTTTAAGTGAACGGTACACTTCAATCGTGAAATCAACGTGACCCGGGGTATCAATGATATTGAAACGGTGATCTTTCCAGTAACAGGTTGTCGCAGCAGACTGAATAGTGATGCCTCGCTCTTTTTCCTGATCCATGAAGTCTGTTGTTGCGGCACCATCATGCACTTCACCGGTTTTATGAATTTTACCGGTTAGTTTAAGAATGCGCTCTGTAGTCGTGGTTTTGCCAGCATCAACGTGGGCGAAGATACCTATGTTTCTATATAGTGATAAATCAGTCATTGTGCTGCTCAAGGGTTAGTTGGTTGTATAGGTGGAAAAACGGTGCGGCATGATACTAGATTTTTACATGGGAACGCGAGGGGAACATGAGGGTAGAGCCAACGTAATATTGGAAATGGCTCAAAATATGTACGATATTGGGTTCGTATACTAGGCAAAAGAGGCTGTTTAGGCCTCGGAACGCACGTTATATTAAAAATAATCCATTATAGATCAATAGGTTAGTCTGCTTTGGGGGGGGATATCACAGGCCCTAGCCCTATTTATCCAGCTTTGCCTTTATACAGGACCTCGGCCTCATCATTTTTGTGGTATTTGCTTTGTAGCGCGGATAAAAAATTTCTTAAAATCTGATCTTTGCATGCTCGGTACTGTCGAGTTTTAGGCTTTCGAAAAAAAGCACTGAGTTCATGCTTGCTAATTCTAAAGTCGACCAGGGAAAACAGCGATAAAATATCCTCAGCTTTCAGACCAAAAGCGATTCTGAGTTTTATGAAAATCATATTATTATTTAAGCGTTTTTCAGGCTGTGGTTGCTCGCCCTCACGTTTACCGCGCTTCTCAATAATTAATCCATTGAGGAAAGCAGCTAACAAAGTATCACTGCATTCCTCGAAATCAGGATCATCATCTTTCTTCAATAAGGTACATAATTGTTCTCGTGATACTTGCTGATCTACATGAGCAAATGTATTGATCATGGCAGAATCATCAAAGCTCAGTATGTAGCGGATACGGCGCAGGCAGTCATTATTGGTCATCTTTATTCTCGAGTTGTAGCCGAATTCTTTCAGCACCGATTTCAATCACATCACCAGACATGATTTTTTTCCTTTTCTGCGTTTCAACCTTGCCATTGAGCAACACCAACCCATCAGCGATCATGGTTTTTGCTTCGCCTCCGCTGCCGACCAGACCTTCAAACTTTAAAATTTTGTAAAGCTCAATAGGCTCTCGGTTAAGGTTTGCAATCCTTTCATGCTTATTGGTAGCACTGTCAGGAGTATTGTCTGGCGCAATACTTTCAGCAGCCGGCTCAAGCTCTTGCAATAAGCGAATGCCGTTGTCCTCTATAGTGATGATTTGTTGTCGATATAAACTGCCAATGGATTTTTTAAATGCCCCTTTACTCATGCCAAGTACTCTAGCAATAGTCTGCGGATCGGATTTGTCATGCAGCGCTACAAAACCATTTTCCTTGCCCAGTAAATCTATAATAGCTTTCGTGTATTTATCACGTGATTCCTTTCCAACCTGAAGGGTTAAATCAATTTTCCCATCAGGCCTGACATGTTTGATATAGCCCGAAATACTTTGTCCAAAACTCAAACGCTGAAATACATCGTTCGCATATAACACACCCCAGTGACTATGGTTAATGATGGCCTTGAAACCCAAATCGGTGCTATTGGCGATAATCAAATCGACGGATTGGCCGTTTTTGAAATCGTGTGCCTTGTCATCATCCAGGACTTTATCAATTTTGGAGGTGGCAGTGATGCGCCCATCGATTTTGTCCAGATACAAATACACCAGATAGGAATGGCCTTCGTGCATCGGGCGATGTTGCTCAGCAAAGGGCGCAAGCACATCTTTTGGCAAACCCCAATCCAGAAAGGCACCAATTTCAGTGGTGGCAGCAACGCTCAAATAGGCAAATTCACCAACACGGGCTTTTGGCTTTTTAGTGGTGGCCACGAGTATGTCAGCTGCGTTGCGGTAGAGGAATACTTCTACAGAATCTCCAACTAACAGGCTTTTGTTGTCTATGCCCTTGGGAAGCAGAGCGTCGCCCAATTCTTTGGCGGCCAGGATAAAGCCGGCCTCTACGATTTGGCTGACAGTTAAGGTGTAAAATTGGTCGACTTTGATCATGTGCTAATGATTCTTGAAATGGAGTGGGCGGCAATTGTACAGTATGTGCGCCAGAATACTTGGGGAATAGAGGTTAACTACACAACTTCAGCTTGAATTTTGCGGAACGTTGGAATTAATTTGGACTTTTAGGTGATTTTGCAACCCATGCGCAGCCAACACAGTAATCGATTCAACTAACTGGGGCTGAATCTGCTTGTATCGTGATAAGGCTTGCATGGGGAAGATCAGAAATTTTTGATTTCAGATTCAATATAAAAATTTCGATTCACATCAAACGATTCTATCTCTGCACCGAAATTCAGTGTTTTCTGTTCTACAGTGGGAGTTAGCCGAACTTCTTTCCCATTAATTGTGACATCAATAGGCATTGCAAAACCACTGACAATTTCGGTGTATTGGTACGACAGTTCATTCTCATTAATCGCATATCGCAAAATTGGTAACTGAGAAGCCCGTAAATATTGATCAAATACTGCGCTTAAATCAAAGCCGGCGGCCGTGGAAATAAAAGACTCCACTTGCTGCGTTGTTACTGTCTGGTGCCAGAAATATTGATTTAGTTCTTTCAGTATACCTCTCCATTTTTCATCGTCACCAATGATGTGGCGAATCGTGTGCAACATGTTCCCTGCTTTGTAATACATGTCAGTAGAGCTATTCTCTTGTGATCCGCTAGTGATAATTGGATCTTTGTTTAGGACATTGTGTCGACTACCAATCACGTAGTCCTCACTATCGTGCTTACCAAACCAATATTCAACAAATAGATTTTCAGAATAATTAGTGAAGCCTTCATGTATCCACAGATGTTTATTATCTATCGCGGAAATATTGTTTCCGAACCATTCATGACCAGACTCATGTACGATAATAAAATCGAATTTCATTCCAATGCCCGTATCACTAACGTCACGCCCGCGATAACCATTTTGAAACCAGTTGCCATAAGTTACGGCGCTCTGGTGCTCCATTCCCGCATAAGAAACGGCAACCAGTTTGTAGCCGTCTTCATAAAACGGGTATTTTCCAAACCAGTACTCAAAGGCCTCGAGCATACGTGGGACTTCAGCAAACTGGTTTTCTGCAACTTGTTTTTGGTGTGCCAATACCCAATAGTCCAGATCGAGAGGGCCATCAACGCCCTGATAGGTTTCTGAGAAATTTACATAATTACCAATATTGACGCTGACACCATAATTGTTTATGGGATTAACAAGCTCCCAATGAAAGGTTTTAGTATTGGAATCTTCATTATGTTCTGTATGTTTCAATCGTCCATTAGACACGGCGCTAAGATTGTCGGGCACTGTAATCGCGATTTGCATGCCCAGGTCGGGTTCATCGTAGCCATGATCTTTATTTGGCCACCAGACACTGGCACCAATACCTTGGGCAGTGGTCACAATAAAATCATTCCCCAAGTCGTCATGGCCCCAGGTGACACCCCCTTCCCAGGGCGGATTCACACTTTCTTTGGGAATGCCTTCGTAGGCAATAACAATTGACCCTTCAAGCCCTGCGGCTATCTCACTCTCGAAATGCAAGAAGTACACATTGCCCTCTCGGTCGAATATCAATTCCGAATCACCGAAACTTACCTTTGTAATTGCAAGCGGTGGCTGCAAATCGATTTGCATTGTTGATCCCGCTTTTAGTGCCTTGAAGCGTATTTCGTTAGAGCCTCTTATGAATTTTTCCTGAGGATCAAATTCAACAGCCAAACGGTAGTGCAATACATCCCACCATTCGCGATCTGGAGTAATCGTGTTACGCAGCATATCCTGCCTGTTCTCATAGCCTGTAGTACATGCCGCAAGGACCAATAGACTCAGTAGTAGAGTGAGGGTTCGCATGGTATTTCCGCTTAAACTTAGTTGACTGAAATTGTTGCTTATAGGTAGAACAAAAGCTACTTTTTTCGATGGGGTTAGAAGGGGTGGTTTAGCAATGAACAGATTGCTGGGGAAGTTCTGTCAGCACTCACTGCCGATAGTTTGTTACTATCTGTATTGTGAAAACGACGACTCTACATTTTTATTTCGATTATCTTTCGCCATTTGCTTATTTCGCCTGGCGACGCATAGGGACGTTATGTGAAAAATACGAGCTGGAGCTCAAAGCTCATCCTGTAGTTTTTGGCAAACTACTCGATCATTGGGGCCAGCTTGGACCTGCTGAAATTGCACCGAAAAGGCAATGGGTTGCGCGTTACTGCCAGCGCTATGCCAGTTTGAACGGTTTTAATTACGACCCACCCAAGTTTCACCCTTTCAATCCCCTGGCTGCGCTACGCATGTCGCTACCAGATGTTTCTGGTTCAAATCAGTTTAGGGTAATCCAATCACTCTTCGATGCAGGATGGACTGAGGGCGAAGATTTAGGTGATGCAAATAATCTGATCGCTGTCCTGCGACGAGCCGAAGTGGACTGCGAGAGCTATGTGGAGAAAATAGCCGAGCCACGGATTAAGCAGGCGTTAATCACTGAAACTAGCAGTGCCATCGAGAAAGGGGTCTTCGGAATACCAACCATAATCGTTAAGGATCAATTGTTTTGGGGCAACGACCAATTCCAGCACATCGAATTGTTGCTCGAGGGTAAAGACCCAATACAGAATGAGAAGTTAAAGAAAATAGAATCAAGAGCTCGGGGTATCGATCGAAAAATTATAACCGGGATCAAGGGGAGTGATTCCTGAATAGTTAATTTGCACCCACCAAGGGAAAAGCGGTGGACAGGTTTAACTACACAGCTTCAGATTGAATCTTGCAGTCTTTAAGCTTTTTCTTGATAGATATGATTATGTTTTCGCTGCTCAGATTTGCTGCAGCTAGCATTTCTGAAACTTTTCCGTGTTCAAGAAATTCGTCAGGTAGACCAAGGTTCAAAACAGGAATTTGATAATTTTCCTGTAATAAATACTCGTTAACCGCCGACCCCGCACCTCCTTGTAGCGCATTCTCTTCTATTGTAACGATGAGCTGATGCTCGGTTGCCATGTCACCAATCAGCTCTTCGTCCAATGGTTTTACAAAGCGCATATCAACAACGGTAGCATTCAGTGACTCGGCAGCCGCTAATGCGGGTACTACCATGCTGCCAAAAGCAAGAATGGCAATAGACTGTCCGCGACGCCTAATTACCGCTTTACCAATAGGCACTGAATCCAGATTATGCTCAACCTCAGCACCTGATCCTTTTCCGCGTGGATACCTTACCGCCGAAGGCCCCTGATAATGATAGCCAGTTGAAAGTAACTTGTGAGTTTCATTTTCATCACTGGGTGTCATAACAATCATATTAGGAATGCAACGCAAAAAGCTAAGGTCGAAACTGCCGGCGTGAGTCGGGCCATCTTCACCAACAAGGCCGGCACGATCAATTGCAAACAAAACATTTAGATTTTGTAGAGCAACATCATGTATCAACTGATCGTAGGCTCTTTGCAGAAAGGTTGAATAAATTGCCACCACAGGTTTGAGTCCGTCGCAGGCCATGCCAGCGGCAAAAGTCACAGCATGTTGTTCGGCGATAGCGACGTCGTGAAATCTATCAGGGTATTGTTTGGCAAAGTCCTTCATGCCCGAGCCCTCTCCCATAGCAGGGGTGATGCCCACTACAAGATCGTCAGCCTCTGCAAGCTCGCATAACCAATTCCCAAAAACTTGCGAATAACTCAGTGCTGGTTTTGTTGCAGTCGGCACTGGCTTTTTGCTTGCCTGTGTTTGGGTGCTATTTTCGGCTACCTTAATCTTGGCTGAGGCATCGATTTTGCTCAGTGCGTGCATGCCATAGGGATCATTCTCTGACTCCGAATAGCCTTTACCTTTTTGTGTGACAACATGAAGTAGCTGAGGGCCACTTAGAGTCTTTATGTTGTTGAGAATTTCCACCAGGCCAGCGACATCGTGCCCATCGATAAGGCCAATATAATTAAAGCCGATTTCCTCGAACAAGGTGCCAGGTGACACCATTCCTTTCATGTATTCTTCGGCGCGGTGAACGGCTTTTGCCGCGGGCGGAATTTTTGACAGCATGCGCTTGCCGCCCGTGCGAATAAAGTTATAGGGCTTGCTAGCCCACATGCGTGCAAAATAACTGGAAAGACCGCCAACATTGTTTGATATAGACATATTGTTATCATTGAGAATAACAAGAATATTGTCGTGGAGATGTCCGGCGTGGTTCAAGGCTTCAAATGCCATGCCGGCGGTCATGGCTCCGTCTCCTATGACCGCAATATTATGATTCTCTCGATTTTGTAGCCGTGCTGCTACCATCATGCCTAGGGCGGCACTAATGGACGTGCTCGAATGGCCAACACCAAAGGCATCAAATTCACTCTCGTTCCTGTTTGGAAAAGCGGCTAGACCACCTGCCTGACGCATACTCAGCATTTGGTCACGACGACCGGTAAGAATTTTGTGAGGATAGGCCTGATGACCTACATCCCAAACTAGTCGATCATCGGGTGTATCAAAAACATAATGTAGAGCAATAGTGAGTTCCACCACACCCAGGCCGGCTCCAAAATGGCCGCCGGTTTGGCCTACTGAATACAAAAGAAACAACCGTAATTCTTCGGCGAGCGCAGAGAGCTGGTTCACTTCAAGTAGTTTTAGATCAGCCGGGCTGTCTACTGTATCCAGTAGCGGGGTGTCCGGTCGATTGGCTGGTATTTCATTAAGCATTTGTGTATTTCAACTCCAGAGCCAGTTGTTTTCAACTGTAATTATATATCCGGCTCTATATTATTGGCGTGTAAGCTGGTGCGATGTTGCTTTGTATCCGTTTAATGCAGCCTTTGAATTATATAAGATGCTAACGCTCTCAATTCGTCAGCCTCGGTGGAAAAATCGTCTAACGCTGAAATAGCGCTATTTGCCAGGTCGCTGGCTTTTTCATTGGCGGCTTCCAGGCCCATAAGCGAAACATAAGTTGGTTTGTTCTGCTGGCGGTCTGAGCCCTGGGGTTTACCCAGGGTTTTGGTGTCACTAATTTCATCAAGAATGTCATCCTGAACCTGAAACGCCAGTCCGATATTAGCGGCATAGACATCTAACGCTGTCAGTTGGTCTGCAGAGGTTTGAGCATGACTCATGCCGCCCAGTCGTACCGCGCATTGAATAAGGGCGCCAGTTTTAAGATTATGCATTTGTTCCAGTTGCTGCAGATTAAGATTGACTCCAACAGCCTCAAAATCAAGACTTTGCCCGCCCACCATGCCATTAGCACCCGCTGCCTGGCTAAGAGTGTGGACCATTCGTAATCGCGTTTCAGAGCTTAAAGATTGAGATTCGGCACTGAGCAATTGAAATGCAAGAGCTTGCAGGGCATCGCCAACCAAGATGGCCGTAGCTTCGTCGTAGGCCTTGTGTACCGTGGCTTTACCGCGCCGGAGGTCATCATCATCCATGGCCGGCAGGTCATCATGCACCAGGGAATAGCTATGAATAAGTTCAATGGCGCAGGCCGCATAATCGGCGGCTTCGATATCTCCACCAACCGCTTGCACCGCGCCATACACCAACACTGGGCGAATGCGCTTGCCGCCGCCTAAGCATGCATATTCCATGGCGTCCCTTAAGGACTCGCCTGGGATATTCAGTTGTAAGTGCGCAGTTAAATTCTTGTTAACTCGTTGCTGGCATTGCTCAAGAAAGCCATTTAGCGAGGAGGAGTTTTCGGAAGTCATAGTTAAGGCTTAATCTTCTACATCTTCGACATTAAGTTCTTCAGTATCGCCGTTGTCGTTAATTAGAATTTGGACTTTCTGCTCCGCTTTTTTAAGTGCATTCTGGCATTCGCGGGTGAGTTTAATGCCTTGCTCAAAGGCCTGAAGAGATTCTTCAAGGCTTAAATCACCTTCTTCCATGGCGGTTACCAGCTCTTCCAGGTTTTCCAGCGCCTTCTCAAAATCGAAACTTGTGGTCTTTTTCTTGGTCATATTCTGTATTCAGTCCTTGCGCTTAGCCGGCAGCTCCGACTCTGGAGTTGAGATTATACGCCAACTCACCGCTAATTCACGACAAAACAGGCTCTATATTCAATGGGCTTGTGATCTTTGCGCGTGCGGTCGGTCTTCTAGAGGCAATAAGGATAGCTTCACGCTATAAGCTAGTAGCAGATCGCGTTAGAATCAGTCGGATATAGTGCTTAAACTCAATATGGAAAGCAGTATGAATCGGCTTTGGACAAAACCTCCAGTCAAAAAAACACTCTCTTCGGGAGGGGCCTTTCTGCTGATCGTAGTAGCTTCATTTTCTCTAATCACCTGTAGTGTTGTTGCCCAAGAAGGAACTTCAGTTCAGTCACCCATGCCTGTAAAGACTCTGGGCCAAGTTGACTATGTGGAAATTAATATGCCAGCTGTAGGTAGCGAGGCAAAACAATTAATTATATTTGTGCATGGGACACCTGGCCCTTATTCTGCTTTTTCAAGTTACTTGAATGATCCGATCATGAAAGAGAGATTTCATATGATTTCGGTAACTCGTCCAGGCTGGAGAAACGCTGAAGACGAAAAGCAGCCCTCGTTGGCAGTTCAGTCGGAAGCCCTGGAGCCTTTTCTGCACATGGATAAATCAGGCAAAGGTGCGCTGTTGATGGCTCACTCCTATGGCGGGCCTGTTATTGCCCGAACTGCTATGGACTACCCTGATCTGATTGCAGGGCTGATTTTTGTAGCCACTACAGGCGATCCCCAGCTAAGTGGTTCGCGGTGGTATAACCGCTTCGCTGTTGTTCTTCCACGTTTTATTCTTGGCGATAGCCTGAAAGGCGCGAATGCTGAAATTCTGCCACTAAAAGCCCAGCTGGAACAGATGCTGCCTCGCTGGGAGAGTCTCACCATGCCAGCACTAATAGTGCAGGGCGATAAAGATCACCTTGTTAGCCCCGGCAATGCGGTGTTTATGCAGCGGATGTTGGTGAATTCCGACGTGAAAACTATGTTTCGCGAGGGGCAGGGCCATTTCGTGTTGTGGGAGGAAGAACCGCTAATTCGTGATACCTTGATCGAAAAATTTCAAAGCCGGGAATAGTTTGACCATACATCAATAGCCAATTACTCTATGGCACCAGTACATTAGCCAGCAAGAGGTAACACATGTTCGACGAGGACGTACCCAATTCCTATTACCCCAAAGACTGGCGTATTTTGTTTGGACTGGGCCTCACCCTGTTCTGGTTCTTTTTCCTTTTTATCTACATAGCGAGAAACGTTGGCTGGGGCTCTTTTCTCGATTTGCCCATTGATGAAATGGGTGCCTTTCTTGAAGGCGCATTCGCGTTTTTGGCGTTTCTTTGGTTGGTAATTGGCCTATTTATTCAGCAATCTACACTGGCCGAGAATAATAAGGAATTAAGGCGCACCAACCTGCATTCTGAAAAACAAACACAAGCCATTGCTGCTACAGAAATGAATGCTCGCCAGGAAACATTTTTTAAAATTGCTGACAGCACTCGGCGACAACTAGGGTCGATTGCGGGGTTGTTGTTTCTCTCTAGCCAGGGGCCAGTAGGCAGCAGCACTTATTCATCGGAAGATCTAGCCGAAGTTTGGACTCAATTCGCTAGTGGCGATGTTGAAGTATTCTCTCGCTTGTTTTTGACTATGCAGGGGGCAGAGCCGCCAGACTTTCTTGACCTGTTTTACGGAACAGAAATCAGGCGGCGACACACAGAAAATTTTCTGGTTAGTTATGATCGCCTGTGTGAACTGGCCAAGGGTTGTGACACCGACAATATCATTCTTGATAGTCTAATTTATTCGGCTCACGGGCTGTTGAATATACGATTGCGCGAGTTACATCCTGAGATTAAATTTAATCCAATTATTGGCACAAATTCAGAAGCGTATCTGGAGCGTATTATTAAGTCACAAACTGAAACTGAATAAGCGGTTTCGGTAGAAACATTCGCTATACAAATAGTGAAGGGGGAGTTGTAAAATGGAACCAGTAGCAATAGTTATAGTGTTGGCATTAATTGAATACTTCGCATTTGGCGCCTTAGTAGGCAAAGCACGTGGAAAATATGGAATAGATGCGCCGGCTATTACTGGCGACCCAGTGTTTGAGCGATATTATCGAGTGCACCAGAACACTCTTGAGCAGTTAATGATATTTATACCGGCCATAACTATTTATGGTTTTTACGGTAACGCTACTTACGCGGCTGGTCTTGGTGTGGTTTTTCTTATCGGTAGAATCATTTATCTTCGTGGCTATGTAGCCGATCCTAAGACCCGAGGCACGGGTATGATCATTGGTTTTCTGCCAACTGTATTTATGCTTTTTGCTGGGCTGTTTATGGCGGTTAAAAATTTACTGTAGTGAATCGCTAACGAGCATTAATTAGTTGTCTTGTTGGAGAGCTGGCCTTAAGTGATTAGTCGTTTCCTATCGAATTTTTAGATAGTCAACGTTGCAAATCGGTTTAGCCATGCTCTTCCATAGCAAGGACCATTTTGGTGAGGGTGCGAAAATCAGTTTTTCCGCTGCCCATGCGCGGAAGATCAGGAACTAATACATACTTTTTAGGTAAAGCTAAATTTGGTATTTCTTTAGACAGTAATTTGTTAATTTTTTGCTGGTCTACCTTGCTATTGGTAACAGCTACAATCTTGGAGCCTCGTTTTGCATCGGGTAGCTCCACAACGCAGCACTCTACGTCTTCTGGGGTAAGGTCATTGAGTGTTTCTTCAACCATTACTAGCGAGATCATTTCCCCGCCTATTTTCACAAATCTTTTGAGCCTGCCTTTGTGCCAGATAAAACCATCTTCATCGAGATAGCCAAGGTCACCCGTGTCATACCATCCTGATTTCAGGCGCAGAGACGATTCTTCAAGGTCATTCAGATAGCCCTGCATAACGCCATCGCCTTTAACCAGAATTTTGCCAGTTTCTCCAGTGGCGCACTCATGGCCTGTATCGAGATGTTCGATTTTAACCTGGGTGCCGGGTATTGGAACGCCAATGCTGCCGGGTTTATTGTTGTCTCTGGGGTTTGCCGAAATAACGGGTGAAGTCTCGGTTGTGCCATAGCCTTCAAAAATTTCAATGCCATGCTTTTCACGGTAAAGAGCTCTTAATCGGTCAGGGCATTTGTCTGCACCAGACACAGCGAGTTGGATGCTACTAAAGTCGCCAGGTTTAGATTGCTTTACATAGCCTTCAAGAAATAGTGGTGTACCCACTAACAGTTCTGGTTTGTAATCTCTAATAATTCCAGCAACGCTTTTGAATTCTAGTGGGTTGGCGTAAGTAATAGAAGTCATGCCCAGGCACAAAGGTGTCCAGAGATTTATTGTTAATCCGAAAACATGAAAGTAAGGAAGCACGGCCAACAAATTGTCCATTTTGTGAATATCCATCATGTCTGAAAATGAATCGATATTGGACAAAATATTTTTCTGCGTGAGTTGTACAACTTTTGGATCTTTTTCACTGCCGCTGGTAAATAAAATTACGGCGGGGCGGCTGAGGTCACTGGAACCACATAACCGTTTTAATAATTTTCCCGGTAGTTTCGATTTTACAAAGGCAATGGCTTTTTCAATTGCGCTCAGGTTACCAAGAATGTCCTCGATGAATATCATTCGAGGCAGTGCCTCACAGCCAGTCTTTTCCAACAGCGCCCTGGTACTTATGATTATCTGAAAATCACATTGCTGTTGCGCGTAGACACAATTCTTCTGGGCGCCAGTTGAATAATTAATCATTACCGGTGTTAGCCCGGCAAAGACCGACCCAATAACCGCCAGCGCCGCACCAGAGGATGTAGGCAGCATGATGCCAATGCGTCCACGTTCCATCTTTTTGAATCGTCTGGCAAGAATCAAAGATGCCAGCAATGCCTGGGAATAGGTGATATCCCGCCCCAGGGAGCGATCAATGAAGGCAACTTTATCTGGATGTCTTCTGGCTGAGTCAATAAAGCGATGTTGTAGCATTTATCCATCTTATATCAGATTATCAAGGCGTGGAACCATAGAGCCGGCAATGTTAAAGTGAAGTCACATTTTAATCGGTGGTGGTGACGGAGGATCGGGTTGTGATTAGGTACAACAAGCATAAGAGAGCATTGCGAATATTTTTGATAATTAACGCGTTGGTTCTATTCGGGCAAGTGAGCGCGCAGCAAAATAATCAACCTTTTTTCAAAACCTACCAGGTTGCTGGCAAAGTACATATGTTGCAGGCACCAAATGCGGGTGGAAATATCGGAGTGTTTAGCGGAGAAGATGGAGTTCTGCTAATAGACGATCGTTTCGATCAAGACACAGCGGCATTGCTGGAGGCCGTTGCTGCAATTACCGATAAGAAAATTGAGTTCCTGGTAAATACACATATTCATCCAGATCACATTGGTGGGAACAATAACCTGGCTGCTCATGGCGTCTTAATTTTGGCTCATGACAGTGTTCGGCTACGTATGCTTAAAGAACTTCGTATTCCGCGACGAGGAGGTATTACTTTTCCACAGCCACCCGAGGCTGCTCGGCCTGTTATCACTTATAGCGACGCGATCAGTTTTCATTTGAATGGCGAAGAAGTGCGAATATTTTTGGCACCACCGGCCCATACCGACGGAGACAGTTTTGTTTATTTCACGGGTTCGGATGTATTGCATTTGGGTGATGTGTTTCGCACTAATATGTATCCCATCATCGACAAGTTCAATGGAGGAAGTTTTTTGGGAATGATAGAAGCAATGGGAATTGCAATAGGTATGGCTGGTCCTAATACCAAAGTGATTCCTGGTCATGGAGAAGGGTTCACAGATCGTGCAGGTATGCTGGAAGTGCATGATTTGCTTACAACCATACGCGATCGAGTGCAAATTTTAATTGACCAGGGAAGTAGTCTTGAGCAAATTTTGGCAGCGGCCCCAACTGCCGATCTTGATGAGAGATGGGGTCAGGTGCCTTCGTGGAATGCCGCCGATTTGCTACCAATTGTTTTTCAGGAGTTAAGTGAATAAATCATCAGAGTCTAAAATTGCAATTATAACAGGGTCGTCCCGAGGGATTGGCGCCGCTACAGCATTGAAGTTGGCTGATCATAATTATTCAATCTGCGTTAACTATCGCAATGATGAAGTCGCCGCACAGTCTATTGTCAATGCAGTCAGGGAAAAAGGAGTGTCTGCAATTCTTGTCCGCGCAGATATTTCAATTGAAGGAGAAGTTGAAAAGCTATTTCTGCAAGTGGATGACAAGCTGGGCACACTCACACATCTGGTTAATAATGCCGGTATTCTTTTTCCGCAGTCAAAATTGGTAGATACAACAGCTGATAGAATTAACAAAATATTCTCGACCAATGTCACCGGCTCCATTCTATGTTGTAAAGAAGCAATTAAACGAATGTCTACAAGGCTGGGCGGAGTAGGTGGTGTGATAGTTAACGTGTCATCTGTTGCAGCAATATACGGATCCCCAAACGAATACATTGATTATGCGATGTCAAAGGGTGCTATCGATACATTAACAAAAGGCCTGGCTTTAGAAGTAGCGGATGAAGGTATTAGGGTCAATGCAGTTAGGCCGGGAGTAATCTATACCACTATGCATGCCGACGGTGGTGAGCCGAATCGTGTAGACAGAATAAAAGAATCGATACCCATGAAAAGAGGTGGGAGAGTTGAAGAGGTAGCCGAAGCAATTTACTTTATGCTTTCGGAAAAATCTTCTTATAGTACTGGCGCGCTACTTGATGTTTCCGGGGGCCGTTAAAAGATGGTAGCCCAAGAGTATGTGAAATATGCCGGAGGTTGTCACTGTGGTGCAGTGCGCTTTGAAGTTGAAGTTACAGAGTCGGTTGAAGTAGAACGCTGCAATTGCTCTATTTGTAAAATGTCCGGCAACTTACATTTGATTTTGCCAAAAAGTCGGTTTCAATTATTGAGCAGCGAATCAGCAATACAAACTTATACTTTTAATACTGGCGTGGCTCAGCATTATTTTTGCAAAGTGTGTGGTATTAAATCGTTCTATATTCCACGTTCAAATCCTGACGGCGTGGATGTAAATGTTCATTGTCTGGATACACTGCCGGCAAATATGGAAATAGTGGATTTTGATGGTGAAAACTGGGAGAAAAATGCCTATAAGCTTGCACACAAGAGCAAGCAACCCTAAACTCGCCTCTCCTTAATAATTGGGTATTTGTCTTTAATAGTCAGCGTTATGATCAAACACCTCAATACCATCTGGTTTGCAGTAGTCGCCATTATTCTGGCATCGATAGTGATATTCCCGGACTGGCTTAGCCGTGAATCCATCTCTGGCTTGCTCAATCAGATGGGTGCAATGGCGCTTGTGGCTTATGTATTGGTGTCTGTAACTCGATCATTGCTGTTGATTCCTTGCACTCCATTTATACTCGCGGGGGCTATTTCATTTCCGCAGTGGCCTTTTTTGGTATTTGCCATATCTATTCTTGGTATTGTGGTCGGGGCCTTCCTAGTATACAGTTTCCCCTCTTTTGGTGGCTATGATGAGTTACTGGAAAAGAAATACCCGGATAAAATATCCAGTTTGAAGAAAAAAATGCACAGCAAACATGCATTTTGGTTCATCGTAGCTTGGTCTTTTTTTCCTTTAGTTCCAACTGATGCAGTTTGTTATGTGGCAGGAATGGTTAAACTATCCTTTAGAAAAATGATTACTGCATTGTTGGTAGGGGAACTACCTCTTGTGACAGTCTACGTTTTTCTTGGGGCCGAAATTGGTGAGTGGCTTAGAATATGAATTCACGTTTTAAATTTAGTGATTCGATTAATTTGATCAAGAGCATTAGAACCTCTGGAACTATTACTCCGAGTTCCAAATCATTAATCAAAAGATTGCTTGGTCCTATAGATTTTGACAGTGCAAAATGCATTATTGAGCTGGGCCCGGGCAATGGCTGCGTTACTAGTGCATTGTTAAAACGAATGCCTTCAGACTGTGTGCTTATCTGCTTTGAAGTAAATAACGACTTTGTTGCACAACTGAATTCGCTCAACGAACCGCGCTTACACGTTTACAATGTTTGTGCGTCTTCCATCAGAGAAATACTTGATAAGCATGATATTGCTGAAGTTGACTATGTTGTTTCAAGTCTTCCTCTTGCATTAATTGATGATGATGTTGTCGCAAATATTTTGGCAAGTGTAAAATTTAATTTGCGCGAAGGTGGTCGTTTTTTGCAGTACCAATATAGTTTAAAAAACTATTCAGATATGAAACCAATGTTTAGTGATGTTAAATTAAGATTCACTTTAAGAAATATGCCCCCGGCATTCGTTTACGATTGCGTCAAGTAGACCAAATCATAACAAAACCGATTTTAAAAAAGGCTGACATGAATTTCATGCCAGCCTTTTTTGTTATGGCAGTTTAAACGCGATCAATTCAGGGCTATGAACCCGGTCGCCTATTGTCACCAATATATACTGATTGCCATCATGCAGATAGCTGATCGGTGCGCCGGACGTTCCAGCTTCCAATTCGGTTTCCCAAACAATGTCACCTGACTCTTTGTCATAGGCTCGAAACATAGGGCCGCCACTGTTTGTCGCTATCGAAACAGGCATATCGAAAGGAATTCTTCCGCCGGGTCGTTGGTTGGTTAGTCCTTCTCCGACAAATAACAATGAGCTGGTAAGAAGTGGCGATGGTCGCCCCGGCACACCTAGTTTACCCAAGTTCAAATCTACCAGATCTGGATGATCAATTGGCCCATCACCATTGGGCACCATCCACACATGTTCACCTGTATTCATATTAATAGCGGTAATGCGTCCATAAGGAGGTTTGAATAGAGGTAGGCCGCGCGGTCCTGCTATCCATCTACGGCCACCTTTAACGAATGCCAGGTTGGTAACTTCAGGATCGCCGGGAACAATGTCAGCTACAAATGGCGACGTAATTGATGGAATGTATAGATAGCCAGTTTCCGGGTCGAACGCCGCCCCTTGAACATCGCCGCCGCCCTGAGAGCCAGGTAGCTGTATTGTGCCCTGAGTGCCATTGGGGTCATCGCTTGCGATTGAAGGGGGAGTAAATAAAGGCCCGGTAACAAAATTACTGACTATATCGAGTGCCTCGGCTCTTAATTCCGGTGTGAAGTCGATAAGATTGTCAACGGTTGTACCCTGACGGTCAAATGGTGCGGGTTTTGTCGGGAAGGGCTGAGTTAACGACGTCACTTCTCCGGGAGTGGTAGATTGAGGAACTTCACGCTCTTCAATGTCCCAAATTGGCTCACCTGTTTCCCGATTAAAGACAAAGGCAAAGGCCTGTTTGGTAATTTGTGTGATTGCCTTTATTTCTACCCCATCGACGGTTATATCCATAAGAATCGGAGCGGCCGGCGGGTCATAGTCCCAAAGGCCATGGTGCACCATCTGGTAATGCCACACTCGTTCTCCAGTTTCGGCATCCACAGCTACGAGGCTTTGGCTAAACAGGTTGTCGCCTATGCGATGACCGCCATACATATCATTTGTTGACGAGGAAATAGGCATATACACGAGGCCCAGCTCCTCATCGGCGCTGAATAATGCCCACACTGGGGAATGGCCAGTAAACGACCATGAACGGTCCTGCCAGGAGGCCGTGCCGAACTGGCCTTCCTGAGGAATTGTATTGTAAGTCCAGCGTAGTTCTCCGGTTCGCACATCAAAGGCATTCACATCGCCACGAAACGCTTCCTTGTTGGAGAACGTGTCGCTCATCGACTGACCAATCACAACTACATCGCGTACCACCATGGGTACACCACCCCAGCGAAAGAGCTCGGAACCCTCAGGGTTTAGATGCAGATTCGCGCGACCGTTGTCACCGAAACTGGCAATCATTTGCCCATTGTCCGCATTAAGTGCATAAAGATAAGTGCCGCGCTGAACCAGAATACGTCGGTCATTGCCCTCGCTCCAATAGGCAACGCCACGAGTAACGGCTCCGGGTAATCCCTCAGCACCACCTACTGGCTCCTGCACCCAAATTGTTTCGCCGCTACCAGGATTAAAAGCTTCAACCAGGCCAACGCCGTTAGGGATATAAGCAATGCCATTACGTACTACCGCAGCGGATATCCAGTTAGATGAAAATCGCTGTTGAGGGTTCATATCTGTGTAGTATTGATCCAGCGCGGGACGGCGCCACGCTATTTCGAGATCAGCCACGTTGCTGGCATTAATTTGATCAAGTGCCGTGTATTTGGTGTTTCCCGTATCGGCACCATAAGCACCCCATTCACCCACTTGCGTCTCTTCGGGCGTTGCTTCCTCTAATTGGGCTATTGGCTCCTGAGTGGTTTCGGGGTCAGTTGCGGGAGCTTCCTGCTGAGGGCCGCAGGATGCGAGGGCTATGGCCGAACACAGAATCAAGCCGGCTCTAATATTATTGAAAGTCAGTTTTATTATTATTGACGAGATCATAGTGGGTACCTTGATTAGTACATATTGAATCAAAAATTGGCGCTAGCCTGATTCTAACCACACAGCATAATTAAGAAAGCTATTTATTACGGGAAGTCTCTCGAGAAATGGCATCCACGAGGAGTTTACTTTCGCTGTGCGTCAATATTAATCGCGATGCTGATTCGTTCTGATTCTCCAGTATACGTTCTAACACCATGTCTCAACCAGGCAGGAAACAGAATTAAGTTCCCTTTCTCCACTTTTAGCTCAAGTTGGTACTGCTGCGGTTTACCGTCTGATCCTATTAAGCGAACAGCCGTGTTATGCATTGCTGACATTGGGAACCGGGGGTCTTCAATGTAAAATTCGCCTCCGCTGCTGTTTGGGGACGAGCCTTCATCTCCCATGTCGATATACAGAACCGCCGCCCAAAGATTTCCGGGATGGGCATGCATATGATTGAGGCCTCCTTTTGACGTGACGTTTGCCCACATTCTGGCAACCCAGTTGTAGTTTTCTACATCACTATCTTGAAAGTGCGTCATGCGCTTAGCAATATTGATGGCAGTTTCTGCCAGTTTGGTGGCGGCGGGTCCACCCCAGAACAACATGTCAGTGTCAGAATGCCAGCCGCCAATATTCGAGCGGACAAGACCAGGATCAACCAGGCGTTTGCTCCGAATGCTAGCTTTGAGGCTAGCCATTAATGTCTCGCCACCTTTTAACTTGGTATAAGCCACGGGTGTTTCGAAAAACCCTACATGTTGTGCGTCGACACGAAAATCAAACTCAGTGGATTTCATATTTATTAACTAAGACAGTTCTAAAGAAAATCAGAATAACCTGAAAATAATTACAATTTTATGACAACAGCATGACTGCGTCATTTTCGTATGGTCTCCAAATAAAAATTTCAAATTGTAAGAAAACTGCAATCAAAGCGTCGCAAAACTGAAACATGTTCTACCTATGATGGCTCCAGTAAAGATTTTCTACAGAAACAAATGACAACAGGAGTCGAAATGAAATTTAACAAAACAAAATTGAACGCGATCGCCAGTGGAGTCGCCTTGAGTATTGCAGTTCTGGGTGCCGAAGCAGCGGAGCAGCCATTACTAACAACAACCGGAGCACAGCCCAGTGCAGTTTTCACTGGAGGCGCAACGGTAAACGGAGGTGCTAGCTTTCTTGCAGAAGTTCCAGCCACAGTAGCAACAGATTTGGTTGCTACTATTAGTCCGGCAAGTACTGATGTCGGCAAGCAGGGAAGCCTTGTAGTTATTGTCAATGTTCCCGGCTTAGGTTTCTACAACAAGATCTCTGGTGGTATTTGGGTGCCCTGGACGGAGGCAGATCCTGTTCAGGCCTTAGTGACAAAAACACTTGCCGCTAAAGAAGAAATAATCATTATTGATGATCTGGTTGGTGCGGACGCCGCTCTTGCCGGCATGGAAATTCAGGCTTATGTGGGGTATTACACAGGTGGCTCATTAAATACATTGACCTACTCTGCAACACCCGTAAGTTTTTCCATTGCTCAAGTTCCTGATGATGGGTGCCCTGCAAATACTGCTTCCACATCGGGCGAGTTCAAGGGAAAACCAGTTTGCGTTATCTCTGGACGGCTTGAGTCAGATACGCACCTCACTTCAAACAATTCCTATATTCTTGACGGCGCAGTTTTTGTAGGTACTAGTGAGGTTATTGGAACTAAAACAAAATTAACCATCGATGCGGGGACATTTGTGTTTGGGCAGCAGGGATTAAACTACCTCGTTGTGGATCGTAACGGGCAACTCTATGCAAATGGCAGCGCGGAGCAGCCAGTCATTTTTACCTATGAAGGTGATGACACGGCAACCGCTGACACTCGCGGTCAGTGGGGCGGCATTATTATTAATGGCAGTGCCCCTATTAACGAAGCTGGCGGTGAAGCAGAAGGAGAAGGCTCTACTGGCATATATGGCGGTAATGACGCAGATGACAATAGCGGTTCGCTAACCTATGTTCAGGTTAAATATGCAGGCCAGAACATTACCGAAACGAATGAGCTAAACGGAATTGCTTTTCAAGCGGTTGGTTCCGGTACAAATATTGATTTTATTCAGGTGCACAATAATTCAGATGACGGAGTTGAATTTTTTGGCGGTACGGTTAATGCAAAGCACATAGTGTTAACGGGCAATGAAGACGATGGCCTTGATTGGACATTGGGATGGAATGGCAATGTTCAATTTGTCGCTGTCCGACAAGGAAGCAGCAGCGAGCATTGTATAGAAGCTGATAACAACGATGATAATAACGATGCGACGCCTCGCTCGAATCCCACTATATCTAACATGACTTGCGCAGGTGGTTTTGATGATGATGGCGAAGGCATTAGATTGAGAGAAGGCACGTCGGCGACTTTGACCAATATTGTTGTGTCTAATTTTCCGGTTTATTGCATAGACATCGATCAGACGGCAACTTTTACCAATGCTGGTGGATCAATCTCAGGGTTGAACGGAAACCTGGTGATGCGCAATTCAAGAGTGTCAACTGGCTGTCCATTCGATGATGAAGGCACAGACCCATTTAATGTAAGCGATTGGTTCAATGCGCAAACCTCGAGTGCGGTTGGTGGTGTTGATCTCGGTGGTGACATGGGCTGGATTAACGGTACTTCATTAAATGCCGTCACTCCTTTTATTCCGTCAGATCCATTCTTCGATCAAGTGGATTACATTGGTGCTATCAAAGATGAGAGTTCTGACTGGACGGCAGGCTGGATTTACACTGACCTCTAAATAGGATTGCTGATCGATTTAGTAGTTTTTTTTAGATCATGACAAAGTTTAAGGGGCGCTAGTCGCTCCTTTTTTTTGGTTCAATCTATTTGTCCAATACTCTGTAATACCTAAGTCATAAAACCGCAATACCTTTGTAATAAAACCGCAATACCTTTGTAATAAAAACGCAATACCTATGTCATAAAACCGCAATAAGCTAATGCAACTAATAGATTAAATCCTTTCAGGAGCTAGACAATGAAAAACCCCTTGGCGTGTCTTGGTTTGACGATAGTTGGCGCCGTACTTGTATTTACTGAGGCTGCAGTTGCGCAGTCAGTAGGTGCCACTCGAGAAGCACCACAAATTGAAGAAATTGCGGTAATAGGACAGTTTGTTCCAGACGAAAAGCGTGCCACAGCGGCAGTATCGAATGTTATTGGGCAAGAGCAATTTACCCGCAGTGGCGACTCAAATATCGCTGAAGGACTTAAACGTGTTGCGGGGTTAAGCACAGTAGGCGGCAAATACGTGTATGTGCGAGGCCTTGGGGAACGATATTCAACAACATTACTTAATGGCTCTTTGTTGCCCAGCCCAGAACCAATTAATCGAGTTGTACCGCTTGATCTATTTCCGACAGCCATAATGGACAGTGTGTTGGTGCAAAAAACCTACTCTGCTCAATTTCCCAGCGAATTTGGTGGAGGTGTTTTACAGCTAAGAACTAAAAAGTCTACCGATGAATTGTTCTGGAATTTATCTTCTACGATAAGCGGGACTCAAAATACCAGTTTTAGAACAGGCTTAACTATGCCTGGAGGTGATAGCGACTGGCTCGGATATGATGATGGCTATCGAGACATACCAACAGCCCTTAAAGTTGCAACCGCCAATGGGCAGGAATTAAAACGCACCAGTCAATTTTTTGGGGGTAGTGGTTATAGTGGTGCGCAGCTCCAATCAATTGGGCGCAGCCTTCGCAATGAATACAATGTCGAGAAAGAAACATTGCCCGCAGACTTCAATATCTCTTCTTCATTTGGTAATTTTCACGAAATTGGTCGAAGCGGTATGCGTCTAAGTTATCTGGCGGCACTCGACTATTCTAATTCTTGGGATACCAGGCAGATTGAGAGGAACTCTTACAAAACCAGCGACGCAGGTTTGGAGATTGATGACGATCTTGATTATTTTGGCACAGAGCACAGTATTGATGTCAGTAGTATTTTTACCTCGAGTCTTGATTTCAATCAGAATCACAATATTAGATTAACAACCGTGCTATTGCGTAAAACTGATGACATTGTGTCAGAGCTAGTTGGTGATCAAGCAGCCGAGGCAGAGGTAAAGGTCAACGAAATAGAATGGATTGAACGGGAGTTATTCTCTAATCAATTACAGGGCGACCATTATTTTCCTGATTACAATGAACTAGTACTGAACTGGCGATACAGCAATGTAAAGGCCGAGCGTGATGCCCCGGATACTAGAAAGTACAGATATGATCTATTTCCAGATGGTTATCGTTTCTCAACCAGAGCCGACGGGAATGTAAGACGATTTAGCGTATTGGACGACACAGCAGAAAATCTTGGAATCGATCTAACCATGACCTTTTATGGGCCTGCAAATTCCGTTATTACTGCCCACGCCGGTTTCGAGCGTACTGAAAAACGAAGAGACTCCGAAATACGCCGCTATTCCTATTTCGATCAGGGGAGCATCGCGTCTAACCAGGAGCTGCTTTTGATGTCGCTTGAAGAAATTCTGCAGGCTGACAATATTGATCCTGATGGTTTCGAGCTGCGAGAGTTTACTAGGCCTACAGATAGCTATAATGCGACTAATGAATCCGATGCGTACTACATCGAAACAGAAGTAAATTTTGACGACAGATTAAGATTTTCTTTGGGCTTTCGTAGTGAAGATTTTAGTCAGAATGTAAGCACCTTCGATTTATTTCGAGATGGCGTGGAAGTCAATGCTAAGCAGACTAGCAATGATCTGCTACCGGCTTTTAATGCTACTTTTATCAATCAAGATCATCAGTTTCGCATTGCATACAGCGAAACTTTATCTCGCCCCGATTTTCGCGAACTCTCCCCCGCGGCATTTACCGACCCGTTAACAGGTCGAGAAATTGTTGGAAACCCAGATCTGAAAATAGCATCAATCAAGAATTACGATTTTAGATGGGAATGGTATTTTGGATTCAATGACTACATGTCATTTGGTTTGTTCTATAAGGAATTTAATAAACCTATTGAATCAATTGTTCAGCCAGGCGCAGATAAACGACTTTCCTTCGTCAACGCTAACTCGGGTGAAAATATGGGTGCTGAGTTTGAGCTTACCAAGAGTTTGGAGTTTCTTGGAGGCATCTGGGAAGATGTTTATATACAAGGGAATGTAACGCATATTGATTCGACTGTGGAAATAGCAGAGGTAGATCGAGGCGTTCTAACTAATACCAGTCGTGCCTTACAAGGGCAATCAGATTGGTTGTTCAATGCGCAAATAGGCTACGAGCCATTCTCGGGGAAGACGGCTACATTGTTGTATCACTATTCTGGCGAGCGTATAAGTCAGGTAGGTACCAGTGGGGCACCGGACTTAATAGAGCAGCCTTTTGGTGAACTAAATGTAGTGTACATTCAGGAGATTTCCGACAACTGGAAGCTCACACTAAAAGCCAAGAATTTATTCGATGAAGCAAGCGAAGTTACTCAGGGTGGGTTGATAACTACAAGTTTCAATCGGGGGCGTGAGCTTAGTTTAAAAATAGACTATCGATTTTAAGTTCCGATCTCTAAGCCTAGTAGTTGAATTGCTCACTTTTGTCATATAGCTGTAATATAGTACTGCTTAAATAGCTGAATCTAAATCGTTATGTTCCAGGATAAAGTACCTATGTCTGAATCCACAATTTTAATTGTTGACGATGAAACCGCAATACGCGATATGATCGGCATTACACTAGACCTTGCCGGGTTCAATAGTATTAGTGCGGCAAATGCCTACGAGGCACATGTCGCCATTATTGACCAGAAACCAGATCTGGTTTTGCTGGACTGGATGCTGCCTGGTGGCAGTGGGATAGAACTGGCGCGAAGACTACGACGTGAAGACATCACCAGAAATATTCCTATTATTATGCTCACCGCTAAGGCCAGCGAAGACAATAAAGTTCAAGGCTTAAGTGAAGGTGTAGACGACTACGTTACCAAGCCGTTTTCTCCGCGTGAATTGGTGGCGCGAATTAAAACAGTATTGCGCCGAACCGAAGGAGAGCAGAAAGACAAAGTACTACGTGTATTTGATCTACAGCTCGATCCTACCAGCCATAGAATATCCATTGAAGATAAGCCTGTTGAAATGGGTCCCACTGAATTTCGATTACTTAAATTTTTTATGTTGAATCAGGAAAAAGTGTTCAGCCGAGACCATATTCAAAATTCGGTTTGGGGTGGTAATGTCTACTTGGAGGAACGGACTATTGATGTTCACATCAGGCGATTACGCAAGGCTCTATCCTCAATATCAACGACGTCTATAGACTATGACAAATTAGTACAAACGGTGCGTGGAGCAGGGTATCGGTTTTCTGTCAGACATTCATAGGCTGTCTGTCTGGAGTTCACAGGTCTTAATCTTTCGACAATTAATCTTTTGACATTTAATCTTTCGACAACACCAGGCGTTTCTTGCCTAGCCGAACGATCAGTTTCTTTTTTCCTTCAAAATAGGGTTTCCAGAGCTTTATAGAAACCGGTACGGTTACATTCAGTACAAATGCGGTAGCCATCAAGGTATAAAATGCTTCCGTGGTAATGATAGAGTTTTGCACATAGCCGATATCTATTACTACAAAAGCCAGTTCAGCTCTGCCCAGCATTCCAAATCCAATAAGAATACTTTCATGCCAGGCGTAGTTGCCCGTGGTTTTTGCTGCAATCGCGGCGGAAGTCACCTGAGCTAATAGTATGCCTACAGTTAATGTGATTATTTCAGGAATGACAGATATCAGAATACTCTGGTCGAAAATTATTTTAGTGCCCAGCTCCACAAAGAACACCGGTCCAATCCAGGAAAAAGCAACGTTATCGACGATCTTCTTGGTTTGCTTGTAGTGGTCAATTTCGGGTTTTTCAAAAAGGTGAAAATATTCCTGTTTAATTATTAGCCCGGCCATGTAAGCACCAACCGCAGGATGGAATCCAAACTCGTAGGAAATAAGACTAATGACTAGTGCAACAAGAAGTACCGCTAGCGTAGCCTGTTCACCTTTGCTGAAACCAATAAAGTGCTTTATACCGAAATTTCTAAGAACAGGAATTTTGTTGTACAGACGCATTTTGCTGCTATGGGGAAATACGAATAATTCCAAAATGGTTATGACCAGAAAAAATGCGACCGCCTTGCCAAGAACAATCAAAATACCTAAAGCGGTAAGTTCTGCTTCTCCAGTGGCCAGAGGCACCAAAATAGCGACCGCTGCCAGCGAGGCTATGTCATCGAGAATCGCTGAAGTCATGATGCCGGTGGCAGCTGCTGTATGCTGAAGTTTTTCTCCTTTCAGGGAAACCATAGTCAGTGATACGGCGGTAGCTGTCATGGCCAGTCCGCACATTATTGAAAGTTTTGGGTCATTCCAGAAATACATTGTTACATAGTAGGCAACAGCAAAAGGCGCTAAAGCGCCAAATAACGCAATGCCCCAGCTACGTTTAATACCTTGAATGAAATGATTGGTGTCTTCTTCAAAACCCAGAGCAAACATAATAAGGATTATGCCTATCTCGGAGAAGCCGCGAATAAATTCGGTGCTCTCTTGCGGGAGCACACCGATGTTTACCATGAGCGAACCAAATGCCAGAAAATATAACACTGGAGTGAGCTTGGTTTTCTCTGCCATGAAATAAGACAGGAATACACCTGACCAGATAATAGCCAGAAAAAACATATCGTGCATGATTCAACCTTCAGTCGGATGTGCGTTGTTCTATTTCAATTTCTTTCAGCTCGCGCTGATACACATCATAGGGTTTTTGATATTGAGACTTACACATTTGCTGCTGCGGGATTGGTATTTCCTCACACGCCTGTAATCGATTCTCTTGAATCATTTTGTATAACTGTTGATTACTGCAGCTTGTTAGCAACATACAGAAAAGAAGAATAACTCCTCGATTCCTTGTGTACTTAATCAAATGACCATAACAGGTTTTCAAACAAAATTTGTTGGCAAGAAGGGAAGTCATTGCGTTAGATCAACATTCGATTTGTATTCCAGTAAATCACCCGGTTGGCACTCGAGGAACTCGCAGATTTTATCTAATGTACTGAATCGAATGCCGCGAACTCTCCCGGTTCTTAGTAAGGAAATATTTTGCTCAGTGATGCCTACATATTCTGCCAGTTCTCTAGAGCGTTTTTTGCGCTTGGCTAGCATTGCATCCAAATTAACCAGAATGCTCATGGTTTAGACGATCTCCGCATTTTCTTTTGATAGTTGATGGGCCTCTCTTAGCACCCAGGCAATGATTAGAAATATAACACCTATAAACAAAGTTGTTAGATCACCACTTTCTATAGTCACGGAGATACTGCGTTCACCCTCAGGGTAGTTCATGGTCAACGCGGCGCTGCTCAAGGCGCCGGCAACTGGCTTTGCCAGCACACTAAATACCAGCATAAAGGCAAAGCCATGCAGGCGTTGAGCAATCTCCTCATGGAAGAATGCCCTGACTGCAAATAAACCGAATAATCTTCGCAAATGCCAGGCCCCGCGCATCAGCAAAGCGATTGGAATCAAGCCAGGCACAAGCGCCAGCAGCCTGTTGGAAAGCCCAATATATTGAGTCTGTATTGGAATTGATTCCTGCAACAGGCTGAGAAATGTTTCTGAATCAAGCAGTAGCCAGCAATAAAATGTGAAAGCTGGCAGAGCAATCAGTGCAATTCCACATAAGAATTTCATTATCACACTAACCTTTTGAATTTTAACAATATTATTCATATTTCACCGAGTTGTTAAGGCTGCTAATGAGCATAGTTTAATTGGAAATTTACTGTAAAACAATAATAATATACTGTTTTACAGTAAATTTATGAGCAAAACACTAACCTCCGTCAAATCTGCTTCGATACCGCCTATAAATGAAAACTGCGCGTATTTCATCGCAAACAATGGAGAAAGTAGTAATTGATTTGTTTAACAGGACAAATTAGGGACAAAAAGACCACTAATCCCTTGTTTTTGCCCAATTAATTGCAATTGTGACTATTTGTTTCAGAACAAGGAGTGTAGAATCCGCGCCACGTAGTTCAGTAGTAGCAGATGTTGAACTGCAAAATTCAAAAATAAGAAATCTGGGCACAAGATCTTGTAGGTTTTGGTCTGGATTTTCACTTATAAGGGGGAACTTAAATGTTCAAACTAAACAAGAAGGCTTCTGCCTGGTCTATGGCTTTTGCAGCTATGGCCACAGCAGGTGCACTAGGCACGGCTCCCACCGTGTCAGCGCAAGACGGCTTAATAGAAGAAGTAGTGGTAACGGGTTCGCGTATTCGACGTAGCGACGCCAGCAGTATTAGCCCTATTTCAGTGTTAACTGAAGCAGATATGCTTGCTGCAGGTAACCTGACTCTGGAGAATTTTCTCCAGGACATGCCATCTGTAAACGGCGGTGATTTCGGTGCCGGCGTTAACAACGGTAATCCGGGTCTGGCTACTGTTTCATTACGTGGTCTTGGTCCTAACAGAACTCTGGTACTAGTTGACGGTAAGCGTCCAGCTGCTGCAGCTACCGGTGGTTTTGTCGACCTGAACATGATTCCAACAGCTATTGTTGAGCGTATAGAAATACTACGCGACGGCGCATCAACTGTTTACGGTTCTGATGCGATTGCCGGCGTTGTTAACATCATCACCAAGAAGAACTTCGAAGGTGTAGATATTGACTACGGTTATGACATAACTGGCGAAGACGATGGCGCACAGCACAACTTTGCGATTACTTTCGGTTCAACGTTTGATCGTGGTAATTTCGTTATGAGTGCGCAAATGACTAAGCGTGATGATATTGGACAGGGCGACCGTTCATTCTCCGCATGTCCTTTGTTTGAACAGGGCTCTTCGATAATCTGTGGTGGTAGTCCAACTACAACTCCTGCACGATATGCGCCTCAAATAGACGCTGTTGGCGCACAAGTATTAGACGGCGGTGTATCTCGCGCGTTTGATCCAGCTGCTGATGCATTTAACTATGCAGCAGTGAGCTATCTGCAAACTCCTCAGGACATATTCAGTGCCTATGCGGCAACTAACTATGAACTGTTTGACTCCAGCCCTTTTGGCGCAGTTACAGCGAGTTTGGATCTTAACTACAGCAACCGTGAGTCTGATCAGTTGCTAGCTCCAATTGGTACGTTCTGGGCACCATTGGTTCCTTCAACTCACCCCAATAATCCTTTTGGTGATGCACTTTGTGCCACTAACTCACAGTGTACAACTCCTCAGTCCGTGTCTGTTTCACGTCGACTCACAGAGTCTGGTGGACGTCGCTTTACTCAGGACGTGAACACCTGGCGTATAGGCCTAGGCCTTGATGGTCAACTGGATAACGGTTGGGCATGGGATGTGTCTTACAACCTCGCCAAGTGGGAAGATGGTCGTCGTAACTTTGGTCGTGCGGTTCGCCCTGCAATCGAAGAGATGCTTGATCCAGCTTTGTGCGCCGCCAGTACAACTGGTTGCCCAGGCATATGGAACCCGTTCATCGTCGACAGCATGACAGCAGAGCAGGATCGGTTTGGTTTTACTGCGGTAAACACCAAGAATGATTCAACCTTGAATATCTTCCAGGCTAACTTGACTGGCAATATGGCGTTTGAATTACCAGGCGGCAACATCGGCTGGGCAATCGGTTATGAAAACCGTCGTGAGTCCGCTTCGTCTAATCCAGACGGCGGTGCGTCAATTGGAGCGATTATTTATACTCCAGGTGAAACCACTGCGGGCAACTACGAAGTAGACGAGTTCTACGGAGAGCTTGTATTACCAATTCTTTCCGGCGTTCCTATGGCTGAAGTTCTAACTGTTGAAGCCTCAGCTCGTTACACTGACGTAGACTTCCTTTCCCACTCAGACACTGTATTTAAAGTGGCTGTAGAGTGGGCGCCGATAGCGGATGTTCGCTTCCGTGCTACTTTCGCTGAAGGTTTTCGCGCTCCGAATATAGGCGAGTTATTCCTAGGTCAGCAGCAATCTGCAGAAACTTACACCGACCCATGTCGCCAATACGGCGCAGCGGGCGCGAATGCAACTGTTGTAGCTAACTGTCAGGCTGACGGACTTGCACCAGATTTTAACCTGGCAACTTTTCAGGCAACTACCCTTCAAGGTGGTAACCCGAACCTAGAGCCAGAAACTTCTGAGTCCACAACTTTTGGTGTTGTTATTCAGCCTTCTGCAATTGAGAATCTGACTATATCAGTCGATTACTACGACATCGAAATTACTGACGCGGTTGGTTCTGCACCAACTTCTGAAGTAATTAGTGCTTGTTACGCAAGCCCGGGCTTTAGTGATCCTTTGTGTGCCTTGATCGTTGGGCCAGCATTTCCTGGTGTTGACGAAACTCCAAGCACTACGGCTCCACTTCGTCGTAATGCCAATCAGCAGTTGTCCGGTATTATTCAATCTCAGGCTAACCTGGCCAGCTATAACACTAGTGGTATAGATTTTCAGGTTGACTACGGATTTGACGTAGCATTGGGTACAGTTTCTCTACGAGCTACTGGTACTTACCTGAAAGAATACGACTACCTGCCATTTGCTGGCGGTAATGTTGTTGAGCTTGCTAGCTATTTCGGTGGCGATCCTGCTTATGGTAACCCGGCTGCATTCTCAGAATGGCAGACAAACTACAGTGCTACTCTTAACGGGGACAACTGGGGTGTGAATATCGGAGCCAAGTACATGAGCGAAGTCGAAGACATCGCTGCTTCACCAGCTAATTTGGTTAACAAAGCTGATGACATGCTTTACTGGGATCTGCAAGGCTACTACGACTGGAATGACATTACGTTTACCGCTGGTGTACGTAACCTGACAGACGAAGAGCCTCCTTATGTTACAGCTTACGACGACATGAACACGTTGCAGTTTAGCTATGACACATTAGGTCGTTACTTCTACACACGTGTTCAGTTTAATTTCTAGTAATTAAACTGGTGTGATATAAAAACCTCCAGGAGTAATCCTGGGGGTTTTTTTTATTTTAAGGAGAGTACGTTATGAAAGCCTTTTTTATTCTTTGTGGAGTTAGCCTGCTATCAACTTCTGTCTTCGCGCAAATCAGTGCTCTTGGTGAATGCCGAAACATCAGTAACGTCAATGCACGCGTGGCCTGCTATGACGCGATGGTTGATTCTCAACAGCCCGGGGATAGTAGTCAAACTACGCCTGTAATCACTTCTGTGCCGGCACTGGTTCAGGAAATTCCTGCTACAGGAATATCACCATCGTCAGCTAGCTCAGGTACTACTAGAGTCAGGCCGGAAGTGAGTCCAGAAACACGAGTTCGGTTGTTCGGCGCAACTGAAGAGGTTACGCGGGAATTCATTGAGGAAGACATTGGTGTGATTCAGCTGGATTATATCGAAGCGGTGGTGGAGGATGTCTCTAGTGCTGCATACAATCGATTGATAGTACGACTGGACAATGGCCATACCTGGCAGCAGACTGATTCCAGAAGTTTACGAATTCGCGAGGGTGACCAGATTATTGTTCGAAGCGGCCGCATGGGTGCATTTTTTCTGGAGAAGGCCAGCGGCAGTAGATCGATTCGTGTGAAGCGGGTTCTATAAGCGTTGCGAGTTTGTTCGAAGTAGTTTCAGTTTGCCATCGTAAGCCTGTGCCAGGTTCTGCTGTTGGGCAGTATCTCTGGCTTTAACAAAACTGGCATCGGCAGCGCTTTGGTCGGCAAGTTGCAATTGGCTTAAGCCTTCAAGAAAATAAAACTGATGCTCATCATTCTTCATACGAATTGCGGTTTTTAACTGCTGCAATGCCAACTCGTAGTCGCTTTCATAATAGGCTGATTTTGCCAAAAAGTAGTGATAATAAGGGTTACGTTGTTGGTATCGATCAACGCGTTTTTGATATTGTTCCGCGAGATCAAATTGACCAGTATGCTCATAGACATTGGCAAGATTACCTAGCGCCGATTTACTATTAGGTTTGTTTATCAGGGCTTGCTGGTATGCCTGAATAGCAAATTCATATTGATCATGGCGTGAGTAAAATACGCCGAGGTTGATCCACAGCTCTGCAATACCAGGCTCTAAATTAATGCCCTGCTTTAAATTTGTAAATGCCTTGCGATAGTCACCATTAGTCATTGCTTCCACCGCCAGATTGCTGTGGTACAGCGCCAATACGTAATTGTCTGACACAGAGCGCGTTGGATAATTTCCATTGTATTCTGCCGTGTTGAAATCGACTACGTGCTCGCGAGTGAAATTGGGGCCAATTCGTATGCTTTCGACCACCACGTTGATGTGGTTGTTCAGCAGAATGAGTTCGCCATCGGTAGAAAARCTYGGYGGTATATCAACCAGCTGAAAGCTAACCTTAAGCCCGGCTTCTCTTGCCAGTGCWACRAATAAATTGGAAAASGAAAGGCARTTSCCCGCKCGTTGATGAAATGTKTCGATAGCCGAATTACTCAGATTAGCATCGTAATYCAGRCTGAGAAGGCCGTCATCGATCATYGCCTGTATTAAGCGTCTTAGYTTRGCGCCATCGWAAGCYACRTTGGAGAGMCGKGTRTCGACRTAGGCGCGCATTTCATCGTCTATGGCCAGTATCTCGTCCAGRCTGGGCTSMGWAACCTGAACCTCTTCGCCAAACACACTAGCCCCTGACAACAATAGTTGYGTRTTTACGTYCTGAAGRCTCTGTGTACTGARRTTTTGTGTRCTRMARKYYTGYSWRCYMMMRRSCWSSSMRMYSRSMAKYAMRSYMWTGRGYATTMRMSWYWTSAKYATWCKSRRTRTCMTYMTRCTGAGTGTCCTTCTGTATGAATTCGATTCTAAACTCAATTGAGGGCGGCTCCAAGGGCTAATCAGCAGGTTTCAACAGCTTAAGAGAGCGAAGATTGAAGTTATCGCATCTTCATTAATTGCCGAGCTTCAGTAGGCGATGCAGGGCTTCGCCCGGCTTTTCTTGCTATGTCCACTATCAATGAGACAGACGATTCGTTGTCGGGAAGCAGGTTGCCATCGGGTAATAGCAAATTATTCTCAAAGCCCACTCTGCAATGCCCTCCGAGTGTTATAGCTTTTTGCATGCACTCAGCCTCTGTTGTTCCAAAAGCACATAACCACCAGTTACAGCTGGTGTTTACCGGTTTCAGTAAGGGCGAAAGATCGTCAGGTTTCGATTGCTGGTTTTCGGAGTAGCGGCCTAAAACCAATAGAACTTCGGGATTATCATCAGGAATAATTCCTCGAGCATGCAAATCATTGAAATGACAAATGTCCTCTTGAGAATACAAAATATATTGTGGCGATACTCGCTCGGTGTATAGCCATTTAAAAAAATCAGCTGACTGTTTTTCATCGCTACCAACTGGCATGAACTCTCTAATGGACAGCGATACAGCTTCAGGTTTTACGTCTTTTACGGCCTGTATTTGCTGTTCAACGTTATAGATGCCAACGGCTTCCGTAGTTATTTGAATGATCAGTTCATCTCCCGCGGCGTCACGTATCGCTTTTGTCGCCTCTATGTATCTGTCGGCGTTGAGCGTGTGAGCGTTGTTGGCATCTCGAACATGAAGGTGGATCATGCAGGCGCCAGCTTCCAAACAGGCAGCAGCACATACTGCCAATTCCTTTGAGTTTAGTGGAATGCGTGGATGATCTTGTTCAGTTTTTCGTGCGCCATTAGGTGCAACGGCAATCATTACTGGAATATTTTTAGTCAATTTCTGCTTTCCGAGATTTCACTTAATCAAAAATAATTTCTATCAGGGTTTCGAGCTCTTTCTAATTACTTCACGAATGTGGTCGCTGCTGATTCCTTTGGTGCGAGGCAACAGGACCAATCGTTCAGGTGCGATTGGATTACAATTATCCTCCCCGTGTACCAGTAGTTGAATATTGTGTTGGTCGAGGAAAGCCTCATTTATTAGCCAATTACTTGGCACTACCTCATCTACATAGCGAATGGCTTCCAAAATTTCTTTTCTCTGGCTATAACATAATTCAGGGTGGTAGCCCTTGCTGATAACTATTTCTTCATCTGTGGTTAACGCTACAACTACGTAGCCAAGATTAGCAGCGGCTTTAAGTAAGCGTACATGCCCGTGATGAAACAAAGTGGTGGACATATCTACCATGATTCGCGTTTGTTTCTTCATTCAATTATATCCTGACGGTCCTTATTGATCGTGGCGCGTAGCCTGCTGGTTAATGAAGAGAGCTGTGACAGAAAATTTTACACAAAACATGGATGTTTGTACTCAAGTGTCAGGATTTATTACAAATTCGATTACTTGGCGTTCTAATGAAAAAACCAACAAATGGTTAAACTATTGATATTGATCAATATTATCTATATTTTTTAATCAAAGGTATGAATCTTGCACATTAATTAATAGCTTATACTTTGAGTGGGCTGAGCAATAGCATGTCGAAACTTAATACCAGCGCCGACCTACTATAGCAATCTACTAACTGCCGTAAATAATAATTAGAGGTGTGCAAGATGGCAACTAAGGATAAAGAATTACTTTCTTCTGTGAATACATCAAGGCGAGATTTTGTAAGTCGTGTAGTTAAGTCTTCAGCATTCGCAGTGCCAATGGTCATAGGTCTTGAAGCCCTGACAATACGGAAGGTGCAAGCCCAAGCCAATTCAGCATCGGGTAGTGACGGTGGTCAAGAATCAACCAGTGCATCACCTCCTGCTTCAGTACCAGAACCAGCAGCAGTCGCCTTACTTGGTTTGGGGCTGGCATCTCTGGCTTTGCAAGCTAGAGCCCGTAAAAAGCGCAATTCTGAAGGAAGTGCCGACTCAAGTACCGACTCCTAATTTAATACAAGCCGGTTTCTTTATTTAGTGAGTAGTTCTCCCATATCATCGAACACGTCAGAGCGGGGCGTGTTCTCTCAATACGATGCGGCACAGCTGACGTTGCTTGTCAGCTCCATAAAAACTCTTGAACAATTGTTTAGTAACGAATTTGGCATCCAGCTTTATCTCACCTGGGGCACACTGCTGGGCGCAATCCGTCAGAATGATTTTATAAACTACGACAACGATGTTGACCTGGCCTATCTTTCAAAAAAAGAATTGGATTTTGAAATACTGGAAGAGCATGAGTATATTGTCGCCGTGTTAGAGGAGCATAATTTTTCTGTACGCCGAAACTCTAAAGGGCAGATTCATGTTCGTGTAATGCCCGAAACAGAATCTGGAAAAGGTGCCGCTTTTAATCTTGATATCTGGACAACTTGGGCCAGAGGCGGAAAGTACTATCATTACCCGGATATAAAAGGAGAGCTAGAGTCAAAAGAAGTACTGCCGCTGGTTCCCCATACTTTTCATGATGAATCTTTCTTAGTTCCCACTGGTTTTGGTCAGGTACTCTCTGCATTCTACGGCGAGAATTGGTTAAAGCCTGACAAAAACTACGCCTGGTACCCGCGCTACAACGCTGACGATGAGTTTGAATTTCTTCGAAGTAGTGCTGTTAAAACACCAGTTCCAATACCAAAATTCCCACTCAAATCGGAGCAACTTGAAATTCGCGAACAGGATGAATATTTTTTTGTTTCCGGTCCATCGCTAGCTGAAGAAAAGCGACTGAATTCGTCCGCTATTGTAATTCTGGAGCTTTGCACTGGTGAAAACACAGTGGAAGATATAATTCAACTTATTCAGAAGACCTTTGAATTGCCGACAGCGCCTGAAGTCGCGGTGCTTGAGTTTTTAACCAATGCTGCAAAGAACGGATTACTTGTTAATAGCTAATATGATCATTTATGTGATTAATTACTATTAGGGAGTGAGGATGCTCTACCCGATGATCACCTTTCAGGATACACCCAGGAAGGGTCTACGGCCTTTACAGCAAGGCCCAGTGCTATTTCTTCTCGCTTCCATCTATCTGGCATTAGGTTTGCTCCTGATCGATGGCTCATTACGACAATCACCAGGTCCCTTGATGGAATAATGTAGGTATTCTGATCACCTGCGCCTGCTGCATGATATGTGTCAGTTGGAAGTGATGGTCTTCTAATGCCAACACCTGAGTCGTCTGCAGGATTAAGCCAAAACTGGCCACCATAAATTGGTCGGTCCCATGCAGGGGCTGGAGATTGCACGAAATCTACAAATTCCTCTGGCAGTAGCCGCTCCCCATTTGCTACACCGCCATTAAGGTATAGCAGGCCCAGACGGGCCCAGTCACGGGCCGTACCGTAGTTATATCCGCTGAGTATAAAGTTGCCATAGATATCTGTTTCTGCAATGAATCTCCGTATTCCGATCTTGTCAAAGAGTTCACGCTGTGGCCAGGTAAGATATTCCTCGCCTAAGGTATTCTCAACAAGTCGCCTCACTACATATCCAAGTATCCATGGGTCTGAGTTACGGTATCGTCCTACGGTATTTCTTGGAAACTCTGCATCTTGATTCGCAGAAAAATGAAAGATATTGATTGGCGCTGCATATCCGAGTAAGTGATCTTGCTGGCCAGGTATATAGGAAGCTGACATCTGCTCAGGAGTTGCGCCACCCCCGCTGAATCGGATACCGCTAGACATTCTTAGTAAGTCAGCAATACGAATATCCGCTCGCGGATCGTTTTCAGGAAGTTGCCACTGGGGGATAGGTGCTGGATCATTCAGTTCCAGATGCCCCATCTGAATAAGTCTGCCGATCAGTGTTGCGGTCATACTCTTGGCCATCGACCAACTCTCAAGTTGCATATCCTTGTGGGCCCCGGAGCCGTAGGTTTCCTTGATCAACTTGCCTTTATGTATCACTAAAAAAGCAGCGCGGCGATCCTGCTCATTCGAAAAAAATGTGTCTGACGCCTGATCCAGCAAGGCGATATCAATGTCGCTAGCAAGAGGTGCTGTTGGTAACAAGTCGCCCATGGGCCAGGCAGTAGTTGTAGCGTTGGGTAAGGTGCTAAGCACTTCGCGTGGAGTAAACAGTGGATTAATTGAGTCTGGACGTAAAATAACGCAGCCCTGATCTCCAAAATGGCGTGCGCTAGAAGCTACGCCATTTCTTGTTGCAGTGATGACCTTGCTTGAGCTGTCGATATCAAAACCAAGCTCGCCACGGTGGTATTGATCGGTCAGTTCAGAGCCTAACAAAACGCTGTTTTCCAACGCTTCGTCGTTTTCTCTTTGAGACACCCAAATTCCGGAGCAGTAGCGTTTGGCCAATCCAGCAAGCGCAAGACGTTCAGCAACCTCGTTAACATCAGAGTCTGTTTGTGCCTGGATAGAGGCGTCAGGTAAAATAGAGCCAGTTATCAGCAAAGCACTAAGCAAGAATTTATTCATCGAAATCTATACCTATTAATTATTATTTCTTTTAATCAGGTTAACAGAAAAATCCAGATAGATGCTATTCGCAGTGCTGATCTCGTTACTCGATTACGCCGAAGACACCGCGATTTCCGTAGTGCCTATCTTTACCCTGTCGCCGACATTTAGCACCCGGGGTTTAAATGCTGCAATCAACTGTCCGTTCACATAAGTGCCATTGGAAGAATTTAGATCTTCGATCTGAATTTGATTGCCACTGAGGGAGGAGACACGCAAATGTCTGCGGGAAATTTCTTTGTCGGCTAACACAAAGTCTGACAACTCATTGGAACGGCCTACACTCAATCCCTTGCCGGCTTGTTTCAATGTGTCTATAGAAAATTCGAAGCGGAAAGTATTATGGGCGCTTGTTGAGCCAGAAAAAACGATATCAGATGCGTTTCCCTGACTAACCACGGAAGATCTTGATTTTGAAGAGCCGCTTTGGTTTGAGCTTGAAGTCTTTCCTGCCGCCCCTATACGGCGGCTAACTTCATCATAGACGCGAACTAATTGCTGTCGAGGCCTGCGCAGTGCCAGTACCAGGGTCAATGCTAGAATAGTTCCGAGGCCAATCCCCCAATTACGAACCAATAGTTCTAGAGAGTCCATAGCACCTTCCTGGTCGCCGATTTGGTCCTGCAACTGATCTTGCAGGAAACCTAATTCGGCAAGCGCTTCTACACCCGCTGCCGATGCGCCCCCAGTTGCGCAGGGAGAATTGTCTGTTTCATAGGGTATGCCCAGCGTGTCCAGTTGATTTGCTAGCTCGGCCACATGTACCGAGGCCCAGATAAAATCAGCAGAGTATTGCTCGTTTTCAACACCCCAGGTGGTGAGTCCCAGTACTCGCCCGCAGTCGTCAAGTAATGGTCCGCCGGAATTGCCCGCATTAACGATGTTGGTGTGCTGGATTATTCTTACACCAGCAACATTCTCTGTAACCAATGCGATTGTGCCGCCATAAACACTGACATCTAAATTGGTACGGCCAGTCAGATCATCTCCTAGACCTGGAAAACCTACAGTGTACGAATCACTGCCTCGTATGGCGTCTTCGGTGCGAAGTTTAAATGGTGTTAGATCCAGATTAGGTACACTGATCAGACCAATATCGCGATCAGAATTACCTTGCCAGATTAGTTCTCCGTGATATTCCTGATTGGTACCCGCTGGAAAAATATCAAAGGTGGTATTGCCATTGGTGACATGCCAGTTTGTTGCCACAACACCTGGACTAACAACCCAGCCAGTTCCATGGCCTCCGATTACAACCCGGACAATAGAGCTTTCAATTTTCTCTACATCCGGGTTGGCTAAAGATCCAGTGTGAAATACAGCCACTAATGCAAAGCTGGTCAGGTAGCGAGTAAATGTCAGCAATAAATTTTGATGATTTTTCATAATTTAAAATTCTTAAGTAATCAGTTCATTTGATCTTGGAATTTGTTAGTTGTTCTTTCTGCCAAATTGCACTCGGCTTGGTGTAAGTAAGATAATTTCGACGACATCATCGACTGGTTCAGGCTCAATTACGCGCACAGGCTCGGGTTCGGGCTCAGGATCAGATACCGCATCAAGATCAAGCCCATCCCAGTTAGCTGTACCTAGTTCAGTTATGACAAGTTGAGTGGACGGAGAGCCGGTTTCGGAATAGGTGCCGACCCATATGTTGTAAATCCCACTAGAAGGGTCTTCGATCAATACGGCAGGATTGGAGTCAGTCAGATAGGAAGAGTCATCATTACATATCCAGTTGCCGTCAGGATCATTGACGGCAATTGTGGTGTCTTCGCCAGCCTTTGCAAAGATACCGAGGGCGAAGTTGCCGGCTTCGTAAGACAGGTTCAAATCTGGAGATGCGGTAAAGTACCCGCTACATTCCGTTGCACTTACACTGCCACCTGCGGTTAGCGTAGTTACCGATGGATCGGGTGAGAATCCCGCTGCCAAAGTTAACGAGCCATAAGTGGGATTGGCAAAAATATCCAGACTACTGGAATCTGGAATATTTTCGCTCAGGTCCATGTCATTCCAATCACTGACAGTCAGTTCAGTGATTGCCAGGCTAGCTGATTCAAAGGCATCACTTTCAGAATATACCCCAACCCAGATGTTATAAAGGCCACTTTGTGGGTTGCGGATTAGTACACCTGGATTGCTATCACTCATATCGTCCGAGTCATCATTGCAAATCCAGTCACCATTTGGAGCGTTAATTGCAATAGTTGTATCTACTCCTGACTTTGCAAAAATGCCCAGGTCAAAATCTCCTGGCTCATAGTGTAGATTAAGATCGGGTGAACCAGAGAAATAGCCGACGCAAGTATCAAACTCAGTGCTACCACCAGCTACAAGACGTTTAACCTGAGGGTCGGGTGTAAATCCCGCGCTGAGTGTTAAAGAGCCATAATTTGGATCATCGAATATATCTTGCGGGTAAACGAAAGTAGCCCAGGTAGAAAGTACCGTAGCAAACCCCAAGGAAATGGAGAAACAAGCAATTCGTTTGATGGTTGATGTCAGTCTTAGATTCATAATCTAACCCAGTTTATTTCTAATCACGAAGCCGGAGTTTTATCTCCGCTTCTGGTTTGTTTCTAGTTTTCCCTGACCAGTCTAAATCCAATCGTATTCGCAGATTCTGATGCCGGCCGCCAATTACGGTAGGACGAACGTAACTGGTAGGGGGTGCTATTCCAGGCTCCGCCTCTAAGTACTCGTGAGCAGTCAGGGTCGGTCTGCCATGCGGCTCCGTTTTCTGGCGCACCCACGTAGCCATCATGGGCACAGTCTTGCACCCACTCCCATACGTTGCCATGCATGTCGTACAGTCCGCCTAAATTCGCTGCATAGCTGCCTATTTTTACAGTGCCATCTTCGCTGTTGTCTACTTTGCAGGTATCACAGTTTGCGCGATCTGTTTGAATGTCGTTTCCCCACGGATAATTTGTGTTTGAACCCGACTTTGCAGCATATTCCCATTCGGCCTCTGTTGGTAAACGGTAGCTCTGGTTGGTTTGTGTACCTAACCACTGTGCATAGGCCACGGCATCGTTCCAGCTTACATTGATAGCCGGTTTATTTTCGACACCAAAATTACTTGTTTGCGGTAGGTCGCGTTGGGTGTCGTCAGCAAAGCGTGCATAGTCCAGATAGGTCACTTCGTATTTACTCAGGTAAAAATTTTGCTCAAAATTAACGCTTCTTACTGGGCCTTCATCGCTGTCACCGTCACCAAGGGTATCGCCCATCTCGAAACCACCCTGGCTGATGAGGATCATTTCCGGCTCTAGCTGTAGAGATGTAGCATCTCCTGCCGCTCTTTGTATTTGGTATGCAGCGAACTCGGCAATGGCCTCGTTGATGAGATCGTCATCACTTAATGTATCTGTATCTATGGCGCTAGTTGCGTCTGCTAACTCTGTTTGTTCCTCTGTAGAGGCGGCAGGCTCTAGTGTCGCAGCAGGGTTGTCAGGTAAATCAGATTGATCATCTGCTGGTGACCCTGTACGCATAACCATGGCGCCAATGCCAATTACTGCAACCAATACAACAGCAGCAACGATTGTCTTCTTGAGTTTATTACTAGAATCCGTAGTCGATTTAGAAATGACCGTGGTTAGCTCTTCTCCATTGATTGCGCGAATCCACTCATTGACATTTTGTGGTCGTTCTTGCTCGTCGACAGTTAACGCCCAATCGATGGCCTTTAAAAATTCGGTGGATACTTTGCCTTTGCAACGCGTGCTTATAGGGACTAATGGGTCGTTCTTAATTCGATCAGTAGCGGCATAGGGGTCTTCTCCACTTAAGGCTCGATAACACAATGCGCCAAGTGCGTAAATATCGGTCCAGGGCCCCTGATTGCCTCTAGAGGAATATTGTTCAATAGGCGCGTAGCCGCCGGAAACCAAAGCAGTTAGGTGCTTATCTTTTTCGCCGATTGCCTGTCGAGCGGAACCAAAATCAATTAGTACAGCGCTGTCATCGGTGTCACGAATAATAATATTGAGCGGCTTAATGTCTCTATGTAGAAAGTCAGCCGCGTGTACCTTTTCTAAACCCTGAAGTATAGGAAGTACTATCTTCTTTAATTCTGCTTCGCTCAACGTGCCCTTGCGTTCAAGGTATTCTGAGAAGGTATCTCCCTCAGCATATTCCATCACGATGTAACCGGTGCCATGGGCCGAGAAGGAGCGATATACCTTTACTATGTTTGGGTGATCGAACTTTGCGAGTGTACGTGCTTCTTCGAGAAACCTTTCCAGCCCCCAGTCGAATTCTTCCTGCGCCTCGATGGAGTTTGCAACGACAGTGTTATCGAGTTCTCGCTTCGATAAGTTACGCGGTAAATACTCTTTTATTGCACTGCCTCGATCCATGTTGTTGTCGAATGCGAGGTAGGTAATTGCAAACCCACCGCTGCCAAGTGTGCGAACAAGCTCGTATTCCTGAATGTGAAATCCAGAAGGTAAGGCGTTAGGGTGATCGCTCATAATTCCTTTCTACCTGATTGTAACAGTGCCTTCTTCGGAGACAGTAAATGTGGCGACCAAAGGCTTCTGGCCCTCAGAACTCAATGAAGTATCTGGCAATGCAATGCGGCCTTCCTGATGCAATATTGAACCTCTTACACTAACAGGCGCATCGTCGCTCTTTGAAAACATATTAAGATAAATCTCATAGTCTCCTGGAATTGCTCGCGGACTTAGCCAAATTTCATTGCCTGGCCCACGAGTATTGTCTTCTTCCAGAGCAGCCTCCGAACCATCGAAGCGCTCGTCTGCGTAATAGTATTCATTGCCTCTGGGGTCGATAATATGTAAGTCCACATCGTCGGCGGAACCCCAGGACACAACAACCAGTACAAAAGTCTGTGCCATGGCTATGCGGCAGGAATCAAAGTCATTTTCAATTGCGTCTAGCGATGTTGAACAGGATCCTAGTTCCTGCTGTATCGATGCTACCTGAGTTACTGCGGCAGAAAGTTGTGACTGGTTATTTTGCGCCTCGAGTTGCGCCGCCTGTAAAGCAACTTCGAGAGCTCGAATTTCGGCTTCAACTTCGGCGCGCACATCGGCAATGCGCTCGGGGGAATCTCCGGTATTTGGATAAAAGGGAAACAGAACGATGGTGATTAAAATAAAAGCGCCGAGCGCCGACGCAAACAGGTCTAGTGCCGACATGCTAAAAATATTTATTTCGCGATTTTTTCTTTTCATTGAATCTCGAGATTTCCCTGAGAAGATCTAGCAGGGATTACTGTATCCTGGTCATTAGTTTTTACTTCGATGGAATAGGCTAATATTGTTGTATTGTCCTGGTTAGATTTCTCTTGCGCCAGTACGGCGTTCATCAACTTGCCTACCAGGACTTCGTTGTTCTCCTTACTACTTAGTTCTAAAACAGAAGTGATCTGACTCTGTGATAGTGTCATCACTCCGTCGGACGCCAATATAAGCAAATCTCCAGAATACAGCGGCAGTGGCTCTAGTGATGCGTCTACTAATCCCAGCTCATCTCCCATCAGCGCGGATCGAAGTGCGTTACGCTGTGGATTGGTAGCAGCTTCAGTCTTGGTCATTCTCCCCGATGCCACCATATCAGCAAACACAGGCGCCATTGAGTGGTCTGCATTAACTCTTTTTAATTCACCTGATTGATATATCCACAATGGTGAATCACCAACACTAATCCAGTGAAGGCCATCATTGGTGACAGTGGCAGCGACTATAGTGGTGCCCATGCCCTGAAGCTCGGAGTTTTCTTTGGTTGATTCCTCGAGGTGGCTATTCGCTTGCTGCAATCCTTCCAGAAGTCGAGAGGGTATTGTGCCTGAGCAATTGTGATAAGCATCGATAAAAGTTTCGGTAACTATTTTACTTGCAGTTGCCCCGGCTTGATGGCCTCCCATACCGTCGGCCACCACCAGTAATGTATGCTCACTATCAACCCTGGAAAGGTCTCGATCATCCAGAATGCCGAATTCATCTTCCTGATAATCTCTACTTCCTTGTGACTGTAATGCGCCGAATCTTTCGCTAGGTCTGCTCATTCGAAGTGCCGTCTTTTAGATCTTGCCAGTCGAAGGAGTCACCACACAGAGATACAAACATCAATTTGGTCTGGCCTATCGTGATCTGTGCTCGCTCTTTGAGCATCGTAGGCACAAGAACCGGTTCGTCCTGGAGATAAGTTAGATTGTTTCCACTGCCATGTTGTATGTAGAATTTTCTGCCTCTGGGGTCATAGGTAATGATTGCATGTTCGCCGCGAGAAATTTGCTCGTCGCCAAAATCCAGACTTACCCTTGCTCCGCCGCCACGGCCTATTGGATTGGAGCCATAACCAAATTTCAGCACATTGCCTTTTCCCGGCCCAGATATTATGGCCAACCAACCTACAACAGGGTCTGAGTCCTTCTGTGTTGTGGCTTTTTCTGCACTGGCTTCTTTGCCGACGACATTGTCAGCAAAATAAAGCTTAGTCTTGTCTTCGTCAGTGTTTGGCTTTGCGTGTCCATTGTTTGTGTTTTCTGCATGGGCAGAGAGGTGGTTTACTTTTTGAGTTAAGTCTTCGGAGCTATCAACTGTATTTGATTTCGCGGCTGATGACTGGCTTAGATTCGTAACCTTATTATCTTGAATGCGTTTTGTGCGCTCCTCAATAATCTTTCCATCTGGGCCTCTATAAATTGGCATACTGACCTCTTAGATATAAAAGTGATTGGACTACTTTTCGTACAAGCGATTGATTAAATTATCCAGGCAATACTGACCGGAATAATTGAGCGACATTTCTTCCCTGCCCTGGGCAATGTGCAGTGCGAACATCAAGATCGCCGACTGGATTAACGCAAGTAAAGTAGTGTAAAACGCCACCCCCAGTCTGCCAGCTATTTCAGCCAGCAGTGTTGGATCCTGCGGGTCCTCTACTCCGGCGGCATAATCAAGAGCAAAGGCGATGCCTACAACGGTTCCAATAAATCCCAAAGTTGGAATAAGCCAGACTAAATACCGAAGCATATTGTATTTTAAGTCCAGTTCATGTTGGAAAAGTTCCAGTGATGAATTAAAAATGGTGTTCGCTTGATTGACAGATCGACTAGCCTGGAATTGAAGAATTACTCGCATAATCAGGCGCTGCAAAAATAATCCCTGTTCTCCTGCTGAAGGCTTTACCTTTTCATAAACAGGCCCGAGATCTTGAGCGCGCAGCATGGCAGATTCATCTTCGGGCAAATACTGTTTTTTCACCTGTCTGATTTCGACATTGGATTGGCTGAATCTAACCCAAAGCTCACCACATCCAACGAAGAACATTACCCACATTACATTCTGAATGGTAAAGGGATACATAAAACTTTCTGTATGCCGATCGAGTAAAAATGCGCCAGCCTTCGACTCAGGATTGCCTAATATAAAGCTAAGAACAGTCACGACGACAACACCAACAACGAGACTTACCCCAAAGACAACCAGGCGATGGTTTATTTCATTAGACTGGCTTTCAAATATTTGCATTGTATTTATTCACCTATTATTTCGCCTGAGGCCGGATTCCGTTTTACTGGACCTTCAGGTAGATCATCCTGGGGGGAGGGTGCGACCTTCTTCCCTTTTTTTCCATGATCGGAATTTCCAAACCCAGTCGGGTCATCGATCATCGCTACCAATTGTTGTACTGTAGTATGGTATTCACCGAAACTAAGATTGTCAGATTGTTCCACATAACTTTGTTTAATCGCTGCCTTTTCATTTCCCTGTAGAGTATAGGTGCCACCGCTACTGCCACAATCAGTGAGGTAATACTTGCCACTGGGCGTGATAACTAGTTCGGCATGGACACGTGATACGGTAGGGTCATTCAATTGAATGTCGGCCTCCTTACTTCTGCCAATTGAATAGGCGTTAACCTTGGCCATGATGTGCTTCCCCCGGGTGCCAGGTGTATTTGAACAGCAGAGAATAAACGTCCCGTAAGTTAATGTCCATATCTGAAATCGACCCACGGATACTATGAATATCGTGGTTAATGGTGTATAAAATCTATTCGGTCATATCCATTGGGCGCAACTGTTTCTGGAGGCCAAGCATGCATATATTAAAATCCCTACTCTCAATCTTAGCAATCTCATTTTCAGCCTTCCAGTTGTTTGCTGCAACTGAATTTGAGGGCTCTATCCCTGTCGAACTGGCCCAAGCCCTACTGACAAACCCAACTACTATTGAGACCAGAATTTACATCGATATACTTGATGAATTCCCGAAATTCCAAATTCCGAATGGATTCGAAGTTCTTGGGAGCGTCGATCAAGGGTATTCCCAAAGAGTGGTTTTGACCACCAAACAGGCAGAAGATGAGGCGATACTGCTGATCGTTTCTGCGTTTGAAGATGTTGATTTCGTGCAATTCGACGTCCCTTTTCCTGGGGCTAGGGAGAATGGATTTTTGAGCCCACAACCGCGCGCCGTACACCACCAATTGTGTCATGACAGCTTGGGCAATTTGTCTGTGTCATACATTGAAGTGAATAATATTAATTTGATAAGCTTGAGCGCCTCTGTTTACAGAAATCATAATCAGGGGAACTGTGCTCAACAGGCCGAACAGATTCAAATGAGTATGGTCATGATGGGAAACAGAAACATAGGAATTCGTGAGTATATCCCTCGTATGGAAGCGCCCGATGATGCTGCTTTGCCTCCATTCGCTGCATTTATTAGCGGCTCAGGTTTTTCGAGCTCTAATAATGAGGCAGAGACGGAAGCCAATCTCAATATTGAATGGGGTATTAACGAGGTCTATGCACATTTTGAGGATCAGATAAATGCACAAGGCTGGGAGATTGATTCACAGAATATTGGCTCTACTAGCGCGATTGGAACCTGGACACGTAGTCCAGAGCCTAATCTTAGCCTCGTTGGTATGCTTACAGTTTTGAAAATTGCAGAATCCAGTTACAAACTAACCTTTAAATTACTGGCCACTGGTGGTCGATCAAGTAATTCTCTCTTTATAGGTTCGCCAAGACAAATTAGGAATTAATAAACAACTGAGATCAAAGTTGATCAATAGATTAAGGAGTTCAGAATATATTGAATTTCAATTTACTCTGCATTCTTTTCTATGAAGATAGAAATGGATTCAAGACGGGTCAACTCAGAACCTAAGCAGGTTTGATTCGGTAGAAGGCAGCTGCTACTTTCTCTCTTCGCAAGTCCTGATTTTAATGGGTTTAATACATGCTCAAAAATATTTTTTCACGATTTTTTCCTGATAAACATGGAGAAGAGCTCGATACAATAGATCACTGGGGTGATCAGGCAAATAGACTTGAAAAAGAAGCCAGACCAACGGCATGGAGTGACCACCCTTTTATTATTTCCAATTACATTAATCCGGCAGTTGCTGGAAATAGTAAAACGGGATGGCTTGAAGCTATCAGCAGAGATTTTTTTCCTCAGCCAGTGGCTAGGGTGCTCGGATTAGGCTGTGGAGGGGGAGCTCTAGAACTTCAAGGCGTGCATTGGAAGATTGGCAAATGCTTTGAGGGATTCGATTTTTCGCAGGGAGCAATTGAGCTTGCCAGAAAAAATGCCAACGAAGCTGGAGTTTCTCATATTATTAAGTATGAAGTTGCTGACTTGAATACACATGTTTTTCCTGAAGATGATTTTGATGCAGTTTTTGCTTCTCAGTCTGTTCATCATATTGCAGATTTAGAGCATTACATGGCCCAGGTCGCACGAGCGTTAAAGCCAGGTGGCTTGTTTGTGATTAACGAATTTGTTGGGCCAAATCAATTTCAATGGACAGACAATCAACTTTTCCACGCCAATAGATTGCTGCACTTAATTCCGGATGAACTAAGAATAGGTCTTCGTAGTAACACTTTTGTCGAAGAAATATCCCGCCCGACAATTGATCACATGAATGCTATTGATCCTACAGAGGCAATTCGCTCTGGAGATATAATTGAAACATTAGAAAATAATTTTGAGATTGTAGAGAAGAGAGATTTTGGTGGAACACTACTTCAGCTAGTACTCAATGATATTGCTGGTAATTTCACTGATTCAGATGAGCATGTTGCGCTGCTTGAATCACTAATTGAAGAAGAGAGAGCGTTGATTAACACGGGAGAGATCATTAGTGATTTCACGCTTATTGTTGCGAGGAATTCGAAGATCAAGTCACATTAACTTCTTCGATTTGGCAGAAATTACCGCAAAAACTGTAGATAAATTCAATTGGCATATGATTGTCATAATAGTGTCGTAGAGGAGGGTGGATTCTTCGGTCAGAATACTGTTTCGAGTATTTGAGGCCTGGGAGAACCCATTATGGAAATGAACGTTAATCGCGAATTAATCAGGGAACTACGACTAAGGAAATCCTGGTCACAGGAAAAGCTTGCTGACGTAGCTGGAGTTAGTATGCGTACAGTTCAGCGGATTGAAACGGATGGAGTCGCATCGCTTCAGTCGCGTACTGCTATCGCGAATGCGTTTGAGATAGAGCCGGCGGAGTTGGATGTTGAAGTAAAAGGGTCTGTTGAAAGTGAAAATCTCGAAAAGCTACAAATGCGACTACTATTATTTGTCTTACGTTGGATCAAGAGCACACTACGTGGTATCAGCATTTTTCTCGCATCATTGGTTGGTGCTAGTTTGTTTGTAATGGCTTTTATTAAACCATTTTTTCCTGGCAACGTGGGCTTGTTTACTAGTGAAACCTCTCTTAGCTTTGGGGTAATTAGAAATACTGTGAACATGCAGGAGCATTTGGGATATTGGGTGATTCCATTGGCATTTGTAGCCGGGTGGGTGTTATTCAAATGTGTGATTCTATTGGTCGGAACTAGAACCAAAACTTAACAAGGAGAAATAAAAAAAGGGGTCGTAACGAATAAAATTTATTCGTTACGACCCCTTTTTTTGTTGCGCTTTTCTTGGGCTAAGCTGTTAAGAAGTCAGATTGTTGGCTTGCAAAATTCAATGCAAAAGTGGAGTCAAGCAGACCAACAGTAGTAATAGGGACCGAATCTCCGATACTGTAAACAGGGCCCACTGAAATACTCTCAGAGGCGACAGTGATGTCTATTTCGGCTTCAGCTTGTAATAGGTCTAATTGATATCCAACATTAAAACCAAGGTCAGTGTTGTTTCTCAATGTTGCGGCCGGGTCCAGCAAGATATAATAATCGACGGCTCCGTCATTGTTTACATCATGGCTGCTTGCATTAGTAATATCGAAAGAATCTCCAAAGGTAAAGTCCAATGTTTGGTCCGTATCATGTTCAGTGAAGACAAGAGTTCCTTCGAGGCCACTGAGTTGGAGAGTGAATTCCTGGATAAAATTTGCGCCTACTGAAAAATCTAGATCCAGCAATTCAATACTTGCGGATGCTACTCCACTTAAGATGCTGTAGTTTAAATCAAAGGGATTGATAGTGCTGGCAGGAGAATTTCCTAGTGCAACATTAACTATTGTTGCCACTAACTGATCTGCATCCAAAGTCACCTCAAGGAAATTACTACTCTCTCCTGATGTGATAATAGTGCTACCACCGGTGCCGTTGGTGTCGATGCTGGGAAATTCAATTGCCAGGTTGACGATGTCATAAAGTATATCAGTGTCTATCGCCAGGTCTGTATCGCTATCAAAATCAAAGATATCAATCGTCTCGTTGATATTGAAGTTCGTGTCAAAAAGTTCGGCATCGCCCACGTAGGATTCTATGGTGGCATCGGCCGACCCATTGAGGTTAAAAATGAAGTCAAGGTTGTAGGTGGCCCCTGGACTTTCTGTCTGGAGCGAGCTGCTTGTTAAACTCGCAGAGGTGTTAAATGTCAGCACATCCGTTTGATGATTAAAAATTGTCTGCACATCAATATCAAAATTGGAAGTCGCGTCAACTAATCCACCAGTAAGAACGAAATCAGATTGAAACCCCGCTTTCAGATCAAAATCCAACGATGCATCTATTCCAACTATGTCAGCATCGTGAAAATGCACAGACGGAAATGATCCTGAATCATGAACATGAGGCACGGGGTTATAAACTGTGACTCCTAAAACCGTTGTTGAGTGAAAATGTAAGTCAGGTGCCTCTCCCTCATGAAAATGCGGTTCGATAGCTAATGTAACGCTTTCATCTATGTCCAGACTAAATGACGTATCTATCCCAAGGAATCTATGATCTTCAATGATTAACCCCCCACCTGAACTCCACAAGCTTTGATCAACAGCTGAATATGATTGAGAAAAACTATTGTTAGTGGTGATAATGTCTGGTGTACCCACAATGGTGATATCGATACTACGGGTGATCGTACCGCCATTGCCGTCATCAAATGTTAGGGTGAAATTTTCAATCTTGAGTTCATCTTTGGCCAAATATTCAACATCATCTGCAAAGACACTGTAATTCCAGCTGATCACACCGCCGTTTCCACTGCCTGTAGTATCGGTGGATACACTAGCGGTAAGAGAGCCCAAAGCTCCTGTAGAAGCAGTGATTTGTGTAACACTATGTTGATCAGTCAGATCAACATCGCTAAAACCAATAGTGCCGGCGTCAGTAATGTTTCCAAAAGGGATAAGAAGTTCGGTAACGGTACCTGTTAGATCTGATGTAGCCACTACAGGTGTGTCGTTGGTGCCAGTAATCGTTACATCAACAGTGCGAGTGACTGTACCGCCATTGCCGTCATCTAAAGTTACCGAGAAACTCTCAACCTTGGTTTGGTTTTTCGCTAAATACTCTACAGCCGTAGCTGGAACACTATAGTCCCAGCTGATCACACCGCCGTTGCCGCTGCCGGTGGTATCCGTAGATACACTGGCTGTCAGGGTTCCCAGGGCGCCAGCTGAAGCAGTGACTGGTTGAATGCTATGAGAGTCAGTCAGGTCGACATCGCTGAAGCTGAGAGTCCCGTTGTCGGTCAGATTTCCAACTGCTATTACCAGCTCGGTTACACCACCTGTTACATCCTCACTAGAGACTATAGGGACATCATTAGTGCCGGTGATGGTCACATCTACCGTACGATCAACTGTGCCACCATTACCGTCGTCAAGAGTGATCAAGAAGCTCTCAACCTTAGTTTGGTTCTTTGCCAGATACTCGACATCCGTTGCCGCGACAGAGTAATCCCAGCCGATAACACCACCTAAACCACTGCCAGTGGTGTCAGTTGACACGGTGGCTGCCAAACTGCCTAGCGCACCTGCTGAGGCGACTATTGGTTGAATAGAGTGAGTGTCAGACAAATCAACATCAGTGAAATCTAATGTTCCACTATCAGTCAAATCGCCAGTAGGGGTGATCGATTCCGTAACAGCACCGATTACATCGGTGTCTGATACCTCAGGAACATCATTAACGCCCGTAACCAACACTGAAATGGTCGCGGTTGATGTCGCGCCGGCCAGGTCGGAAATTGTATAAGTGAAACTATCTATTGTAGATTCATTGACTGCCAAATATTCGAACTGGCCGTTTGGGTTGAAGTTAAATAGTCCATCGCCCAGGAATGTAATAGCGGCCCCATCTGTACTGAGGGAATCAAAGGTTGAAACTGTTAACTCATCCAAGTTATCTGGGTCTGTATCGTTATTGCGGATATCAGTTGTTGTAGTGTCGTTGTCTTCATCTGTTATGAAATCATCTGCATTTGCAGTGGGGGCGCGGTTGGTAAGTACTATTTGAGCGCTCTCAATATCATCAACCGACAAATTGATCCCGTTAAAGCTACGCGCAAATCCATGAGACTTGTTATTACTCTCTAAATCAGCTTTATAGGCTTCCAGCTCTGCACCGTAAAAATTATATTCACCATGGGTTAGCACAAACCATATGCTGTCTTCAGGACCTTGTGTATCACCACCGCCGTCATATATATCGTGTGCGCCATCAAGGTTTTCCGAAAGACGATAGATGAAGAAATCGTCTCCCCCTTGACCCTTCACGGTATCTGCACCTGCGCCACCCTGTAGAACATCCCTGCCACCTCGGCCGTTCAATTCATCATCACCGGCACCGCCGATTAATACATCGTCCTTGCCCCCGCCATTAAGTTGATCGGAGTTATCAGATCCCACAGTGAAGTTGGCTTTTCCCTTTTTAGCTGAATTGGTTTGCGCAGATCCGGTAGTGCTTTGCAAAGATTCTAATAGGTCAGAATCTGTAACTAATGAAAAGTCGATGTCAAGATCAGAGAAAAGACGGTCTTTTAGAGAGTTGCTCATGGTATGTATTTAGCCCTTTTTTATTTATATAATTGTTGTAGGCAAAGAAAGCAGCAAATCAGCTTCGCTTTTTTCTCCTAGTAATCGACATCAAATTTTTTACTGAAAACTATTCGTGCCACTAAGACACACAGTAGCAGGGTTGTTATATCATTCATACTAGGGTGTGCTGGCCATGTTGACTTGTTTTAATCTAACAGCGCCGAAAATAATTGTTCTTGTTCTCGAAAAGTGAGATCAAAAACTCGATAGATATTCTTCAGCGAACGCAATCCACTAATAAAAGTTCTCTGACCCCTTTGCTTGAAAATGGGTTTGGGAAAGTAGCTTGTATCTGTAGTAGGTACAGGTATTAGAATTTCACCGTTTATTTCAAATTTGCGCAGCAAAGAGCTAAATGCTTACTATGATAAAGCTTAGATCTAAAACAACATTTTCAATGTCTGTTTTTTTGGCTGGACTATTACTTTCTCTATCAGTTCAGGCGGCGGTATTGGAGGCTGAACTTTCCAAAGTGACACTATTCGTCGAAGGCATGATGAAAAGCAGTGGCGGCGTTACTTGAATGAGCTGACCCGAGAGTGTCGTAGCAGCTCTGTCAGAGTTGCCAGGAATAGAATCTGAAAATAGCGTTGAGATGATACTCGATAGAGATGCATTTACTATAGAGTACGATGCTGCTCGTACTACGCTCGATCAAATGTATGTCGCGATAGAGTCGCTTGGCTATACTCCAAGACTCGCTATTGAGGATTTTGATATAGACAGTATGGACGAAGTTCTCGGAGAAATTCCGGAACCAATTCTTGCTGGGGTAAGTTCAGCTAGGCAGATGGGGCGATATGTGTTCGTTGATTTCTATGCGGAATGGTGCATTGCCTGTAAAGCATTAGAAGAGATAACCTTAGAGTCATTTGAAGTTCAATCTGCTTTAGATGAGTTTGTAGTGATCAAGGTCGACACCGATGCATATCCTGAAAGTGCAGTTTATTTCGGGGTTGTTGGAATGCCTACATTACTAATTTTAAATTCAGACGGTAAAGAATTGTTTCGGTCAGTAGGGCCAATCTCTGCTGACAAACTAAGCCGCGTGCTCATTGATTCGCAAGTTCAGTAGGTTGTTTTCTTAGTGGTACAAACTGTCTACAATTGGGCAGTCCGGTACATTTTCCCGAGAGCACTGGGATGCCATTTCAACTAACACTGCTTCCATTTTCTTCAGGTTCGAAATTTTCTGATGAATTTTCTTGGCATGCTCCAGTGTGAGATCATGAACTTCTTTGCACGTGAAATTTCCAGAATAAACTAACGACAAAAGGCTTTTAATCTCCTTTAGGGAAAAGCCAAGCTCTCGACATTTGTGAATAAATTTTAGCCGCTTTACATCCTCGCCGAAGTAAATTCTCCAACCTCCTTGATTCCTTAATGGCTCTGGGAGAATACCTTCTCGCTCGTAATAACGGATAGCTTCTATGTTTACACTCGTAGCAGAAGATAGTTTGCCGATTGATATGGGATTCATGGTGACCTTAATAGTGAGTTAAATTACTGCGCCAATCTTCCTGGTGACTTGAATAGCTTAAACCAGCCCGTAAATTTTACCGGCTCGACGATGACTGTGATCACTAATGGCAGTATTAACAAAAAACAGGATTATTGACATCACAGTAGCTTGCTGTGTTTTACGTTTCTCAATGTTCAGCCAGTTAAACCAATACTATGTCGGAGCGCAAGCTATAAAAAATGAAAAGAACTTCCTCTTGTTCGCGCTGGCTTATGTTATTCATTGTGAGGGCTTTCAATGCATCATCCAGAACAGCCATAAACTCTATTGCAGATATGTTCATGCCTTTATGTGCGGCGAGCATATCTTTGCCTTGATATACCTCTGGTCCACCAGTTCCTGTTATAAAGAAGGTCGCGGCTGCGTTTTTCAATTGGGCAGGATCTGAATTTGCGAATCGAGGTGCTATAGCAGGGTTTGCCAAATGTAAATTCACAAGGTCATTTGCGATACTTTCAATTCCGGTAGTGCCGCCAAGTCGTTCGTATAGTGAGTCATTCATAATTGCGTCCTTTAGAGGTTTTCTTATTACAAATATGTGATCTTTCAGTCGCCAACGTACTTCGCTAGAAACATAACGAATGAAATGAACTCCTCTGCCTGTCGATATCACGATGTGCCAAAGTGAATCTGTTGCTAAAACACTTAACAATAAGTAGAGTCCAAATGCATATTACAACGACAGGTATAGATTTGGCCATTAATTCCTTCAATCTGGGACGTCACTTGGTATCAGCAGAAAACTACAGAGTTTTTCAAACGCGTGCTTTTTCATCGTGGAAAAAGCAGTGGGAATATAGAAATGCCTAATCGGAAATATTTCTCGATTTAGGTAGTTAACTTGTCAATACCGTAAATACCGTTTTCTGTACTCCGAAGGTGTTTCGTTCGTCCGCTCTTTGAAAACTCTATTGAAAACGGATAGTGAAGAGTAACCCACATCCATAGCTATGTGTGAAACTGGTAGCTCGGTGCTGCTTAAGAGAGAGCATGCTTCCTCAATACGGTAAGTATTCAGGAATTGATTGAAGTTTTTGTACTGCATTGATTTATTGATAATTTTCCTCACTCGATATTCCAATAAGTTCAAGTGATCGGCGAGGTCAGATATTGTAAAACCTGGTTCTCTATACAAATGTTCGTTAACAATTGCATGCTGAATAGCACGCGCGCTTTCTGAATCAGTCATATCCACTGTATTCACAGGAAATTCATCAGTATCATTTCCAGGTGTGTCTTCAGAAACGATTATCATTAGATCTTTGGATGTCTGGATTGATTCAAGATTCAAAAAAAGTGCGACTGCAAATAAACTAGAAGAAGAAATTAGAACGTATAGCTCGCTTGCTTCCTCAAGTCCCTCATAGAAAAAATCATTGATGATATTTCCAGTGAGGATAAAAATAATCACCCCGCCCAGTCCGGCTACAAAAGCTATGCGCAATTTTCTGCGTTCTTCAAGGAGATCCATTTTATAACCACGAATAACTAAGTAAATGGCATGAAGAGGAAAGCTCAATAAAATTAGCTGTGGTAGAAATCGCGCAATGACATAGGCTAGAGATTGTGGACGGAGCCCCTGTGTATTTGGAAAGGAAGTTTCCAAGTAGGTGTCCAGAATAAAACAACAGGAAATAGCAACCCATGCGAGAGAGTGTTCTTTGCGCTCGTCAACAAACAGATAAGTTGCAATCATCCAGAGCAAGAATGGCGCTAGAGTAGGCAATTCTCCCAACACTAAGTCTGCAATGAAGTTATAGCTGTGATCGATATCGATAGAGTCGTCGAGCAAATAGGCGATTACACATAGGCTAAAGAGTGCGACGAGCCTTCCAATAGCATTTCTTTGATGAGTTAAGAAATGCGCTCCGAGAAAAATAAATTGGGAAATTGCTAGCATGGATATGTAGATGTTAATTGTGTGCATAAGACTTAGGCGATTATTACTCTGTATTAGTATGATTTATTTGTACGGATGCACAGATAGATAGCAGAATACTTCGAAGCATAGACTTTTAACTATTCTGCTTTGCCGTCTATATTTTGCTTAAGCACTCATGCTGGGCATTTAGAAAACTCATTACAGGCATCATTTCAATTAGGAAACTAGAAAAATTTTAATTAGCCTCGAGTGGCAAACTTCTTAATTCTGAAATTACAGATATAACATATTGATATACATAATAAAAAACTAGCAACTAGTCAAATATGAAATTCAGAAATCATACAGTGATAGTCAGTTATAAGGAGGCGGTCCAGCATTTCCTCATATTACTATAGTGCTGCTTAAGGTTTCGAGGGGGGGATTTAGTTCGCTCGATGGAAGAAACCTCAAGAATACGCCACTGAATTTTGGAGCACTATCACAATGAAGCAATTGCAAGTAGCTGGATTCATTTTAATTTGTTTAGCCGCCGCCTCGTCGGTCAATGCACAAAATAGAGAAATTACTTTCCATAACGATATCGAGCCAATTCTTCAGCAAAGCTGCCAGAATTGTCACCGTGAAGGTGGAGTCGCGCCGATGCCATTGGTGACCTACGAGCARGTTGCGCCCTATGCYGGCTTGATCGAGTATAAGACYGCCTTGCGCGATCGAGCYGGTGCYATGCCGCCCTGGTATGTGGAAAAGAATATTGGAATWCAGAAGTTCAAGAGCGATCCKTCACTYAGCGATGAGCARATCGCYGCWATTTCTTCYTGGGCTCGCAACGGAACACCAAAGGGTAATGTGAGTGATGCCCCAGAGCCTCTTRCTTTCGATGACAGTATYAAGTGGGCGTTGGGTGARCCRGAYCTTATCGTCAAGACCCCGGAATTCTTCATGGAAGGTGGYCGTCCTGATTGGTGGGGTGATATAGGAAGCTCGCCYACAGGAATGACYGAGGACCGATATGTMAAGTCAGTTGAAATTGTTGAAGTGAACGATGTAGGCCAGGGTGAGGRCACCTCCGATACGGTGGGYGGTCTATATATTTTTCATCACATGATCTGGCGAACTGAAAAATTGGACGAAGACGGCAATGTGATTCCTGATGAGTCCGTGTCCTGGCCAGTGCACGAAGTAGCTCGTAATGGCGATGTTTTTGATCCCGATGCAGGCCCATTACTAAAAGCAAATTCTGCCTTTTTTACTGATTCAGTGCACATGCACTCGAATGGTCGTGACACCACAGGGTATCTGGAAATCGGATTCCGGTTTCATCCCAGGGGTTACAAGCCGAAATACGAATCTGACATCAGCATCCTTGGTAATGGGTCTGATATCAGCGTAGAGGGCAATGGGAGTAATCAGACGATTCACGCTTACCAAACATTAGATGAACATACCAAAGTTATTACCTTCGAGCCTCATCTGCATGCACCTGGTGAACGCATGTGCCTTGAAGCAATTTGGGGTTATTCCAAGGAAACGATTTCCTGTGTGGGCTACGACCACAATTGGGTGCGAGGCTATCCTTTTGATTCAGACTATACCCCGCTACTACCCAAAGGAACCATTCTGCATGTTACGGGTTATTTCGATAACACAAAAAATAATCCCAATGTTCCCGACCCGCGCAACTGGCAGGGTTCCGGTAACCGGTCTGTCACCAATATGTTCATTGATTTGGGTATTAGGGTAGAAATGACCGATGAGCAATTTTTCGAAGAAATGGAAGTGCGAAGAAAAAATCGAAACCTTGGCCCAAATGATCACGTTATTGGTTGTCCGCTGTGCTTGACTCCTTTGGTTTGGCCTGTGGAATCCGATGTGAATTTGTAATCAGGGAGTGAAGTGATAGCTCGCTTGCCCTGTCGCTGTATTTTTTTGCAATACGGTCTATTTGATAGGTCAATAGAAATAGAAGTCCAATCGTTCTAGTTAAAGCAGTTTTTACAGAAGGAGATTTGCCTGAGAGGGCAAGAACTTAATTATGAATTTTGAGCGTAAAGATATTACTAAAGTAAAAGTTGCGTTACTTACAATCATCCTGCCGATTTTTTTCAACACAGCCGTGGCACAGCTTCCGTATGAGTACGCGACTCAATCCTATCAAAGTGGTCAACATACTGAATTGGCCTATGAAGGATGGCGAGTTAATCAAGAAGGTAATACGATTCTGACCTTTGGGTATTTCAACCATAACTGGAAAGAAGAATTGGATATTTCAATAGGGGAGAACAACTTCTTTTCTCCGGGAGAAGTAGACAGAGGGCAACCGACTCATTTTTTACCTCGGCGAAACCGGTTTACATTTGATGTGGTTGTGCCTTCTGACTTTGATGAAAATGATGAGCTAGTGTGGGAAGTAACGTCCCCGAATGGTTTATCTCGGCAAGCGTATGGAACACTAAGAGAAGATTACAAACTAGACAATGTTGTCATCATGTCTGAAACCGGAGCCTTGGGGGCAGGGACTTCCGATGTGAGAACGAGAGCAAATATCCCGCCCGTTTTAGAGGTAATTGGAGATAGAATTCGTGCTATTGAAGTAGGAAAGCCGTTGGTTGTTCAAGCGCGTGTCACTGATGATGGAGTTCCAGAGCCGATTGATCCTATGAAAGAGGCTCTGGAAGATGCAGGGGCCGCGGCGATTTTCCTGACTCCTGCAATACTTCGCCGGGAGATAATGATGATTGTGCCTCCAAGACCCACCGTTAATAAAAATAATGGTCTATTCCTATCCTGGAATGTTTACCGAGCGCCGGAAACCGAAAAGCCGGTTCAGGAGATAGTTAATTTCGAGCCTCAGCAGGTTAAACCCTGGGAAGATACTCGGCCTTCAGCAAATTCACCCTGGAGTTTTCTATGGATGCCTCCGAAGTTGCCAGAGGATGGGGTGATTACCACTACCGTCATTTTCGATGAGCCTGGCACATATTTGCTTTGGGCGCGCGCTGACGATGGCGGTCTTTATAGTGATACCTACGTTACTGTCAATGTAAGTCCTTGAGTATTTTTGACTGCGTAGATATCACCAGTAGCTTACGAAAATATTTGCTTCGTCAAAAGCAATCGCTAGATTGCTATAGAACCGAAGTGTGAAGATGGAACCATTATCAGACACGTTCTTGGCGACCTGCCGACGCTACCAGGGACGTATACTTCGTGGTGAGAACATGAGTCGTATCGAGACCTTCGTTGATGCGGCATTTGCGTTTGCTTTCACTATGCTTGTGATCAGCATTGATGAGGTACCTCAAAGTCCTCCGGAACTCTTCGTCCTGTCTAGGGATATTCCGGCATTTCTTCTTAGTGCCACTTTAATTGGGTCAGTATGGATGGCTCATGCTATCTGGTCACGTACGTTCGGTTTGCAGGATGGGGTCACCATTTACCTGAGCCTTGGATTAGTGATGCTGGTACTGATTTTCGTGTACCCGATTAAGCTGATTTCTCAGGCTACCGTCGTACACTTATCTGACGGACGGCTGGGTATGGAAGTTTTTGACAACTCTGGCTGGGAGAACACTGGCATAGCAGATTTATTTCTGTATTTTTCAGTAGGCTTCATCTTCTTGTCTTTATTGATAATGGCGCTGTATTTAAATTCCTTGCGCTTCAAGAAACAACTTCGTTTAAATATTATAGAAATTCAGTTCTGTCATCGCATGATTGTTAGCTGCTCTGCCGTAACAGTGGTGGCTATAAGTTCATGCATCATAGCAATGGTGGCGGAGGATAATATCGAGATAGCTGGCTATGTCTATTTTTTATTGTTTATTCTAATACCGGTTATCACAAGGAATTGCAATCGCTACTTTACTGACCAGGTGCAACTTAACTGATCTGGTTCGAAACCTTCAACTCTATTATACAACATAGGAGTGCAATGTATTAAATCACTACTGCCTACCAAAAACACATGTGAAGTACCTTTGTTTCTCTCTACATATGTAATCGCTTTTTTCTATATGATGAGCTCAGCCGCAGATCAGGAACAATTGGCTAAAGATATCTTAATCGACACTCCCGGGGTGTCAGTTACCGATGCCGGAAATCGTGTTATTTATACGCCCGAGTATTTCAGTCAGTTCAACGTTGTATCCGCCAGCGACCAACTGGACCGCATTCCAGGTATTCAGGGCATCATTGATAGCGGGGACGAAGATAGCGAGCAACGAGGGTTCGGCAGTGCCGGTGATCAGATATTAATTAATGGTCGACGAGTCTCTGGCAAATCGAATGACGTGGAATCAGTTCTCGACCGAATACAAGCTCGGCAGGTGGCCAGAATAGAAGTTATTCGGGGTGCCGTGCCTGGTCTTGACGTACGTAGCTTGGGTCGAATCGTTAATGTGGTGCTGGAGGAAGATACCTTATCCACCGGATATGGTTCATGGCAGGCTTTCGTCGAGAAGAACTCTAACCGCGAGTGGGCCGCGGGAATCGAATTGAATTACAACGGAAAACTTGGAGCGCTCAACTACTTAGTAACGCTTGAGGCAGACGATAGCAAGCAGAATAGCAATGGCACTGATATGTTCTACTCACCTGCTGGTGTGTTATTTGAGAGCCAATTGGAGAATGAAAATGAGAATTCCACCGAATATAGTTTCTCCACCAATACATCCTTTATGTTCTCAAATGGTGACAACTTCAATCTAAATATGTTGTTAGAGCGAGAAGACGATGACACGGATGAATTGTCATCGGAGTTTGCAATAAACAACGGCAATCAAATATTTCTGGAGGATTTTCTGGATTACGAGAAAACATCTTCTATCATTCATGAGATAGGTGGCGACTATGAGCGAGAATTTCCTAACGGCAATATCTTTACTCTATTATTTGTCTATTCGGCAGAAAGTTCGGATGAGCGTAGTGAGCTTTCCGAGTTTAAAATCGGTGAATCCAGAGTTCTCGAAGAAGTGCAGGAAGAGAGTAGCGATGTAGCAGAGAGAATTATACGTTCGGCATTTACATGGAC
>NVVJ01000062.1 GCA_002402175.1 SAR86 cluster bacterium
ACTCTTGCCACTTATGCTGTGGTTACAGCCGTTCTTGCTGTATTTAGCATAGGTTTATATTTAGTCTGTCGTCGATATTCTGGAGTTGAGATCGCCGCAGAAGCCCTGTTAGCACTTTTTTTCGCGCTAATAGGATTAATCGGTCTGGTATGGCTGGTCATGCTGGTGTTTCGAAACTACGCGATTCTTAAAAACATCACCACAGGCATTTACTACGAGCGCTACGTTGATGACCCTCCTCCGGATTGGGTAGAACGGCCGGCTCGAACATTTAATAATTTGATGCAGGTACCCACACTGTTTCTATTCGCCTGCGTTATTATGCTACTAACTGACTATGCAGACCGTGCCCAATTAATTTTGGCCTGGATATTTGTCGTCATTCGATATTTGCATGCCGTAATCTACATGGTTTGGAATTACGTGCCCGCACGTTTCGGCTGTTTCGTTATCAGCTCGATTACCCTTATAGTGATATACACTCGTTTAATTCTGGAGTGGATTTAGTCACTGAAGCCCCCTAACAAGAACGGATCACCATTATGTTTGAACAGCTTCAATCTTCTATTGCGCCTTTATTAAATATATTTGGGGATAACCGTTATATACAAGCTGCAATAGCAATAATGCTGTCATTTTTGGCGGCATGGTTTTTTAACCGGATTATTATCACCAGCTTAAAAAGGCTTGCGCTGAAAACGCAGTTTGAGTTTGATAATCACTTGCTCGACTTATTTCACTCTCCCGTTTACAACAGTTTGCTGGTGCTGGGTCTTTCTACTGCTACGCTGATTTTGTCTCCACCTGTAATTTACCTCAATATCATTTTGTCTTTGCTTAAGTCTTTTGTACTGGTGGTGTGGGCGGGGTTTTTTCTACGAGCGAATCGTCTATTACTTACTCGGCTTGCACTAAATGAGAAAAGGGTAAAAATAGTTCATCACCAAACTCTGCCTTTGTTTCTGAACCTGATAAATATCATCATCGTAGTGCTAGCCGTTTATTTTATATTTTCGGCCTGGGGCGTAAACATGACCGCCTGGTTAGCATCGGCGGGAATTGCAGGCATAGCAATTGGCTTTGCAGCCAAAGATACCCTGGCAAATCTTTTCTCAGGTGTTTTTATCATGGCTGACGCGCCATACAAAATCGGTGATTTTATTGTTCTCGACACCGGCGAGCGTGGCGCCGTAACTCACATTGGAATTCGCAGCACGCGTATTTTGACCCGTGGTGACGTAGAAGTAACAATTCCTAATTCGGTTATGGGTAATACTAAAATCATCAATGAATCCGGTGGCCCACACGAAAAATACCGCTGTAAGGTATCTGTGGGCGTCGCCTATGGGACAGACATCGATAAAGTACGTGAGATACTTATGGAGATTGCTCTTGCTGAGGCGGACGTATGTGCTGACCCGGAGCCAAAAGTGCGATTTCGAACCTTTGGAGCGTCTAGTCTCGATTTTGACTTACTGATATGGATTGATCAGCCGGTGTTGCGCGGCAAAGTAGTGGATACATTAAATTGCGAGATTTACCGAAAATTTATCGAACACAATATCGAAATTCCTTATTCCAAACAGGATTTATATATTAAGGAATTCCCTTCGAAAAACTAATAAGAATTATCTTTTGTATTAAAAGAAGGGTGTAAAAAAAAGGGTGAACTCATAGAGTTCACCCTTTTTAGATTACTTTGAACGCAGGGTCTAGTCAGATCCACCCTGATCAACATTCTTCCATGTGTAAAAACCCATGAACATTTCTTCCCAGCTTTGCTCGCCCCAGTTAATCTCGGAATCTGCATCGGGGTTGTAAGCGTTCTGTGAGGAATTGTCGAATGCGCCAACGGCTACAATCTTGGTTCCTGCTGGAACTCTTAAAGGTTCTTCCAACTCATGAGCTAGCTGCCAGTTGAAGGAATAGGCAGGAACAGACAGAAGCAATTCTTCACTGCCATCAGGGTAAACCGCAGTAAACTTCATGCGTTTGCCGCGAAAATGCATATGAGGCATAAGGCTGTAAATTTCAGCTTCTTCAGGAATATAGGTTACCAGTTCCATTTCATGATCTTTCGCCTGGGCCGGAATGGCGATAGTAAACGCATTTCCAACTCCACCTGACATACGCTCTTTAGGGACTTCACCTTCGGCGTAGAAGTAAATACCAATTTCAGTTTCATCAGTTTCTTCTTTGCCCGACGTTGTGTAATGCATTTGCAGGTTCAGAGTCGAACCGGCTTTTAGCAATCCACCAACACCGTCAGGATTTAGTGAGATATTGTTGCCAGGTGCATAACCGGCAATTGAAGCCGAATCACCACCGCCAGCACCTAGGAAAGCGCCTACATCAATCTCGGGAACTTCGCGGAAAATTTCGCCGATGTCTGGTTGCTCACCAGATGCAATAGCTGCAAATAGTTTTGAGCGAACAGAGTTGGCTTTTTCTTGTGGTAAGTCGTTTAAAATATCCATCAGAATTTTTTGAAAATCAGGAGCGCCTTCAGGTGGAATCACGGTGGTAATAATGTGATGCAATACCGCAGGTGCGCCGGGGGCGACTTCGCTACCACGAATCCAGACATCTTCTTCCAGTCCAAGATCGATAGGAATGTCCATATAGTCAACCACGCCTGTGGCTGGTATAGACTGAGGAGGTACTTTAACAATTAGATCAGGCTCGCCAAGAGACCACTTGGTGTCAGGCCATACCAAAGCAGTAAGTGGATCGTTTTCGCCATCTACTTTAGAGCCAGTGTTTATCCAGTGAACCAGCATCTGCATTTCTTCGTCGCTGAGGTTCATTTCGTTCTTCATTTTGTGGCCGACTTTGTTATCAATCTGGCCTGGTGGCATACGCTTGGTAAGAATGACTTCGCGAATCATTGGTGACCAGCCTTGAACGGCCAGGTTGCTGTCCATAGCGAAAGGAGCGATGCCGCCTTCGCGATGACAGTTAGCGCAATTTTCAGCAATGATGGGTGCTATGTCATTTTCGTAGGAAAGGTTTGCATGGGCGCTTGCGTTGGCAAATTCAATCATTGAGCCCGTAGCGGAAACAGTAAGCAGGTCGGCTTTAACACCGTCGATAGCCTGTTGAATAGCCTGATCCATATCGGCCTGAACTGGTCCGCGGTACAGTACTTCAAACGAGCTGGGGTTATACACTACGGCTTCGTCCAGTCGGCTCATTTTCAGCATTTCTGCAACCAGTTGGGCGTCGTCCATAAGTACCGGAAGGTCTAGACCAAGAGCAGCGATATCCTGCTGCACAGCTTCTCTGTCAGTTTGCAAACCTGGATTAATCAGGAAAAATTTAACAGCCTGCTCTTCGTATTTTGCCATCAGGGCTTGAAGAGCTTCAACAGATGCTGAGTCAGTGGCACCAACAGCCTGTGGCATCAATACCACGGCTTTTTGATCGTCGTACCAGGCCATGTGATGCAAAGCGCCAGACTGGTCAATCAGCGCAAAATCACCCACTCGCTCGCCTGCACTGGCAGTAGCGGCGAATGCAGTAATAACGGCGGAAAAGGCTAAACTTAAAGTAACTTTCACGTGTATATCCCCTCAATTGTGAAATTGTTCAAATGGAAACAATGATTTCCTGACGCCTAAGTCTACTGAGTTCTAAAGGGAATGCAGCTGTTTTCTGGCTTTTTGTTACTAAGATACCCAATAACGCTGTAGGCCTTGTAACACGGGCCTTCGCGTGAGTTTTTCATAGAATAGGCATCAGCGGAGAGGGAGAATCACTTTATAACTAGTAACTGAATATTCAAATTAAGGTTTGGCGGGCAATTTGCGACGATTACCGGCTGGCTGTCACCTTCATGCGAATAGAGTACAGGCCAGTTCGTGCAGTCATATAGAGTGTCTTGCCATCGGCACCGGCAAATCCGACATTGGCCGGCATTTGAGGTGTACTTATAAATTCGATCTGCTCGCCCTGAGGGTTACGTATACTGACGCCGCCAACCCAGGTCAGGTATACATTGCCGTGTTGATCCATGGTCATGCCATCAGAACCCTGGTCGGCGAATTCGCTTCGATTGGAGACTGATCCATCGGTATTGAGGTCATAGCGGTATATTTTTCGCAGTTCGGTGCTGGCTATATAGAGAGTGCGTCCGTCTTCTGTTCCCACTATGCCATTTGGCTTTGGTATGTCAGTGATAATAGCTGTTACTGACTGGCGGTCTGGCGAAATACGATAGACGTATTCACCATCCTGAGAAAGCTCCCCGGCAGGGTATTGATACCTTGGGTCAGTAAAATAGATGCTCCCATCAGGATGCACCCAGGCATCATTAGGGCTGTTGAATGGTCGGCCATTGTAAGAGTCAGCAATGACTGTGATGTTGCCATTTTCGTCGAGAATAACCAGGCGTTGACCGGCCTGCTCGCAAACAAGCAGGTTTCCGTCCAGGTCCATGGTTAGTCCATTGGCGCGATTGCTCGGTTCGTAGATGGTAGTCAGCCCACCGTCGGTAGCAAGCTTGTGAATTCGATTGTTATCGATATCGGTAAAAAACAGGGCTCCAGATTTATCTGATACAGGGCCTTCGAGAAACCCGTATCCGCTTCCTACTTCAATGACTTCAGCGCCACTGGCAATTAATCCTGAGTCTTGTGCCAGCCCTGCCTGATTTAGCAGGCACAGACCAAAGAACAGCTTGATCAGGGTTAGAGCTTTAACTGGTTTCATGTGGTCTATTCCGATTTAGTGTTCTGAATCTATAGTTAGTCTACTCGTGTTTTCTCGCCAGAGTAAATTATGGGGCGAATTTCACTCCAAGTTCCTCTACTATGTCGCACAGAAAATAGAAGGCTTGTTCGAAGGCCGAGAGTAAGCCTTAATTAAAGTACCCTAAAAAACAAGAAATCATCTCCGATGCCAAAAGCTGTACTTCTACTAAACCTTGGTACTCCCGCCGAGCCCACTGCCAAAGGCCTACGCGCATTTTATCGACACTTTTTTGCAGACCCCTTTGTGTTTGACATGAACCCTGTTGCTCGTTGGTTGCTCAGAAACTTGATCATAATGCCTTTCCGAGCGCCGAAAACGGCGAAAAGCTATGCATCTATCTGGATGGATGAAGGATCGCCTCTAAAAGTTTACGCGGACCGATTGCAAAGCAGTGTGCAGCAGGCATTCGATGAGGCAGGAGAAGAAGTGCTGGTGCTAAATGGAATGGCCTATAGTGAGCCGTTTATTCACCAGGCCTTACAGGAACTTGAAGAGAAGGGTGTAAACGACATTCTGATACTTCCATTGTTTCCGCAATACTCAACGGCAACAACAGCGTCTGTTTTTCATGAGGTAAAGCGAGCGGCTGGCCTTTGGAAGCAAAAACCAAATTTACACTTCGTCAACGATTTGTTCGCTGAGCCTGCATTTATTCGGGCATGGTCAATACTAATCACAAAACACCTTGAGGCCGAAAAAATTGACCATGTGGTGTTTAGTTATCACGGATTGCCGGAGCGAACTATCAAGAAGGCAATCTCTGGAGATGTTTGTCAGTTTGGAGACTGCTGTGAGCAAATAGGTGAAAGTAATCGATATTGCTATCGCGCACAGTGTATTGCTACGACTCAGTCTATAGTGAAAGCGCTAGGGTGGGGCGAGGAAAGATACTCGCTTGCGTTTCAGTCGCGCTTTGATAAACAGGCCTGGATTCAACCTTACCTTGATGAGCATCTTGCCGCCCTGGTTGAAAAGGGAGTTAAAAAAATTGCTGTTGTTACGCCGTCTTTTGTCTCAGATTGTCTGGAGACAATTCATGAAATTGGTATTGACTACAGACAGGAATTTATCGACAACGGCGGTGAAGTTTTTCAGCTAATTCCTAATCTTAATGATGACCCAGCATGGTTTAGCTCAGTGTTTGAAATTTCACGCGCACATTTGCAAGAGAATACATAAGCTGGAAACGTTTGAGTCGAACAGCCTTTCCACCTACCAAGTATCTAGCCGCTTCTTGTCAGACAGCAAGTTGATCTAACACAATTTGTAAGGTCGATTATTCGCTTAGCATATCAATATAAAGTTGGGAATATGCTTTGCATAAGTCTGTATTTTAACCCTATCGAATGTCAGGAAATTTAAGGAGAGTTTATATGAGTAAATTAATGGCAGCGCTGTTAACCCTGAGTCTAATGATATTTTCAACTGGGTCACTGGCTCAGCAGGATCACTCGGGCCATAGTCAAAGCGCAAATGCTGATGGTTCTGCTATGCAGCATAGTAACGGTAATGGGATGAGCCATGGGGACGGCGAGGCCATGGGTGGCGGAATGATGGAGCAAATGCATGACATGATGCATGCTGCTGACAATTCAAGTAGTTCCTCGTCAAGCAGCTCCTCGGGCCAGGCAGCATTCGCCACCATCAAACAAATTGTCGATCAGTTGCAGGCCGATCCAGAAACCAACTGGGAAAGAGTTAATATTGCCGCGCTTCGCGAGCACCTTATTGACATGAATTTGGTAACGCTTAACGCCGAGGTAACAACAGAGTCAGTTGAGGGTGGTGCTCGATATTTCATTACTGGCCAGGGCCGTATTCTGGCGGCCATAAAGAATATGGTGCCAACCCACGCGGCTCAGGTAATGACGGAAATTGGATGGAAAACTCAGACCGATACTCGCTCAGATGGCGTAGAGTTAATAGTAACTTCAGAGAATCCATCTCAGGTTGTACAAATCAGAGCGCTGGGTTTCATGGGTTTCATGGTACAGGGCGACCATCACGGGGCTCACCATTTGATGATTGCAGGTGCAACGCAGGGCGAGCACGGGAATCATGGTGGCGGGAGCCATAGCGAGCACTAACACCAGATCAATTTTGGAAATAACTTTTTTACAATAAAGGCGCACTTTCTTCTGAAGTGCGCCTCTGTTTATTACGGATCCCGCTAATTAGTAGCCTGATCAAAGCTCGATTTGCAAATGCTCTGCCTTATCTTGGGCAATAATTTCAAAATAGTCTTAGAAAGTTCTTCAGGCAAATAAAGCATGGAATCATATTGAGATAGCCTTTATCCTTCTTGTTCTAGAAAGTAGTTTCCCATGTTCTTGATGAAACGTTTGAAACCCTGTACTGAAAGAGAACAAGTCTTTGATTAATCATTTAAAATTTCTGTGGAATGGTGGACTAAACCCGGCGACGAGTACTCCGGTCAGTCTGCGAGAGCGGCGTACGCTTTCGACTACAATATTCTGTGTTATGCCGATTACCATTGGGCTTATTGTTTCTAATTATTTCACCGAGGGTGAGCGAGACAATATTTATATTGCCCTTGCTACAGTGGTGGTATTTTTCAGCCTTTATCTTCAAGCCTATTTCAATCGTCAAATTCTGGCATCTCAGCTACCTTTATTTACCTTCTGGGTAGTGATATGTATAGCAATGCTTACAGTAGGCGTGTCAGGCAATACCTGGGCATGGCTGCTTTGTCTGCCCGCGATTGCTTCTTTGGTAGCAGGAAAAATTACCGGGGTAATCTGGGCGATAATTTCTGGCATAACTCTTTGGGTTTTTGCCTATATGCAATACATAGGCACCGAATTTGCTTTCGCTAATACGGCGGAAAGTACCCAGCCACTGACCCTCGCATTTGAAGCCTCACTAGTTCTGCTGATGCTATCCACAGCAATCTTTGTGTTTCGCGGAGGGCAGTCTGCCGCCGAAGAAAAGCTGAGTGCCACGGTAAAGCAGTTGGAAAAAGAAGTGCATGATCGAACTTTGGCAGAAAACGAGGCAAGGCAATCTGAGCAAGCCAAGGCATCTTTTCTGGCGGCCATGAGTCATGAGTTACGTACTCCATTAAACGGAGTCATTGGTGCTTCGCAGTTACTCCAAGATGGTGATCTACCAAGCAAAAAGAAAGAGTTGATAGATGTTGTTCTGCAAAGCAGTGAAACTCTGCTGGAGCTGATCAACAATGTAATGGATTTGTCACGGCTTGATAGCAATACCATCGAACTTGAAAAAGTGCCGGTTGATTTGCGCGATCTTTTTACTACAACTCTTGCTCCTTTGAAATTTCAGTCCACTGAAAAAAGTGTCAATTTCTCAGTAATAATTGAAGACGATATTCCAAAATACGTCGTAGGTGATCCAACACGATTACGGCAAATTTTATTGAATTTGGCCGGCAATGCGGTGAAGTTCACCAGTTCAGGTGAAATCAATATTGTGCTTGATACAGCGCTGGAGCGTTTGCGATTACGAATATCCGATACAGGCATAGGCATCAGTAAAAAGGCACAAGCCAGCTTGTTCGAGCCTTATGTGCAGGCGGATAAAACCACAATGCGGAAATTTGGCGGTTCAGGTCTGGGGCTGACTATTGTGAAGCAACTGGTTTCGGCAATGGAGGGAAAAATTGTAGTCAATTCCGTGCCTGGTCGTGGGGCTACGTTTACTGTTTTTCTACCTATGGAAAAGACAAGTGCTCCACCAACTAAGACAACTAATCGCGCCGATATCAAACTCCCACAGTTGGCAATTATAGTTGCCGATGACAATGCTGTGAATCAGATGGTGCTATCAAGGTTGCTGGAAGCAGATGGCCATAAGGTTGTGGCGGTATCCAATGGCAAGGAAGTGATCGAATATCTGCCTGATCACGACGTAGACTTAATAATGATGGATCTGCAAATGCCGATCATGGATGGTGTAACGGCGGTACGAAAAATTCGCGCTATGCGAGGAAGTCGTTCTACTATTCCGGTTATTGCGGTCACGGCAAATGTTATACATGAAGACCCTGAAGATCTGATGGCTTCTGGTATGACTGGATTTCTCAGCAAGCCTTTCATACGAGAAGAACTTCGAGAGGCCTTGCAGAAAGCCATGTCTCCCAATGCCTCCGCCTTGATTTAAACACCTCTGTTAAGCCCTGATTCTTTGCGTACTCGATTGAAGTAAGACTGACCTAAATCAAAGTCGGCTTTTCTTAAAAAGCTATGCTTGGCTCCGTTGAATATGAATTAGGAGCAAAAATGATGATGGTTCCACATCAAGAACGTGAAGCAAGACTGTTGCCAGTAGTGACGGGCATATTTGTTTGTTATCTCCTGATAATGGGCGGTTCTTATATCATAGGGAATTACATCCTTTAGAATTGCCTGCTTTAAGGCCAGCATAAAAAAAGGGTAAACCTTTCGGCTTACCCTTTATTTTTCTTTCTGTTTTTTTTACTGCTTTCTATGCACTAATAGCTTTCTTGACGAGGTTTTGCATTAGCGGAATCTTAAATCCATTATGCGCAAGCTCTCGTGCACCCTCGGTTGCCATTGATGCTACCGACTCAGCAGTCTCGGCATTTTTAGCACGACCTCTGATGGCGTTCTCAACATTTGTCACTCGACGTGGTGTGCATTGTACCGAGCCACAAACAATTCGAGAATCTTCTATGTTGCCGCCACTCACCTTAAAGGCTGCCGCAATATTAACCAGAGGAAAATCCCAAACATTTCGATCAGCAACTTTTTCAAAATAGAATGTTGCATTGGCCCAGGTTGATGGAATCCTTACCGCGGTAAGAATTTCACCAGGTCGAAGTACTGTTGTGCTTTCGATATCGTTAGCAGGGCCAACAAAGTAATCTTCAGCGGCAACAATACGTTCACTGTCTAAACTTCGAATTACCATGGAAGCATCCAGTGCTACCAGAGCGGGCGCTGTATCTGAAGGGCTAGCCGCAACACAGCGACTTGTTTCAAATAGTGCGTGCTCGCGGTTCATACCCTGTGGGGTATCGGCGTAACAGAGGTTACCTCCGGCGCGATAACAGGAAAGTCCACGGCGGTAGTACCAGCAGCGAACATCTTGCGACACATTGCCGCCCAACGTTCCAATGTTACGAATTTGCGGACTGGCAACTCGGCCAGCAGCGCTGGACAGTAGCGAATATCGAGATTTGATAATATCGTTATTAGCGACTTCCGTAAGTGTGGTGAGTGCGCCGATTTCGATACCATCATCGATATCGCGAACTCCTCTTAGTTCTTCAATAGCGCTTAGATCAATCATGGCATCGACAGATTTAGCTCTGTCTTTTAACCAGCCATAAGTGTCCTGGCCACCACCCACTAACCAGCCTCTGTCAGCGAGGCGATCGGCTATGGCTAGAGCATCTTCTACCTGTACCGGTTGGTACAGTTCCATATTTGGCATTACGTCATGAGATGGCATTAGTTATAACCTCAGAAAGTGTTAGTTTTAAGGGACTTGGTGCTGTAGTCGTTACCAGCCAAGTGGTTAATAATCATATCTGTTGTGGTAGGTGCGCTGTTGAACAAATGTCCATCGAGAGCATCAGATATCGCACTTGCTAGTGCGGCAGCAGAAGCGCCCTGTGTCGGCTCGCCAATACCTCGTCCTCCAGTTGGATTCTGAGGATCAGGAATATTTACCGCACCCATTTTTGTTTCTACCGAAACATCCATATAAGTAGGAGGCTTACTCTGATACAGACCTGTATTTGCAGGTAGACCATTTTGAGGGTCGTAAACATGCCGTTCCAGATTGGCCATACCTAAGCCCCAGACTGCTCCACCGCGCATGGCGTTATCGAAGTTCTTGGGGTGAACAACCGTGCCACAATCGGCGACTGCCGTGTAATCAAGAATTTCAAATTTGCCGGTAAGCTTATCAAGTTCGATTTCGCAAAACCCGACCAGTATTCCAGGAGGTTGACCCCCGCCAGGAATTTTGTCTTTGGCAACACCAATCAAACCTGTACCTGCTAATCCCTGTACCGCAAGCTGAGTAAGAGGATTAATATCATCCGGATACTCTTGCCCACTGTATTTGCCGCCCAGCTCTATTGCACGTTGTGCAGCTTGCGCATAGGTCATTCCCTGGCTGGAGTTTGAGCTAAGGAAAACCCGTTCCTCACCTATTTCATAATCATCGGCGGAACCACCAAGGTCAGCTGCTGCTATTTCCTTGAGTTTGGTGATGGCATCCTGAGCCGCTACCCAGTTGGTTCGGGTATGCGTAAAGATGGTATTGGAACCACCCTGGCCAGAGCTATGAGGCAGATGCCTATCAGATCGACCGTTAAGTATTTCACAGCGATCCCATGGTATTTGTAATGCTTCCGCAGCGGCTCTACAGGTGCCAGCATAGGAATAGGTACCGAGGTTGCCCACTCCGCTATGGATGTAGAGCTTGCCGTCAGGACCAATTCGAACCAGGCCGTCGTAGCCTCGACCACCAGCACCGTGATAACCGATACCGACGCCAATTCCGCGTACCTTATTGCCGTTCTGCCTGGGCTGATTTATCTTTTCATCCCAACCGAACAGACGCTTTCCTTGGTCCAGAGCTTCGCGAACAAAGGCACTAGTAACTGGGCTCTGATTGCCGCCCTGTAAACCACTGCTGTCTATAACGTTGGCGCGTCTGAAGTCAACACGGTCCATATTAATTGCGGCGGCTGCCTTGTCGGCGATAGGTGCCAACACTGCGGCCATTTCGTTTTGGCCTGGGCCACGTTGTGCGCCGCGAGGCGTGGTATTGGTATATACCGAGATTCCTCTATAGCGCATATTTTTTGGCTGATAGGCAACAGTAACGTGTTGGGCAGAAGAATTGCCGCTACCACCGCCAGTTGCTCCGCCGTCATTTACAATTACCAGATCAACGGCTGATACTTTGCCGTCGGCCATAACGCCCATTTTGATCCAGCCCTGCATACCTGAGCGAGCAGAACCAATATAGAATTCTTGTTCGCGGGTAATGCGTAGTTGCACTGGACGATTTAAAACACGGGCAAAATTACCGGTAATGGCCATGAAAGGATAAGGGCCAATTTTAGAACCAAATCCGCCGCCTGTTGCTTCGTTAATGAACACCAAGTCTGCCAGATCGATATTCAGCATTCGAGCTAGGCCGGCATTGTTTGCGCTTTGGCTCTGCGAGGAGCCATGAAAATAGCATTTGCCATTTTCCCAATACGCCATGCCGGTTCGGGCTTCGAGTGAGTGGTGGGGATAACCAATAGTGACGAAAGGCTCTTCAATAATCGCGTCTGCTGCAGCGAAACCTGCTTCGATATCGCCAAAAGCCCACTCGGTTGTGAACTCTGCGCCAACGGGCTCTTTTCCAGACTTAATTGCATCGATAGCGGATTGTGGCCACTTGATGTCTTTGATTATTGCATTTCTAATCGGTGTGCCTTCGGGGCCTTCTTCGGTGGTTCGCACCAGAACATTGCCTTCAGGGTAAGCATTGCTGCCACCGGGCGCTAAACTTTCAAGAGGGTCTACCACAAAGTCTCGCCGCTCGAAGTCGATACGAATTTTGTCGATAGCCGATTCTGCAATTTCTTCAGTAACCGCCGCCACAGCCAAAATAGGCTGACCAACGTAAGTGACATATTCTGATGCCAGTGCAGGATTGCCAGGAGGCGCTACCGGAGGCAAATCATCGGCGGTAAATACACCAATAACACCGTCCATTCGAAGTGCTTCTGATGCATCTATGCTAACAACTCGGCCACTTGGCAACGGGCTGGTTAGCAAACGAGCAAAGACCATTCCTTCACGTTTATAGTCTTCTGCGTACTTGATTTCGCCAGTGACTTTACCTTCGATGTCCGGTGGCGTGAAATCGTAACCTATGTGAGTACTCATGCTAATTGCCCCGAGGCGCGCAGGACGCCATTAAGATAATGTTCATAAGCGCCGCAGCGGCATAAATTGCCTGACATTGCTTCGCGGGCTTCTTGTTTGCTTGGTCGAGGATTGCGATTGAGCAATGCCACTGCCGACATCACCTGCCCGGGTGTGCAAAATCCGCACTGCGGTGCATTTTCAGCAATGAATGCCTGCTGAACTGCGTGCAGGGTGCCATCTGCTGCTTTTACGCCTTCGATGGACATAACCGCTTTGCCTTTGACATTGTGAGTCAATACCGAGCAAGCGTAATTGGCAACACCATCGATTAACACGGTGCAAGCTCCGCATTCGCCGCGATTACAGCCAATCTTGGTGCCAGTCAAATCGAGTTTGTAGCGCAGGGTGTGGGCTAAAGTTTCTGAAGGGAGTACATCGACAGGTCGATTACGGCCATTGATGTTGAGTGTTATCAAGCGTTCTGCGCCAGATTGCCCGGACTGGGCAGCGGCGGCTACGTATATTCCCGTGCCGGTTGTTACGGCGGCACCGGAGAATATAACTCCCTTGATAAAACGTCGGCGTGTTAGTTGAGGATTCACTGACATTGCTCCGTTTTTTGTTATTGAGATGCATTCAAACAATTCGGTATTTGAATGCGTAGTTATCACGTTTAAAACTACCTGTGAGGCTATTAGTTTTTGCTGCAAAATGCAAGAAACCTGCTGCAGGAATTTAGGCGTAAACGCCCGAATTTAGGGTGATTCCGAGTGATTGTTCGGTATAAAGTTACACACTGTCACAAAAATAAAACCGGCGGTTGGCTGGATTCCAGTTTGTGGTTGTTCGATGCCTTGCATATTGTGCAATGCTGATCTATTTTGCCTGCTTTGCAATTGCTCCACCGAGATCTAAATCCGATTGAAATCTGGAATCGAAACAATGAAAAATATGTTCACCATCTTGCTAGTTAGCTTGTTCGCCCAGCTGTCACAAGGCGCTGAGAACGTGAGTTCTTTTACGGCTCAAATGATCACCCAGGCTGAACTTAGCAACTACGAGAGAACCTCTACCTTTGCCGAGGTAGTATCGGTGCTCGATGCCCTGCAACGCAACAGCCAACTCATACACCGGGAAACCTTGCTGATAACCGAGGATGGAAAAGATGTTCCTATATTGGTGCTAGCTAATCCCGCAATTAGCTCGCCCGAGCAGGCAAAGGCTTCTGGCAAACCGATAATCTATATTCAGGCAAATATTCACGGCGGTGAAGTGGAGGGCAAGGAAGCCTCATTGATTGTGATGCGCGATATATTATTCGGCGATAAAAAGCATCTACTGGATACCCAGATACTTGTCTTTGTGCCGGTTTACAATGCCGACGGTAACGACAATATGACGGAAAACTCACGACCCTCTCAGGAAATGAGCCCTTTGTTAGCCGGCCAGCGTCAGGCCCACGGCTACGACCTGAATCGCGATGGTATGGCAGTCGAAACCCCTGAAACCCGCGCGCTGTACGCAAACATTATTCAGCGCTGGGACCCAGATTTACTGGTGGATTTGCACACCACTAATGGAACCTGGCATGGCTATTCACTTACCTATGCACCTTCCTATCACACTGCAGGGGACACTGAGCCTTCTGACTACACTGCGCAGATAATGCTGCCAGCGATACAGAGTTCGGTGAAAGAAAAATTCAATCTGGAGTTTAGCTGGTATGGCGGTTTCGATTATCACGACTGGCCGCCTACAGAACTTAGAACCTACAATCACGCGCCACGCTACCTTACAAATAATATGGGACTGCGAAATCGCATGGCAATTCTTAGCGAAACATTTGCCCATGACCGTTTTTATAAACGAGTGCACGCGGCCAATGTTTTTGTGGAAGAAATACTGGAATACACTTCAGTTCATGGTGGCGAAATTCAGCGTATTAATCGCGAAGCAGATGCGCGAGTTGCTGCTAAAGCAGCGTCTGGTTCTTATCAAAATGGTATTCAATTTGAGATGGTGCCGTTAGAAGAAACTTTAAATCTGCTAAGTTATAAATACATTCCTTTTACCAAGGAAGATGGCACCACTGATTTTGTACGCAGCTCTGAAATAGTCGAAATACAAGGAGTGTTAAATTTTAACGCCTTCGCCGCGACCATGAGCGCTACCGTGCCGAAAGCCTATGTATTTTCGAGTGATTTTTCTCACATCGCAGACAAGCTCAGGCAACATGGGATTCAGGTTGATACTTTACAAGCCAGCGCCATTTTTACCGGCGAAGTTTTTAATGTAACAGACGTTGAGCATCAGTCTTTTGTGCAAAACAATCACAATAACTCGCGGCTGCAAGGTAGTTTTGTTTCAGGGAACAGGAATTTTTCGGCAGGTGATTATTATGTGCCGATGGATAACCGCCTGGCTAATCTGATTTTCTATTTGCTGGAAGCACAGGCAGATGATGGACTAGCTTACTGGAATTTCTTCGATCACTATCTTTTGCAAGAACTAGCCAGCGCGGAGAGCGCTGACTATCCTGTGTTCAAAGTTTTGCAGTAGGCTAGGCCGCGTACTTAGTTTTGCTTTGTTTACTGCTGTGTGAATAGCACGTTGTAAGGTCCGATTCCGCCGCGATCCACCACCAGATGTTGATAAGCAGATTGCGGGCCGCTTGTTCGCACGTAGTCGTCTGTGCCGAATGATTTTACATCCGAGCGATAGCGGGCATGTAAATACTCACTCAATTCGAGCGCGGTTAATTCTCCGTTATTATCGCGGTCGGCATAGCCGCCACGAATAGCTTCGTCGAAAAACACCGACAAATATCCGCCGGCCTGAAACTTGAAGGCAACCTGTGAAGTCACGTCTTCCTCCGATGAAAACAGGCCCATACGACCAGGTGCTGAAACAATGTCTTTAGCAAAACCGCCGCTGAAACAGGAGTCCATTACCAGTAATATTTTCCCGGCATTTAAATTGTCTAGCATGTCGCTTAATTCGTCATCCAGAAGCGAGCCATCATAAAGTTCGATAGTTTCATCCATACCATCCGGGTCGCTGCGGTCGGGTCCGTCCGGGCGCAGAATACGACTACCATGACCTGAATAGAAAATTACCAGTGTATCGTCCTGGCCCATAGTGGCGTTTATGGAATTGAGCGCCGACTGAAAGTTTGCCCGAGTGGCGTCAGAGTCAATCAGGGTGTAGGCGTTATCAGGGTTCATTCCAGCACCTTCGAGCAGGGCATCGCGCGCACGGCGAGCATCCTGATCTGTTAGGTCAAGGTCATTGCCTTCCCCAGGATAATCAGCAATACCGATGAAAACCCCGTAGATTTGGCCGCCTTCAGTAGACATTGCTGTGTTGTTACTGGCTGAATTGCTGCCATTGGAACTACCGCCGCTACGAATCGAGAGTCGGTAGTCACCAGTTTCGCTGCTGGAATAGGACGATGCCATTATTCGAAATCTGCCGCTTTCCCGTAATGTTAATTGCAGAAGAGATTGATCGGTGCTGCCTTCATAATCATCATTCTCGATCGTCTCTCCGCTTGGTGTTAATAAACGCAGAAAGGTATCGAAATCAGTTGATGTCATATCGATGGTGACTACATCGCCGACATTTCCACTGAAGATATAACTATCCTGAAATTCGTTTTCATCGGAGAGGCTATCGCCGGTTTGTAAATCACCCCGAACGCTGTCGCCTATATCAAGATTGATTACGTCTCTTGATGCCATTACCGCTTCGGATGACGTTCCCTGATCGCTGATTTGCAATCGATARTTYCCTGTTTCACCTGGGGCATAAGAAGTTACAAAAACTTCATAGGTGCCRGATTCCGATAGCTGTGTTTCGATWCGACTGTGGTTTGTGYTGTCGAAGTCGTCGTTAGATTCCTGCTCGCCATTTGGGCTGCGTAGAATAACGTAAGTATCAAACTCATCTGATWGCARRTCGATAGTGACTGATTGTCCTGGGCGGCCCTGGAAGGTGTAACTATCGAAATACTCTCCGTCACTATAAGTATCGTCATCCTCCATGAGTAAGCCGCCAATCTGTTGATTAATAGAATCGGAATTAGAACCCCCCGTTTCGATTTCAACTGTATAGCCTCCGGTTTCACCTGAGCCATAACTTGATACCAGTACTTCATAGATACCGGTTTCAAGTGAAGACAGAGACAGCAATGATCTATCAACGCTGGACTCGTAATCATCGTTAATAAATTCTTCGCCGCTTGGGGAGCGCACTATGAGATAAGTATCAAAATCTCCTGAGCGCAAATCAATTACAGCTGAATTCCCTCTGTCTGCGATAAAAGTAAAGGTGTCTAAGTAGCTATCGTTAGGACGAACAGCATCGCCGTCTCTCAAATTGCCGCGCTCGATGCGACCACCTAGAATCAGTTGATCGCCACTTAATCGTCGAATAGAACCGTCACTAAACAGAGCTCTGCAATCGTCGGCATCATGATATATGTCTGAGTCTATGAGAAACCTTGCCATGCCGCGGCCTGCAAAGCGCGGGTCATCACATTCACTATTGTTAGCCCAAATACTGCTATTGTCGCCAAAGTCTACATTTGTAGCATTAGCTAAGGGGTTGGGACGGATGCTGTTGATAACAGATGATGACGGCGCGCTATTGGCCAGTTGGATACTGCCGCTGTTGAACAGATCGCGACAGTCTGTGGCATCGTGTAGGCGATCATCGTCTATTAACGAGGAAGCCATACCATCGCCAGTAAAGCGTGGGTCATCACACTCATCATCATTGGCCCAACTACTGCTGTCGTCACCAAAATTAATATTGTCTTCTAATGCCAGGGAGTTGCTAGTTGACTGATCCAGGTCGAGAGTAGACCACTGGTTCTCATCCCATTCGGTAATTACTAGTTTGACGTTTTCAAGGCCTTCATCACTGTCATTACTATAAGTGCCAACCCAGATATTATAGTTTCCCGAAATTGGTGTGTTGAATACGATGCCCGGATTAGCATCGCTCAAGAAACTTGCATCGTCATTGCAATGCCAGTTACCGCGGGGATCATTAATAAGCAAGGTGGTGTCTATTTCGGCATCGACGAAAATGCCAAGCTGGGTAGAGCCGGCGCTGTAGTTTAAATCGTAATCAGGCTGACCTGCTTCGATGAAGCCAACACAATTAGTGCCTATATCTGTCGTTGAATCTGAGCCGCCGGCCAGTAATTCGACGACATGGGGGTCAGGAAAAAAACCAGCACTGAGTTCGGCTGTTCCATAAAGAGGCTCGGCTCCAATATCCTGGGCAAAGCCGCTGTGGGTAAAATGGACGGCAATTGTGAGCAGTGAAATTAATTTAACAGATGCCTTTACGCACTTACGGCATGTCGGGGTAGATAGTTTACTAAGCAGGGTTTTAAGCATTAATTTTCCAGATGATATTTTTCAAGTTGGCTATCGCGAGAGAATTCATACAGTAGTGATGAAGAGTTGCTCAATCGAGTCAGGGCATCAGATCGAATAGAAATTTCACACCTACGTGCCTGGACGTATCAGGATCTGGATTGGGTGTTTGACTATGGCTTGCTAGTTGAGCAGGAAAAGGATGTTTACCGCCGTGATGAAACGATTCCAGCTTATCGTGATTTTGACAATGCATTGCTTGGCTTTCAGCTAACTTATGACGATAGGGAATCTTACCAGACGGCCTTTTTTCTAACCGAGGGCCAGCAGTTCCGGCTACGAGTTGAATCAAACGATGTTATCGACAGCGATTACGAAGGAATCAGCTACACACTAACGCTAGATAAACGGTTCCCAGTGCTTAAAAATAATG